>JADKIR010000005.1:723629-1447259 GCA_016722655.1 Cytophagaceae bacterium
TGAGGAGTGGCAGTAATCGTTGTACTTGCCCCTTCACAAACTGTTATATTTGGAATATCTACTGAAACCGATAAATTCGGAACAACGGTTACTGTGGAAACAGAAGATGTTGAAGTTCCACAACCGATACCACTTGCAGTAGCAATAACCTTAAAATAATTAACTCCAACAGTTGAAGTAGGTACCAAAAGACTGTCACCAATGGCTCCCGGAATATTTATAAATGAAATATTATCAGAAGAAATCTGCCACTGATATGTGATAATTCCTGTTCCATTGGTTGTATTAGCATCAATTTGTAAAATTCCCCCCTGACATAAAGTAAAGCTAGGAATTGAAACATTAACACTTAAATTCGGAACAACAATCACAACAGAACTATCCGAATCCATGTAATTACAACCGATTCCAGATGCTCTAACACCTACTTTATAATAGACAGTATCTACAGCTGAACCGTTAATAACCAGACTATTTGAATTTGCTGATGGAATTATACTCCAGGTGGTTCCATCCTGAGAATTAGACCATTGATAATCAATTGGTCCATTTTGATTTGTAATATTTGCATTTAAAGTAATAGAACCAGTTTGACATATTGTAATATCATCAAGATCAATGTTTGCTCCCAATTGAGGTAAAACAGTGATTGTAAATGTTTCAGTATTTCCGGGGCAATTGTTTATTAAAGGTGTTACTGTAATAGTCGCTGTGATTGGAGATACTCCATTATTAATAGCAGTAAATAAAGTAATATTTCCAGTTCCACTAGCCGAAAGACCAATAGATGGATTACTATTTGTCCAGGTATAACTAGTTGCCAACGTTCCTGTGAATGATTTGCCTGTGTAAAGTCCATTACTACAAACTGTATCATTCGAAACAGGATTCATTGTTATTACCGGATTCACAATTATTGTGAAAGTTTGATTATTTCCAGGACAAGAATTAATATAAGGTGTAACTGTAATTGTTGCTGTGGCAACACTCAATCCAGAATTTAATGCTGTAAATGACGGCAAATCACCAGTTCCATTGGCAGCTAAACCAATTGAGGTATTACTATTGGTCCAGGAATAAGATGTTCCCAGGGTACTTGAAAAAATAATTGCAGGTAAAACTTCTGTATGGCAGAGGGTATCATTTGCAATCGGATTCATGGTGATTACAGGATTAATCGTCACAACAACCGTGAACGTAACAATATTACATGCTGCTGCATTCGTTGCCGTTACCGTATAAGTCGCTGTGCCGTTGGCTGCTCCTGAGTTTGTCAATGCTCCTGTTGAGAAAGTTGCTACTCCGGTTGCCTGTGCTGCCCCACCACTGATTCCTGCACTCATCGTTGGCAGTGTCCAGGTGTAGGTTGTTCCTGCGATATTGGCTGTTGGTGCAACTGCTGCTACACTTGCTCCTGAACAGATGGTTGCCGGGTTGGCTAAACTTGCTGTTAAGGTCGGTTGTATTGTTACTACTACTGTAAAAGTTACTGTATTACATGCTGCTGCATTCGTCGCTGTTACCGTATAAGTCGCTGTGCCGTTGGCTGCTCCTGAGTTTGTCAAGGCTCCTGTTGAGAATTGAGCTACCCCTGTTGCTTGTGCTGCTCCACCACTGATTCCTGCACTCATCGTTGGCAGCGTCCAGGTGTAGGTGGTTCCTGCGATATTGGCTGTTGGTGCAACTGCTGCTACGCTTGCTCCTGAACAAATCGTTGCCGGGTTGGCTAAACTTGCTGTTAAGGTTGGTTGTATGGTTACTACTACTGTAAAGGTTACTGTATTACATGCTGCTGCATTCGTTGCCGTAACCGTATAAGTCGCTGTGCCGTTGGCTGCTCCTGAGTTCGTTAATGCTCCTGTTGAGAAAGTTGCTACTCCGGTTGCCTGTGCTGCCCCACCACTGATTCCTGCACTCATCGTTGGCAGTGTCCAGGTGTAGGTTGTTCCTGCGATATTGGCTGTTGGTGCAACTGCTGCTACACTTGCTCCTGAACAAATCGTTGCCAGGTTGGCTAAACTTGCTGTTAAGGTTGGTTGTATGGTTACTACTACTGTAAAGGTTACTGTATTACATGCTGCTGCATTCGTTGCCGTAACCGTATAAGTCGCTGTGCCGTTGGCTGCTCCTGAGTTTGTCAAGGCTCCTGTGGAGAAAGTTGCTACCCCTGTTGCCTGTGCTGCTCCACCACTGATTCCTGCACTCATCGTTGGCAGCGTCCAGGTGTAGGTTGTTCCTGCGATATTGGCTGTTGGTGCAACTGCTGCTACACTTGCTCCTGAACAGATGGTTGCCGGGTTGGCTAAACTTGCTGTTAAGGTCGGTTGTATTGTTACTACTACTGTAAAGGTTACTGTATTACATGCTGCTGCATTCGTCGCCGTTACCGTATAAGTCGCTGTGCCGTTGGCTGCTCCTGAGTTCGTTAATGCTCCTGTTGAGAAAGTTGCTACACCGGTTGCCTGTGCTGCCCCACCACTGATTCCTGCACTCATCGTTGGCAGCGTCCAGGTGTAGGTTGTTCCTGCGATATTGGCTGTTGGTGCAACTGCTGCTACACTTGCTCCTGAACAGATCGTTGCCGGGTTGGCTAAACTTGCTGTTAAGGTTGGCTGTATTGTTACTACGACTGTAAAGGTTACTGTATTACATGCTGCTGCATTCGTTGCCGTTACCGTATAAGTCGCTGTGCCGTTGGCTGCTCCTGAGTTCGTTAATGCTCCTGTTGAGAAAGTTGCTACACCGGTTGCCTGTGCTGCCCCACCACTGATTCCTGCACTCATCGTTGGCAGCGTCCAGGTGTAGGTTGTTCCTGCGATATTGGCTGTTGGTGCAACTGCTGCTACACTTGCTCCTGAACAGATCGTTGCCGGGTTGGCTAAACTTGCTGTTAAGGTTGGCTGTATTGTTACTACGACTGTAAAGGTTACTGTATTACATGCTGCTGCATTCGTTGCCGTTACCGTATAAGTCGCTGTGCCGTTGGCTGCTCCTGAGTTTGTCAATGCTCCTGTTGAGAAAGTTGCTACTCCGGTTGCCTGTGCTGCCCCACCACTGATTCCTGCACTCATCGTTGGCAGTGTCCAGGTGTAGGTTGTTCCTGCGATATTGGCTGTTGGTGCAACTGCTGCTACACTTGCTCCTGAACAGATGGTTGCCGGGTTGGCTAAACTTGCTGTTAAGGTCGGTTGTATTGTTACTACTACTGTAAAAGTTACTGTATTACATGCTGCTGCATTCGTCGCTGTTACCGTATAAGTCGCTGTGCCGTTGGCTGCTCCTGAGTTTGTCAAGGCTCCTGTTGAGAATTGAGCTACCCCTGTTGCTTGTGCTGCTCCACCACTGATTCCTGCACTCATCGTTGGCAGCGTCCAGGTGTAGGTGGTTCCTGCGATATTGGCTGTTGGTGCAACTGCTGCTACGCTTGCTCCTGAACAAATCGTTGCCAGGTTGGCTAAACTTGCTGTTAAGGTTGGTTGTATGGTTACTACTACTGTAAAGGTTACTGTATTACATGCTGCTGCATTCGTTGCCGTAACCGTATAAGTCGCTGTGCCGTTGGCTGCTCCTGAGTTCGTTAATGCTCCTGTTGAGAAAGTTGCTACTCCGGTTGCCTGTGCTGCCCCACCACTGATTCCTGCACTCATCGTTGGCAGTGTCCAGGTGTAGGTTGTTCCTGCGATATTGGCTGTTGGTGCAACTGCTGCTACACTTGCTCCTGAACAAATCGTTGCCGGGTTGGCTAAACTTGCTGTTAAGGTTGGTTGTATGGTTACTACTACTGTAAAGGTTACTGTATTACATGCTGCTGCATTCGTTGCCGTAACCGTATAAGTCGCTGTGCCGTTGGCTGCTCCTGAGTTTGTCAAGGCTCCTGTGGAGAAAGTTGCTACCCCTGTTGCCTGTGCTGCTCCACCACTGATTCCTGCACTCATCGTTGGCAGCGTCCAGGTGTAGGTTGTTCCTGCGATATTGGCTGTTGGTGCAACTGCTGCTACACTTGCTCCTGAACAGATGGTTGCCGGGTTGGCTAAACTTGCTGTTAAGGTTGGCTGTATTGTTACTACTACTGTAAAGGTTACTGTATTACATGCTGCTGCATTCGTCGCCGTTACCGTATAAGTCGCTGTGCCGTTGGCTGCTCCTGAGTTCGTTAATGCTCCTGTTGAGAAAGTTGCTACACCGGTTGCCTGTGCTGCCCCACCACTGATTCCTGCACTCATCGTTGGCAGCGTCCAGGTGTAGGTTGTTCCTGCGATATTGGCTGTTGGTGCAACTGCTGCTACACTTGCTCCTGAACAGATCGTTGCCGGGTTGGCTAAACTTGCTGTTAAGGTTGGCTGTATTGTTACTACGACTGTAAAGGTTACTGTATTACATGCTGCTGCATTCGTTGCCGTTACCGTATAAGTCGCTGTGCCGTTGGCTGCTCCTGAGTTCGTTAATGCTCCTGTTGAGAAAGTTGCTACACCGGTTGCCTGTGCTGCCCCACCACTGATTCCTGCACTCATCGTTGGCAGCGTCCAGGTGTAGGTTGTTCCTGCGATATTGGCTGTTGGTGCAACTGCTGCTACACTTGCTCCTGAACAGATCGTTGCCAGGTTGGCTAAACTTGCTGTTAAGGTTGGCTGTATTGTTACTACGACTGTAAAGGTTACTGTATTACATGCTGCTGCATTCGTCGCCGTTACCGTATAAGTAGCTGTGCCGTTGGCTGCTCCTGAGTTTGTCAAGGCTCCTGTTGAGAAAGTTGCTACACCGGTTGCCTGTGCTGCTCCACCACTGATTCCTGCACTCATCGTTGGCAGCGTCCAGGTGTAGGTTGTACCTGCGATATTGGCTGTTGGTGCAACTGCTGCTACACTTGCTCCTGAACAATGGTTGCCGTTGCAAACTGGGGGGGGGTGAGGGGGGGGGGGGGGTTTGCGGGTTGGCTAAACTTGCTGTTAAGGTTGGTTGATGGTTACTACACTGTAGGACTGTTGCTGCTGCTTCGTTGCGTTACGAGGCGTGCGTGGCGCTCCTGAGTTCGTTAATGCCCTGTGGTGTGCTACCCTCCTGTGCTCCCCTGATTCCTGCCGTTGTGCGTCCAGGTGTGGTTGTTCCTGCGATATTGGCTGTTGGTGCAACTGCTGCTACACTTGCTCCTGAACAGATCGTTGCCGGGTTGGCTAAACTTGCTGTTAAGGTTGGCTGTATTGTTACTACGACTGTAAAGGTTACTGTATTACATGCTGCTGCATTCGTTGCCGTTACCGTATAAGTCGCTGTGCCGTTGGCTGCTCCTGAGTTCGTTAATGCTCCTGTTGAGAAAGTTGCTACACCGGTTGCCTGTGCTGCCCCACCACTGATTCCTGCACTCATCGTTGGCAGCGTCCAGGTGTAGGTTGTTCCTGCGATATTGGCTGTTGGTGCAACTGCTGCTACACTTGCTCCTGAACAGATCGTTGCCGGGTTGGCTAAACTTGCTGTTAAGGTTGGCTGTATTGTTACTACGACTGTAAAGGTTCTGTATTACTGCTGCATTCGTCGCCGTTACCGTATAAGTAGCTTGCCGTTGGCTGCTCCTGAGTTTGTCAAGGCTCCTGTTGGAAAGTTGCTACACCGGTTGCCTGTGCTGCTCCACCACTGATTCCTGCACTCATCGTTGGCGCGTCCAGGTGTAGGTTGTTCCTGCGATATTGGCTGTTGGTGCAACTGCTGCTACACTTGCTCCTGAACAAATCGTTGCCGGGTTGGCTAAACTTGCTGTTAAGGTTGGTTGTATTGTTACTACTACTGTAAAGGTTACTGTATTACATGCTGCTGCATTCGTTGCCGTTACCGTATAAGTCGCTGTGCCGTTGGCTGCTCCTGAGTTCGTTAATGCTCCTGTTGAGAAAGTTGCTACACCGGTTGCCTGTGCTGCCCCACCACTGATTCCTGCACTCATAGTTGGCAGCGTCCAGGTATAGGTTGTTCCTGCGATATTGGCTGTTGGTGCAACTGCTGCTACACTTGCTCCTGAACAAATCGTTGCCGGGTTGGCTAAACTTGCTGTTAAGGTTGGTTGTATGGTTACTACTACTGTAAAGGTTACTGTATTACATGCTGCTGCATTCGTCGCCGTTACCGTATAAGTAGCTGTGCCGTTGGCTGCTCCTGAGTTTGTCAATGCTCCTGTCGAGAATTGTGCTACACCGGTTGCCTGTGCTGCCCCACCACTGATTCCTGCACTCATCGTTGGCAGCGTCCAGGTGTAGGTTGTACCTGCGATATTGGCTGTTGGTGCAACTGCTGCTACACTTGCTCCTGAACAGATCGTTGCCGGGTTGGCTAAACTTGCTGTTAAGGTCGGCTGTATTGTTACTGTTACCGTAAAGGTTACTGTATTACATGCAGCTGCATTTGTTGCTGTTACTGTGTAAGTCGCTGTTCCGTTGGCTGCTCCAGCGTTTGTCAAGGCTCCAGTTGAGAATTGTGCTACTCCAGTTGCTTGTGCTGCCCCACCACTGATTCCTGCACTCATCGTTGGCAGCGTCCAGGTGTAGGTTGTACCTGCGATATTGGCTGTTGGTGCAACTGCTGCTACACTTGCTCCTGAACAGATCGTTGCCAGGTTGGCTAAACTTGCTGTTAAGGTTGGTTGTATGGTTACTACTACTGTAAAGGTTACTGTATTACATGCTGCTGCATTCGTTGCCGTTACCGTATAAGTCGCTGTGCCGTTGGCTGCTCCTGAGTTCGTTAATGCTCCTGTTGAGAATTGTGCTACTCCTGTGGCCTGTGCTACGCCACCACTGATTCCTGCACTCATTGTTGGTGCTGTCCAGGTGTAGGTTGTTCCTGCGATATTGGCTGTTGGTGCAACTGCTGCTACACTTGCTCCTGAACAGATCGTTGCCGGGTTGGCTAAACTTGCTGTTAAGGTTGGCTGTATTGTTACTACGACTGTAAAGGTTACTGTATTACATGCTGCTGCATTCGTTGCCGTTACCGTATAAGTCGCTGTGCCGTTGGCTGCTCCTGAGTTCGTTAATGCTCCTGTTGAGAAAGTTGCTACACCGGTTGCCTGTGCTGCCCCACCACTGATTCCTGCACTCATCGTTGGCAGCGTCCAGGGTGTAGGTTGTTCCTGCGATATTGGCTGTTGGTGCAACTGCTGCTACACTTGCTCCTGAACAGATCGTTGCCGGGTTGGCTAAACTTGCTGTTAAGGTTGGCTGTATTGTTACTACGACTGTAAAGGTTACTGTATTACATGCTGCTGCATTCGTCGCCGTTACCGTATAAGTAGCTGTGCCGTTGGCTGCTCCTGAGTTTGTCAAGGCTCCTGTTGAGAAAGTTGCTACACCGGTTGCCTGTGCTGCTCCACCACTGATTCCTGCACTCATCGTTGGCAGCGTCCAGGTGTAGGTTGTTCCTGCGATATTGGCTGTTGGTGCAACTGCTGCTACACTTGCTCCTGAACAAATCGTTGCCGGGTTGGCTAAACTTGCTGTTAAGGTTGGTTGTATTGTTACTACTACTGTAAAGGTTACTGTATTACATGCTGCTGCATTCGTTGCCGTTACCGTATAAGTCGCTGTGCCGTTGGCTGCTCCTGAGTTCGTTAATGCTCCTGTTGAGAAAGTTGCTACACCGGTTGCCTGTGCTGCCCCACCACTGATTCCTGCACTCATAGTTGGCAGCGTCCAGGTATAGGTTGTTCCTGCGATATTGGCTGTTGGTGCAACTGCTGCTACACTTGCTCCTGAACAAATCGTTGCCGGGTTGGCTAAACTTGCTGTTAAGGTTGGTTGTATTGTTACTACTACTGTAAAGGTTACTGTATTACATGCTGCTGCATTCGTCGCCGTTACCGTATAAGTAGCTGTGCCGTTGGCTGCTCCTGAGTTTGTCAATGCTCCTGTCGAGAATTGTGCTACACCGGTTGCCTGTGCTGCCCCACCACTGATTCCTGCACTCATCGTTGGCAGCGTCCAGGTGTAGGTTGTACCTGCGATATTGGCTGTTGGTGCAACTGCTGCTACACTTGCTCCTGAACAGATCGTTGCCGGGTTGGCTAAACTTGCTGTTAAGGTCGGCTGTATTGTTACTGTTACCGTAAAGGTTACTGTATTACATGCAGCTGCATTTGTTGCTGTTACTGTGTAAGTCGCTGTTCCGTTGGCTGCTCCAGCGTTTGTCAAGGCTCCAGTTGAGAATTGTGCTACTCCAGTTGCTTGTGCTGCCCCACCACTGATTCCTGCACTCATCGTTGGCAGCGTCCAGGTGTAGGTTGTACCTGCGATATTGGCTGTTGGTGCAACTGCTGCTACACTTGCTCCTGAACAGATCGTTGCCGGGTTGGCTAAACTTGCTGTTAAGGTTGGTTGTATGGTTACTACTACTGTAAAGGTTACTGTATTACATGCTGCTGCATTCGTTGCCGTTACCGTATAAGTCGCTGTGCCGTTGGCTGCTCCTGAGTTCGTTAATGCTCCTGTTGAGAATTGTGCTACTCCTGTGGCCTGTGCTACGCCACCACTGATTCCTGCACTCATTGTTGGTGCTGTCCAGGTGTAGGTTGTTCCTGCGATATTGGCTGTTGGTGCAACTGCTGCTACACTTGCTCCTGAACAGATCGTTGCCGGGTTGGCTAAACTTGCTGTTAAGGTTGGCTGTATTGTTACTACGACTGTAAAGGTTACTGTATTACATGCTGCTGCATTCGTTGCCGTTACCGTATAAGTCGCTGTGCCGTTGGCTGCTCCTGAGTTCGTTAATGCTCCTGTTGAGAAAGTTGCTACACCGGTTGCCTGTGCTGCCCCACCACTGATTCCTGCACTCATCGTTGGCAGCGTCCAGGTGTAGGTTGTTCCTGCGATATTGGCTGTTGGTGCAACTGCTGCTACACTTGCTCCTGAACAGATCGTTGCCAGGGTTGGCTAAACTTGCTGTTAAGGTTGGCTGTATTGTTACTACGACTGTAAAGGTTACTGTATTACATGCTGCTGCATTCGTTGCCGTTACCGTATAAGTCGCTGTGCCGTTGGCTGCTCCTGAGTTCGTTAATGCTCCTGTTGAGAAAGTTGCTACACCGGTTGCCTGTGCTGCCCCACCACTGATTCCTGCACTCATCGTTGGCAGCGTCCAGGTGTAGGTTGTTCCTGCGATATTGGCTGTTGGTGCAACTGCTGCTACGCTTGCTCCTGAACAGATCGTTGCCGGGTTGGCTAAACTTGCTGTTAAGGTTGGTCTAATCGTTACTACTACTGTAAAGGTTACTGTATTACATGCTGCTGCATTCGTTGCCGTTACCGTATAAGTCGCTGTGCCGTTGGCTGCTCCTGAGTTTGTCAAGGCTCCTGTTGAGAAAGTTGCTACACCGGTTGCCTGTGCTGCCCCACCACTGATTCCTGCACTCATCGTTGGCAGCGTCCAGGTGTAGGTTGTTCCTGCGATATTGGCTGTTGGTGCAACTGCTGCTACGCTTGCTCCTGAACAGATCGTTGCCGGGTTGGCTAAACTTGCTGTTAAGGTCGGTTGTATGGTTACTACTACTGTAAATGTTACTGTATTACATGCTGCTGCATTCGTTGCTGTTACTGTGTAAGTCGCTGTTCCGTTGGCTGCTCCTGAGTTCGTTAATGCTCCTGTTGAGAAAGTTGCTACACCGGTTGCCTGTGCTGCCCCACCACTGATTCCTGCACTCATCGTTGGCAGCGTCCAGGTGTAGGTTGTTCCTGCGATATTGGCTGTTGGTGCAACTGCTGCTACACTTGCTCCTGAACAGATCGTTGCCGGGTTGGCTAAACTTGCTGTTAAGGTCGGTTGTATGGTTACTACTACTGTAAAGGTTACTGTATTACATGCTGCTGCATTCGTTGCTGTTACCGTATAAGTCGCTGTGCCGTTGGCTGCTCCTGAGTTTGTCAATGCTCCTGTTGAGAAAGTTGCTACACCGGTTGCCTGTGCTGCCCCACCACTGATTCCTGCACTCATCGTTGGCAGCGTCCAGGTGTAGGTTGTACCTGCGATATTGGCTGTTGGTGCAACTGCTGCTACACTTGCTCCTGAACAAATCGTTGCCGGGTTGGCTAAACTTGCTGTTAAGGTTGGTCTAATCGTTACTACTACTGTAAAGGTTACTGTATTACATGCTGCTGCATTCGTTGCCGTTACCGTATAAGTCGCTGTGCCGTTGGCTGCTCCTGAGTTTGTCAAGGCTCCTGTTGAGAAAGTTGCTACACCGGTTGCCTGTGCTGCTCCACCACTGATTCCTGCACTCATCGTTGGCAGCGTCCAGGTGTAGGTTGTTCCTGCGATATTGGCTGTTGGTGCAACTGATGCTACACTTGCTCCTGAACAGATCGTTGCCGGGTTGGCTAAACTTGCTGTTAAAGTCGGTTGTACAGTTATAGCAAAAGTAAAAGGTGTACCTGTACACCCTGCTGTAACAGGAGTTACAGTATATGTTACAACACCATTCGTTGTACCATTATTTGTTAATGTTTGAGAAATTGGTGGAGAAGAAGCTACTGCATTATCTGAAAAACCTGTAATAGTTCCAGATGTTGGAGCAGTGGTTATTGCTGCTGTCCATGTATAGGTAGTTCCCGCAATATTAGAGGTTGGAGTCCTGCTAAAACTAGCTCCAGAACAAATGGTTTGATTTCCAGGATTAGTTATTACCATTGTAGGCTGAACAGTAATGGCAATAGTAAATGGTGTACCATTACAACCGTTGGCCACTGGAGTAATAGTATAAGTAACCACCCCATTTGTTGTACCTGTATTTGTTAAAGTTTGACTGATAGGTGCAGCTGATGCTACTGCATTATTTGTAAATCCAGTAATAGTTCCTGCAGTTGGGGCAGTCGTGATTGCTGCCGTCCATGTATAAGTAGTACCTGTTATATTTGAGGTAGGAGTCCTACTGAAGCTTGCACCCGAACATATAGTCTGAGGACCTGGGTTTGTAATTACTATTGTTGGCTGAACGGTTATATCAAAAGTAAATGGCGTTCCATTACAACCGTTTGCAACAGGGGTAATTGTGTAGGTTACAACACCGGAGGTTGTCCCAGAATTAGTTAATGTTTGCGTAATAGGAGCAGCTGATGCCACAGCATTGTTTGAAAAACCAGTAATAGTGCCCGAAGTTGGGGTAGTTGTAATAGCTGCAGTCCATGTATAGGTTGTACCTGCAATATTTGAAGTGGGTGTTCTACTAAATGCAGTACCAGAACATACGGTCTGTGGACCAGGATTAGTAATTACAATCGTTGGCCTCACAGTAACATCAAATGTAAAATTTGTACCTGCACAAATTCCATTATAAGGGGTCACTGTATATCTAACTACCGCACTGGTTGTAGTGTTATTAGTTAATGTCTGAGAAATAGGCCCGCTTACTGCTGATGCTTGATTTGAAAAACCTGTGGCTGTTCCACTCTGCAATGCTGAAGTCCAGGTATAAGTTGTTCCTACAATGTTTGTGGTTGGAGAAACAGAAAAAGAATTTCCTGAACAAATGGTTTGACCAACAGCACTAGCAGTAGGAATTGGAGTAACTGTTACTGAAGTTGTGGCAGTTGCTGAACAATTATCCACATCTCTTGCTGTCACCGTGTAAACCGTATTTGCAACAGGAGAAACACTTATTGGTGAACCTGTTGAAGCAGTATTGGTCCATGTATATGTATATGGTGCAGTGCCTCCTGAACCTGTAGCTGTTAAAGTCGCAGACTGGCCTTCACAAATTGTTTGAGGTGCTGATACGGAAACTGCAACCGGTGGTACAATAACCTGAGTAATTTGACTTATAACTGAACACTGAACATCATCAACTGTAGCTGAGGTTGTGGCCATTCTAATCCTGTAAAGCTTTCCACTTAAAGCTGAAACAATTGGTGTTGGGAGATTGATCGTAACATTCATGGTGGTACCGACATAAGTACCCTGTAATACCCCGGTTACATCTTGCCATGTTACTCCATTATCAATACTTTCTTGCCATTTATACCAATCATGTTCAGAATTAGGATCAGTTACAGAAGCTGTTATTGTTTCATTAGTAGCTCCTAAACAAGCCACTGTCTGACCACTTAATACAATATCCAAGGGGCATTTATTAACAGTAATATCATCTATTAACCAGTCATTTCCGTTTCCACCCGGAGCATTATTCCTTATACTAAAAATTGCCTGATTTGTGGTAGGACCAGTTTTAAAAGAAAATCCCACCAAATTCCAGTTAGGGTTGGTAATATTTCCAGTTATGTGCTGAATTACTCCATCAATTAAAAATGAAAAATTTGGATAGATATGAGTTGAGTAATAAGCTGGATCAATTAGGTTTCTTACATAAGCAGTAAAATTGTACTGTGTGTTTGGACAAAGATTTAAAATAGTCTGTTCTACAACCACATCTGGGTTGTGTGAAGCATTTACTACCATCATATATCCACCGGTATCCCCCGTTGTATGATCCTCCGAAATTATCCAAGTTCCAAAAATATTACCTCCAGGTGATGCTCCGTTACAATCAGTGGTATTTGCAATCGAATAAAAACCATCATTCGGAGCATTGCAAGATGGAAGTGAATATCCATATCCAGTAACATTAGTACCCAAGACTGGTCCTGCGACAGTTGCACCACTACCAAAATCACCATTAGGAAATAGATTAGGTACTGTAGGTCCTACCGAACAAATTGCAGATGCGGGACATGCAGTACCTGTATTTGGAACAGTAACAATTCTTTCACTAAAGCAATAAATTCCACCTCTAATTACTCTAACATAATAGGTACCTGCTTTTAATCCTGTAATTGTGTTTGATGATAAAGTATTAACTGGAGTAAATGTCCTGTTGGCTAGTGAAATCCAGGAAACCTGATCTGTTGAATTAACGCCTAAAAGTTGAATAGCCCCTGTGGTTGCAAAACAACCATTAGAACCTGTAATATTCTCGCCAGTGTAAAAACTAGTTGTTTTTGATTCTATTGTAATATTGACGGTTCTACAAATAATTTTTGAAGTATAATCTCTTAAAAATAGAAGATAGGTTCCAACTCCCAAATTAGGATAAACCCGGTAGCCACGGTACCAGGTAATTCCATCCATACTAGACTCATAATTATTTCCACCAAATTCATCTACTGTAATATTTCCATCAGTATTGGAACAACCCGAAGGATTTAAGGGTCTGATATCAACAACAGTTCCACAATATCCAGCACAATTAGTGTTTAGAATTACATTTGTAGTGGCTGTATTGGTACAACCATTCGAACCCATTGCAGTAACAGTATAAATACCTCCGGAAGAACCCGTGGCCAATAAGGCCGTTGTATTTTGTGAGGAACTGGTAAATCCTGATCCACTGGACCAAGTATATCCGGTTGCCGTTGGAGAACCTGAAACGCTTGAATTTAATTTTACTAAAGTACCCAAACATTGGTTTGCTGTTCCACCCAAACTACTGGTATTATTTGCACTCACATTTGGTCTTGGTAAAACCGTAATAGTCTGTACATTAGAATTTGCAGGGTTACAACCATTACCAGCAGCATTTACCACTACCCTGTAATATCTTGTATTGGTTGTTGCTGTAGGAATTAAATAATTATTATTGGTTTCACCTGAAATATTTGTAAAAGGTCCTCCAACTCCTGTGGATGATACCTGCCATTGATATGTAAAAGGCCCAACACCATTAGTTATTGTTGAATTAAGATAATAAACCCCATTAATACAAATTACTGCACTACTTGGCGTAATTGAAACCGAGGTCTGAGGAACAATATTTAATGTAATAGAAGGTGAATATTGGGTTCCACAACCTGTACCTGAGGTTATTACTCTCAATCTATAATATATCGTTCCGGATGTGGCAGTTGGAGGAGTATAATTTATTGATGTGGCACCACTAACATCATTCCATGAACTAAATAATGATGTTCTTGATTGCCATTGATAACTTATGGTTCCCGTGGCATTTTGTACATCTCCTTGTAATTGAGTACTACCACCAATACACACGGGTTGGTTAGTAATCCAGGCATTAACAGTATGAACATCATTTACCTGAACACCAACTGAATTTGTTAATTGCAAACCACAAGAACTAAAATTCACTAAAATTCTGTAATAATTTAATCCGGTGGAGTCTGTATATGCATTATAGGTTCCCCCAGTTGCCCCTGACAAATTTGAAAAAGTAGAATTATCCTGTGAAACTTGCCATTGATACGAATATGCACCACTAACTCCACTCACTGTTGGTGTGATGGTTTGAGTAGCATTTAAACAAACTTCTGTTAATGCAGGATTTAAAGTTATTGAACCTGGATTATGAACAGTAAAAGTACTGCTAGGTGAAACCGCATAAGAACAACCAACCCCTGTCATATATGCAATTACTCTATAATAATAATTTCCCAGAGTGCTAACTGGTGGAAAATAAGTAGAGGCAGTTTGACCCGAAAGATCAGCCCAACCTGATGTTCCATTGGGTGATTGTTGCCATTGATATGTAATTGACCCTACTCCATTAGATACACTTGCGTTTAATGTATCAACCGTACCAATACATGTAATGTAATCTGGAGCAACCACTGCTGCTGATGGAGTAGATACTACTCTAATTTTAAATACATTAGAAAGTCCGGGAGTACAAGCTCCGGAAGAACCCGTTACTCTGAGCCTGTAATAATATGATCCAACAGTAAGAAAAGAATTGCTAAAGGTGGTTCCTGTAGCTCCAAAAATATCAGCCCACCCAGTTGTTCCATTCGGCGATTGCTGCCATTGATAAGTATAAGTTCCGACAACATCAATAGTACTGCTAATGGTTGAAGACCCATTTACGCAAATTAAACTATCGGCAGTATTAATTACCACTCCAGGACTACTCACCACATTCACCACAACATTTCCAGTGGCAGTACATCCAGCGTTGTCTGTAACTGTCAAAGTATAGGTTGAGGTAGAAGTAGGACTCACTGTTTTTGTAGAGCTTGACCCACCACCACTCCAAGAATATGAGTATGGTGAAACACCAGAGCTTGAAGAACCAGAGATAACCACCGATGTACCTGCACAGGTTACCGGATCTGAAATCATATTTAAACCTTGTAAAATATTTCCATCATTCAGCGTGGCGGTTGAAATTGTAGTGGTACAACTATTTCCTGAAGACCATCTTGCCCTTATACTATATGAGCCTTCAGCAAGGCCGCTAATTGTATAAGTTCCTACATTATCATTTATGGTTGTATAAGTGCTTCCTCCATTTATACTTAAGCTTATCTGGGTTTGTGCAGGATCATCATTTATTGTAAATTCGATACTTCCGTTAGAAAAACCACAGGTATTATTTACAAATGTCCTGGAAACCGAAGGACTCGCCGTAACTGTTACATTGGTAGTATAAGTCTGAGAACAACCACTTCTGGTAACAGTTAAGGTATAAATTCCTGTTGCTGCTGAGGTTGCATTGTTGATACTTGGTGTGCGACTTGTACTACTAAAGCCATTGGGTCCAGCCCAACTATACGAGGCACTACTTACACTCCCAGCAGTAAGATCCAAATCCTGGCCTGAGCAAATAGGAGAATTAGAAGTAGCACTTGAAGTAAATGAGGCTGGTTGAGTTAATGTTGTGGTTGCGGTTGCCGTACAACCATAAGAGTCTTGCAATGTTATTGTATAGGTCCGGCTGTTAAACTTGAAAAATTTGGAGATGATTGAAAAGCACCTCCATTTAAACTATATAGATATACGGGGGTGGTCAAAGACGATGGAATAAATGGCCGTACAGCAGAAGGAGGTAAAATTTCAAATGGAGCCCCAGTTGGATCCCCGGGTCTTGACCAACCCACAGCAAGGTTATCTCCACCACCACCTTCTTTGTGCAAAATCTCAAAATAATAAATTTGTCCAGCAGTAAGAGTAATAGCCGCTGATTTTTGATTTGCCGGGTATTTATTCCATTCCTCTGGATTGGTCCAACCCGGTACGGTGGCAATTTGTACCCTATTAGCTGCTGAGCTCGTTGTACTTAACCAAAGCTCACTATTATCATCCGAAGATATCCAAAAGTAATACGTTCCTGTTGTTCTGGGTACAATATAGCCAATCATTCTTGAACCATAGGTATCCAAAAAATTGGAAGGTGCTTTTGCTGAATTAATCAGCATCGAACTATTTGGACTATTGGGATAATTGGAATTACTGGTTAAATCCACAACAGCCGAACCGGGTATATTTTCGAAAATCTGGTAACTAAGACTTCCGGTACCCCCGTTTCCAAAAGTTCCTGTTGCTGCGATACTACCATTATTTGCTCCAAAACAAGAAATATTTGTTCCAGTCAGAGAAACGGAAGGTGGCAAACAAATAACAGGAGTGGCTGATACAGTAATATTTTTAGAAATTGAAATAGAATAGCCGTTTTTTGTAACTGTTAAAGTATAAATACCACTATTTAAACTCTGGGCATTAGGAATAACCGGACTTAGGGAAGTACTTGAAAAGCCGCTGGGTCCAGTCCATTGATATGTAATAGGTGTGTGCTCATATATTGTAATATCATCTATTGCAAAGTCGTTACTATCATTGTTATTGTTAGATCTTGAATTTCGAATAGAAAATACCACTGCTCCTGTAGTTGTCGCAGTATAAGTAGCAGTTAATGTTTGTGTCCAACCATTATCAGCAGTTGTGTTTACTGCTGTGCCCAATGCAGTGGTTCCTTCATACCAACTTACAATAGGCAAATTTTGATCATCAACCGCATTTACGTAAGCACTTAAATCATAGGTATTTCCTGCAGTCACATTGATAGTAACATACCAAACTCTGTCATTGGGCGTATTTCTTGAATCGATAAGAAACATCATACCGGCTCCGCCTCTTCCCCTGAAGTCATTATCTGCTCCACCCCAAACATCTGTTGTACGATTATCTATCCATCTCCTGGTCCCACCTAGATCAGTAGAAAAACCATTTATACCTGCATTGAAATCCCCGTTTGTAATTTGATCAATTAACCAATTATCATATGTTCCCGTAAATGCAAGATTGATTGAATTACCGGCTGTAATTGATGCCGGGGTAGTTATGATATGGTCAGTGACAATTTTGGAAACAATATTTGAAGTTCCTTCCCAGCTTCCTGAAGTAGCATTCCGGGTCAATCTTCGATAATATGTGGTAGTAGTAATTGTGGCTGGATTATAAGTTAAAGAATTTGAACTTGCAATATCAGTCCATGTGGTCCCGTTGGTACTGTATTGCCATTTATATTCAATTGTGCCACTTGTGGCAGTAGCCGCTGCAACACTCGTGATAATGGCCGGATCATAACTGTTAGGAAAAACTTCATTTCCGGCAATTTCTCCGGAATAGTTGATAACTGCAAAAGCATTTTGTGAGACAAACCAAAAGAATAACAAAAACAGGCAAACCCTCACTTTTGAGTAAGGAAATGCCTTTGAGCCATCCGGCTGATTATTTTGATATCTTTTTTGTAAAAATTGCACTTATACCTTTTGGATTTTAACTCCAACTTACAGAACTAAATGCCCTGTATTTTTTACAAAAGGATTCAAAAATTGTGCCACTAAAACTTTATGATTTTTACTTATTTTATAACAACCAACTAGTCAAATAATTACAATAAAATATTTTTTCCTTTTTTTTGAAAAATATATAATTTCAGGAAAATTTCACCCTCATTAAATCGTGTTAATTTTACATAATTCTGACCTCTGATTTTTAAAACTTTTTCAAAAAATAAACAAATATTTGAGTTTTTTTTTTGCAAAAAAAAACACCCTTTTGAGGTGTCTTTTCCTTTTAACCAATTCTATAAATTAACCCATTTTAATCAGTATTTTCACGGAGATAATCAACCAATCTTGCTCCGATTCTCCTCGATAATTTAAAAACTTCTCCCGTTGATAACCTTACCAATTTTGCCCCTTTTTCTTCGATTATTTCATCTACAAATTTAAGATTAAGCAATAAACCTTTTCTTGCCAAATAAAAATCATACACACCTTCAAGGCGTGAAGTATAGTGTTTTAAGGTAAAAGAGCTACATATATACCCTTTGTCATCGAGTCTGATCATGGAATAATTGCCAGCAAAACTTTCAATGTATTTGATGGAATTAAAAGCTACGGCATGCTTACCATAGTTAAATATTAACTTGTCGCTGGTAACCTTTTTTTGATAATTGTTCATGACATTAGTAAAATTTTAATTGAGGGGTTAATTTTTCTCCTGTTCCCCAATATTTTGGGTCTTTGTGAAATCTAAATAACACATTTAAACTTTCATGGTCAACCTACATTAAACCGTTTACCCGAAATTCTGAGTAAATGGTAGAAATTGATAAATATTTGACAAATCATTACATTTGTAAAAAAATAGATTTCAAAATGCCCATCATAGCCCCTTCAATATTAGCTTCTGATTTTGCCAATCTTCAAAAAGAAGCCGAAATGATCAACCAATCAGCTGCTGACTGGTTTCATATTGATGTAATGGACGGGGTTTTTGTACCTAATATCAGTTTTGGGATTCCTGTAACAGAGGCCATTAAAAAGCATGCTAATAAGCCACTGGATGTACATTTGATGATTGTAAATCCTGAAAAATACATTGAAGATTTTGCAAAAGCCGGTGCTGACTTAATAACCGTTCATTGGGAGGCTTGCCCGCATATCCACCGGACTTTGGCTCAGATCAAAGAAGCCGGTTGTAAAGCTGGTGTTGTGTTAAATCCGGCTACTCCGGTCTCTGTCCTTCAGGATATCATTTCCGACTGCGACATGGTATTATTGATGTCGGTTAATCCGGGTTTTGGTGGTCAAAAATTCATTGAAAATACCTACCAGAAAGTAAAAGAATTAAAAAAGCTTATTTTGCAAAAAAATGCTGAAACCATTATTGAAATAGATGGTGGTGTCAATCTGGAAACTGGGGCTAAACTTGTAGAAGCCGGAGCGGATGCTTTGGTGGCAGGAAGTTTTGTTTTTAACCATCAAAATCCTCTGGAAATTATTTCAAAACTCAAATCCTTATAAATCCTGGGGCATTTTTTACTCCTAAAGTTTATTATTTAGGTCTTTAAGACTCCAAATCTAATTTTCAGTACCCAATTTTTAGATTTTTTGTACTCTTTTTATCTGAAAATGGCTAAATTCGCAAAATTTTTCAGAGAACGTTTACCAATAAAATCAAGATGATTGAAGATATTTTTGATAAAGTAGTCAATAATATGGGGCCTATCGGCTCACACGCTCATTATTCACATCATTACTATTCATTCCCAAAACTTACCGGCGAACTAGGACCATATATGTCGTTTAACGGCAAAAAAATGCTCAACTGGTCGCTAAACAACTACCTGGGTTTGGCCAATCATCCGGAAGTTAGAGAAGCTGATGCTAAAGCAGCTGCAGAATATGGTCTTGCCTATCCTATGGGTGCCCGTATGATGACCGGAAATACTGAATTGCATGAGCAGTTTGAAAAAGAACTGGCAGAGTTTGTAGGAAAAGAAGATTCCTTTCTCCTCAATTATGGTTACCAGGGTGTTATGTCTGTGGTTGAAGCCATGGTTGACCCCCGTGATGTCATCGTTTATGATGCCGAATCGCATGCCTGTCTGATTGATGGTACCCGTCTTCATCGTGCCAAAGGAGGAAAGACCTATACCTTTAAGCACAACGATATGGAAAGCCTCGAAAAAAACCTAATACGTGCTACTAAACTAGCTGAAGAGCAAGGAGGTGGAATAATGGTGATTACCGAAGGTGTTTTTGGGATGTCTGGAGCTGTAGGTAGTCTTGATAAAATTGCCGAGTTAAAGAAAAAATTCAAATTCAGGCTATTGGTTGACGACGCCCATGGATTCGGAACAATGGGGAAAACCGGAGCAGGTGTACCTGAGCATTTTGGTGTTCAGGATGCTGTAGATTTACATTTCTGTACTTTCGCAAAATCAATGGCGGCTATCGGTGCTTTTATTGCGGCAAAAAAAGAGATTGTAATGTACCTGAAATATAACCTCAGATCTCAAACTTATGCCAAAGCTCTTCCAATGCCTTTTGTTTTAGGTGGAATGAAACGTCTGGAGCTTATCAAGAAAAACCCTCAGCTCAAAGACCAGCTCTGGACCATCGTAAATGCACTGCAGGATGGGTTCAGAAAAAGAGGCTTTGAAATTGGCAATACAACCTCACCGGTTACACCTGTATTTTTGCAGGGAGATTATGATTTGCCTACAGTAACCAACCTTATCAAAGATTTAAGGGAAAATATGGGTATATTCTGCTCAATTATCGTATATCCTGTTGTACCTAAAGGCGTAATCTTACTCAGGATAATTCCAACCGCTTCGCATACCCTTGAAGATGTAGAATATACTATGGATAAGTTTGAAGAAGTTAAAAAGAAGCTGTCTGAAGGTGCTTATAAGCCCGAATAATAAAAAAAACAGTGTTTTATCCCATTTTTTCAGAAAAAAATAAAATTATTCTAAAAATTAAATTTGGTTATTTGAAAATAATATTAAATTGCACGGAAAACGTATTATTAACACTTAAAACCCCTTTAAATTCATGAATAAGTATTCTGAACTTTATGATTTGGTAACTTCTTTGAAAGATGACTTTGACAAATTTTATGACAAGAAAAACAAGGCCGCCGGTACCAGAGTTAGAAAAGGTATGCAAGATGTAGGTGCGTGGGCAAAAGCAGTAAGAGCTGAAGTTCAGGCAATGAAAAATGCAGGTCTTTGATTTTCTAAATGTGAATCTTAAAGAAATTATGAAAGCCGTTCCCAAAAAGGACCGGCTTTTTTTGTGTCAGTATTTTTTAATATAATTCTTCATTAATAAGTGTCCCCACGCCTCTGATGGTCATTTTACCGGTTTCTTTATTGATTACCTGTGTTGCTATCTGAGCAACATGTTTTGTAGCATCAACGCTTATCACTTCAAAAACTACCTGATAAGGCACATCAACTATCATAGGTCTCAAATATTCCGTTTCCTGTTTCATATAAATCGAGCCGGGACCTCCCGGAACCTCCATACCCAAAAACCGTGTAAATACACTGCTACTAAGGTGTCCGTGTATAATCGGTACCTTAAACTTGGTGGTGGCTGCGTATTCGGCATCAAGATGTATGGGATTGTGGTCCCCAGTTAAATCAGCAAAAGCTTGTACATCAGCCTGTGAAAAACTAAAATCGTGTTGAAATTTCGCTCCTACGGGTATTTTTTCTTTCATTTCTGGTTTACTTATAAAATTTTCTCAAAAATAGAAAAAAACTAGCTGGTATGGTCACTTACAATCACCCATTTTCCATCAATTTTTTTAAATATTAATGTAAAAAAACCACCCACATCACCTTTCTCAGGACGGGTTAGATGCCATTGACCCAAAACCCAGGCCGATTTTTTGGAATGAAAATCAATTTCTTTGATATCAAACTTAAGTTGGCCCATTGTGGCACGATCAGGATAACTTTTAAGATAGCGGTCAAGGGTGGCATTCCATCCTTTTACAACTCCGTTTTTTCCTATAAACTTGAGCTCATCTGATTTCCAATAGTCCTGCATAAACGTCTCGATGTCTCCTTTGTTCCAGTTTTCCTGCTGACGATTTAAAACCTCCATGATTTCTGATTTTTTTTGAGCAAAACCTGAAAAACTCATCCAGATGAATACGATTATTAAAAATACTTTCCCCATTTTTGTATACTTTTTTCAAAATTATCTTAAAAACTTGACGAATCAAACTTCCATTTTTATAATTAACCCAATTGCCGGGTCCAAGAAAATTGATTTTTCTTCAGCAATTCTAAACACAATTTCCGGGCAAAATTTGTCGGCAGAAATCGTAAAAACACAATACAAAGGTCATGCATTTGAAATTGTAGAAGAATATCTTGCCAAAGGATTCTCGCAATTTGTAGCTGTTGGAGGTGATGGCACCGTAAACGAAGTAGCCTCGGCATTGGTTGAGACCAAAGGAAGCCTGTCTATTATTCCGGTAGGCTCGGGAAATGGCCTGGCACGGGCACTGGGAATTTCTATGAATTGGGAAAAGGCTCTTCAACAAGCTATCCATGGTACAAAAAGATTTATTGACGTAGGTTTTATTAATGAAAAGCCTTTTTTCTGCACATCCGGTATTGGATTTGACGCCCTTTGTGCCTATCATTTTGCTAAAGGGAGCCATAAAAGAGGTTTGTCAAATTATGTAAAAATCATTCTTCAGACTTATTTTGGATATACCCCATTAAAAGTTGCCTTTCAAGGTCAGGAGGTGGAATACTTTTCTCTGACATTTGCCAATGCAAACCAATTTGGGAATGACGCATTTATAGCCCCGGATGCTATTTTAGATGATGGAATGCTCGATTGCTCCATTATTGGTCCACACCCAAAATGGTACGGCACCATGATGGGCTATTTGCTTATGGCAGGAAAAATAAGAACTTCAAAATACGTGGAGTATTATCGGGGGAAAAGTTTTGAATTAAAAGGACAGCCTCAATGGCTGATCCATATCGATGGCGAGTCTCTGAAATTGGAAACAGACCGAATCTCAGTTTCCATAAAGGAAAATGCCTTGGGAATTATGATTTAATATTTTTGAAAAAAAAGAAATATTTGACTGATTATCAATATTTTATAATATGAAAAACAATAAAGGAGGTATAGTATATTCTACCAATCCAGATTATCAATATCAGGATGATAATGCAGTTGCCAAAACGCTTTCCAATGAAAAGCAAAATTTAAAAATCTGGCTCGACCGCAAAGGTGGCGGTAAAGTGGTAAGTCGGATTGCCGGATTTATAGGTACTGAGGATGATTTGAATAATTTAAAGAAAAAAATACAGAACCTTTGTGGCTCAGGTGGCTCTGCCAAAGATGAAGAGATAATGATACAGGGAGATCACCGGGATAAGATACTGGTTTTTCTTTTAAAAGAAGGCTATAAAGCAAAAAAAGCGGGAGGTTAAAACTTCCCGCTTTCTTTTTTATAAAATATGGCATTTATTCAATTCCACCCATCCACTTTTTGATAGGCTTGGCAAATAGCAACAATACCAATCCCGAAACTATCCCTATCACAAATACCTGATTAAACAATGAAGGCATTTGTTGTAAATTTCCTTCGGTAAATCCACCGGCAAAAATACCGGCAATGAGGTTACCCAAAGAAGCACCTACAAACCAGATACCCATAAACTGACTCACATATTGTCTTGGAGCAAGCTTGGTGTAGGAACTCAGACCAACGGGGCTAATTGAAAGCTCACCGATAGTATGCAATACATAAGTTACAGAAAGGAAAATAAAAGATGCTTTCACACCGGTAACAGCAATATTGGCACCTAGAACCATCACATAAAATCCAACACCCATTAATATCAAACCGATGGCAAATTTCACGGGAGTTGAAGGATTCATATTTCGTTTTTCAAGAAATGCCCAAAGGCTGTTTACCAAAGGTGCCAACATCACGATAAATGCTGCATTGAAAAACTGAAACCATGAAGAAGGCATTTCCCAGCCAAAAAATGTTCTTTCTGTATGCCTGGAAGCAAATATCTGAAAAGAGGTTGCAGCCTGCTCGAATCCTGACCAAAATATAGAAACTGCAAAAAATAAAACTCCTAATACCGCGACTCTTTTCTTTTCAACTGTATTAAGACCACCACCAAGCAAAATGAAAAGGAAATAGGCAATCGTGATTGATACTATGATAATTCCTGCCGCATTGGCTAAACCCTGGGCATTGGAAAAATCAATTTTTCCGGTAAAATGCAATGCTGCATATAACACCACCAATGCTCCAATTATAATGTAAAGTACATTTTTATTAATCGGTGGATGAACCACTGCATTGGTATCAGAAACCTTCACTTTGGCTGATGGTTCATCACCAATTCCTTTAAGGTAAGTGCGACCCATAAAAATAAAGGTGATTAGTCCAAAAAGCATAGCAATAGAAGCCGTTGCAAATCCCAAATGCCAGTTTACTTTTTCGCCAATATAGCCAACCATCGCGATTCCTAAAGTAGAACCCACGTTGATTCCCATATAGAAAATAGAAAATGCTTCGTCCCTTTTCCTTCCTCCTTCGGGATAAAGCTCACCTACTATGGTACTGATGTTGGCTTTTAGCAAGCCTGTACCAAAGGCAACTGCGACCAGACCAATATAAAATGTAGATGGACTACTTGAAATTGCCAAAATAGCGTAACCCAGTGTAATCAATCCCCCTCCATAAATTATTGATTTTTTCTGACCCAAAATATTGTCTGCAATCCAACCACCAGGTAGTGTGAGCAGATAAACTGAAGCCACATAAAGAGCATAAATGGAGGTGCCTTCAGCTTCTGGCAAACCCATGGCTCCCCTGGCAGTTGGGCTTATTAAAAACAACAACAAAATGGCACGCATTCCGTAATAGCCAAAACGCTCCCACATTTCGGTTAAAAACAATACAAAAAGCCCTCTTGGATGGCCAAAAAATGATTTATCTTGCATTTTCTTATTTATTTGGTTTATTAAATATAGTTTGATAAAGGTTAATTCTAATGTCAGAAATCAAACTTACAAATGAAAAGACAAACCACCAAACATACTAAATAACAAAAAAGGAGAATAGTCGACTATTCTCCTTTTTTTAATCCTAAACTTCACTCTCTTATCCCTTATAAAACAGCCATTTCCCAAGCTCTTTCCAGGTTACTTTTTTACCATACATCAGGATACCTACACGATAGATTCGGGCAGCCAACCAGGTAGTAAATACAAATCCTCCTATCAATAATAAGACAGAAATAACTATTTGCCAAACCGGTACTCCAAAAGGAATTCTCACCATCATGATGATTGGCGAAGTAAATGGTATCATGGATGTCCAGATGGCCAGATTACTGTTGGGGTCACGGATTACAAACTGTGCCATCATAAATGCCGCTATGATAGGTATCGTAATGGGCATCATAAACTGTTGGGTATCGGTTTCACTATCCACTGCAGCACCCACTGCTCCAAATAATGCACTATACAACAAGTAACCTCCTAAAAAATAAAAAAGGAAAGAAACAATAATAGTGGCCATTGGGAGAGTTTCAAGAGCATCCATAATCTCTGAAACACCACCTGCTGCACCCATTCCTGAGCCCATTTTCATGTTCTTTTTGGCCATTTCCTGGGCTTCGGGTGGTAAATTAGCCATTTGTGCCTGTGAAATTGCGTTTTGGGATTCCATCATTTTTTCACCAACTAGTTTTTGTCCAAAAAATATTACACCGCCAGAAAGCACAATCCATAAGCCAAATTGAGTTAAGCCCACCAGAGCTACTCCTACTATTTTACCTATTAATAATTGGAAAGGCTTAACCGATGAAATAATAACCTCCACTATTCGGCTGGTTTTCTCTTCGGTGATTCCACGCATCACCTGAGCACCATAAATAAACACTGCTAAATAGATCAAAAAGGCACTTATTCCGCCCACAGCCGATGCTGCAGCAGCACTGCTTTTCTTTTCAGAACCTTCTGACAGACTGAGGGTTTCAGATTTCACATTCATTTTGGCACTCTCCAAAACACTCTTTGTGATACCCGCCTCGGTAAGTTTTATGGTTTCTATCTCCTTTTCTATGACTCCTTCAACTTTATTCTGGAGCTCCAGACTAACACCTTTTTGTGCAAAAATCTTAACACCTGAGCCTTCAGACATAATATTTTCAGGAATAATCACCAGGGCGTCTTTTTTGTCTTTTCCAAGCTGGGATTTAAGTTTATCGATACCTTCTTCCGAAAACGTAAATACAAATTCTTCTGAAGATTTGAATTTCCCATTGAAAAGTCCGCTTTCATCCTTAACCATAATCTGCTTTTGATCAATAGAAGAAATTGCCGCATAAATTACCACAGCATACATGGCACCAATTAACAAGGGTCCAAGAATGGTCATAATAATAAATGACTTTTTCCTTACTCTTGACAGATACTCTCTTTGAATAATCAGTAAAATATTTTTCATAATCTGGTTTTAGTTTGATTGATTAACTGCTTTAATAAACACATCATTCATGGAGGCAATATCTTCTTTAAATAGCTTTATTTCAATCTGTTGCATCAACTCAGCCAAAATTTGATTTCCTTCTACACCACTTGATGCTTTGATAACCGCCAGCTGATTGCCATCTGAAGTTTGGCTTTCTGAATGAATCGAAAAAGTCTCGCCATCTTTTAAAACTCCTTTTTCAAATTCTACGGTAAAGGTATTAGATTTATATTGTTGTTTAATGTCACTTTTCCTGCCTTCCAATACTTTTTTCGAATTATTAATCAGAGCGATATAGTCGCATAGCTCTTCTACAGATTCCATTCTATGTGTAGAAAAGATTATCGTAGAGCCCTTTTCTTTTAGTTCAAGAATTTCATCTTTTATCAACGTAGCATTGATAGGATCAAAACCTGAAAACGGTTCATCCAAAATGATTAACTTGGGTTCATGCAAAACAGTGGCCACAAACTGAATCTTTTGCTGCATACCTTTTGAAAGGTCTTCAATATGTTTATCCCACCAGGTTTTTATATCAAACTTAATGAACCACTCTTTGAGTTTTTCCATTGCCTGCTCCTTGTTCAGGCCTTTTAGCCTTGCCAAATAAAGCAATTGCTCTCCTACTTTCATTTTTTTATAAAGCCCTCTTTCCTCCGGCAAATACCCAATTTCATATATATTGTGATCATTGAGTGGCCTACCATCAAACAAAATGCTTCCCGCATCCGGAGCAGTGATTTGATTTACAATCCTGATTAGCGAGGTTTTCCCGGCTCCGTTGGGTCCCAATAAACCGTAAATCACGCCTTTGGGCACGGTTAAACTTACATCGTCCAATGCAGTGTGATTGGCATAGTTTTTTACAACATTTCTGATCTCCAGAATATTTTCAGACATAGTGAACAGTTTTTTTGCCAAAAATACTACGCTAATTAGAAAGAATAATATAAAATATTTAGAAGGATAAAATTTGTGGTAAATGGAAATATTGATTTTCAAAAAATATAACTCCTGTTTCTTTATCATATATTTTGCTTTTTTTTGAAAGTAAATGGCTTTTTTTTTAAAGAGAAAAATAAATAATTGAAATAGTAGTTTAAATTTGCGAAAAGGGTTTGAAGTATAAATCTGAGAAATGAAATTATTTAAAAAGGCAAAAGAATATTATACCTTAATTATCAATTTTATCGCCAGGCAATTTGCTGCCTTTGGAAATTGGATTGAAATTATATTAATAAAAATATTAGGAGAAGAAAAAGTTAAATCCTCTAAAAACTGGATTTCTGACATTTTGAATCGAACAAATACATTTTTGTTTAGTCATCTTGATACGGACGGAGAGAATTACACGCTGATAAGAAAAATTTATAAATGGTTTTATCGCATTGGTTTTGCCACCTTGATTTTTTTGTTTTTGATAAATACGAATTTCCTTTGGCTCACCGGGGGAATGCCCAGCATTGAGCAACTTCAAAACCCAAAATTATCTCAGGCATCAACAATCTACTCTGCAGATGGTTTAGAAATGGGGAAATTCTTTACTGAAAACCGTCAACCCGTTGACAGTGCGGCCATATCTCCATGGGTTTTTAAGGCTTTGATTGCCACTGAAGATAAGCGTTTTAATGACCACTCAGGCATTGATTTGAGAAGAATGGCCGGTGTGGCTGCCGGAATACTATCAGGCAACTCGGATGCCGGAGGAGGAAGTACGATTTCCCAACAACTTGCCAAAAACCTATACAATACCCGTAAAAAGGAAATGAGAGGATTACTTTATTACATTCCATTGGTAAAAACTATCGTATATAAAACAAAAGAATGGCTTACGGCAATCCAATTGGAGAAAAGATTTACTAAAGGAGAGATCGCAACACTTTATCTTAATACGGTTGATTATGGCAACAATACTTTTGGAATAAAAACAGCCTCAAAGACTTATTTCAACAAAACACCTGATAAACTCACGGTATCCGAAGCAGCCGTTTTGGTGGGTTTACAAAAAGCAACCACCTATTATAACCCGATTCGGAATCCAAAAAACTCAAAAAAACGTCGGAATACTGTTTTACAACGACTGATTCAAAACGGAGATTTAGACGCAAAATTGGCGGCAAAACTACAGGAAGAGGATATCAAACTGGATATTAATATGGAAGATGCTGAGGACGGTCAGGGCAATTATTTGAAAGTTGCACTTTCCAGACAAATAGAAAATTGGGCTAAAAAGAACGAAATAGACCTGGACCTTTACCGGGATGGTTTAAAAATTTACACAACAATTGATTCAAGAATGCAGGATCATGCCGAACGAGCCATGAGACAGCATATGAAAATGCTTCAGAGAGAATTTAATAATCACTGGAGAGATAAAAATCCATGGACTTATGAAAATGGTGATGAAATACCCGGATTTATTGATACGGTAGCCAAGAGAACCAATTTTTATAGAAAACTTGCAGATAAATATGATGGAAACAAAGACTCCATCAATAAATATATGAACCTGCCAGTTCCAATGAACGTGTTTAGCTGGGAAGGAGATAAAAAAATGCTGATGAGCCATATGGACTCAATAAGGTACTATAAAAAATATTTGCAGGCAGGTATGATGGCTTACGATCCTTATTCAGGATTTATAAAAGCATGGGTAGGTGGTATTGATTTCAACCATTTCAAATATGACCACGTAAAACAAGGAAGACGTCAACCTGGATCTGCTTTTAAACCCATCGTTTATACTGCCGCAATTGACGGCCCATTAAACCTCTCTCCTTGTGACCGGAGAAAAGATGAGGAAGTAATATTGAAATGGAAAGAAAATGGCCAGGATAAAGAATGGAAGCCTAAAAATGCCAATGGTAGGTTTTCAAACAGCAACATGACCCTTCGATCAGCAATTGCACGCTCGGTAAATTCAGTTTCAGTACAGTTGGTCGATGAAATGCGGGCTAAAACCGTAGTGGATTATGCCAAAAAAATGGGAATTACAAGTCCAATGGATCAGGTAGCTTCTTTGGCTTTGGGAAGTTCAGATGTGTCTCTTTATGAACTAACCGCAGCTTATGGTATTTTTCTAGATGAAGGCCTCTATCGCGAACCGATTTTCGTATATAAAATCGAAGATAAAACAGGAAAAGTCCTTTTTGAATTTGAAGCTAAAACTCATGAGTCTATAAGACCTGAATCCGCTTATTTGATGCAATATATGCTCAGAGGTAATGTAGAAGAGCCTGGTGGTACTGGGAGAAGTATGTATAACTATTCAGAATTATTCAGAAATGGTGGACAGGTAGCCGGCAAAACCGGAACCACCTCCAATAACTCCGATGCCTGGTATGTAGGATTTACCAAAGACCTGGTTGCGGGTGTTTGGGTGGGTGGCGATGACCGCTCTATTCACTTCAGGGGAGGACTGGGGGAAGGAAGCCGGTCGGCACTTCCAATTTTTGGCCAATTCATGGATGCAGTTTACCGGGATAAAGCTTTAGGTTATAGTCCGGGGCCATTCCCTAAGCCAACCATGAAAATTGAAAAAGACTATTTAAGTTGTTTTTCAATCGCAGCAGTTGCAGTGGATTCAACGGCCTTGGGAGAACTAACCCCAGCAGAAATTGATTCAATTCAAAGATACCGTAACCGCTTCAATGACAGCACAATATCACTTGATAGAATAAAAGTCAGACGGCCAGGTGGGGATAGTCTAAAATAATATTATATTATTAATAAAAAATGGGATTATTTATATTTATTGTTGCCATTTAATAAGTTTTTTGTGAAAAAATAAGCAATTTATATGACATTTGTCATTTAAATAACCTTATAAACTTCGTGAAAAAAATAATCTTCATTTTACTTTTTTTAATTTCCAATTATTTAGGCTTTTCGGCAACCCGAACATTCTGTGGAGCATCGGGTGGCAATTGGAATGTGGCATCAAATTGGTGTTCGGGAAATCCTGCAATAAGTGGCACGCTTCCTGTTGCTGGTGATGACATAATTATCCCAACAGGAATTACAGTAATTGCAAATTCAAACATTGGCCCGATTTTTAGATCTATCACTGTAAACGGTACTCTAAATGTTTCTGATAATGGAAAAGTTGAAACCACGGTATTATACATTAATGCCTCCACTGGCTCGACATTTTCCAACTCAAACAATGACAAACTAAAGATAACTGGTGGAACTACCTATAGTGGAAATGAAATTAATACAATTCCAAAAGGGGTAGCTCACGGAACAATTCCCCCATCATTTCCAGTAAAATTGTCAAATTTTAGTTCCGATATTATAATTTCAAAAATAAAATTAAATTGGGAGACACGTGAAGAAACTAATTTTTCAAAATTTGATATTCAAAGATCATTTGATAGTAAATCATTCGAAAGTATTGGCCTTATTTCTGGCTCTGGTGAAGGCAGTTATGTTTTTTTTGACGATTCACCAAAACCTGGCAACAATTACTACAGATTAAAAATGATTGACCAGGATGGTTCTTTTGAGTTTTCAAAAATCATTTCCCAATTTTATCACCTAGAGACCTCCAGTTTATTAGTTTTTCCAAATCCGGTAGAAAACAAAATTTTTGAAATAAAAACACAGAAGGAGTTTTCTGATTTTCAGATCTTTAATATTTCTGGAAAAAGAATTAACGCTGAAGTTCAAAAAAATATTGATCATTCATTAATTATCTTAAAAGATAATATAGAGAAGCAAAGCCTTATTTTACAGGCTAATGTGGATGGTAAGATAGTTTCCCAAAAAATATATGTTAATTAATTTAGAAAAATGAAAAGTAATTATTCAAAACCGAAATTAAAGAAGTTGGGAAAAGTAAAGAACCTTACATTAAAAACCGGTTCACTTTCAGATTTTGGAAGTAACAAATATACCCCCTGAAAACTAATTAATAAATCAAAAAAATTGTTGGCCTTTTCTGTATATCAGGAAGGCCATTTTTTTTCCAGGTACCTACGGACTGCGTTTTGATAAATTCCTGCTCAGAGGTAATGTCACAGGCAATGCAAAGTCTTGTGGCTGGGTTGAGGTTATTATAAATTGCATTCAGAAGCTGATGGTTGCGGTAGGGAGTCTCCATAAAAATCTGTGTTTGCTTTTTCTGGCTGGCTTCTTTCTCTATTAGGCGGAGTTTTTTCGATCTTTCATCATCTTTAATTGGTAAATAACCATGAAAAACAAAAGACTGACCATTAAAACCTGATGCCATTAAAGCTAGAAGTATTGAATTTGGACCCACCAATGGATTTACTTTTATCCCCAATTGATGTGCCACTTCTACCACCAAGGCTCCAGGGTCTGCCACTCCCGCACATCCGGCTTCAGAGATTACTCCAAAATCACCCTCAGATTCCTGAAGATTATTATAAACCTCTTCAAATCCTGTTTCCTGATTGATTTCAAAAAATTGAAGCTCATCAATCACCATGCCTAGTTTTAAAGAAGAAATAAACCTTCGGGTGGTTTTAATATTTTCTACAAAAAATACTTTCAATGACTTAATAACCGCTATGGCTTCCGGCGTCAATGATTTTTGATGGGTATTATCAGCAAGAAGCATGGGTAAGAGAAATAAATTCCGCATTCTTTTTTATATTTTTTGAGAGAAAATTATTGACTCAAGATTTTTAAAATATTTTCGGTTTTTATGTCTTTATAATTTTGAATATAAAAACAACATGGAGGCAACTCTTCTTTTGTATGAGAGCTCAAAACTCCTACTACTTTCATGCCGGCATTCATGCCTGCACTAACACCCGAAAATGAATCTTCAAAAACCACGCTTTCAGAGGGTTTTACACCCAGATTTTCAGCAGATTGCAAATAAACTTCCGGATGAGGCTTGTGATGGCTTACATTTTCACTGGCCATAATTGATTCCATCATGGTCTCAAAACCAAGACCCTTCATAATTAAGTCGAGGTTGGCTCTGGGTGCTGAAGTGGCCACTCCTGTCAAAAATCCTGCTTCTTTCAGGCTTTTCAAAAAAGCCATAAATCCTTCAATCTCTTTAATATTTTCTGCATAAATCTCCCTGAAAAGAGACTCTTTTTCATATTCAAGATCATCAAATTCCTTCCCTTCTATTTTTCTGCCCAAAAAATGACTCAAAATATAGGAATTACTTTTCCCATACATGTGTTGCGAAAATTCTTCTTCGGTAGGAAACAGATTTCTTTTCTCGAAAAATCGCTTAAATGCGATGCTATGAAACGGATTGGTATGGCATATTACGCCATCCATATCAAATATTACTGCTTTTTTCATCCCTCAAAATTAAACAAATAAGCATTTTAAATACTTAAATATTTTTGGATTGTTTTAATAGAAAGCCAAACTTTTTGGATTGACAAATATTTATCAACTAAAAACCTACTTATTTCTTCTGATTTGCTAAAAATTTCAGTACCAAAATTTTAAAATTCCCCAAAAATATACCCAAAAACAAAGTATTTTTGTAAAATGAAAGAAACGGTAAACGGTACCCAAACCATAGATTTTGATCAGCTTGATCCCAAAAAATATATTATTATTAAGGGAGCGAGAGTAAATAACCTAAAAAACGTCAGTGTAGCCATCAAACGCAATACTTTAACGGTAATAACTGGTTTATCGGGTAGTGGTAAGTCCTCACTGGCATTTGATACGCTTTATGCCGAAGGCCAGAGAATGTATGTGGAAAGTTTGAGTTCCTATGCAAGACAGTTTCTGGGTCGCATGGAAAAGCCCGAAGTTGATTACATCAGAGGGATTTCGCCGGCAATAGCCATAGAGCAAAAAGTTGGCTCAAAAAATCCCCGTTCCACAGTAGGTACCACAACAGAAATTTACGATTATTTCAAATTGCTATTTGCCCGAATTGGAATCACCATTTCCCCGGTTAGTGGAAAAGAAGTAAAAAAAGATACTGTAACAGATGTCGTAAATTATCTTTTTTCTTTTCCGGAGAACACCAAAGTGATGGTACTTTGTCCATTAAAAACCAATCATGAAAAAACCCTCGAAAAAGAGCTGGAATTGCTTTTAAAAAAAGGTTTTGGCCGTATTCTGGTCAATGAAGAAATGATGCTGATTGAAGAAGTGATTGAGAATTTTGACAAAAAAATACATGAGAAATCAAAATATAAAATTCTGATTGACAGAGCAGTAGTACATTTTGACGAATCCGGAAATCCTGATGAAGATACACAATTTAGATTTTCAGATTCAATTCAAACAGCATTTTTTGAGGGTGAAGGCGAGGTTGAAATACAAATTGCAACCGAGGAAGGAAAAATTACGAAAAAATTCTCGGATCGTTTTGAATTAGATGGAATAACCTTTGAATCTCCATCAGTAAATCTTTTTACATTTAATAATCCTTATGGTGCCTGTAAACGATGCGAAGGATTTGGTAACGTTTTGGGTATTGACGATAACCTCGTTTTCCCCGATAAAAACCTTTCCGTATTTGAAGGTGCAATCGCACCCTGGAGGTCTGAAAAAATGAATGACTGGCTTATGCCATTGATCAGAAAAGGTATAAGATTCGACTTTCCTATTCACAGATCCATAAAAGACCTGACCGAAGATCAATACCAGTTACTTTGGACCGGAAATGAACATTTTGCAGGCTTAAACGATTTTTTTAAGTTTCTGGAAGAACAAACCTTCAAAATTCAATATCGTGTCATGCTAAGCAGATATCGCGGCAGAACAGTATGTCCCGACTGCCGGGGTTCAAGACTACGAAAAGATGCTTCTTATGTGAAAATCGCCGGAAAATCGATTATTGATTTGGTTTTGATGCCCATTTCAGAGGTTACGACATTTTTTAAAAATCTGGAGCTTAATGATTACCAATACAAAGTAGCCAAGCGAATACTGATAGAAATCAACAACCGGCTCGATTTTATGGAAAGAGTTGGACTTGGATATTTGACACTTAACCGCCTTTCAAATTCTCTTTCCGGAGGCGAAACCCAACGAATACGCTTAGCTACTTCATTGGGTAGCTCACTGGTAGGCTCAATGTACATCCTGGATGAACCGAGTATAGGACTTCACCCTCGTGACACTCAAAGGCTTGTAAGTGTTCTAAAATCACTGAAAGATTTGGGTAATACTGTAATAGTGGTAGAACACGAAGAAGATGTAATGAAGGCCTCTGATGAAATCATAGACATTGGTCCTGATGCAGGTAATCTTGGTGGCGAGCTGGTTTACCAGGGCAAATGGGATGATATAATTCCGGCTGGCAACAAAAGTCATACTGTCAATTTTTTAAGTGGAAAAGAGACCATTCCTCTTCCTAAAACCAGAAGAAAATTCTTTGATTTTATTTCAATCAATGGAGCCAAAGAAAATAATCTGAAAGACGTTTCAGTAAAAATTCCTTTGGGTGTGTTTACGGTAATAACCGGTGTATCAGGTTCCGGAAAATCAACCCTAATCAGGAAAATCCTATATCCTGCATTGGCAAAGTTGAAAGGTGATTTCGGTGACGATGTAGGTCGTTTTGAGGATCTTTCAGGTAGTTTAAGCCGTATCACTCAGGTTGAAATGGTTGATCAAAATCCTATTGGAAAATCAAGCCGTTCCAATCCGGTTACTTATATAAAAGCTTATGATACTCTGAGGGCTCTCATGGCCGAGCAGCCTCTTTCGAAAACCCGTGATTATAAACCCTCTCATTTTTCATTTAACGTAGAAGGGGGCCGTTGTGAGGCATGCCAGGGAGAAGGCCACCAGACCATCGAAATGCAGTTTATGGCAGACGTAAAACTCACTTGCGAAAGCTGCCATGGCAAAAGATTCAAGAAAGAAGTATTAGAAGTAAAATATCAGGACAAAGACATTGCTGAAATCCTCGACATGACTGTGGACGAAGCATTGGAATTTTTCAGAGCCAGTCAACCCAAGCTCGCAGAAAAAATGCAACCCCTTCAAGACGTGGGATTGGGCTATATCAAACTAGGTCAGGCTTCCAATACGCTATCAGGAGGAGAAGCCCAAAGGGTAAAACTTGCATTCTTCTTAGGAAAAGGGAATTCTGATAAAGGAAGGACCTTGTTTATTTTTGATGAACCTACCACGGGATTGCATTTTCATGATATCAAAAAGCTTTTGAAGGCTCTTAATGCCCTTGTAAATCAGGGCGATAGCGTTGTGGTTATTGAACACAATATGGAAATAATCAAATGCTCAGACTGGATCATTGATCTCGGCCCGGAAGGTGGAGATAAAGGGGGTTACGTGTGTTTTGAAGGTACGCCAGATGAAATGACAAAAATTGAAAACAACTATACAGCACATTTTCTAAAAGACAAAATCAAACCTTAATACTGATAAATTAAGATGAGGGTCCCATTGGAATTCAGGCTTCTGCTTTTAGCTGCTTTGGGATTAAGGCTTTTGGTTTCTGCCCGAAAATATAGAAAAACCACTGAAAAAAAATTTGAATCCTTCCTGGAATTACCTGATTTTCAACATTCTGACACAAATGAGGATTATATAAATCTGGTTTTAAATCATAAATATATTTTCAGAAATGTAGTCAGGGGAAAAGAAAGTGAAAACCGGTTTTACTTCCTGATATTTTTGATACAAAAGCTCGAAAAATCAATCTCAAAAGGAGGAATTTATCGTTTTTTCTGGTTTGATGCACACCTGGTTCCGGCTTTTTATGAAAGTCTGGTATTTCTGGAAATGGATGAAGAAAAGGAAAAATTCGGAGAAATCCTGAAACACATTTCACCAGTTGAATTTACTGAACTTAAAAACAGAAATTATTCTAATATTACTGCTCATACATTTCAGGTAGAAGGCGATGCCCAATCCGTATTTTTTGAAGACTTTGATAAGGTGTTTATTTTGAGAAATTTTATTGTTAAAACAGAAAAAAGGTTTTTTGGAAATCATCCAGAAATTTTTTAATATTTTTGATAAAAACATCAGAAAAATGAAAATAGACGCTCACCAGCATTTCTGGAAATATAATACTGAAGACTTCGGATGGATTGACGACAGCATGTCAGTAATTAAAAAAGATTTTTTACCGGAAAACCTTGCTCCCATATTAAAAGAAAATGGATTTGATGGATGTGTCTCGGTGCAGGTTAACCAGATTTTGGAAGAAAATGACTTTATGCTCGGACTTGCTGCCAAAAACGACTTCATTAAAGGGATTGTAGCATGGGTAGATTTGCAATCGGAGAATCTCAAAGAACAATTGCAGGAATTCAAGAAAACACCTGTCATCAAAGGCTTCAGGCATGTTTTACAAGCCGAAAAAGAAGGCTTTATTACTAATCCGGCATTTATATCCGGTGTAAAAACACTTTCAGAATTTGACTTTTGTTATGATATTTTAATTTTCCCTCACCAGCTCAAAGAAGCCAAAACTTTGATAAAAAATTGCCCTGACAATAAGTTTATAATCGACCATATGGCGAAACCTTACATAAAAGATAAAAAAGTAAGTCAATGGGCCAATTATATGCAAAAAATAGGGGAATTGCCCAATGTAATGTGTAAAGTGTCGGGAATGGTTACAGAAGCCGAATGGTCGGGCTGGCAAAAGGAAGATTTCTATATCTATCTCGATATGGTTTTAGGAGCTTTTGGTACAAAAAGACTGGTTTATGGCTCCGATTGGCCGGTTTGCACATTGGCAGCTCAGTATTCAAAACAACTGGAAATTGTGGAATCTTATTTCGAAAAACTCTCTTCAACCGAAAAATCTGATATTTTTGGAGGTAATGCCTGCAGATTTTATGGGATTTGAAAAATAAAAAGGCCATCCAAAGGACGGCCTTTTTTAATATTCTACTATAAAATTTATCTATGCAAAATCAAATTCTGAGTCATCGCCTCTTCTCCATTTACCACTCTGATAGTCAGGTTAGTTGTAACCAAACCTTTGGGTAAAGAATATGCTTTTCTCAGTTGCTGAACGGTACCTTCCATGCTCATCACTTTTCTACCATCCAGATTAACTATTTCAACGGTAATGTTGTCGGTATCTCTCATCCCGGTAAGTTTCAAATTAAACTCACCGTAGGTAGGATTAGGCCATACCCCAATTTCAGGAACAATGTTTTTGCCTTTACCTGATGTAAAACTTACACCGTTACTGGCATTAAAACCTTTTTTGGATTTTACCCAAACTCCACCTTTCAAATAGGCCACATCACTGTTGTCAGAAAGTTTAACATCCAAATCGGCATTGTTGGCTGTACTAAGCACCCAATACTCAGTTTGGTTGATTTCTTCCATATTGTAATCCAACTCAGTAGAAACATCCATTGGGTTGCGAGCTACATATTTGGCTTCTACTGTATTACCTTTAAGGTTTTTAACTTCAAAACTTCTCAAAGTTGCCCCATCACCCACCGGAAAGTCAAAACTTCCAACACCTGACTTTTGCATTGAACCAGCAACATGTGAAATATCACTTGCTCCAGTGTATTTTGCATTTTCACCAAGAGAAAGTACAGCATCTTCGGTAGTTACAATTCCTCTTTGAAAATTAATTGATTCATTTACTTTTACCGATGACTTAATGTTAATATCATTTTCAACGGAAATTCTTGAAACCTCTAATTTTTCAGAACCATTAATTTCTTGTGTGCTATTACCATTAAACACCATATCGCCTTTAGACGAAATTTTGGCATTGTTGGTAAGGTCACCTTTAAGAATCACCTTGCCGTTATTCGAAATCTCGCCATTGTTTACAACAGAAGACCCCAAACTAAGAACTGCACCCTCATTTACATGAATAAGGGTAGAATTAACAACCTGAGCTGAAACTGAGCCGGCTATTAGTCCGATGCCTACTGAAAGTATTAATTTTTTCATATTTTGAAATGTTTAATATCGATTTGATGTATAAAATTAACCTTAAACTTATTTAAAAAAAAATATACAATTCATTTTTTATTAAATGGCTACCGCAAATTTTGAACCAAGATTACATTATTTCATCCAATTGTGAGCTTGCATCCATTCTGCGAGCCTATCCGGCCATTTGGCAACCGGGCCGGTATTTGACTTTTTCATTGAAAATCCATGCCCTCCATTATCGTAAATGTGCATTTCTACAGGAATATTTTGCGATTTCAGTGCTTTTACATACTCAATACTATTACCCACCAATACACCATCGTCAATAGCATGAACCAAAAATGCCGGCGGTGTGTCTTTATTTACCTGAAGTTCATTGGAGTACTCTTTGATTTTTTCTAAAGAAATATTTTTATTTAAAAGATTATCTCTCGAGCCCAGGTGTGCCAGTCCATCAGTAAAACTAATAACCGGATACATCAAAATCGAAAAATCTGGTCTGACATTAACATTCGTATCTACGATTTCACCTACCTGTTTATTAAAGTGTGTTGAAGCTGTTGCAGCCAAATGTCCACCCGCCGAAAAACCCATCACTCCTATTTTGACTGGATTCAATTTGTATCCAGTTGCATTTTTTCTTACAAACCTAATGGCCTGCTGAATATCCTGAAGGGGTCTTATTTCCGAATTCTCAAAAAGCTCCGGCTGTGGAAGTCTGTATTTCAAAACAAAGGCGGTTACTCCTCTTTTGGCAAACCATTCCCCTATACTGGTACCTTCATGGTCCCATGCCAATATGTAATAGCCTCCGCCAGGACAGATGATAACAGCAGCATCGGAGGTTTTATTTTTTGGTAAAAAAACTGTAAGGGTGGGTATAGTAATATCCCTTAGCCTTGTAATTCCGTCAGTTTCCCCAACTTTCAAATCTTCCTTAACATTTAAACCCGGTTTCAAGCCGGGTGCTGCACCTTCATATAAAGGGATAATTTTGGTTTGAGCTATCAAAATATTCAATGATATTATCCAGAAAAACAATACTTTAACCATTTCAAAATTATTATTTCATGAAAACTATTCAGATTCTGTGGCTTTGATAAATTCCAGAACTTTAAATTCGGTTCTCCGGTTTACCTGATGCTCTTCTTCATCTTTGGCATTCTGAATAATTAACTCTGTTTCACCATAGCCTTTTGCTTCCAGCCTTTCCTTGGATATCCCTTTGATAGACAAATAGTTAATAACCGCCTCAGCACGTCTTTGCGACAATCTGATGTTATACAAATCGGTCCCTCTGATATCGGTATGTGATCCCAGCTCAATTTTTATGGTAGGATTATCCTTTAAAATCTGTACCAGTTTGTCCAATTCCAGAGCTGCATCGGGTCTGATATCATATTTGTCGAGATCATAATATATATTTTCCAGCCTGAAAGTTTTTCCAATAAAGATTTGCTCAAGATTTATGTTGGTAATATAAGTTGTATCAGTTACAGGTTTTGTTAACAATGGTACGGGAATGCTTCTACCATACATCGTAAATTCGGCTCTTTTTGATAAAAACCCACTTTTTTCTGCGAGAATCACATAATCAGTATCTTCTTCCAATTTTATTGGTTCCGATTTTCCATTCGTCAGCATGTGCTCACTAATTTGCTCTTCAATGCCTCCTTCGATTTTCAGAACTTTGATACCAGAAGAATCTAAAGCAACAGTTTTGTCGGCTATTTGTGTAAATACATTAACGTTTAAATAATAATTAACTACCTTACTATTTTCACTTTCAGGAGTGCCTGAAGGTTTATTATTGGGGTTTTCTCCATTTTCGGCTACTTCTTCTTCTTTAGGTTTTGGCGGAGCCTGATAGAAATAGATATCATCAGAGCCCTTGCCTGCAGCACGGTTTGACGTAAAAAACTGATTTCCATTTTCATCAAAAGACAAGCCAAAATCATCCATTGAGCTGTTGTATGGAAGTCCGAGATTTTCAACAGTAATTTTTCCTCCAGACCTAACCGCAACAAATAAATCCAGTTTACCAAGCCCGGGATGCCCGTCAGAAGCAAAATAAAGTTTGCCATCTTCTGACACAAAAGGAAACATTTCATCGCCGGCGGTATTTATTGCTTTACCCATGTTGGCCGCATTCCCAAATCGACCCGAGGCATCCATATTAACCCGGTAAATATCTAATCCACCACTCCCACCAGGTCTGTCGGAGGCAAAATACAAGGTTTTTCCATCACGTGAAAAGGCAGGAGAACCATCCCAAGATGCCGAATCTGAGGCACTTACCAATCGAGGCTCAGTCCAACCTTCACCCGCCACATATCTGCTTAGATACAAATCCACATCAGAGGAATTATCTTTTCTTTTACCCGAATTTCCTCTGGCAAAAACCATGGTTTTACCATCAGGAGTAAAAGTAGGTGAGCCTTCATTCCTGTCAGGGTCCAGAATTTTTGAAGAAAAGGGTTCTACGGTTCCCTGCACGGAGAGGTCTTCTTTAATTTTTACTTTGTAAATTCCGAGAAATGGCAGACCATTGGAATATGTTTTCTCTTTTTTACTGGCCGAAAAAACAAAAGATCCATCCAGTATCATTCCTGAATACTCGATACCCCAGGTATTCAATTCTGATAAATTTTTAAACTCCAGCCCGGCATTTTTTTCTTTTAGAGAGCCAATCATCTGTAATGTATTGGTTTCACGGAGGGCTCTTTCGGTGAGCACTTTATTGGCGGGTTTGGTTTCAAGAAATTTCTGAAAATAGTCTTTTGCCATATCGTACTCTTCGTTTGATTTGAGTGCGTAGGCATAATTGAAAAGCAAATCAGGATCAGAAACATCCTTTTTTACAGCTTTTTCATAATAAGGAAGAGCTTCTATCCAGCGGTTTGACAAACGATAAGAATCTGCGATTTTGAGATTCAAAACTCCAACCTGGCTACTGTCAATATCTTTAACTTTTAAAAACTCTTTGATTGCAATATCAAAATTGCCACTTTCCATGCTACTCAGTCCTCTTTTATAGTTTTTTATTTGTGAAAAACTCTCGAAAGAACTAAAACCGAAATACAATCCAAAAAGCACAATGATAATTTTTCTCATAAAACTATTTACAAATTTTTCTGCCAGTCAGGATTCAAAAAAATGATTTTCAACAAATATAAAACGGCAGTAGGTTTTTATTGTTGTGAATTAAAAAAAAATACGAAATTGAGAGTGATAATGTTACAAATTATCCTAACAAAATGTTAAAAGTTTAGCCTAATTGCCAACTTTCAAAATATAATTATCTCACTTTTAGTAAATTATAATTCCAAAAAATTGATTTATTTATAAAAAAAATTTGGAAATACAAATTATACCTCTACCTTTACAGCGTTTTCGAGTTTTCTTCGTTTGCCTTTCTGGTATAATTACCAATTATTCTTTGAATTCGCTACGTTGTTTTGCTCTATTTTTCAAATTTTATTTTTTTTTCAAATGAACATTTTCGTAGCAAAATTGAATTACGACACTTCTGATGACACTCTATTGGGTGCATTTGAAGAATTTGGCACTGTTGATTCAGCCAAAATTATTATGGACAAATTTACAGGTCGCTCAAAAGGCTTTGGCTTTGTAGAAATGCCAGATGACGCTGAGGCAAAAAATGCCATTAACGCTCTGAATGAAACAGAACTTGACGGACGTACTATTGTGGTTAAAGTAGCTGAACCAAAAGGCGAAAGACCTCAAAGAAGAGAAAGATATTAATCCGTCGTGATTCAATTTGAGGAGTACCTCACCCATGGGTGAGGTACTTTTTTTTATTCCTTTTTGTCTGAAGTATTCAGCCCGATAACAGTGTAAAGAGGGCAAAAACTAATTAGACTGGTAAGTAAAAATACGACGGCAATAACTAAAGCAACTATGCCCCATGTGCCGGTAAGTGTACCATTGTAATAAAGAAAAGCCAGAACCAGAGCCACCAAAACCCGGAGGCCGCGATCAATCAATCCCATGTTTTTTTTCATAATAATTTAAGGTTTGTTTGCTTAAATTTAAATCATAAATGTCTGAAATCAAAGTGTTTTGTAAAATAATTAAAGTAGTTGTTCTTAAAAATAGAATCATTTTTCCAATATCAATTTTCTATAAATAATAAAAACAAATCCAATAGATAAAAAAATATGGCAGGTAAAAACAATGCCGATTTGCCAAAACATAAGAATTAGAGTAATTTTGCGAAAAAATTAAGAAAATATGGCTTTAAGAGCTGGGATAGTAGGCTTACCCAATGTAGGCAAATCAACACTTTTCAATGCGGTTTCAACCAGTGCTAAAGCACAGGCCTCAAATTATAGATTTTGTACAATAGACCCCAATGTGGGCCTGGTTGATGTACCTGATACCCGTCTTGATCAATTGGAAGAAATTGTAAAGCCAAACCGGGTAGTACCCACTCAAATAGAGATTGTGGATATCGCCGGACTTGTGAAAGGAGCAAGCCGTGGAGAAGGACTGGGAAATAAATTTTTGGCCAATATCCGTGAGGTAGATGCCATAATTCATGTGGTGAGATGCTTTGAAGACGAAAATGTACTTAGAGAGGAAGGTCAAATCAATCCTGTTTCAGATAAGGAAATAATTGATACAGAGCTGCAACTGAAAGACCTTGAAAGCGTAGAAAAGAAAATTCAGAAAATCGCCAAACAAGCACGTGTAGGCGGAGATGCCCTGGCAAAGATTGATTTGGAAATATGTGAAAGAGTAAAATCATGGCTCGAGCAAGGCAAAAACGTAAGACAATTGGGCTTGACCAAAGAAGAGATGGTTTCGGTAGAAGATATGTTTTTGTTGACAATCAAACCTACACTTTATGTTGCCAATGTGGACGAGGCCTCAATGCTAACAGGGAATAAATATTCCGAGATGCTTCAAAAAGTAGCAGATGAAGAAGGAAATCAAATGATTGTTTTGAACAACTCCATTGAAGCACAGATTTCGGAGATGGAAGATGCCGACGACAAAGCAATGTTTTTTGAAGAATACAAAATGACTGAGCCAGGGTTGAACAAATTGATCCGTTCGGCATATACGCTGCTTGATTTAGCTACCTATTTTACTGCCGGTGTACAGGAAGTTCGTGCCTGGACAATCCACAAAGGATGGAAGGCACCTCAGGCGGCTGGTGTGATTCATACCGATTTTGAAAAAGGATTTATCAAAGCAGAGGTGATTGCGTTTGATGACCGAATTAATTATGGCACCGAAGCCGCATGTCGCGAAGCCGGAAAACTTAGAATTGAAGGAAAAGAATATATCGTTAAAGATGGAGATGTGATGCATTTCAGATTTAATGTCTGAAAAACTGATATAAATTAAAAGAAATGGCAGCCCTAAAAGCTGCCTTTTCTTTTATCTTGCCAATTCTATCTTCATTTTTTTGCCTTTGATTTTTTGGTCTTTTATGGTTTTAAGAAAGGAAACCAGTTTAGAACTTTTGACTGCCACATAAGAAACAAAATCCTGCACTTCTATCCTACCCAATTCCTCTTTATTAAGACCCCCTTTTTGTAAACAAAAACCTACAATATCAATTTTGTTAATTTTGTCTTTTTTTCCGCCACTGAAATAAACCGTACTCCAAATTTCCTTTGCCGGGAGTTTTTGTTTTTCTTCCAGAATGAGTTCTGTTGCTAAATCTCCGACATAATCGGGTAATTTCTCCTCAGGATTATCAAAAAAATAGGCTGTTCCTGAAGCATTCATTCTGGCAGTGCGGCCATTGCGATGTATAAATTCCTGAGCATGAAATGGAAGAGAATAGTGTATAACATTCTCAATTTCAGGGATATCTAAACCTCTTGCCGCTAAATCGGTGCTTATCAAATACCTTACGCTACCATTGCGGAATTTTATCAAAGCTTTTTCCCGGTCAACTTGTTCTATTTTCCCATGAAAAATTACACAATTGATTTGTTTCTGGTATAATAAACCGGCCAGCTCCTCCGCTTCATCGCGTTGGTTGCAGAAAATCAAAGTAGGTTCCTGAGAAATTTGGCCTAAAAGTGTAATTATCGCCTCAGATTTGTTTTTTGTTTTCACAAATCTCAAACTCAATTTTTGGTTTCCAGACTTTTCATCAATAAAATCCAAAACATTTAAATGTTCAGAATCCACAAATTCCGGAATGCTAATACCTTGCGTTGCAGAAACAAAAACCTGTTTAGAAGGTTTGGGCAGATTATCAAGTATATATTGAATCTGTTCATGGAAACCCATCTCCAGTGACTTGTCAAATTCGTCGTAAACAATGGTTTTAATACTTTTGGATTGTATGGAATTTCGGGTAAAATGATCAGCAATACGGCCTGGAGTACCCACCAGTACCAATGGAGGATTTTTGAGGTTATTCATCTCGACCTCCACGGTATGGCCACCATAAAAAGAATTGATTTTAATTCCGGTACCCATTTCCCGCCAAACTGACTCAATTTGCATCGCCAACTCACGGGAAGGTGCCAAAATAAGCACTTGAATTTGAGGTAAATCTTTATTGATAATATCCAGCAATGGAATCAAAAATGCCAGTGTTTTTCCGGAACCGGTAGGAGATAAAAGTAAAGTATTTTTATTCTCTGAAATGCTTTTCTCAGCCTCAAGCTGCATTTCATTTCTCTCTGCAATTCCGAGTTTCTTCAAGATTTTTTCCATTTTGCAAAGGTAGATAAAGATTTGGGGATATTTTCGGACAAAAAAATGTCACCCGGTTAGAGGTGACATTTAATCATGAAAGGTATTTTTGTTTTTTGATAGTCAAAATTTCTCTGATCTTACTTACCTTTTATGGTCTTAATAATTTGATTTCCAACTTCTGTCCTGATATTCAAAGAGCCAATTTTGTTATTGTCCCGAGTCGGATAAACCCTGTTTGATAAAAATACATAAGTGAGGTCATATTGTGGATCAACCCAATAAAATGTTCCGGTAAAACCAGAATGACCATAGCTTTTAGCCGAGGCCATTTGGGGTCCATTAGAGATTTTCTTATTAAAATCGAGCTTATCAAATGCGATTCCTCGACGGTTACCTTCATAAGGAAACTGATATTCGGTGAAATTATCAACAATTTCAGGTTTAATAAATTGTTTTCCTCCAAAATACCCTTTTTGAAGATATAATTGCAACAATTTGCTCAAATCATTGGCATTTCCAAACAATCCGGCATGGCCCGAAACTCCACCAATCATGCCAGCGGCTTCATCGTGCACATACCCGTGAACCAGCGTTTTTCTATACAAAATGTCTTTTTCTGTAGGTACAATTCTATCTAAACCAAATTGTTTTTTGGGATTATAAGACAAAGAATATGCACCGATAGCCCTGTAGGTTTCTTTCAAATAAGTCTCCATGTCTTTTCCGGTTATGGTCGGAATGATAAAAGGATAAGTCATATAGTGCAAATCGCTGTAAACATATCCCTGAGCAGGATTTACAGGAGACTCTTTAATTTGCTTCATGATTTCCTGAACATAGTTTTTATTCATAAACATCGAATCGGTGATTTCAATGGCATATTCATCCGATTTTATATTTGAAAAAATTCCCGGTTTCCATGCGATACTTTCTGCACTTACAGCTTTGTTCCAAATGTTCTTATTGGTTTTGAGCGTATGGGCGTATTCAATGGTGTATTTTGGAGCTTTTTTAAGCAATTTTTGGAAGAAATTCTGTTTTTTATAAGTTTTCAAAAAATCGTTCTCCAGCTCGGGATGAAGTTCAACGGCTTTTTGCAAAGTAGCAATACTATCGACACAATTAACCCAAAACGGTATGAATGCTTTCAAGCCTGCCCGATGGGTGAGCATATCTTTGAAAGTGAGGTTTTCCTTATTTGAACCTTTAAACTCCGGATAATAATCAGCAAAAGTTTTATCGATATCAAATTTCCCTTCACTGGCCATTTGCATGATGGCTAACCCGGCAGTGGTGGTTTTAGTTACACTGGCAAAATCATAAATATCATCGGGTCTGACAGTACCTTTTGGAATAGTTCCGTTTGATTTGAGTTGTTTTTGTGCCGTAAGGTTATTCGGATTGTCCATCACGTCTGATTGATTTCCTTTCTCAAAGTCAGGCTTTGCCCTTAAAACTTTCTCATTTTGGTCGGCTTGCTCAAAAGTATGAAATCCGACTGCCTTTTGGTAAATTACCCTTCCGTTTTTAGCCACATGCATCACAGCTCCCGGATAAGCTTTTTCTTTTAAACCCAAATTAAGAACCGAGTCAATTCTGCGGTTAAAAATCTTACTGTCAAGACCTGCCATTTCAGGAATTCCATAGGAAAGTCGCCCAATATTGGAGACATTCATGCCATCATTGAGTTTATATTTTTCATTGATACTTGCAGGTAATCTTCCGGATATGTCAATTCCTCCAAAAACAGCCATTGCCGCAGCCTCTTCTGTATATTTTGAAAGTTGACCTGTCAAAATCAGGCCATCAAATGCATCAATATTTTCATATTTATCAAGTGCATAAATATTTCCGAACACCACTAAAATAGCATCTTCCCTTTTGGAAATCTCATTTATAATAGCCTGATTGACAGAATTTACCCCATACTTGGCACCCGGTCTGATATTACTAAGATGCAAACCTACGATCAGATTGCCGGCGTTTTTGATAGTCTCAAGGTCAGAAATAAGCCTGGTGGAATCAACTTTTGATGAATTAATATTTAAGGTAGAAATCTGGGTATAATTAGCCGCCATTTTCTGAAAATCAGTCATATTATCACTGTCAATGGAAACCACTAAGGTGTTCTTTGTCAAATCTTTAACCGGTATTATTTCGTTTTTGTTGGAAATAGCAATAAGCGTTTTTTCAGCCATCACTCTATTCAAAAAGTCAGATTCTATAGTATTTAAATCTTCAATAAGGCCTTCTAATTTTATGGGTTCATAATGATCCAGCCCCACCCATGATTTAGCTTTCAGAATTTTTTTCACCCGCTGATCCAAAATTTCAATGGGCAATTTTTTGGAATCTATTGCAGCCTTGATTGCATCTACTGCCAATGGAACGTCTTCAAAAGTCTCCAGAATATCGTTTCCCGCCAATATTGCTTTTACCAAAGCTTCGCCATTGGGAAAATATTTTACAGCACCCTGCATATCCATGGCATCGGTAAAGGTGAGCCCTTCAAAACCCAGCTCCTTTCTGAGTAAGTCAGATACAATATTTGTTGAAAACGTTGAGGCCAGATTTGGGGTATTATCTAATGAAGGAATACTCAGGTGAGCGGTCATCACTCCAGACAATCCATTATTTATCAGATATTTAAATGGAAATAGTTCATTTTCAGAAAGGTGCTTTTTATCATGCGAAATCACCGGCAAATCATAATGTGAATCCACTCCGGTATCACCGTGACCCGGAAAATGCTTGGCAGTAGTGATGAGCTTCTGACTTTGCATACCCATCATATAAGCCAACGCTTTGTTACTAACGGCCATTTTATCTTCTCCAAACGACCTGAAGTTAATCACAGGATTTTTGGGGTTGTTGTTGATATCGACAACCGGGGCATAATTTACATGAATACCAATTCTTTTTGATTGTCTGGCCACTTCCTGACCCATTCGATAAATCAAATCTTCGCCGCCCGGCATTGCTCCAAGGGCCATTTGATATGGAAAACGCACCGTACTATCTAGTCGCATGGCCATGCCCCATTCCATATCCACCCCGATGAGCATGGGAACTTTAGAAACGGCCTGCAGCTGATTCACGATTCCTGCCTGCACACTGGGCTGTCCACCAAAAAATACTAATCCTCCGATTTTATATTTTTCTACCCACATTTTCAGCTTCTCGGGGGTGTATCCTTTAAAACCCACATTGCCACGTGGCATCAGCAGCTGCCCGATTTTTTCCTCTAAAGTCAAAGTATTAAAAACCGAATCGACCCATTTTTGATTATAATCAGTCAGAAATTCAGGTTTTTTTTGACCAAAAATGAAAATGGATTGAAAACTTAGTAAAAAAGAAAAAATATACTTGAAGCTTTTGTTCATTATGATGAAGGGTTAATATTTCAAATTTAAAGAAATTGAAAATGAAAATACTCAATTATTTGTAAAAAGAGTAAGTCAATAATCTTTAAAATTGTTTCAGGTAACTAATTTTTGCAATGGCGTGATCTTCACGGGCTCTTTGATCTGGTCGCAAATCTGATACAAATTCACGTTTATTAAGTACAAGATAAATGTAAGACAAGGGTTGGTATTCCCATGCGAGACGAAGGTTTACATTATTGGCATTTTGATCAATATTTCTCTGATAAAAACCAATTAACTGCAGTCTTGGATTAAGAGCCAGACGACTTTCCAGAGTCCATAAATCAACATTTTTTGAGGTCTTTTCTTCTCCTACTTCAATGAATTTGTTTCTGTTAAACCGCACATTGAGAGCTACATGAGGCAAAGGAGCAAAGTTTAGCCTGAAATCTGATGTCTGCAGTTTGCCATCGAAATACTTACCGTAATCGCCGTTCCAGACAAAGCTTAGTTTTTTTGAGCCGTCTGTACTATAATAAAAAGTATGGCGGTTGTAACTATATTTACCAGCAGCTATTGCTACACCTAGCGGTGAGAATCCAGTGGTAAGATTTTGGTAGAATGGGGTAAAAATATGTCCGAAAAATCCTCCATTTTGTAACATGAACCATAATGGACTAATCCCCACATTACTTTCTGTCAACTTAAGTGTACTTGCCTGATGATAAACTTCTACCAATAAACTTGGCTCATACGATCGCAACAGTTTTTTGAAAGGAATCCAGTTTCCACGATTATACCAAAAAATACCCGGTGTGGTACCAATCACATCGTTTCTTGATACAAAACCCATCTCAGGATTGTAGTTTTTGGTAACGATGGTATGTGTTGACCATATTTTCCACTGATTATTGGTAAAAAAATACTGTGCCGCACCCGCTACACCTGACATATTAAGTTTGGTATCCTTCGAGCCCGATAACATCCAGTTTAATGAGTGGGTTTCAGTAAGTCTGAAAAAACCATCTATCGTACCTATCAAATTGGTATTGAGTAAGTTATTTTTTGCCGTAAAAATTCCCCCTACCCGATTTTGCTTCCCGAAATTCCTCGAATACCGTGCTACTCCAAAAATAGTGGATGGCATTTTTTCATTGTCCCTTTGCTTAATCAGCATCCCGCCGAAATTGTTTTTGAGTGAACGATGGACAAATCTCCCACCGACATCAATCGGTATTGGATTTCCTGTGGCATCAAGTCCAATTGTACGACTGAAAAATGGCTGTATCCGCATCGAGCCACCCGACATATCACTTGCCTGAGCCACACTTACGCCAAATAAGGATGAATTTTCGAGAAAAAACTGTCGTCTTTCAGGGAAAAACACGGAAAATCGGGTAACATTATTTACCTGCCTGTCAGCATCGGCTTGTGCGAAATCAGTGTTTGCCGTTAAATCTAAAACCGAATTTGGGGTAATAGCCCATTTTAATTCTCCCCCAAACTTAAGTCCATAATCTTCAGGTTTTTTATTTTTTACATTTTCATAAAAATCAAAAGAACTTAATACATAGGGTTGAATTCTGATATTGGTAGATGGCGGTGGAGGTTTAAGACCTGTAAGTTGACCCGCATAATCCATTCTCAAAACGGAGTATGACCTGGGATAGAGCGACATGGCATAATTTTCAAATGTCATTCTTCTCATGCGATTGATATTAAAACCCCAGGTTTGAGTTGAATCTATTGACTTTGAGTATCTTAAGGTTTTCCAGGGAATGGCGTATTCAGCGTACCATCCGGAGTCAGTTCTGGAAGTTCTGATTTTCCAAAGACCATCCCAATCCAAATCTATGTAGCTGTCGTCAAAAGCCAGAAAGTCTCGCTGAACGCCATAAGGATTGGTAGTAAATACCATAGCATTTCTGTGGTCTTTGAAGCCGTCAAACGCCAGGCCAAGAAAATCTGAAGTGCGGGGGTTGAAATCTCGTTTGAAGTCAATTACTCTTATGGATTTTTTTCCAAGAGAATCTTTATTAAATATTCCGAAATACAAAAAATGTTTATTATACAAAACCCTGGCTTCGGTGAGGTGGTCAGGTATTTTGCCCTGATGAGGATCTATTTCCCGAAAATCAGAAAAGGGAGAGGCATTTTTCCAAAAATGTTCATCCAATTTTCCATCAATTTTGATATGACCGGATATTTCAGTGGCCTGAATTTTTACTTTTTCAACCGAAGGTTTGAAAACTTCTGCATCCTGGGCAAAAACTACATGAGATACCAATAGAAAGGGTATCCAAAAACGATGAAGCATTTAAAAGTATTTAATAGGGTTTAACTACAAAAATAGGAAAAATAGGATTCAGACGGTAATTTCCAATCTATTATTTTCCGGGTCCAAAACTACACTTTCATAAAATCCATCGCCGGTGGTCCGCGGCTGACCAATTACTGAAAATCCTTCCTGTTCTAACAAAATAGTAAGTTCATCTACTTTTGCTTTACTTCCAACACTTATTGCCAAATGCGTCAAGCCTAGCATTTCTTCTTTTCCGGGTGAATCTTTTACACTTAATTTGGTCATAATTTCCAAAGCACAGCCATCTTCAAGTGAAAGAAAATAAGACTCAAAACCTTTGGTGACATTTATATATTTTTCATTGGATTTTGCACCAAAATATTTCTCATAAAACATTCTCATTTTCTCAAGGTCTAAGCAATAGATTGCTATATGGGTAATTTTTGGCATTTGATACTTTTTTTTGTTAAAAATAGAAATTTATAGTTATTTTCATCCCAAACTATTTTAGAAAACTATCAAAAGATGAAAAAATACCTCTTCCTATTTTTTGCAATTTCAAACCTTGTCACGGCACAGTCATTCAATAATTTTCCTGTCCAAACCCAAAAACCGCCCCTGCATGGTAAGCATTGGATGGGCATTACAGGAAAGCCACTAGCCGCTGCTGCCGGTTCAATGATTTTTTCAAAAGGAGGTAATGCCGTAGATGCTTCATGTGCCATGCTTGCGGCCACATGTACTATGTGGGATGTACTTAGCTGGGGAGGTGAAACGCAGGCATTGATTTATAATCCAAAAAGTAAAAAAGTAATTGCTATCAATGCCCTTGGAGTGGCTCCAACTGGGGCTACCGCAGATTTTTATAAAAGTAAAGGCTACCAATACCCACCGGAATATGGTCCGCTGGCAGCGGTTACCCCCGGCACAGCAGGTGGTTTGATGACGATTTTAGCAGAATATGGTACTTTGAGCCTTAAAGAAGTTTTGGCTCCGGCAATGCAAATGGCTGAAGGATACCCGATTGAGGCTCAAACGGCCAATTCCATCGAAAGAGGAAAAGACCAGATCAAGCAATGGCCTTATTCTAAAAAAGTATTTTTACCTCATTTGGGAGAAAAAAGAGAAGCCCCTGAAGCCGGTGAGATATTTGTTCAAAAAGACCTTTGGAATACTTTAAATAAACTGGTTCAGACAGAACAGGAAGGACTAAAAAAAGGAAAAAGCCGGAAAGAAGCCATTTACGCTGCTTATGATCGATTTTACAAAGGTGACATTGCCGAAGAAATCGCCAGAGGAACACAGGAACAGGGTGGCTTGATCACCAAACAAGATCTGGCCAACTGGAAAGTTTTCATTGAAGAGCCATTAAGTACCAATTATAAAGGTATTGATGTGTATAAACTGCAGCAATGGACCCAGGGGCCGGCGTTTTTGCAAACACTCAATATGCTCGAAAACTTTGATTTGAAAGGCATGGGCTACAATTCTACAAAATATGTTCATACACTTTACCAAACTATGAATCTGGCCTTTGCTGACCGTGATTTTTACTATGGAGACCCATATTTTCCACCGTCAGAACCTATAAAAGGCTTACTTTCAAAAGAATATGCCAAAGAGAGAATCAAACTTATCAATTGGGAGAAAAACGATCCCAAAGCTGCACCCGGCGACCCCTACCCTTTTGAAAACAAAACCAATCCTTTCCTGGATTTACTAAATGATTGGCAAAAACTCGGAAAAATAAATACCCAAGGCAATCCTGATAAGTTTCTGGAAGAGTTTACCCCAGGTACTACCTCAGTGGTGGCCACTGATGAAGAAGGCTGGGTGTGCTCATTTACCCCTAGCGGTGGCTGGGTACCGGCATGTATTGCCGGAAACACGGGAGTAGGCCTCAGCCAAAGGATGCAATCTTTTGTTTTGGATGCTAAAGAAAATCCATTTAATGTGGTAGAACCCGGCAAAAGGCCAAGGGTTACCCTTACTCCCAGTCTGGCTATGAAAGACGGTAAGCCATTTTTGGCATTTGCAAAACAAGCCGGCGACGAACAAGATCAGTTGTTGTTGCAATTTTTCCTGAATGTGGTTGAGTTTGGAATGACTGTTCAGGAAGCCACTGAAGCAGCCAGTTTCAAAACTTATCAAATGTTTTCATCTTTCGGAAAGCATGAGAAAAAACCCGGTGCCCTAACGCTAAACACCCAAATGCCGGAATGGACTGTCAATAACCTGAAAAACATGGGCTATAAAATTGATTTTCAATCTCGTACCAGTGGCCCAATCAATGCCATTTACTTTGATTGGAAGCATAATAGTTTTTGGGGTGGCAGCAGTAATCATGGGGAAGATTACGGGATTGGGTGGTAAATCCTGAATTATTTAGTTTTTAATGCTGGAAATTCCCCCATCCACGTGAAAAATCTGTCCGGTAATCCAGGAAGACTTATCTGAAAGAAGAAAAGCAACCATTTCAGCTATGTCGGTGGGTTGGCCTATTCTTTTCATCGGGTGGCGTGCATCATTAGCCTGAATTTTTTCTGGTGTATTCAAAATATTTCCAGCCAAAGGAGTATTGGTTAAAGAAGGGGCAATGGCATTAATTCTGATTTGCGGTGCAAATTCGGCAGCCAGTGCCTTTACAAGACCTTCAATTGCTCCTTTTGAGCTACTTACCAAAGAATGGAATGGAAAACCCTGTTGAACTGCCACGGTTGAGAAAACAACTACTGATGATTGAGTGGCCATTTTTAGTCTGGGTAAAATTGCTTTAAAAATTTTGATAAAACCCAAAACCTGAAAGTTGTAGTCATTTATAAAATCTTCCGGGCTTATTCTCGAAAATGGTTTAAGGTTTATACTTCCCGGGCAATAAACCAGGCCATGAACAATTTCAGGAAGCGAGGCCCAATCATAGTCTGTATCCAAAACATTCAGATAAAAATATTTCACTCCGCTGACCTCAGGATTTTTCTTAAAATAGCTGGCAAAAACCTGATGATTTCCCGACGATAAAATTTCAGAGGTCGCTTTCCCAATTCCCGAACTTCCTCCAATTATCAAATAATTATTATGCATTTACTTTTTTTTCAAATAACTATACTAATAATTGAATTGTTTGGAACTTAATACATTATAACTACCTACATTTATATTTTTTGTATAATAATGTAAATACATAAGATATTAATACTAAGTATTTTTAAGTGACACAAATAACTGTTATTCATACACTTAAAAATGATTTTGTGACTATCGTCACACAACTAAATGAGAAACATCTATTAAAACACAAAGTCTTGTCATTTCCCATTTTTTTTATCATACCATATTTGTGCATCAAAATCATATATTAAAAATGAAACTTAAACTTATTACGTTAGTGCTATTGTCTTCCTTTGTCTTAGGAAATGTAGCCTTCGCCCAAACCAAGCTCAGTGCCAAATCGGCAAAAATTTCTTTAAGTGGAAATTCAACAATGCATAAATGGTCTTCAAATGTTACCAAGGTAGCTTTTAGCGGAGATTTTGGTCTTAATGATGGTAATCTTACAAAAATAAATTCAGCAGTCGTTAAAATAGAAACCAAGTCGATCAAAAGTCACAATGACTCAGACTTGATGGATGAAAGGACTCACAAAACTTTGAAAGCTGAACAATTTCCTAACATCAGCTATGAATATACAAATACCCTTTCTTCTGACCTTAATGGAAAAGAAGGAACTATTAAAGTAAATGGGAAGCTTACCATCGCCGGAGTAACTAAACCAACTGACCTTGTTTTGAAAGTTACGACTTTGGCCAACGGAGACATTCAGGTTAAAGGTAGCGAAGTAATCCTGATGACCAATTTCGGTATCAAACCTCCTTCATTTGTGGCTGGAACCCTCAAAGTAGAAGATAAAGTTAACATCGCATTCGATGTTGTTCTAAAAAAGTAATTTAATCAAAATCATATATTTAATTAATCAGTAACCAATAATTTTTAAATTATACTATTATGAAATCTTTTAATACCTTAATGGGAAAAATGGCCGTAGTTGCTTTATTCTCATTGCCAGTGGTAACCCTAGCTCAACAACCAACTATTAATAATCTTCGTGCGTACGACAAATCTGGAATAAACCAGTTTGAAACAAAAAAAGAAACAGATACTAAATTTGAAGGTTTGAAAGTTAGAATCGGTGCCGGTTTTACCCAACAGTTTCAGAGTTTAAGTCACGAAAATGCAGGTCAACCAGCAGCAGGAGCTGTTAAATTATATCCAAGATTAGCTCCAGGTTTCAACGTTGCTCAAGCCAACCTTTATACTGACGTTCAATTAGCCGAAGGTATTGCATTGAATTTAACTACTTACCTTTCTGCCAAACACCACAATGAATCATGGGTAAAAGGTGGATACCTTCAAATGGATAAAATACCTTTCAAAGGTGCTATATGGGATAAATTGAGTAGTGTGATGACTATCAAAGCCGGTCACATGGAAATTAACTATGGTGATCAACACTTTAGAAGAACTGACGGTGGACATGCTCTTTACAATCCATTTATTGAAAACTATATCATGGATGCATTTGCAACAGAAATTGGTGCCGAAGTATATGTTAAGAAAAATGATGTGATAGGTATGATAGCATTATCAAATGGTTTGATCAATGGTGGTGTACAAAAACCTTTGATGCCGGGTAGTACTACTGAAACTGCAAAAAGAGGACCTTCAGTATATGGTAAATTAGCTTATGATAAATCAATTTCTGAAAAAACAAGAGTAAGAGTTGCCGGTTCGTTCTATGCCAACCAAAACAGCGGAAGAAGCACACTTTATGGTGGCGACCGTACAGGTAGTAATTATTGGATGGTTCTTGAACCTGAAACAGCAACTGCTACAGCCAATGCATTTTCTGGCAGAGTAAACCCAGGTTATACCAATCAAATTACTGCTCTTCAATTAAATTTGTTTGCAAAAGTTCAGGGATTTGAATTCTTTGGTACATTTGAAAACGCAAAAGGTGGTACAAATGCTGAAAAAGTTGCAAAACTTGATAAAAGAAGTGCTAATCAAATTGCAACTGACTTGATTTACAGAATAGGACAAAAAGAAAATGTATTTCTTGGACTAAGATATAATGTTGTTAATGGTCAAATGATTGCTACAAAAGCTGACAAACAAAAAATTGACAGAGTAGCTTTTGCCGGTGGATGGTTTGTAACTGACAACGTGCTTCTTAAAGGTGAATATGTTAAACAACAATACACTGATTACCCAACTGGAAATATCCTTAATGGAGGTAAATTCAATGGTGTAGTAATAGAAGCAATCGTAGGATTCTAAGTTAAGCTTTATATAAAACAAAACTAAATAACAGAGTCTCAGGTAATGAGGCTCTGTTTATTTGCAAATATTGGAATCATGATTTTTAGCATTTTAATATCTTATCTTTTACTTTTTGTTGAAAAGCCTGTTACTCTCAACTACCAAATTGACGATCGGAGTGTGCTTTCTCTGGAAGGTTCAACCAATATTACCGATTTTAGATGTGGATGTAAAGATAAATTTTCAAAGGCTAGTCTTACTGCTGATTTTAATAAATACAGCAAGCATGTAGATTTTCAAAATGCACAATTAAATATCAGAACTACCGCTTTGGATTGTAATAACCGCCTAATGAATAAAGACCTTTACACATCACTAAAAGCCGAAACCCATCCACAAATAAAAGTTGAAATCATTAATGCCATTCCTAAGTCAAGTATTAAGGAATTTGAGCAAAATAAAGCTTATGACTACACCGCTGTTACAATTATCACAATTGCGGGAAAAGCTATGGCACAGGTTTTAGATGTGAAAATTTCGAAAGTAGGTCAAAATGCCTTCAAACTAAAATCAACCAAAAAAATATCAATGAGTGAATACGGTATAACGCCCAAAAGCCCGATCAGACTGATTAAAATAGACGATAAAGTTGATATTAATTTTGAATTGATAGTAAAATTAAATTGACAGTTTTAGAAGCTGTATTTCAGTTGGATCTTTATCTCATTTTTCTTGTTACCGGGCAACTGATCATTCCCGCTTCCAATTATTTCTCCTTTTTTCAAAGTGGTATTTGACCATCGGATCCAGGTTTGCAGGTGTCGGTTAACGGGTACTCTTAAAATAGCATAATAACGCATTCCTTTTCCATAATACGCAGGAAAAGAAACCGCATAAAGTACGTCATTTTCATAAGCATATATTCTGGAATCATAATCATCCGTATTGAAATAAGCCATCCGGCCCTTAAATTGAAGCCGTTTAATACTAGCCTCGACATCCTGAATAATCACATAACCTTCTGAATCAGATATTCCCGATTTTATAAATGAATTTCGCTGGATTTTGGATTGAAATTTTATCGTTTTATTCCAAAAATATTCGGCACCATAAACAATATTATCTCTAAAAGTATTTTGCAACTCTCTGGCGGTCAATTCATCTGAAGAAATATTTTTTTGCTTCTCTTCGTGGTGCCAAGCTATATACTGATTAAAAATCTTGTTGGGTCGATGCGAAAGCCTGATCTGGTAATCATGCCCAACCGAGGGAGCATTAACCTGATATTTCAACCATGGAAATCTGAATCTATCATAAAAACCCGAGACTTCCAGGCCTTTTTTAATCGTATATTTTAAACCATTATAAATTCCCCTCTCATTGATGCTTCTTGTGCCTTCCGAAAAAGCTGAACCATAAAACGAATGAAAATCGGGAGCATAATTTCGCAGGTTAAGAGCCCATTCAACCTTCGGACCCAAAGACCCAACTGAACCCAAAATATAACCCATACCGCCTGAAGAAGACCTTGCTGCTTCCCCGAAAAAGTTGAAATTTTGCCATGAAATTGAGAAATTGGGACCTAAAACTGTATTGTTTTTTCCGGTAAATTCATAAAAATTATACAATTGTTCCCGCTTCTTAAAATCCTGATTAAAAGCAGTATGCAAGACCGAAAAGCCCAAATGCAGATGCGGAAGTCTGTAAAGGATATTTCCTCCATAATTATTTTCTATTATCTGGTCTTTGTTTGCAATTTCGCTTTCGGTACGATGAAAACCAGAGCTTAGAATTGAACTGAAATAAGTATCCTGATCATCTTCCATTTCAGTAACTGAGGCATCCCTCCTATTTCTTCCATACATTGACGTAATCTCCAGATTTTTAAATTTTAAAGTATTTGCTATGCCACGCAAACTCCCATTTTCTAAAACAGAATTAAATGGTTTTATTCCCAAATTGCCCCTTCGGGTTGTATAAACGGGCTCACTACCTTTTCCAGGGGCAAATCCTGCCGAAAAAATCATTCCCTGACCAAACTGAACCAGGTAGTCTCCCAGAACAATATTTTTCAAAAAAGCTTTGTTTTGAACCTGAATATGGAAATTTGCAAAATCAAAAAACTTCTTTTCTCCTGCGTCTTTTTCACTTACAAAACCCATGCTATAATCTCTGGCGTGTGCCATTCTGTAACGGGTGTAATACCTTTGTCTGCTTCCCAAATACTTATCTTCCCGATAGCCCCTCGAAGGCTCCAAAATCTGATCAGCTCTAAGTAGGAGGTAATGTTCCGTTGATTTTGAAGCAAAATTTTTGAGATTTGTACTCCCCCAAATATTTTTAATCGTAATAAAAGGTAAAATAAGCCTTATATCTTCAATAGAAATGCCATCAACCGCCTGGAGTTCATAAATACTCAAAAATGCACCATATTTTAGCCTGTGACTAATTATTGCATTAATTTTAGATTCACTTAACAAAAACAGACTCCTCAGTTCAGCGGCGTCAGCCCGGTTAATGTCAATGGGATTTTGGTATAATGTAAAAAGGTTTTCATATAAATCTTCATAATTGATATCTTCGGTTTGAACCGGAGTCAGATTTTGGATAAAATTATTTAAGTCAATTTCCTGTTTCATTAAAACCTGAGCATAAGAGATTTTAATAACCATTGCCACAAGAAAAAATACCCAAATTGTTTTTTTCATTTTCCTCTAATTTTATAATGTAAAGAAAAATGATGGCTCAACCCTACGGATGGAATCGTGGCAACTGCATAATCAAACGATTTATTATCAAAAACTCCTCCCAGCCCGAAATGAACGGTTTTTTGAACCGGATTAATGCCAGTCATCAATTTGAGATTAGGTCTTACGGCGTATTGAAGGCCAGTACGTAATTCGGGTTTGCGGTTTAACGGATAATCAAGCTGTATCGAAAACCTGGCACTTTTGGAAAGATTTAGAATCGCCCCGGTAGAAACTATTGTTGGCAAATCTTGACTGGAATATAGTGATGCCCGGGTAAAATTGACTACATGAAGCCCGAGATTGAAAAAACGATGCGGAGTCACAATAATACCAAATTCACCAAGAAAGGTTTGTTTTGATGATACCTCTTCGATTTTATTGTTTAATATTGAGAACTTCAAGCCCATCGAAACTTTGTCAAGTTTTTTGCTAATAGCCAGGCCTGCTCTGCTTTCCTTATAGAATTGATCTCCAAAACTATCGGCTGAAAAACCAAAAGAAAATCCTTTTTTGTGAGTCGTGGCCCATGCCCCCAAGGTATTAAAGCCCTCGATCGGCAAAACCCTAAAATAGCTTAAACCCAAGCTAGTTTCCTTAAAAAAAGACATCCCGGCGGGGTTATTATAAATTGAAGTCCGGTTAGGGAATGCGACTAAGCTATTGGCCATCGCATAGTTTTCGGCTCCAAGAGAAGTATATTGAGCTGAAGATGTATGGAATACATTTAAAAGTAATATTGTGGCAATCAGGTGTTTCAGGATTAATATTTTTTTTAAAAATAAGTTTAAAAAAATTATTTCCAAAAAAAATGAGCACAAAAATCAGAAATTCAGTTGTTTATATTTTTGAAATTCTCAATTAATCTGTCTTTAATATCTTTTTTATGTATTGGCACAAGTTTTGATTTTTAATAGAAAACATAAACTCATAAAAATGGAACTGCTGGGAATAGGCTCAAGGATAAAACACGAAAATTATGGTGCCGGAGTAGTATTAAACATCAAATCAGATGGCTACGAAGTAACGTTTATTGATGAAGGAACTCGAAAAATTAAGTTTAATGCACCTTTTGAAATAATCGAGTCTGTGACACCTGACGCCGATATGGTCAGCCTTTTTGATGTGGAAAGATCTCTGACCAAAATTTTGCAAAATTGGATGGATGCTACTGAAATTGTTCCCCTTGGCGACCGATGGAAAGGCGGAAAAATGATATTGGAACCCGGGAAGACGGGTTTGGCTTCAAAAGAAATACCCGTTGAGACCTTCTTTCACAAAATCGTGATGATGCGGGATAAACTACGGGTTTTGGAGCAAAAAGTTAATGCGTCAATGATAAGTGATGAAGAAAAAGTGGATATTCAACAGTACATATCAAGATGCTATGGCAGTATGACTACCTTCAATATCCTTTTTAAAGAAACAGACCACCAATTTAAGAGCTAAAAAATTAATAATTAATATGATAAAAAAAATCCTTGAAGATTAATCTTCAAGGATTTTGTATTCTACTCTGCGGTTTAATCTCCGGTTTTCTTCTTTGTCGTTGGTCACAACCGGTCGGGTATCGCCATAGCCTTTAAATTTGATTCTTTCTCCGGGTATTCCTTTATTTACCAAATATTCTCTGACTTTATAGGCTCTATCGAGGGAGAGCTTCTTATTGGCATCTGCATCGCCACGGTTATCTGTATGACCTTCAATCTGTATTTTTAATTTTGGGTTGTTTTTCAGATAATCGGCTAGTTGATTAAGTTGATCGTAACTTTCCGGCAACACGGTGGCATCGCCAAGGTTGAAATAAACTTTATCCAACTTAAATCCAGTCGCTGCACTATCAAGTTTTTCACCCACAGGTATTTCAGTTTTAGTTTCTGTTAGTTCCTCTTTTTTGAGGGGTTCAAGATAAATGTCTCTCTGAAAACTACCTTTATTAAAAAATACTTTGGGATCAAAACTATCTTCCTGGCCTTCAAAACCTTCTGAAGTCACAACATATACCAATTCTTTATTGGGTACAAAAAACTCATAATTGCCTGATTTTGAAGTTAAAAGTGAATCTACTTTGTTGTTATTTTCAGGATCCAAACAAATTATTTTTGCAGAAATTGGTTTACCAGAATTGGCATCCAAAACCTTACCATACAACCTGAAATCCTGACTTTCTTCGACCACATCTTCCTGATTTTCTTCATCATCAGTTTTAGCAATTTCTTTTTCAGGGACTATGGTTTTGTTATTTTTTTCACCCGGATTTTTAATTGTAATTCCGTGAAAATTCCAATAGGTCATTTGCTCCTGTTTATCTGCATTGCTTTCAATCAGATCAATTAACTCATATCCAGGGCTTAATTTTTCAAAATATACTTTAAAACTATATTTTTTGCCTGGTTGGGCATCAATTCTATCGGGCGAAGCGGGTATTCCGGTGACTTTTAAAAACTTATATTTTTTACCATCCGAGGTCTTGATAAAAGAAGTTTTTTGAAAACTTATGGTTGCACCGCCAATACTTTGCATCATCTGCATTAGGATCATCTGACGCTCCATGGGATTAATATTTTCAAGCTCCCTTTTTTGTTTTGGATTATTCTCAAAATACTCCTTAAGTGTTTCTTTCTGAGTTTTAGCCACAAATTCCATGGACACAATGGTGTGTTCAGGCGTAATTTCCACCTTTGTGATGCTTACATCTTTAGTAGATTTTTTCTTGATTTTAGGGTTTTGGGTAATTTGTGCAAAAGCCCCAAAGTATGATACAATGAATAAAAATAAAAGTATTTTACGCATAGTTTACCTGTATTTTTAAGGTAAAAACGCTCCCGAAGTACGTTTAGTTTATGAAAAAAGTTAATAAGTGTTAAAGACCAGATATTAATCTCTGAGGTCTTTGCCAAGCATATTCTCAAAGTTTTTGAGCTCGCCCATCATCACCAAAATATCCTGTTCAGAAAGAATATGGTTTTCGTCAACGTGAATATCAACCACAGATTTATTGCTTTTCATTCCCAGGAAATTCTTCTTTTCTTCAAATCGCTTGATGGCGATTAATTTCAGGTCGTATTTCTGATCAAAATTTATACTAGAAATCTGCCGACCCAAATATCGTTCCGGCACTTCGATTTCGATGATACTGCAATTGTCGGCAAGGTCAAATGATTCAACCACTCCTCTCATTTCCAGCTGCTTGGCAAACATTTCCGCCGCAATTTCTTCCGGATTAAAAATGGTTTCAATGCCAATAGACTCTAAAACTGTTCTGTGAACCGGGTTTATGGAACGACCGATAATTTGTTTGGCATTATGCTGTTTCATCAATGCCGTGGTGATAATAGAAGCACCTACATCCTCGCCTATCGCGATAATTACAACATCTATATCTTTGATTGGCAACGAATTGTATGATTTTGCTTTGGTAGAATCAATACTAATGGTATGAGTGATCTTATCTTTATATTGATCCACCACATCAAAACGGCTATCAACACCAAAAACCTCATGACCCATACTGGTCAATCGCATAGCCAATGTTGAGCCAAAATTTCCTAATCCAACAACTATATATCTCATTTTTTTAAAAAATAATAATTCTTTTTCTTACAAAACTTGTACGCTGTCTTTTGGATAGCGATAATTTTCACAATCTACTTTTTTAAACACACCAAATAACATCGTAAACAAACCTACCCTGCCCAAAAACATACTAACAATTAACACCAGTTTGCTGCCATCAGACAGCTGTGGAGTAAGATTGAGAGATAAACCCACAGTACCATAAGCCGAAAAACATTCAAAAGCCACTTTGTGCAATGGGATTTGAGGATCAAATATACTCACCATAAAAATAGCGACACCTAATATCAAAAGTGAGAGAAAAATTACGACAAAAGCCCTTAATACCGAGCTGTTTGATATTTCTCTTTTAAATAGTTCAATACGGTCTTTTCCACGAGCCAAAGCAATTACATTCGTAACTGCAAGGGTAAATGTAGTTACTTTTATACCACCTCCTGTTGAGCTTGGTGCTGCACCAATCCACATCAAAAGTATATAAACCAAAATGGTTCCCTGCATCAATTTACCCATATCAACAGTATTAAAACCGGCTGTACGGGGAGTTACAGAGCCAAAAAAAGACTGGACCCATTTTCCATAGAAAGTTGGGTGTTCTCTGAGCACATTATTAAATTCTAAAAAGTAATAAATCAAAGTTCCTGAAACCAATAATATAAATGTACTGGTCAAAACCAATTTGCTATGGACCCCCAGATTTCTGGCCTGAAAACTTATTCTTTCATTAAAAAAGAAATATCTCACAAAACCCTTTAAATACGCTTTGGAGGTCTGGTACATGTCTATAACCACAGGAAAACCTATACCTCCCATGATAATTAAAAAAGAGATAACTAATTGAAAATTATAACTATATCTGATATTTTTGTTAAAAAGTCCGTCAGGAATCGTCGAAAAGCCAGCGTTACAAAAGGCTGATATAGCATGAAAAAAAGAAAAGTACCAATCGGAAAATGAACCACCGGGAAGATTGGAATTAGTAAAAAAGTAAATTAAAATTGCTCCGGCAATTTCGACCGCAAATGTATAAAACAGTATTTTTTTCAGGATGCTAAAGAGAGAATTTGGTTGATCTGTTTCAATAATATTACTCAAAATCAAATGATTACGAAGTGACATACCTCCCCGAAACAACACCGCAAAAAAGTTGGTAAATGTCATTAGGCCAAGTCCACCCACCTGAATCAATGCCAGAATAATATCATGTCCCAGATTGGTAAATTTACTCGAAACATCGACCGTAGCCAGGCCGGTAACACAAACGGCACTAGTTGAAGTAAAAAGAGAATCTATAAGACTAAGGTTTCCATGTGTAGCTGAAGGAATAAGAAGCATGGCAGTGCCCCAGAATATTAAAGCACTAAAACTTATGGTGAAAAGAATGGAAGGACTCATGAGTGAATTTTTGACTTCCGCAGAAACCACCATCAATCTCAACAAAAAGAAGGTTGTGATGAGAATATAAAGAAAATACTCACTTGAAAATATGTCGTTGAGGCCTTTTAAAAAATTAAATAAGAATAAGCTGGAGAATATGATAAAATCTGTGATATGTTTACGCTGAAAAATGACTTTAAACCTGCTGGCCAGCAATTTAAAAACCCATTTTACCAAAAACAGAAGCATCAAAACCCTGGGAATCTGCCTTAATACATTATTTACAGATGAGGTAATATAATTTTCTTTGGGAAATCCAATCTGGTAGATAATTAGTAAAAATCCAGAGAGAAGTGTAAGAAAAATAATACGATTCAGCCTTTTGACTATTTTGTCTTCGAGGAGCGACAAAGTATCCTCATAGTCAACCCATTTATCTTTTAGGTTCAAAGTTTTTCCTTATTTCATTAAATTAACTGACAAAAGTATGAAAGGTTTTTCAATATGCAAATCTTTCTGTTTCAAAACCACTAACATCCATATTTACAATGTGTTTGTTCATAATTTCTGCCAGTAATTTGCCTGAACCAGGTGCAAGACTTACACCCATCATGGCATGAGCCGTATTAAAATAGAGATTCCGGATTTTTTTTGAGCCACCAATATAAGGTAATCCATCAGGTGAGCATGGCCTCAAACCCACCCAAACATCCTCTTTTTGAGGCATTTGCAATGGAAAATCATTGAAATAAACGGGTATTGACTTTACAATGCCTTTTACCCTGTTCATATTTTTTTCATGATTTATTCCTCCGATTTCCATCGTGCCGCCAATTCTCAAAATATCCGGCATCATGGGAGTCATAGCAACTCTGGCTTCTGTAAGAATCGAAGGATACCGCATTTGGTTTTTTTCTTCAGACTTCAGACTAATACTATATCCTTTTCCCGCCTGAACGGGCAAATATATTTTTAATTTTTTTGCCAAATTCTCAGACCATGAACCTGTGGCCAGAACCAGGTCCTGAATTTCCTGAGTTTTTCCAGAAAATTTAATCATGGAAACAGTATCTCCTGAGATTTCAAAATTATCAATTGTTGTTTTATGGTGAAATATTACCCCATTATTTACTAAATATTCTTTAAGATTTTTAATCAAAATTCCCGGATTAAGATGTGCGTCGCCCGGAAAAAAAACTCCCCCGGCAACTTCAGGATTTAAATGGGGTTCTTTGATTTTTATTTCATTCAAATTCAGGACTTCGGCATTAATTCCAATTTTATTGGCCCATTCGGCGGTTTCTATTTCTTCTTCCAGGCCTTTTTCGGTTTTACAATACATGATTAAACCCTTCTGTATCAGTCCGGTTTTAAAATCATCGGAATCTTCAATTTTCTGATATTCTGATTTTGATAAAAGACTTATTTCCTTTAAAAATGGAACAGATTTGAGCATGTTTTTTTCTGAAGCCGCTTTATAAAAATTCAAACCCCATCTTAAAAGACTCATCGAGATTTTAGGTTGAATATAAAAAGGACTTTCACTGTCCAGAAGCCATTTTAGACCTTTTTCGATGATTCCCGGTGAGGCAAGTGGCACAAAATGGCTGGGCACCACCATTCCGGCATTTCCATAAGAACAGCCATCTGAACCATCGGTAGCATCAAATATGACTACCTTTCTACCTGATTTTAATAGATAATATGCTGTGAAAAGTCCGATTATTCCTCCACCAATAATGACGGTGGGTTTTTCTGTTTTCATTTTCTGAAATTATATGACTTGAAATCCAAACGCATAGGGGTCGTCGGTTTCATTGATATTTATAAAATTTTCACCATAAATTCTTGCCCAACCTTCTACACCCGGAATGATCGCTTCAAAATCTCCAACTTTGGTTTTGGCCTCCACCGTACCGATAAATTTACTTCCGATTATGCTTTCATGAATAAACTTATCACCTGCTTTAAGCTTTCCTTTGGCTGCCCATTGGGCCATCCTTGCCGAAGTACCCGTGCCGCAAGGTGAGCGGTCAATGGCCTTATCACCGTAAAAAACTGCATTTCTGGCACTGGAGTCCACATCAAGCGGTTTGCCGGTCCACATCACATGAGATAAACCGTTGATATTTGCATCTTCGGGATGAACGAATTGGTGCTCTTCGTTAATTTTTGCCCTGATTTCTCTGGCCCAGGCCACCAATTGCTCGGCGGTATAGTTATCCAGTCCCGGAAAGTTGGGTTGGGGGTCAACAATGGCATAAAAATTTCCACCATAACTTACGTCAACAGTTAACTGACCCAGTCCGCTAAATTCTACTTTGATATTTTCTTTGTATAAAAAAGATGCCACGTTGGTCAATTTCACCGATTTAACCTTCCCTTTCTCGCTTTGATATTCAATTTTCACCAAGCCGGCAGGTGCTTCCATCAATACTTTTCCTGGAGTTTTAGGCAAAATCAAGCCTTTTTCAATACCAATGGTTATAGTTCCAATAGTACCGTGACCACACATAGGCAGACAGCCGCTGGTTTCGATAAACAGAACACCAACATCATTTTTGGGATCAGACGGAGGGTACAAGATACTTCCTGACATCATATCATGGCCGCGAGGTTCAAACATAAGACCTTTTCTCACCCAGTCAAATTCCCTAAGAAAATGAAGCCTTTTTTCAGACATACTTTCTCCGGTTAATTGAGGTCCACCTTTGGCAACCAATCTTACCGGATTACCGCAAGTATGGGCATCATAACAATGAAAATCCTGATTAATAGGCATGTTACAATTGAGGTAAAACTGGCCTTTTTGCCAATGCTTTTTCAATAATATCCAAAATTGTCTGCCTTTCCTGTCCGGCAAGAGGCAGGCGTGGTTCACGAACCCATTCAGTTCCTAAACCTGTGGCTACTTCTGCCAACTTAATATTTTGAACAAATTTATTTCCAATATCAAGATGTAGAAGAGGGAAAAACCAACGATAAATTTCCAGTGCTTCTGCAAACTTCCCCTGCTTAACCAATTCATAAATCACGACCGTTTCGCGTGGAAATCCACAAACCAAACCAGCTACCCAACCGTCGGCACCCATCATAAGGCTCTCGAGAGCGAGGTCGTCCACACCACTGAAAATCTTAAATCTATCGCCCAAAGAATTCTTGATATCCGTAAGATTCCTGATGTCACCGGTTGACTCCTTCATGGCCACAAAATGTTGATTTTGAGCCAATTCATGAAACATCGGAATTGAGATAAAGTTTTTGTATGCTACCGGATTATTGTAAGCCATTACGGTAAGGTCGGTGGTATCAGCTACAGAATGCATATAATGTAAAATCTCACGGTCGTCGGCATGATAACGCATGGGAGGGAGCATCATGAAGCCTTCAGCACCCAACTCTGAAGAGTATTTGGCAAGCTTTTTTGCTTCAGAAGTTACACTTTCGGCAATAGTCATAATTAATGGTACCCTGCCCGCAATAGTACTTTTTGCTTCCTGAAGCAGACTTAATTTTTCGTCAAATGACAAAGTGCCGTTTTCGCCCAAAGAACCACAAATGATGATTCCATGAACTCCTGCCTCTATTTGTTTTTCGATATTAAATTTAAAAGTTTCAAAATCGATGCTTTGATCCTGAAAAAAATTGGTTGTTACGGCGGGGTAAACGCCTTCCCATGTTGGAGTCATATTCAAAAAAATAAAACATCAGGCCATTAATAAATACCTGATAATAAAAACTTTAAATAATTTAAAAAATTAAACTGCCGGTGTATCCGGGCTTTTGGGTTTGATAAGTCCTGAAAACAAATCAGAAATCATTTTTTCTGCCTCAGGATATTTCTCTTTTAAACTTTGCATGACCTCATTCATTTTTTCACTGGCTCCGGTTTTCAGGTCTTCAAAGTATTCAGGAGCTTTTTCAATGGCAGATTCCGCTTCGTCTTTTAGTTCATTTCCCTTGGTTTTCAAGGTTTCCATCAGTTTTTCGCCTTCTTCAGTCTGAAGATATTTGTTTAATGCAATACCCGCAGCGGCCCCTAAAATAAAGGTAGCCAGATGTTTAGATGTTACTCCCATTTTATTGTTGATTTTATGTTTAAAGGTAAAATATTAAAGATTGATACCCAAGAATTATGTATTAATATTATTTTAATGTCTGAAGAATATTCTACTTAAAAATAGGTATTCATATCTTCCCTAAGTTTATCTAAAGCACTACTAATCAATTTTTTGCAAGGCAAATCCTGGGTTTTTAAAATATGCAATGAGCCCTCTTTGGCAGAATTTCCTTTTGGCAATTGTTGCAAAATAGAATGCAAATCGCTGATAGTGCTGTTTGCAGTAATTTCTATGAGTTTCCAGGTATCATCAGCCACATAAATTTGTTGAGCCGCATTATGGTGCAGTTCGTTTCGGATATCACCAACAATATGACTTTGGAGGTCTGAAAGACTAATTTGGTCAAGTGGCAGCCTTGTCAAAAGGTTTTCAGGCTTGATACGTTCCAAAAATAAAGCCATACGTTCATAGGCTTGTAAGCGTAGTGGTAGGGCGATTTCCTGGGTGCTTTTGATTTTTGCAAAATTAAAATGACGGTTAAGGAAATAGTTATAGATCAGAAAAAGAACAGTTAGTACCAAAATCGCAGGTATGCCTATTATCAATAATTCATTTAACATCCGTTAGTTTTTTGTTCAAAATTATGCGGTTGGTTTCTTAAAGCCAAATTAATCCCCAAAAACATGGTTTTATTCTTATTTGGCATGATTTTAGGTAAATTTTAAAAAAATATAGCAACAGGTATTAATGTTTAAATCACTTCTTAAAAACAAAGTTTTTTTATGGCTGGGAGTAATCACTCTTGTAGCCGGTGTGATTTATTATTTAGTGGTTGATAAAAATAATTATACGGGATCAGATTTTTTTTACCAGCGAAAACTGCAAAAAAAGATTAGCCTTGAAATTAATAATGCCCAAATAGAATCAAATCAAATAAAAGAACAATACAACGCCACCAATCCAAAGTCTTTCCAACAAATAAAAATCGCTACCCTATTTCCCTATTACATTTATAAAAATGGCAAAATTTCTTATTGGTCAAATAATAATTATATACCTGAATATGAGACCATAAAGAACATAAAAAACACCGAACTTATAGAATTTCACCAAAACAAAGGTATATTTTTAAAAAATGACTTTAAATTAGGAAATGATGATATCAGCATTGTTTCGATTGTATATCTGTACCGTCACTATCAAAATCAAAACGATTATTTACAGTCGAGTTATAACGACCAGTTATTTCAGCCTTTTCCTCTGAAAATTTCGAAAACCCCTTATCAAAAATCACTCGATATCAAATCAGTGGAGGGCGAAGATTTGTTTTATTTTACTGCACCTCAAAAAGACAATTCCTTAAATACCGAAATACCAAAAAACACACTGATTTTTCTTGGTTTAACCCTTATTTTTTTCGCTTTATATATTTTTGGAAAAGTAAGAGAATTAGCCCAGGTACATAAATTCGGGGCCGCATTATTGTTGCTATTTGTGTTTGGGTTTATTACCAGAATTATCATGCTGGTTACAGGGCTACCCTTTTCGGTAGTAAATAAAGAATTTCTCAATCCGACATTCTATGAAGGCAATATGTTATCTCCAACTTTCGGAGATACAGTTATCAATGGGGCATTTTTGCTTGTGTTTTTAACATTTGCAGCCTATTATTTTTACAGAAGTCAGTTTTTTTCCAGCCTTTCAAAAACCCGGCCTTTTATCAAAAGCCTGATTTCAGTTTTACTTGTAATCGGAGTCATGGCACTGGGACATTTTATGGGTTATAAAATTGAAAGTATTTATGAAAATTCGATGTATAATCTGGGATATTCGCTCGATCTGGGATTTTCTAAATATAGAGTAATAAGCTTTGCCTATTACTTTTTGCTATTGTGCAATTATTTTCTGGCTTCGCACATCGCTATTAACATTTTTCTAAAAATTCAATCCAATACCCGCATTGGCTTTTTTCATTGGCTTTACGGATTTATTGCCGGCAGCTTTATTTTCTTTTTCTGGCAAAACTCCTCAGTGTATTTTCTATTTTCAGGCATATTTTTTCTCTCGGTTTATTTTTTCAAACTTTCGAGGTTTTTCTATGCTTTACGGTTCCAAACCCTCCTGTATTTTATTCTTGCTGCTTTTTGTTTTGCTTTGATTTCAATAGTAGCAGTCGAAAAACAAGAAACAAAAAAGAACCTTCTGGATAAGAAAAATTTTGGCCTTAAATACCTTGCCGACAACGACTTACTGGGCGAAGGCTTGCTCGACAGGTTTGGTAAGTTAATCAAAAACGATAGCAGCATTATCAATACTTTCTCCAGACAAAATCTTACCGCAGAGAGTATAAGTCAGCAAATCAAAGATTCAAAACTTGACATGTATTTTGACAAATACGATGTAGATGTAAAGGTTTTTGATGCCACGGGAAATAATTTTAATCCTGATGAATCGGCCATGACTTTGACTGATTTCGAACAAAAATACCGACAGGATAATTACAAAACTGATGTCAAAGACTTATTTTTTGTAAATGAAACGGGAAATAATTTCATCAAGGAATATGTGTATTTTAATCAGATTTTGTCAGGACAAACGCCGGTTGGAACTGTAGTACTGGATCTGAAACTTAAAGATGAAAATACCAATAGTGTATATCCAGAACTTTTGCTCGACAAAAAATATGTGCAAAATCCAGAGTCAAAACAATATAGCTACGGCATATTTGACAATACCGGAAGAATGATTTTTAATTCGGGAAGTTTTAATTACATGATGAATTTCCCTTTAAAAAACCTTGAGAATCAAAAGATTTTTGAAGAAGAACAAAGTGTAAACGGATTTACCCATTTGGCCATAAAAGGCAGCAAAGGCCGAATTATTATCGTTTCGCAACAAGATACCAATATTAAAAAACTCCTTTCAAACTTCTCATTTTTATTCCTGATGTCAATAATGGGCATCTCAATTCTTTTGAGTTTGTTTGCTTTTTTAAATGGTTTCAAGAGTTTTTCGATGAATTTTTCTACAAAAATTCAACTCTACCTCAACGGTGCCTTTTTATTGCCACTTATTATCCTGATTATTCTTACTTTAAGTGTAGTAAGAACCACACTTGTGACAATACAGGAAAAATCATTTCTTGATAACACCAAAAATATTGCGAGTACCGTGAAACTTCATCTCGAAAACTACCAGAGTGGAAAGATGAGCAAAGGTTTTTTTGAGGGTGAAATCAATGAACTTTCCCGAAATACTAAGGTTGATATCAATATTTATAATCAGGGCGGAAGACTAACATTTTCGACCCGACCACTGGTATATCAATATCATCTGTTGTCAACGTATCTCAATCCTGTGGCGTATAGCAAAATAGTTGAACAAAAAGCCAACGAAACCATAAGCGACGAAGCATTGGGAACGCTCAACTATAAAACAGTATATCTGGGCATAAAAAGTGGAAACAATCACAATCTGGGCGTTGTAGGAATTCCGTTTTTTGATTCCAAAACCATGCTTGACCAGCAAGTGAAAGAAGTGGTTGCGACCATCCTTATCATTTTCCTCTTTATGTTTTTGCTGTTATTGGTTCTATCGTATTTTGCGAGTTCAAACCTTACGGCACCGCTCAAACTTATAGCTCAAAAACTCAAAAAAACCAACCTCGACAAACTCGACGAATCAATAGAATGGGGCTCAAATGATGAGATTGGTTTGATGACCAAGTCTTACAATAAGATGCTTAAAAAGCTCAATGAGAGCAAGTTGGCACTTTCTCAAAGCGAAAAACAAACAGCATGGCGTGAGATGGCCAAACAGGTTGCACATGAGATTAAAAATCCTTTAACGCCAATGAAACTTTCAATTCAGCAACTCCAAAGGACCCTTCCGATGGATGATCCTAAATCAAGAGACAGAATACAAAGGGCCTTGAATTCATTGAATGAGCAGATTGACAATATCAGTGAAATCGCCAATTCGTTCTCAGAATTTGCGAAAATGCCGGTACCAAGAAATGAAAGATTTGAATTGGTTGCGTCGGTGCAAAAAACAACTGATTTATATTCTCAAAATAACAATATCAAAATTGATTTCGATTCATCTGAAACCGAAGTGTTTGTCTTGGGCGACAGAATGCTGGTCAATCGTGTCATAACCAACCTGATTCTGAACGGGATACAGTCAGTACCGCCAATCCGCCAGCCGGAAATCAAGGTAAAAGTTTATAAAAACGAGGAGGAAAATTTCGGAATGATTGAAGTAAAAGACAATGGTAGTGGTATTCCGGAAGAGATCAGGAAAAAAGTATTTATTCCAAATTTCAGTACCAAAGTAGGTGGCTCTGGACTTGGACTCGCCATGGCCAAAAGAGGAATTGAACATGCTGGAGGTAATATTTGGTTTGAAACTGAAGAAGGCGTGGGAACTACTTTCTTTATTGATCTTCCAATTTTCTAAATAAGGGAAAAGTCATTGTCTCCTTATTCAATTTTCTTATTCCTACCACATTCTTAATTATATTTGCATTGAATTTAATTATTAAGAATGGAAGTCAAATCCTTTGTATTTTCCCCTTTTTCCGAAAACACCTACGTGCTTTTTGACGAAACCAAAGAGGCTGTCATTATTGATCCGGGTTGTCTTTCACAATCAGAAAAGGAAAAACTCAAGGCTTTTATTGCTGAAAATCAACTCATTGTAAAGGCACTTCTTCTTACTCATGCCCATCTTGACCACGTGTTTGGAGCAGCTTATGTCAAGCGTACTTTTGGGGTGGAAATGTATATGCATCCAAACGAAAAAGTGATTCTTGACGATGTAGAACTAAGATGTAAAACCTGGGGTATTGAAGGCTATGAACCTGTTGAAGCCGATAAATATTTTAGTGAGGGTGATACTTTCAAATTTGGAAATTCCAGCCTGGATATCGTATTTGTCCCAGGTCATGCACCCGGACATGTGGCATTTATTTCTCATAAAGACCGCTTTATAATAGGTGGAGATTGCCTTTTTAGCCGTAGCATCGGTCGTACTGATTTTCCGTATTGCAGTCATACTGATTTATTAAATTCTATCCGAACAAAATTCTTTACTTTACCTGGCGATTACGTGGTGTATGCGGGTCACATGCAGCCTACCAATATTGGTGAAGAAAAACTATATAATCCTTTTTTGAAATAAATTTTTAATTTTGCAAATATCTGAATTTCAATAATTAATGAAAATATATACCATCCCAAATCTTATAACTTTAGGCAATCTGGCTTGTGGTATTCTGGGGATTATTTTTGTATTTGATGGTGACCTGCAAATGGGCTCCAAACTTATGTTGCTTGCCTTAATTCTAGACTTTTTAGATGGTTTTGTTGCACGGATGTTTAACATGGGCTCTGACATAGGAAAACAATTGGATTCATTGGCCGACATGGTTACGTTTGGGGTTTTACCATCGTTTATTTTGTATTTTTTGATGAAAAATATCTCAGGCATTAATCCATATTTGACTTATTTCCCGATTATTCTGGCAGCTGCTTCGGCATTAAGACTGGCAAAATTTAACATTGACGAAAGACAATCTGACAGCTTTATCGGTTTGCCCACGCCAGCAAATGGGATGGTTGTAGCAACTTTCCCTTTTTTGATTTCAGAACCCGGAATTGCTCAACAATTACTTCAAAATCAGTGGATTATAATAGGATATGTTTTACTTTTTAGTTTTCTGTTAAATGCAGAAATCCCTCTTTTTGCCTTAAAATTTAAAGATTTTTCCTGGAAAAAAAATAATATCAAATACCTGTTTCTTGCAGGCTCTATTATTATTCTTGGCTTTATTCAGCTTGCAGCTATTCCACTAATTATTCTTGCTTATATTTTGATTTCTTTTATTTTTAAGTCAAAAATTTAAATAAGCTATACTCAGGTTTTTAATTATTTTTCTTCAGAAATTTTTCTGTAGTAATTGATTTTAAATATTCATAACTTCCTGATTTAAAAATCCTGAATTCGTCCTGATCGGCAGTACTTGATTTTGATATGGTTTTTGCCTCTTTGAGCCAGGAATAGAAATTTTGGGGTACAGGTGAAAGCTCATCATCTAATTTCAAATACATCAAATGTAAATGGGTATCACTTCTCCGATGCATAGCATTAAAGCCGGTACGACCTACTTCTCCGAGTTTATCGCCGGGTTTTACGATATCGCCGGGTTCTACCACCACTTTTCTATGATGGGCATAATACCAGAGGCCACCACGCTCAAAATCATACACCCAAACATAATTACCTCCCCGATAACTGGAAGTGTCAGACCACGATTTTTCTGTTGCCAGCACAACTCCATGACCAACTGAAACAATATCAACAAAAGAACTTTTCCTGTCATCAATACAGTCTTGATTGGGATCGTAAATAAAGATATCATGTGCTGGATGGCTTCCATTTACTGAATAGTCAAACAAGTTGAAATTTCTGACATAAAAACCCTTGCCCTTTCCACCGACTGCATTCAGGTTACTACCTGTTAGTGGAAAAACTATATTTTCAATTTCGGATTCAGGAAAATGATTTGGATAATTTTCACGCAAAAGCATCATAATTTGTTGAAATTCAGTCTTTGCTGCATCAGGACTAATCCTCTGCGTTCTGATATCAACGAGTAATTCTTTATATCTTTCAAAAAAGTCATTTCCCGGTCCAAAAAGAGGATTTATGCTGGCATCAGCCTTTAAAGAAAATACAGAAAATAATCCCACTAAAATTAATAACTTCATCCTTTTGATTTTCATCTGTGAATGCAAATATATATAATAAAATTTTGGAGTGAAATCCTGCGGGATTTAATGCAATTTGCTTCTGATTTTATTGAATAATTCAACTAAAAAATTGATTAATTAGTATAAAAATGGGATATTTGTGTTTCATCTTAAAATTTAACCTTGAAACGTAAACTCAGTAAACATAAATCATTCTTCGGATATTTTGCAGCTGCGGGCTCGGGGGTAATTGTCCAATATATTGTTGGTTCAATTCTATGTATCAGAATTCTTGGAACTGCCTATGAGACAGGCGTTTCGATTGGTTATATTGCCTCTGTTCCGGTGGGATTTATTCTTACCAAAAACCTGGCTTTTTCTTCCAAAAAATCTGGCAAGACTAATTCGGAAATTCTTAAATATCTTGTAGTTTTATTTTTTTCCTATATTATCACGGTTAAAGGTGCTTATTACACTTTATTGGCACTCAAAGCAATGTTTGGCGAGTTTGAGGTTACACTTCCGATTATTGACTACAAATTTAGCCCTATTGGTACTATCAGCCACTTTGCGGGATGGGCTTCAGTTTTGTTTTCAATTATTTCACTCACAAATTCTTTACTTTTTCTGACACAGGAATGATGAATAAAGTAAAAGGAATGAGAAGAAATTAAAGACTTCTTTTTATCAATTCTTTAAAAATCAGGGTCATTTTGGGCTCGGCAATAGCTGCCGCTGCCAATATCTTTGAAAGTTCGGCTTTTTTGAGGGTTTCAGGAATACACATGTCGGTGATAACGCTCATCCCAAATACTTTAAGGTTTAGTTGACGGGCCATCATTACTTCAGGAATGGTACTCATGCCCACAGCATCGGCACCCAACATTCTGAGCATGCGGTACTCGGCTTTGGTTTCTAGTTGAGGTCCGGTTACGCTCACATACACACCCTGGTGCACACTCTCTATCTGAAGTTCATTTGCGATCGAAACGGCAGAAGCTATTAATTCCTGGTCATACGGCTCGCTCATATCGGGAAAACGGTCGCCTCCGAAATTGTGCTTTCCTCTCAGGGGATTATCGGGCAAAAACTGTGAAATGTGGTCATTGATGATCATCAGGCTGCTTTCTGAAAAATCAGGATTGAGACCACCTGCGGCATTGGATACCAGCATAGTTTTAATGCCCAGTGCTTGCATTACACGCACTGGAAAGGTGATCTGAGCCATGTTGTAGCCTTCATAGTAGTGAAACCTACCCTGCATACATACCACAGGCTTGGAATCTATATAGCCAAAAATCAGACGAGACTGGTGAAATTCTACGGTGGCCTCCACAAAGCCAGGGATTTGTTGATATGGAAAAACATGCAAAACCTCTATTTCATCGGCCAGTTTGCTCAGTCCGGTTCCAAGTATGATTCCGGTTTGGGGTAAAAAATCTCCGATTTGAGATTTTAGAAATTCTACGGCTTTGATGAGTTGATTTTCCATTTTATGCAAAAAAAAAGATTGAATTCCGGGTATAAGCCCAAAATCCAATCCTAAAAACTAAAATCTTTTTTATTAAAGAGACAACGTGCCTTTGCGGGCTGCTTTCAGAATAGTAGCTTCCAAACCATTTTTGTTGATGGTACGGATTACGCTAGTAGCCACTTTCAATTCTACCCATACGCCTTCAGACTCAAGGAAAAATTTCTTGGTTTTTAGGTTAGGATAAAACTTACGTTTCACTCTGTTGTTGGCGTGCGAAACGTGGTTACCTGAACTGGTTCTCTTTCCGCTTATTTGACAAACCTTTGACATGATTAACAAATATTATTTATTTAATAAAAATCTTCGATACTGAGTATTCGATTCACCTAATTGGGCTGCAAATATCCGAATTTTTCCTGAAAAAAAAAACTTGAATTAAGAATTTATCTCAATAAGGGCAATTTCTGCAATTATTTTTACAACAATACCCTCTTTTGAGATGATATTCCCGTGTAAAAACCATCAAACCATTGGCATCGAAGTAATAATCGAGACCTTCTTTGAGCTTATTTTTTGTTTTGTTTTTCATGGAATAGGAGGTTTTGAGAATTTAAATGTTTTAATGCTAAATTCAATATATCAAACCATAAGATATTAAAATCCAAATTATATTTAATGTAATATTTTCCCTAATTTTAAAAAAATAAACAATTTACTTTTAATTATTTTCAATGTATGAATCTTAAAATACTGGATAGAATAAATATTGGGTTCAATTCACTTCTTGAACTTTGTGAATCACCAATTGAGAAACAATTTTTGGAAGAATTCCTCAATATTATTAGTCACAGTTTATTCTTTGATTTTAATGAATTTAGTGACCTTTCTTTTAGTTTTATTAGTGAGGTAAAGAATGAGTTAAGAAATAATTCCACTAAGCTAATTCAAGATGATTTGATAACAGGTGATTACTATAAAATAATTGGATTTCAACTTAACGGAATTGAAAAGTCATCAGCAATTTTAGGCACATTAATTAGTGAAGATTTTAATACAGTTTTAGATTCAAATGGGTATTTAAATTTATATAACTCCTCAAAAATAAACTACAATGAAAATAAAAATGAAATAACCGCAATAAATATAATTAAATTATTACCACAGCATAAAGTTGGTAAATACCGATTGGATTTTGCAATAACTGCTGAAAGATATTTCAATAATGAGTGGATAACCATTTCGAAATACAACATAGAATGCGATGGTCATGAATTTCATAGTACAAAGGATCAAATAAGAAATGATAACTTTCGCTCAAGAGAATTATTATTAGATGGATGGCAAACTGTCAGATTTAGTGGTTCGGAAATCCATGCAAAAAAAGGATTAGGCAAATTCATATATGAATTGTTGTATTCTATGACAAACAAATGAATATCCTCCTAAATCAAAACTAAAAGTTTAAGAATTATATAGATTAAATGAAATTTTTGTCGAAATTTCTCAAATGCTGAGCCCTTTGAAATTTTTTAAATGTCTAAACAAAATCGAAAAAATTTTGACCAAAACTACTTCAATCAATCGGCACCTCGGTGGACCATTTTACCTCGGTCATGACAAACATCGACTGGGCGTTTTGTATGTTTTCAAGAGCTGCCAGTTTGTTGACCATAAAGTTTTGGTAGGCATTCATGTCTTTTACTATTACTCTCAACAGATAGTCAAAATTTCCGGCGATATAATAGCACTCCACCACTTCTGTAAACTTCACCACTTCCCGCTCAAACTCCTGAAGATACGGCTTGGAATGGTCACGAAGTTGTACATTGCAATAAGCCATGAGCGGTTTTTCGAGCTTTTCTTTGCTCAGTAAGGCCACATAATTCTGGATGATGCCTTCCCGCTCCAGCCGCTTGATTCTCTCATAAATGGGTGTTTGGGACAAGCCCAAATCATACGAAAGCTCCTTGGTGGTAATCCGGCTGTTTTTTTGGATGGTATCCAGGATTTTTTTGTCGATATCGTCTAATTCTACCATGATTTTTTATCCAAATAATTCAGAAAAAACTTCTTCTAATTTACTCACTGACAATATTTTAATCTTAAAATCTTCAGGTTTTATGCTTTTCAGGTGATTTTTGGCAATAAAAATTTTCTCATAACCCAGCTTGGCCGCTTCCGAAATCCGGCTTTCAATGCGGTTTACCGGCCTCACTTCCCCACCAAGACCCACCTCGGCGGCAAAACAATAGGAATGACTCACCGGCAAGTCTTCATAAGATGACACAATGGACACACACACCGCCAAGTCTATAGCAGGATCCTCCACTTTCAACCCACCGGCTACATTGAGAAATACATCTTGTGTGCCCAGTCTGAAACCACCTCTTTTTTCCAAAACCGCCAGTAACATCTGCAACCTGCGGGGGTCAAATCCATTGCTAGACCTTTGAGGGGTACCATAAGAAGTAGTACTCACCAAAGACTGAATTTCTATCTGCAATGGCCGGTTGCCCTCAATCATGGCTGCAATGGCCACCCCAGAAAGACTCTCCGATTTTTCAGAAATCAGAATCTCTGAGGGATTGGTTACCTGACGTAACCCTGAACTTAGCATTTCATAAATCCCTAATTCTGAACTGTTTCCAAAACGATTTTTGGTCGTCCTCAAAATACGGTAAGTCATATATTGGTCACCCTCAAACTGCAAAACGGTATCGACAATGTGCTCAAGTACCTTCGGACCTGCCAATGAACCATCTTTTGTGATATGACCAATCATAATCACCGGCACGTCAGATTCTTTGGCATATTTCATGATTTCAGCGGCACATTCCTTTACCTGTGAAACACTTCCGGCACCACTTTCGATGAGGGGTGAAACAAGCGTCTGGATTGAGTCGATGATGACAACATCCGGTTCAACTTGTTCTATTTGTTTGAAAATCAAATCGGTAGAAGTTTCAGTCAGTACATAACATCTCGGATTGGAGTACGGTATTCTTTCTGCCCGCATTTTTATTTGCTGCTCACTTTCTTCACCCGAAACATACAATACAATATAATCTTTAAGGCTCAATGCCAGCTGTAGCATCAACGTGGATTTCCCGATTCCAGGCTCCCCTCCTACCAGCGTGAGTGAACCCGGTACCATGCCCCCGCCTAAAACTCGGTTAAACTCCTCATCTTCCGTGATGATACGGTATTTTTCAGCTTTATTGATTTCAGAAATAAGTCTGGGTTTAGAGGCAGTTTTTGAAGCAGAACCAAACCGCCAGCTGCCCTTTTCGGGTTCATCTTTGGCCAAAAGTTCTTCAACCATGGTGTTCCATTCGTTGCATGAGGGACACCTTCCCAGCCATTTTGGTGAATTATAGCCACAACTTTGACAGAAATAAGCCGATTTAAGCTTAGCCATTTTGTTAAGAACTCGTTAATTTTGTACTAATAACTTGCAATATACGTTAGTAACACGAATCAAAAAATTAATTATCAATCTCAAATTTTATGAAAAAAGCTATTTTGATTTTAGCTGCCATTTGTATCTCAAATTTGTCAATGGCCCAGTTTACATTAGGAATCAAAGGAGGGATCAACTTCTCAAGTATGGTTACCAATGCCGGTTCTTTTAGCCAGAACATTAAAGAAAGTAAAGACACTAAAACAGGTTATTCGTTTGGTGTTTACAGCCGTATCGGGAAAAAATTGTATCTGCAACCCGAAGTTTTATTTGCCACGAAAGGCGGTAAAGTTGATTTTGTACCGGTTGGAGGTGGTAGTCCCGTAAGTGTGGATATCAAAACCAATAATATTGATATTCCGATACTGATTGGTTATAAACTTTTTAACAGAATCAGAATCAATGCAGGTCCGGTGGCCTCTATTAAAATCAGTGAAGACCAGAAGTTTTTAGATGAACTCAAAAAAGTGACCAATGATGTAGATGCTGCTTTTGAAAATGCTACTTTTGGATATCAGGCAGGTGTGGGCATAAAACTTTTGGGTTTTGAAATTGACCTGAGAAATGAAGGTAGCTTGAGTAATTTATCTTCTGATAAATTTAATGACCCAAAATTCAGCCAAAGACTTAACGGCTGGCAACTTACTATCGGGCATAAGATTTTGTAATTATAGAATAAAGCAATTTGAAAGAGTCTCAGAAATGAGGCTCTTTTTTTGTGTTAATTCCTTTCGATAAAAGAAATCTGGTCTGAATATTGCTTGATAACAAGCAATATAGGATTGTCAGGAAAGCACATAAATTGAGTATGATTAAAACATTTACCTTATTATTCATAGGGTTGAGTTCACTTTTTTCGGTTATTGTAAATAAACCATTTTCAAAACACAAGCCATCGAAATACCCCTCTGATACAAGCCGGCTCTATTATTATTCTTTTTTGGAAGACAAGGTCATTGACTTGAAAAACAAGAATCAGGAAGGTTTTGTGGAAAAAATCGAAGTGAGTCAGGGAGCCAAGGTCGTTTTGGAGGCACCCATTTATTTTACCCGGGCCATTTATTACTGGGAAGGGCCTGATGGTTTCCGGTCGTATCTTCCAAAAGTGGAAATTGACCAGATAGCATTGAGCCAGGCCGGGGTGTATTCGGTGATGATAAGAAATGCTAAAGGCACAGTAAATGGAAAGATTGAAGTTAAAGTGAACACTTCGCCGGAAACAGACAGGAAGAATCATTGAAAATCCTGGGTGTTTCAGTTCTTGCCTGAATTTTGATTATTTTTGGGCAAAAATGGAAAATGATTCTAATTAAGGGCGTTAAACTACCAAAGATTACGGGCATAGCTTTGTGGCCTTTTGTGTTGGTAAGGCCCAAAAATCCTTCAAAAACTATCATTTTACATGAGCGAATTCACCTTAGACAACAGCTGGAGATGCTGATATTGCTATTTTATCTTTGGTATATAACTGAGTGGCTCCTCAGACTGATTCAATTCCGAAACCTGCATCAGGCATACATGCACATCAGTTTCGAAAAAGAAGCCTATCAAAACGAAAGCAAAGAAGATTTTCTAAAAACCAGGGGTTTCTGGAATTTTTTGAGGTATTTGTGATTTAACTCAAATTTCAAAATTCTCTCTCATATCGTCTTCGAAAACATCTTTTCACCAATATTTTTCAGATCAAGATATTGATCAAAGGCCATACTTATATTTCTCACAAAGGCTCCTTCGGTTACTTTAAAGCCGTTTTCGGTTCTCACCAAAATCTCGTCCTCCTCAAATCCCTTGAGATGTTTTTCAATTCCCTCAAAATCAATTAATTGCTTATCCGTATCTGCCCATTCTGTATGCAGGTTACACATGATATTCAGGATTTGTCTTCTCACAAAAAGGTCGGTTTCCGATAACAAATGGCCCTTTTCTACAGGCAACCGCCCGGCAAAAACAAGTTCTTTGTATTTTTCTACGTCTTTGGCATTTTGCCCAAATGCTCCCCATAAATCACTGATAGAAGAAGCACCTAAACCAATCATGGCCTTCGCCGACTGGGTGGTATATCCCATAAAATTACGGTGCAGGGTGTCATTTTTCATGGCTTCAAAAAGCTCGTCGCCGGGCAACGCAAAATGATCCATTCCTACTTCGGAATAGCCTGCGTTTTCAAAAAGTTCCAGCCCCAGCTCGTATAATTCTCTTTTTTTCTCTGGTGTCGGTAAATCAGCTTCATCAAATCCCCGCTGGCCTACACCCTTGATCCAGGGCACATGGGCATAAGAATAAAACGCTATCCGCTCAGGATGCAGCTCAAGAGTCTTTTTTATGGTATCTTCGATGGAACTCAACTGCTGGAATGGCAAACCAAACACCAAATCATGGCTGATACTGGTGTAACCAATTTCCCGGGCCCATTTTGTAACATTTTTTACGGCTTCAAACGGCTGTATCCTGTGGATGGCCTTTTGCACCACCGGGTCATAGTCCTGCACTCCAAAACTCACCCTTCTGAATCCTACGTCGTACAGGTTTTTGAGGTGCTCAAAAGTGGTATTGTTGGGATGACCCTCAAAGCTAAAAGCATGTTCCGGTGCTATTTTCGAGGTTTCAAGAATACCGTCAATCAGTCTTCTGAGGTTTTGGGGCGAGAAAAAACTGGGTGTACCGCCCCCCAAATGAATTTCTTTTATTAAGGGCTTGATATTCAGGATATCGAGATACATTTTCCACTCCACAAGCAAGGCATCAATGTAGCTATCTTCCACACTATGGTTTTTGGTGATGCGTTTGTGGCAGGCACAAAAAGTGCAAAGACTCTCACAGTAAGGAAGATGTATATAAATACTCAGACCATTTTCCGAGATTTCTTCTTTCCCAAAAGTGGCCAGGCTATTTTTCCAAACTTCTGCATTAAAATTGGCCACATCCCAAAACGGCACAGTTGGATAACTGGTATATCTAGGCCCGGCTACATTATATTTTCCAATCAAATATTCCTTTCTGCTCAAACTCATCTTTGCATAATTTTCACAAAATTACCTTGTGAATTGGTTAAATTTTAAAAGATTCTGGGTAAATAATAAATTATTAACCCAATTTGTAATAAATGTCACCTCTAAGAGGTCTTTTATGTGGTCATTTGAGATAATAATGACTTGGCATTTCCCGGATTTTGAAAAAATTAAATCTCAGGTAGATTTGGTTATTTTATTTTAAGATTTCAACCTTAAAAGGACATTTCTATTTAATTTTACAGAAATTCTTTTTCTTTGATTAATAATAGACTATCAATTAATTTGCAAAAGTCCATTTGAAAAAATAATTTTTATGAAAATTCTCATCATCAATGGTCCCAATCTCAATCTATTAGGAAAACGGGAGCCTGAAATATACGGAAGTCAGTCGTTTGAAGATTATTTTGAGATTCTGAAAAAGAATTTTCCTGAAATAGAACTGGAATATTTTCAGTCTAATCACGAGGGTGAGATTATTGATAAAATTCATCAGGTAGGCTTTACCTACGACGGTATCGTCCTAAATGCCGGTGGGTTAACACATACTTCTGTGAGCCTTGCCGATGCCATCGGTGGAGTAAAAACGCCTGTGGTGGAGGTCCATATCTCCAATATTCACGCCCGCGAAGAATTCAGAAAACACTCATTTCTTACACCAAAATGCAAGGGTATTATTGCCGGTCTGGGGATTGAAGGCTATTCATTGGCGGTACAATGGTTTCTTGATAAAAAATAGATTTAGAAAAAAAAAAGCCGGATTTTGATGTCCGGCTTTTCGTTTTATTTGCTTGCTTTTGCTGCTTTTTCTGCTTGTACTTTCTTTTCGTGAAACTCTATAAACTTATTAAACTCTTCAACCGGTATCCTTCGACCAATGATTCGTTTTTCGCTATCCAAAATATAGGAAGTCGGCGTTGAATATATATCGTATTTTTTTCTGAAATCATATCTAAACTTTGAATCCAGTACATTTATCAGATTTTTGGTTTTGTAATTATTGATAAATTCCTTGGTTTTTTTGAGTTCTTCTGCTGGGTCTCCAGTCACATGTATGCCCGCATGGTAAATGGCGATACCTTTGTTCTTGTTTTCTTCATAATACTTCACCAACTCCGGGGCGTGGTCGCGGCAGTGCCCGCAATCATAGCTATAGAAATACACAATAGTATATTTGGCTTTGATATCATAAAGATTAATATCACGACCGAGTGTGTCTTGCAAAACCAATGGAGGCATGATTTTACCCGTCTGGATTGGTTCTAAAATCTGAACTCTTTCCCTAAATTTTGCAGTTTGAGTGCTATCCATCCAATCAACATCTTTCAGATAATAATCTTTGGCCAGGTGCACAAAGACTCCGTCTAAGCCTACGATTTCAATGTTTTCATATTTGTTGGTAATCCACCAAAGTACATATCTATATACATCTTTGTTTTTCTTGGCCAATTTCAGCACTTTATCGGCATCGACATTGATAGAGTCAGTTACCTGATATACAAGGTCTTTGAAATATTTTTCAACTTTTGACTGAATAAATGGTGTTCTTAACATGCGGTCGTCAGAGAAGTCAATATTATCAAAATATTTCTTTTTGTAAAGATTAAAAAGATAAGTGGAATCGGTTCTGCCGTTGGCAAGTTTTGGGGCTTCTGTGGGTAGTTCCGGCTCAATGTTGGCATTAATAATCTTGGCGGCGAAGGATTTTTTATTGTCGGCAACTACATTTTTCATGTAAAGATTTACATCTTCCTGAAGTTTTTTCATTTTACCACGGTTAACTTCCATTGATGCCGGGTCTTTTTGTTGTTGCATGAGTTTTTGTAAGGCCATTGCCTCTGAGCTTTTTTCCATCAAAAACTTCCTGTATCCAAACAGTATGTCGTTTTCTTTTGAGCCGGTAAATTTCACACTTTTTACAAAATCTAAAGTATCGGCTTCAATGGTAATATCTTTTTCATCACCACTTACAATAAAATCATAATATTTGGCTTGATTGAGCACGATAAGATATATCCCGCCTTTCAGAGGCTCAGTACCTTTAAATGTCAAAATACCGTTTTCAACCAAAGCCGAATCAACTTTAAAATATTGGGAATAACCAAAATAGTGTGCTAAATGCACCTTTCTACCTTCTTCCAGGCCCGGCAGTTTAACTGTAAAATTGTAAGCTGGTTTGTCTTGAGCACTGGAAATTGAAATGTTGTAAGCGAGAAAAAAAAGAAAAATTAATGTTCTCTTCATGTTCAGATTTTTTTTTGCAAATTTAAACTAATATTGATTTCGGATGAAAATTTTAACTTATCATTATGTTTTTTATTCTATCCAAAACGCTTTCTTTTATCTTAAAACCACTTGGAATCCTCTTTATTTTAGGATTCCTTTTATTATTGACTAAAAATCGTACCAAACAGAAACGCCTTACCATAACAATTCTTGTATTGCTGTATATATTTTCTTGTCCGGCAATAATCAATACAATAAACAGGCTTTACGAACCCAAGGCTTTACATATCGAAAACCTCGGACAATATGATGCGGGGGTGGTTTTGACAGGTGGCATTATAAATGACTCAAAATATGGAGAGAATCATCTTGGCCTGGGAAATCAATCAGACCGAATATGGCAGGCTCTTGAGTTATATAGAGAGAAAAAAATCAAAAGAATCATTATTTCGGGTGGTGAATGGCGAAAAAATTATCAAAAACAACCTTTGATTGAAAACGATTATGCCCGACTTTTTTTATTAAAAAATGGCGTTCCAGACTCCTTAATTTTTCAGGAAAAAACCTCGAAAAATACTTTTGAAAATGCCTTAGAAACAAAAAAACTATTGAATATTGAAGAAAAAGTTTTAGTGATTACAACCTCATTCCATTGCAAAAGAGCCAGTTTATGTTTTCGAAAACAAGGAATTGACTTCACGATGTTCCCTGTAAATTCTGAAATTGCAGAAAACCATTCCCTTAGTATCTCAGCATTTTTGCCTTCCTCTCTGGCTTTTCGCCAAACCGACATGATTTTTACCGAATGGATAGGCTTATTGGCCTACAAATTGGCAGGATATATTTAAAAAAAGTCCGACCAATTGGCCGGACTTGATTTTTTAAATGCTTAAAATGTGAACCATCCGTAACAAATCGTCGTGAATAGGTTTTTGTTTTTTGATAGTGTCAATAAATGGTGTATAAACCAGTTCATTGTTTACAATTCCAGCCATTACGTTTTTCTGTCCGTTTATAAGGCCTTCAACAGCAGCCAGTCCCATACGGGAAGCCAGAATTCTGTCATAAGCAGTAGGTGAGCCGCCTCTTTGCATGTGCCCAAGTGTTGAAACTCTGATATCCAGTTTGTCACCAACTTGTTCTTTGATTTTATCGGCGATCTGGGTAGCATGACCTTCTTCGTCACCTTCTGCTACAACAATAATGGAAGAAGATTTCTGGCGATTCCAGCCGTCTTTCAAGGTTGAAACCACTTTTTTCAAAGGAGTATGAGTTTCCGGCACCATCACGATTTCGGCTCCACCACCTATTCCAGACTGAATTGCGATATAACCTGAGTCGCGACCCATCACCTCGATAAAAAACACACGGTCATGCGAATCGGCCGTGTCTCTGATTTTGTCGATGGCTTCGAGGGAGGTATTTACGGCAGTGTCAAATCCAATCGTGTAATCGGTACCATAAAGGTCGTTGTCAATCGTACCCGGACATCCCACTGTGGGTATCTGATATTCATTATAAAACACCTCAGCTCCTGTAAAAGTACCATTTCCGCCAATAGCTACCAAACCTTCAATGCCATGGGACATCAGGTTTTCGTAGGCTTTTTTTCTACCTTCCGGAGTCATAAAATCTTTACTACGTGCCGACTTAAGTATGGTTCCACCACGTTGTACTATGTTTGATACAGACTTAGAGCCCATTTCGAATATATCACCGGCGATCATGCCGTTATAACCTCTTCTGATACCATATACTTCCAAACCGTGATAAATTGCTCCTCTAACCACGGCTCTGATACAGGCGTTCATGCCTGGAGCGTCTCCACCGGAAGTAAAAACTGCGATCTTCTTCATTAATTATGTTAGTGTTATTTTTAACCCGACAAAAATACGGAGATTTATCCTAACCTAAAAGGATATTTTTATTTCGTTGAGGTTGATTTTTTTTAAAGATAATTTTGAGAATTTGATTTTTGCAAAATATTATTGGAATAGTAATAAATATCGAATTCATGATTCATAAAATTTTACCGTAAAATAATTTTACAAAAAAATACCTCAAAAAATGTCAAAATTTTAATTTAATTTTAAGTTTAAAAAAAAGTATTTTAAATCCCAAAAAATGAAAAAAGGACTTCTTATTTTCACAATTATCCTAAATGGATTTGTTTCGTTTTCTCAGGAACAAATTACCAAGCTCAGGCATATTTTTACAGGCCTTAGGCAGTATAACATTTCGATTGTTTATAATGACACTACAAATAATGACCTTATTTACATTAAATATACCTCAACAATTGGAGGTAATAAATATAGTCTTCGTCACTATAATTTTTCGGATGGAATTGATTCAGAAATTGAAGAATTTGACGACAACACTACAATAAAAGCTTTCAAAGGCAGAGAGGTTGACATTTTGAGGTTTATAATTTCGACATTGAATCAAAAAAATAACACTTATTCAAACATTACACCTGAATACAGTACTAAGAAAAGGATTTTAGAACAAAGTCAAATAATAAACTCAGATGAGCCACTCAATATTTATCAATTCAAAGATGGGTTTATCCATTTTTATTCCGGCCATTCAACTATTTTCGATCAGAACTTTAAAGAGATTAAAACAATTTTTTATAACAGCCATGAATATAATTCTGAGAGCTGGCGGAATTCTTTTCCATTATTAGTATCTGGAAATGAAAAATATTATTTACTTTTCAGTGACTCAGCAATTGTAAATAATATTTCATATAAGGTATTGCCTGAGGAAAAAATGGTTTTAAACCGGTCAAATTGCAAAGAATACCACCATAATTTATATGCAACTTATACCGAAAATAATACCAGTAACCTATTCAAAGTTCAATTTGAGGATAAACAGGTAAAATTGCAAAAAATAACTTTACCATATGGAAAAACTATTAATTTCTTTGAATCAAATAGCCTGATATCAGGCTTTTCAAGTCAAATTTTTGATATTCAAGACACCACAATCCTTGAGATAAAGCATGACTATCAATACTGGGCGTATCAGAATAATTATCAGGATGAAAATTTTGGTTTTAAAATAGGTTATTCCCCATTTACAGGAGTAGGAAATTGGCCTTTGACTTACATAATTGACAGATCAGACTCAACTTATTTTAATATTTCCTACAATTTTAATACAATGCAGTATGCTAACTTAAAATTGAATTTATTTCAAAAATTCAATTATATTAAAAAAATTAACACAATCAATAACCAATTTCTCTACCAATTAACTGACCTTGCCTCAAGCCAAAAGTCAGAGTTTCTGATAATTGATAAAACTACAGAGCTTCCTGAATTAGAATGTCTCAGTATAATCAAAAAGCTTAATCCAACTGAATACCTTGTGATGGATAATAATCAAAACTTTGGTGTTTTTAATATTGACAATTTTACTTTCAAAACTACTCTTGAGAATACCGTATATGAAATCAAATATTTTTACCAAAATAATATCATAAACTATTATGACCAAGCTAAACTTTACCCTGTAAACGATAAGTTTTTATTAACCTATCAAAATTCCTTGGTATTGATTAATAAAACTAAATACACCGACAGCCTGGATTTCAATGTGATTAGCTCAAACTATTCAACCAAGGGAACTTATTTTGATGGAAAACAGGCCAGAGAAATAAAATCAGATAAGGAGTATTCAATAACTGAAAACCGTTTTCTGGGTCTCAACGAATATGTTTTCGCTGGAAAAATTGGAAACCAGTTAAAATTTATCAATCAAAAAAACCAACTGGAGACTAATATTTATCAGGAAAACGGCTCCAACAAATCGCCTTCAACGATATACTTTTTTGATGAAAATGTTATCGCAGTAATTCAAGGATATGATCTCCGGATAAATCAGGATCAAATTCAAAACAATTTCAATCTGAATGATTATGGTCAAATCACCTGCATTGATTATGATTCCGAAAATCATCAGATTTACATAGTTTGCAAGGGAAATAAGTATTTAATCCATATTTTGACTATTAAGCAAAGTACATTTAAGGACAGAAAAATTGATGTTGAAATTATTCAAGAAAATGGATTGAAGCTTTCAGGAAAATACCTGAGTTTTTTGGGAAAAATAAATGGCGTCGAAAACAATATCATTGACTGTAACACCGGAATAATTACCGGCTTCCCATTTTCGGTTTCTTCTGGATTTAATTTTGTTCACAGTTGGAAAAAAATGGGTATTTATGCATATACAGATTATTATTCAAATAAAAAAAGCCTGTATTTGCTAAATTTTTCCAATAATAATTATATCGAAATCCCAGCTAAAGAATTGGGAAATTATACTAGGTTGATATACAATAAAAACTTAGTTATGGTCTTTTATTATGAGAATTACAAAACCAAAGTACTTGATATTGAAACTTTTTTGCTTAAAGAATATGCATTAAGGATTTTCTCTGAATTCAAGGATTACTTTCTTTGTACCGATGGGGTAGATAATTATATTACCAATTTCAACAATTCCCAGCCTATTTTCTTAAAAACATCTTCGGACTTTCAACCCAATATTACAACCATTCAGATTGATAATAATAAAATTTATATGATAGGGCATTTTAATGAAAAATCAGATGAACTATTCTCATTCATTAACTTTTCTGAATTATTAAATAAAAAAGAAACTTCCAAAAAACAATTTCTAAATATTAATGAAGATAACCCACCAATCATCTCAATAGTCAGCCCGAATCCATTCGGATTATATCTTAAAATAGAAACCAATGGACAAATAAATAACATCCAAATACTTGACAATATTGGGAAAATCTATGGAGAAATAAGCAATAACCAAATAGCTAATGAATATTCATTCCAACACCTAAACAATGAAAGTTTTGAATTCAATCTAAATGTTTTGCTGGCAAAGTTACCCACAGGCAATTACAATTTACGTTTTACTTATTCTAATAATAGTTTTGAATATAAAAAAATTATTAAAAGATAAAAATTAACAACATATAACTCCACCAAAAATCTCCAGAGCTGCTTTTGCCCATCTGGTTGGGTATTGAAAATTATTCGGGACAAACTTTATATAACTATTTTTGGAGCCCTATATAAAATCTTACTTAAAATCAAAATGCAATTTATTATATATCAATCGCTTAGAAAAACATGACACACTACACTTTAATAATCTAGGTTTTTCCTAACATCCATGGCTTGATATTAGATGTTTAGATTATTTCAATATCAGTTTTGGAATGTAAAATTTAATCGTTACACCTGATATTCAAAGTTAAACCAAGGGGAAATTTACCAAAAATATGAGTAATTGTGGGCGTTAAGGATATCAAGTTTTCTTATGAATACTTTGAAAATTAAGAAGTTAAGGAAACATTAAGTTTTTGCATTTTTGATTTGCATATTTTTATGCAATATCAATGTGTATTCTCAAAATCAATGGGCATAATTAAAGGGAATTCTATATTCAAGATATAAAAGTAATGCGTTTAATGCTTTTAACGGATTAAATCCCAATAATTAGCCATCTTAAAGGGAGCCGAATGAACTCTTCTACATTTTCGCAATGTCGAAGCCAGGTTTGGAGGATATTTAATCCTCAAAACGGAAATGCGATGTCTCTTTCTGTTTTCATGTCTCAAAATACTTTTTATTCTTGCTAGGAATTGCTCAGGCAAAACATTTATAAGAGCCCATTATGCCAAAAGCTAAGAAATTCAAGCAATTCAAATATCAATTGGCTTATTTCTAAAAAAATCCTTAAATAATAAAACTGCTAATTCACAATTACTTAAAACCAGCAAACTGCAACACACCAAAATCATATCTGGAGACAATTTTGAGACATATATATCGTATTTTCTTCTTTTTTATTAATCTCCTCTGTTATTAGAATTTTATTAAAAGGCTACACAACCCGTTGACCTTCTTCTTTTTTAGCATGATTTTTGCTTTATTCTCTTGAAACCATTTTTCCATAATGCCGAGAAGAATCTTTATACTTTTATTAATACTAGCCACGTTTGCCGGATGTGACTCCAAGAAAGATATTAACCTTGGTATCGAAGACATTACTAATAACAACAACGGATGTAAAATATTGGCCAATACCCGTTCTGACGGTCAATCTTATCAGTTTGTTTTTACCAATAACAAATTACAAAACATACTGGGCTTCAATGATTTCGATACTTTTGAATATACCAACGGAAAAATCACTAAAGCTTTCAATTCAAAAAACAAAAACGCTTCTATCTTATTTAATTTTGATTCCAAAAACCTGCTTAAATCCATTACATTTGAAGGAAAAGACAGTCAGGGGAAATTTTTCTCATACCCTACCACCATCACTCACAACAACATCAATAAAATTGACAGGCTGATTTTGAGTTGGCCTACGTTCGCAGGAAAAGTCGAAACAAAATTCTCCTATGATGCTGCCGGAAATGTAAAATACATCAGTGCTTATCTGGATGGCGAATGGCAAACGATATTGGAAAATACCAAATTTGATGATAAAATTTCGCCCTATAAAAATCAGCAATTAGGACAAATACTCAGTTATTATATGGTTTACTCACTTTTGGGTCCCGGATATAATTTTACGCATTATATCAATGCCAACAATGTATTGGAGGCCACAGTGAAGAAAGGAAACGAGAAAATATATTACAGCTATGATTATAAATACAACAGTCAGGGCTATCCTTCTGAAGTAAATTATACCAAAACTGTCAACAATCGTCCGGCTCCGGCAGCCGAAAAATTCACTTATGATTGTGATGCACAGTAATACAAAAAAATATATTGCCAAATAACTAAATGGCATTAAAGCACTTAAGCAATTGAGTGCTTTTTTTATAAAAATTCTTAAAATGGTCTGAATAAAAATCCCTAACTTTGTATCCCGTAATCAATCATTTACAGAAATGCCATTGAACGGGAAACATTCAAAAACAAAGTACATTTTCGTTACCGGCGGGGTAACTTCCTCTCTCGGAAAAGGAATAGTAGCTTCATCTCTTGCCAAATTACTCCAGTCCAGAGGATTGAGTGTAACCATTCAAAAACTTGACCCTTATCTTAATGTTGACCCGGGCACACTGAACCCCTACGAGCATGGTGAATGCTACGTAACTGACGATGGTGCCGAGACCGACCTCGATCTGGGACATTATGAGCGTTTTCTAAATGTACCCACCTCACAGGCCAACAATGTGACCACAGGCCGTATCTATTATAATGTACTGAGCAAGGAAAGAAAAGGTGATTTTCTGGGGAAAACCGTTCAGGTGATTCCGCATATTACTGATGAAATCAAGAAAAATATTCTTCAACTCGGAAAAACCGGAAAATTTGATATTGTTATTACAGAAATCGGTGGTTGCGTAGGTGATATTGAATCTCTTCCGTTTTTGGAAGCCGTGCGTCAGCTCAAATGGGAACTGGGAGAAAAAAACATGCTGACGGTTCACCTTACATTGGTGCCATATCTGAAGTCTGCCGGTGAACTTAAAACCAAACCTACGCAGCATTCGGTAAAACAATTACAAATGTCAGGTATTCAGCCCGATATTATCGTTTGTCGTACTGAGCATCCTCTGCCCAATGATATTCGTAAAAAAATCGCACTATTCTGCAATGTAGAAGTACAGTCGGTTATCGAGGCCATGGATGCCAAGACTATCTATGAAGTGCCGCTATTGATGATGAAAGAAAAACTCGATCAGCGGGCATTGTACATGATGGACATCTACAACGACAAAGATTCCGACATGAAAAAATGGGAAGAATTCCTGTATAAGTTTAAACATCCGGAATCAGAAGTCAAAATCGGCCTAATAGGAAAATATGTAGAGCTGAGAGATGCCTATAAATCTATCGCTGAGGCATTTATACATGGTGGTGCTGTAAACAAAACCAAGGTAAAAATTGAATGGATTCACTCCGAAAGCATGGTGGCTGAGGCAGTGGAAGAAAAACTTAAAGATCTGGATGGCGTTTTGGTGGCACCCGGATTTGGAGAAAGAGGAATTGAAGGAAAAATTGCAGCTGTTAAATATGTAAGAGAAAACAATATCCCATTTTTGGGTATATGTTTAGGTATGCAAATGGCCGTTATCGAATATGCCAGAAATGTATTGGGATGGGAGAATGCCCATTCTACCGAAATGGAAAAAACCACGGAATACCCGGTTATTGACCTCATGGCAGACCAATTAAATATCGAAAATAAAGGCGGTACCATGCGTTTAGGGGCGTATAATTGTAAACTTACCGATAAGTCTCTGGCGAAAAAGATTTACGGAAAGTCCAAAATATCTGAAAGACACCGTCACCGCTGGGAGTTTAACAACAAATATAGGGCTGATTTTGAAAAAGCGGGATTAATTATTGGTGGGACAAATCCTGAAAACGATTTGGTGGAAATCATCGAAATCCCTAAAAACAGATTTTTTATTGGCGTTCAATATCATCCTGAATTAAAAAGCACCGTTTTACAACCACATCCATTGTTTGTGAGTTTTGTAAAGGCTGCTTTGGATTATAAAAATTCTAAAAATGGCTGATTACAAGCATTTTGAGGTAACAGAAAATCAGAATGGAAGGTTTAGTAGAAATATCAAAACTTCCCCAATTTCTGAATTACCTCAGAATGATCTCCTTGTAAAAGTTTCGTATTCTTCTCTAAATTATAAAGATGCTCTGTCAGCCTCCGGAAACCGGGGAGTAACCAAAAACTACCCCCATACCCCGGGAATTGATGCGGCAGGTATAGTTGTAAATTCTAATTCTGAAAGATTTATAACCGGAGATGAAGTAATAGTTACGAGTTATGACCTGGGGATGAATACTCCGGGTGGTTTTTCTGAATACATCTCAGTGCCTTCAGCCTGGGCAATAAAAAAGCCGTCGAATATTACCCTTAGGGAAAGTATGATTACTGGCACCGCCGGGTTAACCGCTGCCATGGCTTTGGATAAAATTCAAACCAATGGTGTTTTTAATGGGAAAATTGCAGTAACCGGAGCCACAGGCGGTGTTGGATTATGGGCACTTCTTCTGTCAAAACATCTTAATTATGAGACAGTCGCAATTTCCAGAAAAATTGATTTTGCCGATAATTTTGATAAGTTATCTGTTAATGAGAAAATATTTGATTTTGAAATAAATCAAAAACCCTTGGCAAAACCTGCATTTGAGGCTGCAGTTGACACGGTTGGAGGTGATATTTTGGGTCAATTGTTAAAATTAACAAAACCCAATGGCAGTGTGGCAGTATGTGGAATGGCAGCATCACCCATATTAAACACTACCGTTTTTCCATTTATTTTGAGAGGAATAAATTTGCTTGGAATTGATTCGGCAGAAGCCACACAACAATGGCGGGAGCATCTCTGGAGTAAACTGGGCAATGAATGGAAATTAGATTTCCCCGAATGGCTGGTACACGAAATCGGATTAAATCAACTGGAAAATTCGATAGAAATAATGTTAAAAGGCGAGCACTTTGGCCGTACAATCATTAGTCTGATTAAATAGTAGAAAAAATTTCCTGGCCTTTGTCGTTTTGATGACTCAATGTCCATTGACTTGTGAAAGTAGTCTCCACAAGGCTTTTTCCCATTTTACGATATATCGAAATCTTTAAACCCAGATTGCTTCTGAATAACTCTTCCACGTCACTTACTTTAAGATCTTCGTAAATCCAGAATTCTTGTGGCTTTTTGTTGGTGGCGAGCTCAAATAACTTAAAATCACGGTGATCACGGCTATAATCTTCGCCTTTTCTTGAAATTTCGATTTTCAAAAACGGAAAATTATTATTGAATTTCTTTAATAAATTAGAAATTCTTGTTTCACCATCTATTTTAATTCCTCCTCTCATTAATCAGGTTTACTCTACATCTAAATTGTATTCAAAATTGAGGAAATTATTTATCACATATTATGACACTAATCATTCGGTAAAAAAAAATAGATTAGATTAATAACTGATGTCGAATTGAATTTCATGACTTTTGTCATAATTTTACAGTTCAAATAGCCATATTTTGCGAATGGAAGACAATAATTCGGAATTATTCTTAAAATACTTTGTGGAGATTGATATTTTAAACCAGTTTGAGGCCATTTTCAAATATGCGAACGAAGGAATCATAATTACAGACTCTGAAAGCAAAATTTTGAAAATTAACCCTTCAGGCCTTAAAACCTTTGGTTACGAAAAAGAATCTGAAGTTTTAAATCAGAAAATTGAGATTCTTTTACCTGCAAGATACAGGCATGCACATGTAGGCCATCGGGAAAGCTACAATGAGCATCCTAAGGCTCGGTCTATGGGCCAGAAAGTTGATTTATTCGGGCTAAAAAAGAACAAAGATGAGTTTCCTGTTGAAGTGAGCTTAAGCCCTTTCAGCAATAGCACAGGCAAATTTGTAATATGTTTTATAATAGATATTACCAACCGAAAAAAAGCCGAGGAAAACGAAATAAACTACCGTAAGGAACTTGAAAGAGAAGTTGAGGAGCGGACTTTAATTCTGAAAGAAGCCATTCAAAAACTGGAAAAAACCAAAAGTGAACTGGATCAGTCATTGAAAAGAGAGCAGGAGCTCAACTCCATGAAAACCAAGTTTATTTCCATAGCCTCCCATGAATTCCGCACTCCCCTTTCCACAGTACTTTCATCTCTTTCTCTTGTAGAAAAATACTCAGAACTCAAAGATTCTGAAAAAAGAGAAAAACACATTGAGCGAATCAAAAAATCTATCAGAAACCTTACTGAAATCCTGAATGATATCCTTTCTGTAAACAAAATTGAAGAAGGAAAAGTAAGTGTAAATCCGGAAAAGTTCGATTTATACAATTTTGTTCATGATTTGATATCAGATCTCACCGGATTACGAAAGCCCGGTCAGCAGATTATATTTGAGAAAAAACCAAACGAAGATCCAAATGTAGTTTTAGACCCAAAACTTTTGCGTCATATATTGATAAATTTGCTTACAAACGCTATCAAATTTTCTGCCGAAAATACTACAATTACTATTACGGTAACCTCTCAAAAATCTGAAATATTTATACGAATTATAGACCAGGGAATTGGGATTCCGACCAAAGACCATAAAAAATTATTTACCCGGTTCTTCCGCTCAAGCAATGTCGAAAACATTCAGGGTACAGGGCTTGGGCTTAGTATAGTACAGCAATATGTAAACTATCTCGAAGGAAGCATTAAATTTTCTAGTGAAGTTGGAAAAGGAAGTATTTTTAATGTAAATTTACCAAGAAAAGTAAAACCCTCGATTGTTGAATAACCATTCTATTAAAAACAGATGAAAAGAATATTATTAATTGAAGATAACCCCGATATCAGAGAAAACACCGCCGAGATTTTGGAACTTGATGGTTATGAGGTTTTTACTGCTGAAAACGGAAAACTAGGAGTAGAAATGGCTACCAGTCTGAAACCGGATTTGGTGATTTGTGATATCATGATGCCTGTTTTGGATGGCTATTCGGTACTTCATTTACTTTCAAAAAACCCTGAAACAGAAAATATCCCTTTTATATTTCTTACCGCAAAAGCCGACCGCAGCGATTTTAGAAAAGGTATGGAAATGGGTGCTGACGACTACATCACCAAGCCTTTTGATGATGTAGATTTGCTCAATGCCCTCGAGAGCCGCTTCAAGAAAATCGAACAAATGCAGAAGAAATATTCGAGAAATATTGAAGGACTAAATAATCTGGTGAGAGATGTTGGCGGTGAGGAAGAGCTCAGAAATCTGACCCAGAATCGTGAAAAAAGAAAATACAAGAAGAAATCAGAAATATTTAGAGAAGGTGATTTTCCGCTTTATTTATTTTATATTGAGAAAGGAAAAGTTAAAACTTACAAAACCAACGAAGACGGTAAAGAACTGATAATCAATCTACACAATGAAGGTGACTTCTTCGGATACGTTAACCTTATGCGGGAAGACAGCTACATGGAATCAGCTTCTGCTCTCGAAGATTCTGAACTTATTCTAATTCCAAAATCAGAATTTTTCAAATTGATCCATCAAAATCGCCAGGTTTCGCAGAAATTCATAAAAATGCTCTCTGATAATATCAAAGAGAATGAAGATCAACTTCTGAAACTTGCCTATAATTCTGTTAGAAAACGTGTAAGTGAATGTTTGCTCAAGTTTTTTGAGCAATCAGATGACCGAAACAACAAGACCGGAATAAAAATTAGCAGAGAAGATTTATCAAATATGGCAGGTACCTCTATCGAGACCGCCATAAGGACTCTTTCTGATTTTAAAGACGAAAAACTTATTGAGATTTCGACAGGAAAAATCAGAGTGCTAAATTTTGAAAAGCTGAAACACTTAAAAAATTAATTCAGTCAATTCTATAAATTGCTTATAATCAAGTTGCTCTGCCCTTTTAGTCATATAGGGCAGATTTTCTTTTGTTGTGATAGGTCTCAAGGCATTACCAAGCATTTTCCTCCTTTGATTAAAAGCGGTTTTTACTACTAATTTAAATTTGACAAAATCAAACTCCGGCGTTTTTTCATAATTCCTGACCAGTCTGATTACCCCAGAATCTACCTTTGGTGGCGGATCAAACGCTCCAGGAGGCACTGAAAACAGATATTCAATATCATAATAAGCCTGTAAAAGCACACTCAATATTCCATAATCTTTATTTCCCGGTCCGGATGCAATCCTTTTCCCAACTTCCTTTTGCACCATTCCCACTACCTCACCTACCCTATCTTTATAGTCTAAAACTTTAAAAAATATTTGGGATGAAATATTATATGGAAAATTTCCAATTATTCCGAAATTACCATCCAGTCCATTGTTTTCGTCAAAATTCATCTTCAGGAAATCTTCCCCAAAAATCTTTTCGCCGGGAAAATTCAAAACATTTTTCAAATAAGCAACTGACTCATTATCAATTTCAACTAATGATAAATTGAGTTCAGGCCTTTTAATCAAATACTGGGTAAGGACTCCCATCCCCGGCCCTACCTCGAGCAACTTCCTGTTTGAAAAAACATCTTTATAGCTTTCAACAATATCCATCGCAATTCCCTGATCTTTAAGAAAATGCTGCCCCAGATGCTTTTTCGCTCTTACTTTTTCCAATTTTATATACCTGTTTTTTTAACTTATTTGCTCAAAAATACGCATAAATTAGTTAGTTTTAGGCATAATTATACATCTGAATTAAAGATGAAAACCAAAGCTCAAAAATCTGTAGCCTTAGGCTCCAGCGAAAAATTTGATTTACTGCAAGACTTTGTTGATAATACCGCAGAAGTGATTCTGATGTTATCACTTTCAGGCGAATTCATATTTTCTAATATCGCATTTCATAACGTAACAGGCTACAGCGGAACCGAACTTAAAGGACTAAAAATAAGTGACTTACTTCATCCACTTTCAAAAGAAAAAACTGAAGAAGGCTTTGAAAAAATCAAAAATGGAGAAAACCTGGGTGAATTTCTTTTGGTAATAAGAAATAAAGAAAAGAAAAGAGTGTATTTGTCGGGTGACGTAAGTTGTAGATTTTTGCATGGGCAGCCTGTTTCTTTCCGCTGCATTTTGCATGACATTACACTCAGGAGAAGAGCCGAGGCAGCCCAAAACTTATATTATTCAATAGCCCAAAGTAATCTTAGCTCAAAAAACCTTGAAGATTTCCTGACGCAGGTTCATCAGAATCTACAGAAAAATATTTATGCCAATAATTTCTTTGTGGCCGTTTTTGAACCTGAAAACAACAGCATCTATTTCCCTTACCATGTGGATGAATATTTTGAAACAGGTCATGATTATAAAAAACGAAACCTGGGAAATGGTCTGATTGAATATACGATGGTACAAAATAAACCATTGATATTCAACAAAGAAGAGCTAACTGTGATCATTGAAAAAGAAAAACTTTTTATTTACGAATCCATACTTCCGGCCATCCAAATATTGGTTCCGCTTATATTGAATGAAAAAACCATAGGTGTTATCGGCATAAAGTCATATTCCGACGAGACCAAGTTTTCAAGTCGTGATCTTGAACTGCTTGAGTTTGTATCGGGGCAAATAGCCCTCGCCATGGAGCGAAAAAAGGCTGAAGGTGAACTCATGATTCAAACTGCCCGATTAAATGCCATTTTTGACAGCAGCACTCACTATATATGGACAGTAAATCAAAAACATTATCTGAGTTCGTTTAACAAAAACTACTATAATCTTCTATATCAGCAACTTGGAGCACCGCCAGCTGCTGGCACCAGCATCGAAAAAATGGGCTGGAAGCTGATCTCACCTGATGACAAACCTGTTCTCAGAGAAAAATATAACCTTGCTTTTCAGGGTCATCCCCAATATTTTGAGATGCATTGGGGAGAAAAAAATGGAGGCAGCAATTGGTTTGAATTTTATTTGAATCCGATTTTGTCAACCGAAGACGGTCAGATAGAAGAGGTGTCAGGTATTGCCCGGAATATTACTGAGAAAAAAAATGCACTGATAAATCTTCAAAAAAGTGAAGAGAAATTCAGGAATATTATTGAGTCTTTTATTGATATTTATTATCGTACTGACCTTGCTGGAAACGTAATAATGATATCGCCATCAGTTTTAAAACACACCGGATATACGGTTGAGGAAGTTATCAGGCAAAAGGTAGATAAGTTTTTTGAAAATGCGTTGGACTCTTCACAAGATATCAAAGCATTGTTAAAAACAGGTAGCATTACAAATTTTGAAGTTTTGGTCAAAAGAAAAGACCAGACTTTAAGGCAGTTTATGCTAAATATCAGGATGATAAAAGATGCAAAAGGCTTACCTATAGAAGTTGAAGGGGTAGCCAGGGATATTACCGAACTAAAAAAAGGTGCACAGGAGCTACAAAAAGCTAAAGACGATGCTGAGCATTCGCTAAAAATAAAAGAACAGTTTTTGGCCAATATGAGTCATGAAATCAGGACGCCAATGAATGGAATTATTGGTATGATTGATGTTCTAAACGATACACCTCTCGAAAAAGACCAGAAAGATTATGTAAAAACCATAAGAAAGTCTTCAGAAACCCTGCTTACCATTTTGAATGACATTCTGGATTTATCAAAAATAGAGGCCGGAAAAATGGATTTGGTATATAAACCGTTGGACTTGAAAGATACCCTGGACAATTTGGTGGCTTTGTTTACTCAAAAAGCAAGAGAAAAAAACAACACACTTGGCTATAGTATTTCTGATGAAACACCACAATACATTGAAGGCGATCAGGTCAGGCTTTTGCAAATTCTTTCTAATCTTACTTCTAACGCCATAAAATTTACAAAAAATGGACAAATTCTTATAAAAATAAGCAACCAACCAATTGACAATGAACAATATATAATAAGATTTGAAGTAACAGACACTGGAACAGGTATTTCGAAAGAAAACCAGATTAAACTTTTCCATTCGTTCCAACAGCTGGACATTTCGACCAAAAAAGCTGTGGGCGGTACCGGTTTAGGCCTGGTGATATCGAAAGAATTGTGTAAAAAAATGGGTGGGGAAATCGGGCTGGTTTCTGAAGAAGGAAAGGGGAGTAATTTTTGGTTTTCAATAACTGCCAAAAAAACCGATGGATCGGCTATTATTAACCTGGAAAAATCTCATGAAGAAATTACCCTAACCAATTATTTCTCTGAATATTCTCCAAAAATACTTTTGGTTGATGACAATAGCGTAAACCGAAAAGTAGCAACCGAAATCCTTAAAAAAGCCAATTGCGAAGTAACTGATGCGGAATCAGGTCTAAAGGCAATTCAAATTTTTGAGAAAAATCAGGATTTTGACCTTATCTTGATGGACATTCAAATGCCCGGCATGGATGGCATTGAAACTACCCAGAGATTAAAAAGTGAATTTGCCGGGCGATTGCCAAAAGTGGTGGCAATGACGGCATATTCCATGCAAAATGATAAGGAGAATTTTCTTGCAAGAGGAATGGATGACTACATTTCGAAACCCATCAGAGCCAATACGCTGATAAAGAAAGTAGAGGAACTCATCAATCCGAACAGAAAAAAACTTACTCCGGTAAAGCAAAACTTAGAAAAACCTACTGAAACTGAAGACACCATAGATCAGCAAATACCTGCATTTGACATGGAAGTAATCAATGGTTTGCGTGAAATGGTTGGCAATGAAATGCTACTTTCTGTATTTGAGGATTTTAGAATTGAGGCTGAAGAACAAATTGCCAATACAAAAAATGCTTATACAAACAATGATGTTGTGAGTATTCAAAAAGAACTTCATACTTTAAAGGGAAATTCTGGCACTATTGGCCTAATGAGAATTCATGAAATCACGAAAATCATAGAAGTTCCATCAAAAAAAGGTGATTTAACTAACTTTGAGAAGAATATTAAAATTTTGGAACAAGAATTTGAGCATTTTAAAAATAACTTAAATCAGATAGCCTGAAAATGAAAAAAGCCGCAATAAGCGACTTTTTTCATTTAAGTGATATTTTCTCAAAGCTCAGGAATTCTCAATACCTGACCTGGATAAATCAAATCAGGATCTTTAAGCATTGGTTTATTAGCTTCAAAAATCACTGGATATTTCATGGCATTGCCATACATTTCTTTTGCAATTTTTGACAAGCTATCACCTTTTACAACAGTATAATATCTGGCTTCAGGTGCAGGAGTAGCAACCACGATCTGATTATCCACCGCTACAACGCCTTCTACATTACCAACAGCAAGGGCTATTTTTCGGCATCTTCCTGACTATCTGTTTCGCCTGAAACAGTAACCGTGTCGCCATTTACCTTAACAGTTAGTGAATTAAAAGGAATACCAAGACCTTGAACATGAGCCAAAAGAGCTGAGGCTTTTAGCTCCGGAGTTTTTTCGGCAGCTTCCTGCTCATTTTTGCCGAAAAGTTTTTCTCCAACTCCTTTAAAAAAAGACATTAATCCCATTTTTGTAATTGTTTTAATTGTTTAAATTTATCAAGCAAATCTAACTGATTTTACGAATTCTTTGACAGAAATTAAAAAAAAATGTCACAAAAAATAATGAATAAATTTTTACGTTTAAATTGCAATATAATTTCAAATCAACATGAAAAAAATAATAGCGATAGCAATTCTTTTTCTGAGTTTATCAGCCAAAGCTCAATCGGATGCTGAACTTATCACTCAAACGCTCAACGATTTTCTTGAAGGTGGCACCAATGGCGAAGTTGAACGATTTAAAGGAGCATTTTTTAGTGATGCCATACAGAAAGCTGTTGGTAAAACGGGTGTGACGGGAATGTCCGTTGAGTCACTCGCTTCCAAAATCAAACCGAACCAAAAAATGGAACGTACCACCAGAATTATTTCCTGGAGTTACGCCGGTACTGCCGCTACAGCTGTGACAGAATCAGAATATGCCAGCAATAAGATAATTGATTTACTTAACTTACTGAAAGTAAATAATCAATGGAAAATAATCAGCCGGGTATATTCACGTATAGAAAAAACAGAAGAAGTCACCTCATCTAATCCTGTTGCATCTGCAGATCCGAAAGCCAAAGGTAAAACACCGGCAGGTTCAGCAGCTAAACCCGCACCAAAGCCTAAAAAACCGGCTGTGGATGATGGTTGGTAAGAAAAATGTTAATAAAAAAAGTCCTGAACGCGGTTCAGGACTTTTTTGTTTTTAAAACTCTCTGTGCTTAGCTTCATCAAATAGTCGCTCTTTGGGTAGTGATCTAAAATAATCGTACGTTATTTTCAAACCTTCCTGCCGGCTAACTTTCGGCTCCCAACCCAAAATCTCCCTTGCCCTTGTGATATCTGGCTGTCTTTGTTTGGGATCATCTTTAGGTAACTCTTTGTAAACTATTTTTTGCGTAGTGTTGGTCAACTTAATGATTTCTTCAGCGAAATCTTTAATGGTGATTTCAGAAGGGTTACCAATATTAACCGGATAAGCATAATCTGAATGAAGTAGTCTGTAAATACCTTCCACCAAATCGTCAACATAACAGAATGAGCGTGTCTGACTACCATCGCCAAATATTGTCAGATCTTCACCTCTCAAAGCCTGGCCAATAAAAGCAGGTAAAACACGGCCATCATTTAGCCTCATTCTAGGCCCATAAGTATTAAAAATTCTGATGATACGTGTCTCAACACCATGATAGGTATGATAGGCCATTGTCATGGCTTCCTGAAACCTTTTGGCTTCATCGTAAACCCCTCTTGGGCCAACCGGATTTACATGTCCCCAATAATCTTCGTTTTGAGGATGGACCAATGGATCACCGTAAACCTCTGAAGTAGAAGCTATTAATACACGGGCGTTTTTTACTCTTGCCAATCCCAGACAATTATGAATTCCCAAAGAACCCACTTTCAAGGTTTGAATGGGTATTTTCAAATAATCAATCGGGCTAGCCGGTGATGCAAAATGCAGAATATAATCCAGCTCGCCGGGCACATGAATAAATTTGCTTACATCGTGATGATAAAATTCAAAATTGGGCAGTTTGAATAAATGCTCAATGTTACGTAAGTCACCGGTGATCAGGTTGTCCATTGCAATCACATGATAACCTTCTTTTACAAATCTATCACAAAGGTGGGAGCCCAGAAATCCGGCACCACCGGTAATTAATATTCTTTTCATAAATTAAATTTTTGCAGATATGGTTTCGCGGCCAATCGAGAAATAATCATAGCCCATAGCTTCCATGTCTTTAAGTTCGTACAAGTTTCTTCCATCAAAGATAACTTTTGTTTTCAATGCTGCCGAAAGTTTCTCAAAATCAGGTGTTCTGAATTCCGGCCATTCGGTCATAATCATCAGGGCATCAGCACCTTCAGCTGCTTCGTAAGGATTTTTGGCATATTTAACTTTTTTGCCAATCTCTTTTTTCACATTGGCTACAGCTTCAGGGTCAAAAACTACCACTTTCGCACCTGCTCTTTTCAATGCTTTAATATTGTACAGTGCCGGAGCTTCTCTGATGTCATCGGTATGAGGTTTGAAGGCAAGTCCCCAAAGTGCTATAGTTTTGCCTTTAATACTACCACCAAAGTACTCTTTAACCTTGGAACCAATTTGGTTTTTTGTCTTTCGTTTACAAGCATCACCGATTTTAGGATCTTGAAATCGTATCCATATTCTTTGGCGGTTTGTCCCAATGCCTGTACATCTTTAGGAAAGCAGCTACCTCCATAACCAATTCCCGGGAAAAGGAATCTTTTTCCAATGCGGCTATCAGTACCTATGCCTTTCCTTACATTATCTACGTCAGCACCGGCGATTTCACAAAGATTGGCAATCTCATTCATAAATGTGATTTTCATTGCGAGGAATGAATTTGCAGCATATTTTGTCATTTCGGCAGATCTTTCATCCATAAAAATTACCGGATTCCCTTGTCTAACCAAAGGAGCGTATAATCTTTCCATTATCTCTTTGGCTCTTGTAGATTTGGTACCAATTACCACACGGTCAGGCTTCATAAAATCTTCAACCGCAACACCTTCACGCAAAAATTCAGGATTAGAAACTACATCAAAAGGTACTTTGGCATTTTTCTGAACCGCTGCACTTACCTTTTCGGCAGTCCCAACCGGAACAGTACTTTTATCTACAATCACAGCATAATCTTCCATCGTATGACCCAACTGATCGGCTACACCTAGTATATATTTCAAATCTGCAGAGCCATCTTCACCCGGAGGGGTAGGTAAGGCTAAAAATATCACTTCGGCACCTTTTATGCCTTCCTTTAAGTCAGTTGTAAATAGTAATCTGTTTTCTTTACGATTTCTGTCAAACAAAATCTCAAGACCTGGCTCATAAATGGTCATTTTTCCTTTTTTCAGGCTTTCAACCTTTTCTTTATCAATATCAATACAGGTTACATAATTTCCTGTTTCTGCAAAACAAGTACCAGTAACTAAACCTACGTATCCGGTACCAACTACGGCTATTTTCATTTTTTTTAATTTTTAAAAGTGAATTACTCTACAAAGCTATATTAACTAATTTTATTTTTCATATACATATCCTATTTTTTTTACATAAACTATCAAAAACAGTAACTTTATTTATCAAAGTACATAGGAACCCCTACATTTTAACATATCAATGTTACTTTTTTCAAATTCAGACACCAAAATTCTTTTCAAAAAATGCAAAAACAAAGAATCACATTTTTTACAAAATGATATTGGTACAGGGAACAATCCCTAAAGGAAATTTTATGATTATTTATTATGAGAGAGCTGAGATCGAATGGTTATTTCAATCCCGGAACTTAAGTTCCAAATTAATTTATACAAAAATCAAGCCTATTTCCAGTTAAATGGAAATTTTTGCCCCTGATACTTTTTTATTTCCATAATTACGGTACCTATGGAAAAATCAATTTCTACCTGTATCGGCACTCTGTTGTTATCATCCGACACCCAGATTCTGATGGCATTTTCACCTTTAAAAAGGTCATTACGAGGTAGTATAGGATTTAATTTTAAAACTTTAATTTTACCAAAACGAGTATTTACAGTACCTTTTCCTGTGTATTTTATTTTCATTGGATACAATTCCTCATCAAAAAATACAGGTGCTGAATATGTCTTTCCTACTGGTTGACCGCTGAAGTCGAATGTTCTGATTAAATAATAAGCTGAGATTACGTCCTGGATGTTGTTTGGTACTGAAAATGATTTTGTTTCATCTTTTTCAGTTTTTAAAACTTCATTTTTTTGGTGATTAAAAGTCATCACCTGATCTCTTTTAAAGTTATTTTCACGGGCACTGTAGATAAATCGTTGCGGGACAAAGGCGAGTGTATCCAAATATGTACGGTAAGTATTCCTTACTTTAAAAATATTTGTCATTCCGGCTGTACGGCCTACCACATTTATCTTATAGCATGGTCTTTGGTTAACGTTAAAAATCTTTTCATCAACATCCACATTGGCTTCACCTATGGTAAAAAAACCATATTTGATTTTATAAAAATAGGATTCTCCGGCTACGAATGAATTATTTTCCACAAAACGGTAGTCGCCTTGAAGTCCGAATCCAAACAATGCCAAAGAAATTATAATTAAAAAATAACGCATAGAAATATTTTCAATCACAGGAATAAACAAATGTTGTTATCTGTTCAAAACTCAAAATAAAACTCCAACTGTCGGTTATTATTACTTTTCCTTTTACAAAAATAAAACCAGAAGGAGTATAATATAGTAATTAACAAAAAAAAAGTGCCTCCAAACAGAAGCACTCTTTCTAATTTCTATCATTAGAATCTATTAATCTATTGATGCATCATCAAGATTCTTGTCCATAAGGGCATCAGCATTACCTGACACCGTACTTTTGATTTTCTCCTCCAGTTCGGCCATCAATTCCGGATTGTCTTTGATTAAAGCTTTCACGCCATCTCTTCCCTGACCGAGTTTATTGTCGGTATAAGAAAACCATGAGCCTGATTTTTTTACAATATCAAGATCTACCGCCAAATCCAACACTTCACCCGATTTAGAAATCCCTTCGCCATACATGATGTCGAATTCAATCACTTTAAATGGAGGAGCAACCTTGTTCTTTACCACTTTTACCTTGGTGCGGTTACCAATTATATTTGAATCATTGTCTTTTATCTGCCCGATTCTCCTGATGTCAATCCTTACTGAAGCATAAAATTTCAAGGCATTACCTCCGGTGGTGGTTTCCGGACTACCGAACATCACCCCGATCTTATCTCTCAACTGATTAATAAAAATACAGCAACAACCTGTTTTATTAATAGTACCGGTCAGTTTTCTAAGTGCCTGAGACATTAGTCTGGCCTGAAGTCCCATCTTGCTGTCACCCATTTCACCTTCCAGTTCGGCTTTTGGAACCAATGCAGCCACTGAGTCGATTACACATATGTCAATTGCCCCTGAAGAAATCAGATGTTCGGCAATTTCCAATGCCTGCTCACCATAGTCAGGTTGAGAGATTAAAAGGTTTTTGGTATCAATTCCGAGCTTTTCAGCATAAACTCTGTCAAATGCATGTTCAGCATCAATAAAAGCTGCAATTCCACCTGCTTTTTGAGCTTCGGCAATGGCGTGCATTGCGAGTGTAGTTTTACCTGAAGATTCCGGACCATAAATTTCTATTACTCTTCCTTTAGGAAAGCCACTTACACCCAATGCAAGGTCTAATCCCAAAGAACCGGTTGAAATTACCGGCACGTCCATAACTTTGGTATCACTCAACCGCATTACGGTACCTTTACCATAAGCTTTATCAAGTTTGTCGAGTGTTGACTGTAAAATTTTAAGTTTGTCTGCGTTGTTATCGTTTGCCATTTTCTAATGATTAATTTTGTGCTACAAATCTATATAATATTTTTAGTAATGTCCTGCTATATTTTTTAGCATTATTTATATTTATTTAATTTTCAAATACTTACAAACTATAAAATCACAGTTCTTTAATGAGAATTTTCTTCCAGGCCACTTTGATTCCTCCTCCATCATGGATTTGTAGTGCAATTTTTCCATCTATTTCACCTATAGCCTTGTCCTTCAAAAATATCATCTGCACTCCATTGACCCATGTGGTAACTTCGTCATTTTGAACTAATATTTTCATCGTATTCCATTTATTCATCTTCACATTATCAATTTTGGGGTCGGGTTTTATCAACCAACCTCTTTTGTAAGATTCATAGATTCCACCCGAAAAATGTCCCGGAGGAGCAACTTCTGCCTGCCATCCGGCTACTTTAGTTCCTTCAATATCAGAATGGAAAAATACTCCGCTGTTTCCGTTGGCTTCAGGTTTAAACATTAGCGTAAGCTCAAAATCTTTAAACTTTTTTTCTGTTGCCAGATAGCCATAACCTTTGTCGGGTCCGCTTTCACAAACCAGATTTTTGCCTTTAACATACCACTTTTCTGTACCATAAATCTGCCAGCCATCCAGATTTTTACCATTAAACAGGCTTTTTTGGGCAATTGAATTTGAGGCAAAAACAAAAGAACCCATAGAATTGAATTTATTTTCATATATTATTTGTTTAGAATAGTTTAAAAGTAACCAATACATTCGAAATCAAAAAATTACTTTTGCTTTAGAATTTAAAATTCAATTATGAAGTTTAACGATTTAAATATCAACAGATCCCTCCTCAACGCTCTGGAAGACATGAGTTTAGAAACGCCAACCTCTATCCAAACCAAAGTATTTTCAGAGGTCATGTCAGGAAAAGATTTGGCAGGAATTGCGAAGACAGGTACAGGAAAAACCATTGCTTATTTACTTCCACTCATAAGAATGTGGAATTTCTCAAAAGAAAAATTACCTCAAATTGTAATTTTGGTGCCTACACGCGAGTTGGTTGTACAAGTACAGGAAGTTGCCAAAAAACTCACATCTTATATTTCTTTTGACACGGTAGGTGTTTATGGCGGGGTAAACATAAAGACACAGATTATAGAATTACAAAATGGCTGTGATTTACTGGTTGCGACTCCCGGAAGATTTATTGACCTGGCAGCAGCCGGAGTATTGAAAGTAAAAAATATCAAAAGACTCGTTTTGGATGAATTTGATACTATGCTGGATCTGGGTTTCAGACCTCAGCTGGAACAAATATTTGACAAAGTGCCTGAAAAACGTCAAAATCTCTTGTTTTCTGCCACAGTTACCGAGGATATTGAGGCACTATTGGAAGATTATTTTAAGAGTCCGGCAATCATTGAAGATGACTCTCTTTCGACTCCGCACCAAAATATCAATCAGAGAGCTTATATTTTACCTAATTTCGAATCAAAGATTAATCTGCTGGAGGTTTTGTTGAGCAATGACCCTGAAATGACCAAAAATCTGATTTTCGTTTCGGAAAAAGGCAAAGCCGACATACTTTTAGCTGAGCTGCAAATCAGAGGAATCGAAAGCGTGGATATAATTCATTCCAATAAATCTCAAAACTATAGATTTAATGCCATTTCCAAATTTTCTGAAGGCGAAACCCGTACACTTATTGCTACTGACATAGGTTCACGTGGCCTGGATATCCCGATGATAAGCCATGTAGTAAATATGGACCTTACCGACCAACCCGAAGATTACATCCATAGGATTGGACGCACTGGCCGGGCCAGTCAAAACGGAAAAGCAATTAGTCTATTAACAGAAAAAGAAAATACCACGCTTGAAAAAATTGAAGAGCTCCTGAATTATAAGATTTCAAAAGTTGAATTGCCAAAATTTCTTGAAATCTCAGATCAATTATTTGATTTTGAAAAAGAGTACCAGCCCGTCAAATTTATAAAAACCAAAACTCAAAAAATAGACGGGGTGGCATTTCATGAAAAATCTGAGAAAAACAAAAAAGTAAACAAAAAACGTAACATAGAAAAAGAAAAGCAAAAAAATACGGGAAAGCCTATAAAAAGGAAATAAAACCAAGTTAAGCAGCAAGATTTATGGCTTCGGAAATTGTTGAAAAGATTTATGGAAAAAAAAACAGAATCAGGGTCTGCGGAATATTATTAAAAAATGACCAGATACTTATGATAAACCATTCGGGCCTGAATGAAGAAAATATTTTCTGGAGCCTGCCTGGTGGTGGTGTTGATGAAAATGAAGATATAAAAGAAGCTTTAATAAGGGAATTCAGAGAAGAAGTAAATCTTAAAATTAATATAGGAAATATTCTATATATTAATGAAGCCAAAATTGGAGCCTTACACGCTATTGAATTTTACTTTCAAGTATTTAGTGAAGAACAGGAACCCACCCTCGGACATGACCCGGAACTCAATATTTTAACCGGAATTGACTGGAAAAGCATTGAAGACTACCGGCAAATAAAACATTCCCACAGAATTAATATTTTTGAGGGATATAATTCATTCAATGATTTCGCAAGCCATATTTCTTTCCTAAATTTGTTAAATGGAGCCAATTTTCAAAATAACCGATGACCGCTTTGATTCAGAACTGATTGACCAGTACGATTTGGTTGTTGAATGGCAGGATAGCCGCTTGAAAATTGCACTAAAAAACAAAAAAAACGGAATATTCTTTTGGTTTGAAGATTACTTCCTTGGAAATTATTCAACTTTTGATAACTCAATAATCGATATAAGTAAAATTTTCAATTCTCATCAATTTTTGAAGGCCAATTTCTGGAATTCAATTACCTTTTTAATCGACACACCTCTTTTTGTGAAAATTGAAAATATCTTTTTTGATTCCCATATTCCCGCTATCGATTATTTAAAAGCAGTTTTTCCGCAAATTATCGAATCTGAAATCAGGGCGGAAGCCATTGAAATTGGCGATAGCCATTTTGTATTCGGGATTTCCGAGAATATTTTCACATTCCTTTCTGAAACCTATCAAAATAAAACTATAAATATTAAGCCCAAATTGGCCCATTTGGCAGAAACTCTTACAAAAAAAGGCTTTCTCTCAAATAGTAATTTATTGATATTAAATGACAAATGGTTTGATTTAATAATAATTTCTGATGGAAATTTTTCGATAAAAAAAATGCCGTTTTTAAGTAATGAAATCAAAAGAAAGTATATCGAATTATTAAGGCACGGTAACCAAAAGACCTATTTATATGGCGAAATAACGCCCTTTTCGCATGTTTACAAAAAAATAAAATCTGAAATTGATAATATAGAAATAGGAAAACTACCCTCTGGAAACCGATTTTCCCAGTATTTTGAAGAAATGCCCGAACAAAGGCATTTAAGTCTTTTTTTGTAAAAATTATTTCCTGAAAGTATAGTCGAAACCGTACTGAACTTTTAGATTATAATCAAAATATTCAATCGCCCTTTCAACTTCCTTTCCTTTTACCGCAATAAAATAAGGCTTTTTGCCCCTTTTATTGACTAACTTAGTATCCACTTTGTAAATTGTTCCTTCGGGAAAATTCTTAATAAATCGGCTTGGGATACTTACTTTGAGGTTTTCGGGTACTTGTTGGCCGTTGATAGTCTTTAATTTCATTTTGTCAGACTTCAAATCATATAAAGCCTCGGCATACACATCTAGGAAATATTTTTTAGAGAATTCTGGAACTTCGTCCACTAAAGACAATTGCATTTTAGTAATTTTTATAGATTCTGACGCAATTTAAATCCAATATTTGAAAAAAAATAGGTGAAAAGTATATTTTTTTGTACGCGATTTGCAGACAGCGAAAGCTCGGTCAATTTTGACGAATCGGTCAGGGGTTGTGATTTATTTCTATGTCAGGCCACATTTCCTAATGCCGACAATCTGATGGAATTACTCCTGATGATAGACGCAGCAAGAAGAGCCTCAGCTCACTATGTGGTTGCGGTTATTCCTTATTATGGTTATGCCAGGCAAGACAGAAAAGATCGTCCAAGAGTTGCAATTGGTGCAAAATTGGTAGCCAATATGTTGCGGGCAGCCGGGGCAGACAGAATCATGACGCTTGATTTGCATGCAGGTCAGATTCAGGGATTTTTTGACATTCCGGTTGATCACCTTGAAGGAACGTCGGTATTTGTGCCATACCTGAAGACTAAAAATATTGAAAACCTGATTTTTGCTTCCCCTGATGTGGGTGGTGTGTCAAGAGTTAGAAAGTTTGCAAGTTTTTTCGAAGCTGATATTGTGATTTGTGATAAGCAAAGAAAAAAAGCAAACGAGATTGCTGGAATGCAGCTTATTGGTGACGTAAAAGATGCCAATGTGGTTTTGGTTGACGACATGATCGATACCGGTGGTACTATTTGTAAAGCCGCCGAACTGATTATGGAAAAAGGTGCGAAATCGGTTAGAGCAGTAGCGACTCATGCGGTGATGTCGCACAAAGCACATGAAAATATCACCAATTCGGTTTTTACAGAGGTGATAGTATCGGATTCTATTCCTTTAAAAATGGATAATCCGAAAATAAAAGTTATTTCGGTAGCTGAGCTTTTTGCTCATGCCATCGGAAGAATCAGAGACAATGGATCTATTAGTTCATTATTTATAAATTATCAACATCAAATTACATTTTAATTATGAAAGTAACTGAGATTGTAGGGTTTAAAAGAGCGAATCTCGGTCGTCAGGCTGCTCAGGAGTTGCGTGCACAAGGCATGGTTCCGGGTATTCTGTATGGCGGAGCAGAGCAAGTGTCATTTTATGCACCGGCTTATTTGTTCAGACCACTTATCTTTACGCCTGATGCGTTTGAAATCAAATTGACTATCGAAGGAAAAGAGTACACTGCCATTCTTCAAGACAAGCAGTTTCACCCTGTTAACGACCTTCTGGTACACGTTGATTTACTTGAAATCACTCCTGAAAAGATTATCACTATTTCTATTCCGATCAGATTGACCGGTACAGCAATAGGTGCAAAAAAAGGGGGTAAATTGGTACAGACTTTGCCGACTATTAAAGTAAAAGGACCAGCTAAGGATATTCCTGATTTGGTAAACCTTGATGTTACTGATCTTGATTTAGGAAAATCTATCAAAGTTAAATCTCTGGAGCTTCCGGGACTTACTATTTTGGATCCTGAAGCAAATCCGGTAGCAAACGTGGCAATCCCTCGTGCATTGAGAGGTACATTGAACGCTTAATAAGATTTTCTTATTTTATGCAAAAAGAGCTCCAAAACGGGGCTCTTTTTTTATGCAAATTATTAAAAATGAAGGAATTATGAGATTATTTTTTTTATTCTTTCCAATAAAATATCGATTCCCTCCACCGCAGTTTTCTGAATAAATTCTACATTTTTGGTGCTAAAAGAATAACCTGGCAAAGAAGGGTCTATGACATATTTTGGCACTTCAATTCCTACATAACCCACCAATCCGGCAGCTGGATATACCTGCAAACTTGTGCCAATGACCACGAAAATATCAGCATTAAGACAAATATCTGCCGCCGGGTCTATCATTGGGACCATTTCACCAAACCACACAATATGTGGTCTCAACTGACCGCCATCTTCTGCCAAATCCCCCAGATTAATTGCCTTATTTTCAACTTCATAAATCAGATCAGGATTTTTCACACTTCTGACTTTTGAAAGCTCTCCATGCAGATGCACCACATTTTTTGAACCAGCCTTTTCATGCAGATTATCAACATTTTGCGTGATAATAATAACATCAAAATCCTTTTCCAGATCAGCAAGAACGAGATGAGCATGATTTGGCTCTGCCAAATATGCCTGTTTTCTTCTTTCATTATAAAAATCGAGCACCAATTGCGGATTCTTTTTCCAGCCTTCGGGGGTGGCGACTTCTTCAATGGCATAGTTTTCCCATAAACCACCCATATCACGGAAGGTTTTCAGGCCACTTTCGGCACTGATACCTGCACCTGTAAGTACAACTAATTTCTTTTTCATAAAAAAAAGCACCCTTTTGAGGTGCCGTTTAATTTTAACTTTCTGCCAGTTTCAAACATTCTTCAAGTGTAAGACTGGCAGGCTCGGTACCTTTTGGAATCTTTACATTCCGTTTACCCACCTGAATATAAGGCCCGTAACGCCCGTTCAATACCTTCACTTTATCATTTTCGGGAAATTCTTTTATGATTTTCTTGGCAGCGGCCTCCTTTTGTTCGGCGATAATCTCAGCTACTCGCTTGTCATCAATCGTAAGAGGATCATCAGTCTTACCTATGTTGTAATAGGTTGGGCCATGTTTGATATATGGTCCAAACCTTCCCTTGTTGATTACCACCGGCTGACCGTCATAATCAGCCATATCGCGGGGAAGAGAGTTGTCCGTTCCGTTTTGACGAGCCGTAATAATCTCTATTGCTCTTTCTTTGGTTACAGTCAAAGGATCTTCTCCTTTCTCCAGATTGATATATTTGCCATTGTACAACACGTAAGGACCATAGCGGCCTTCATTCACCACAATCGCATTTCCCTCATGTAAACCTAATTCCAAAGGTAATTTTGGCCCTTGTAAAATCGCCAGAGCCTCTTCGAAAGTGATATTGGAAATCAGCGTTCCTTTTTTGATAGAAACAAAAGTCGGTTTGTCTTCATCTGTGGCCTCACCGACCTGAATATATGGACCAAATCTTCCGATTTTTGCAAATATTTTCTTTCCGGAATCCGGGTCAACGCCTAGTTCAAAAGATCCGGCAGCTTTGGCTCCATTTTCACCGGTAGCTTCTTCTATTTTATGATGGAATTCTTTATAAAAATTCTCGATCATCTTTTGCCAGGAAACTTTCCCTTCGGCTACGTCGTCAAATTCATTCTCTACTTTGGCAGTAAATTTATAGTTGAGTACATCTTCGAAGTTTTCGACCAGATAATCATTTACTATTATTCCCAGGTTAGTAGGAAATAATTTAGCTTTTTCAGCACCAAAGTTTTCAGTGCCCACAGTGCTTGAAATCTCACCGTCTTTCAATAAGTAATCTTTAAATTCCCTTTGGAAACCTGGTCGATCTTCTTTAATGATATACTCTCTTTTTATTACCGTAGAAATAGTAGGAGCATAAGTGGAAGGACGACCAATACCCAATTCTTCAAGTTTCTTCACCAGTGAAGCTTCGGTATATCTTGCCGGTGGACGGGAAAACCGTTCTGTGGCTTTCAACTGTTTCAGTGCCAGCTCCTGCCCTACTGACAATGGCGGCAACATATCTTTGTTTTCTTCATCTTCGTCATCAGTCGATTCCAAATACACTTTAAGGAATCCTTCAAATTTAATGACTTCACCTGTTGCGGTAAGTTCCTCTGGTCTGGTAGAAATCCCGATTTTGGCGATTGTCCTTTCAATCAGGGCTTCGGACATCTGGGAGGCAATCGCCCTTTTCCATATCAAATCATAAAGCCTTTTTTCATTGCGGTCATTCCCGGTTTCAGATACTGAAAAATCAGTAGGTCTGATGGCCTCGTGAGCTTCCTGAGCCGATTTATCTTTGGTTTTGAAAACTCTGGGCTTAGAGAATTTCTCACCATAAGCATTAATAATCTGAGATTTGGCATTATCGATGGCTTCCTGCGACAGATTGGTAGAGTCAGTACGCATGTAGGAGATTTTACCCGATTCGTATAGTTTCTGTGCCAAAGTCATGGTTTGCAATACCGAAAAACCAAGTTTTCTTGAAGCCTCCTGCTGCAAAGTTGAAGTTGTAAATGGCGGTGCCGGACTTTTAGTGGTAGGCTTAACTTCCAATCCATTGATTTTGTAAATAGCCGGCACACAATCCTGCAAAAACTTCTGAGCTTCACCTTCAGTTTCAAAATTTTTGCCTAATTCAGCGGTAAGGACTTTATTTTTTTCTACTAAAAACTGTGCTACAACCTTAAAAGATGATTTGGATTGAAAACTCTCAATTTCTCTTTCCCTTTCTACCACAATCCTCACTGTAACTGACTGAACACGACCCGCTGAAAGGTTTTTTCTGTCACCGGCTTTGATTTTTTTCCAAAGTACCGGCGAAAGCTGAAAACCCACCAAACGATCCAGAATACGGCGTGCCTGCTGTGCGTTAACCAGGTCAATATCAATATGGCGAGGAGTCTCAATAGCCTTATTTATTGCATTTTTGGTAATTTCTCTGAAAACTATCCTTTTGGTATCATCGCCAAGATTCAGAGCTTCTTTCAGGTGCCAGGAGATGGCCTCTCCTTCGCGGTCATCATCAGTCGCGAGCCAAACTTCCTTACCTTTTGCAAGATTCTTGAGTTCATTAACCACTTTTACCTTGTCAGAAGAAATCTGATAATTGGGTGCAAACTGATTTTCGACATCAACCCCCAACTCTTTTTCCGGAAGATCTCTGATATGACCAAAGCTCGACTTTACGATAAAATCGCTTCCTAAATACCCTTCAATTGTTTTTGCTTTGGCTGGAGACTCTACTATTACCAGATTTTTTGACATACTTAATATATAAATGTACAGAAACCTAAATGTGAAATTTGGGGCAAAATAAGTATATTATAATTTTAAACCGAAACTTTTTTTAAACATAAGACTCAAAAATGCTTTTTTTAGCCATGTATTTAAGGGTTTTTTCTATCAAAAAATCAAAATATAGATATAAATAAGCAAACACAACAAAACACCATTTCTTGAAATATTTATATTATATTAAGGATTTCAAAAATCTAATTTGAAAAAAAACATACCAAACTCGAAGTTTTTCCTATTTTTAAAAAAATATTTTTATAAAAAATTTAACTTGAAATAATATATAAAAACTTATTATTCAATACTTTAATAAATTTGAATCATTAAAATTTCATGATAATTAAAAAAAATAAAAATAATCCTATTTTGAAATATAAAATCAATTCGTACTTTTGGAAAATAGAATTAAAAAAATAAAATATTAAACTGATGAAAGTATTTGATTTGGACATGATAAAAGCGACTTACGCCAAGTTTCCTGAAAGAGTGGAAGCCGCTAAGAAGCTTTTAGGAAGACCAATGACTTTGGCTGAAAAGATTTTATATGTTCACCTTTGGGACAACCTTCCTACCAAGCCTTATGAACGGGGTAAAGACTACGTTGACTTTGCTCCGGACCGTGTAGCCATGCAGGACGCCACCGCTCAGATGGCCCTTTTGCAGTTTATGCAGGCTCAGCGTGAAAAAGTTGCTGTACCCTCAACCGTTCACTGCGATCACCTGATTCAGGCCAAAGTGGGTGCTACTGAGGATTTGAAGATTGCCAATGAGACCAATAAAGAAGTTTACGACTTCCTTTCGTCAGTATCTAATAAATATGGTATCGGTTTCTGGAAACCCGGTGCTGGTATCATTCACCAGGTTGTTCTGGAAAACTATTCATTTCCGGGTGGAATGATGATCGGTACCGACTCTCACACGCCTAATGCAGGTGGATTGGGTATGATCGCTATCGGGGTTGGTGGAGCTGATGCTTGCGACGTAATGGCCGGCTTACCTTGGGAGCTAAAAATGCCAAAGCTAATAGGTGTAAAACTTACTGGATCATTGAAAGGATGGGCTTCTGCCAAAGACGTTATTCTTGAAGTGGCCGGTCGCCTTACAGTAAAAGGTGGAACTGGTGCTATTGTAGAATACTTCGGAACAGGTGCCGACAAACTTTCGGCCACCGGAAAAGGTACCATCTGTAACATGGGTGCTGAGATTGGAGCTACCACTTCAGTTTTTGGATTTGATAAAAAAATAGGAAAATACCTGATTGCTACCGGAAGAAGAAATGTTGCGATAGCTGCAGGAAGAATCAAAGAATATCTTCGTCCTGACCAGGATTGTATCGATAATCCTGAAAAATACTACGATCAGGTAATCGAAATCAACCTTTCTAAACTGGAGCCAAGAATCAATGGTCCTTTTACTCCGGATTTGGCATGGCCACTTTCAAAATTTGCTGCTGCTGTTAAGAAAAACAACTGGCCGGCGAAACTGGATGTAGGCTTGATAGGCTCTTGTACCAACTCTTCTTACGAGGATATGACCAGGGCAGCTTCTGTTGCCAATCAGGCAGCAGAGAAAAATATCAAAGCCAAAGCTGAATATACCATTACTCCGGGTTCTGAATTGGTAAGATTTACAGCTGAGAGAGACGGTCTTTTAGCTACTTTTGGAAAAATTGGCGGTGTAGTATTGGCTAACGCTTGTGGTCCTTGTATAGGCCAGTGGGCTCGTCATGGTGCAGAGAAAGGCGAAAGAAACTCAATCATCACGTCGTTTAACCGTAATTTCGCCAAAAGAGCCGACGGTAACCCCAATACCCATGCGTTTGTGGCTTCACCTGAAATCGTGACTGCATTTGCTATTGCCGGAGATTTGACATTCAATCCTGCCAAAGATACCCTGACCAACGAAAAAGGCGAGCAGGTAAGATTGGATCCTCCATTGGGAATCGAATTGCCACCAATGGGCTTCGATGTATTGGATGCAGGATATCAAAAACCTGCACGTAGCGGTAAAAATGTTAAGGTTAAAGTGAGCGTAAAGTCTGACAGACTGCAACTATTGGCACCGTTTGCCAAATGGGAAGGTAGCGACCTTAAAGGCCTGAAGCTTCTGATTAAAGCCAAAGGAAAATGTACCACTGACCATATCTCTATGGCCGGTCCATGGTTAAAATACCGCGGTCACCTTGACAACATCTCCAATAACCTATTGATAGGTGCCGTAAACTTCGCCAACGAAGCTACCAACAAAGTTAAAAACCAGTTGACCGGCGAATACGGTGAAGTACCAGCTGTACAACGTGCATATAAAGCCGCTGGCATTGGCTCTATCGTAATCGGTGACGAAAACTACGGTGAAGGCTCATCAAGAGAGCATGCAGCCATGGAGCCACGTCATTTGGGTGTGAGAGCTATATTGGTAAAATCGTTTGCTCGTATTCACGAAACCAACCTCAAAAAACAAGGTATGTTGGCTTTGACATTTGCCAATCCGGCAGATTATGATAAAATCAAAGAAGATGACAGCTTTGATATCGTAGGTTTGACTTCATTTGCTCCGGGCAAACCGTTGACTGTTGTGGCCAACCATACCGATGGCAGCAAAGACGAAATCACCGTTAATCATACTTACAATGATGCCCAAATCGGCTGGTTCAAAGCCGGTGCGGCACTGAATATCATTGCAGAGCAAGCCGGAAAATAAGATTTCTTGCTTATGTTTTGTGGAGAATCCCTGGCTGAGAGGCCGGGGATTTTTTTTTGGGATTCGAAAGTTTATTAGTTATTGGAATTCTCTTTTTGATTTTTTTTTAATAAATTCGAAAATATTAATTGAATTCTAGATGACAGCAATAAATATTTTTTTAACAAAAAAGAATGCTATAGTTTATTCAGATACCTTAGCAACAAATCCGTTAAAAAAAGGAGATAAGAAACTTAAACCAAAACTTTACACCAATAAGGTATTTGTCCTTCCTCAATTTAAATCTGTTTTTGCTGTAACTGGAAGTCTTCAATTGGGTTTAGCTTATTTCAAATTCTTATCAGAATCATTTATTGGAATGGATGTTGACTCAATAAAAAATATAGAATTAAAATATTTTAAAACTTTTTTGAAAGAAAATTACAACCTAAAACTTTTTGGAAAAATCTATTTAATAGGATTTAGTGTTAAAGAAAAGATTATTAAAGGTTTCAAACTTGAAATAAACATAGATGGTATTTTTGTTTGGAATGAAATCCAAGAAGGACTACTTATCAAACCAGAGGTAGAAAATATTGAGACATTTTTTTTAACTCAAGAAAATATAGATAATGGTTTTGTTCAACTTATGATTAGTCAAAAGGAAGAAGATCATCAAAAAAGAATAGAAGACCAAGTTGGGATTGGAGGCGAAATCTTGAAAACAAATTTAATAATTAGTGATATAAATCAATTATTAATTGAATCCAAAATGATTTACAAATTTGATGATTATGAAAATTTAGGTGAAGAAATGCTAAATATCTAAAATCTCAATAAGATAAAATTTAAAGACGAAATCATCTTACTTCAAATTAATAATACATCAATATTTATCAATTATAAAAATTTCAAAATAATAAGTGAAAATTATGAATGATACATAAACAGATATCCTGAATATCAAATCCAATGATCTGCCGGTTGATGAATCAGTTATGGAAAAGATAAGTTTTTTTTAGATTATTCAGTTGATGGATAATTGGTAGAATTAGAAGTAATAGTTGAATCTAAATCTCCTTCAAAACCAAACTTTGTTGAATATTAATTTGCTAGAAAATTATTGTCTAGATCACAGCCGTCGGCTCTGAATATCATTATATTGCAAGTAGGAAAGTTATATTTTGGGCTTGTTAAGTCCTAAAAAAATGAATTTATTGAATTCGCTAACCAATTAAATCTAAAAATTTAAATAATTTGTTAAGACGTAAAAATGTAAATAATTATGGCAAACAATAAAGGAAACTTTTCAATAATTGGAATAATAATAGTGTTTTTCCTTCTGGTAATATTGTTAAATATTATTAAAGTAATTGGTTCAGAGTTTATTGATTTTGCAAGAAATAATAATGAAATTATTTCGATTGCATTCATTTTGACTCTTATTTTTGCATTTTATTCTTTCAATAAAAATCCTGAAAAATGAATGTTAAAAAATATTCAATTATTGGATACTTCTAACTTTGATTATTTCAATAATTACCTCAAAAATATCTGTTGATTCATGGCAAGAACATTTATCTAATGAAGATAGAATAAAAAAATACAATGAAGATAATGGAGTTTATTATGACTCAAATAATAGAAATAGTTCGTCAGAACGTACTGCAATTGTACTTCATTCTTCTAGATATAGTGGAAATCAAATTACAGAACCGATGTCTGAGAATCCAATTCTCATGGAAGGAATTTCATATAATAATCAAAATTATTTCCTAAGACCATACTTAGCAATAGTTAATATTAACTATTTGTCAAATATTGAAATTTCAAACAGTACAATTTTATATTTAAATATGTTTATTTCAACGTTTTTTCTTTTAGGATTAATATTTATACCACTCTTAATAAAATATAATAAAAAACTTTAAGGATTATTATAATTTACAACAAAATTAAATCTAGCAAGTCCTCCTCAATATAAATGAAGACTTTCATTTCATTCACTAAGAATTCCATATCTCTTTAAGTTAGAAATTCAATTCAAGCAATTAAAAGACAACTAACTATTTTTTTTAAAAAAAAATTAACCCTATCTTCCTTAAAGAACTCCAAAAAAACTCTTAGAAGTTGCTCCAAGATATAGGAGAAGCTAAAATTAGGGACGTTAATTATAAATAAATGAAAAAAGTATATTATTAAACAATATCAATTCCTTCAATTACCTTAGTTTATTACTCACTAGTGTGATTATTCCGAAATAAAGAAGCAAGTTACTATCTTCAAAATAATTTATAACACAGATAATTTAGCAAATAAAATCCTAATTGATTATGCTTTACTCTAAAGTATTCCTTTAATAAATTAAAAAAGCTCACAATTCTTTTCTCTCTACCACATTTCTTTCTAAATTAGAAGAAAAATACAAGCAATGAAATCTCCTAAATATTTGCCTCATTTTGGGTAAACTAACAACTAAAAATCATCTGCATTTTTCTGATTTTCAGTCTAAAATAGTTTGTTATTTTTTTATTTATCCTAAAAATGAAAACCTTCTTTAACCTTGCTATTGCTTCCCTTACAAGCCTATTTTCTTATTTCACAGTCACGGCTCAGGATTCACTGAAAACACTTACCCGACCGGTGGTGGAAGGAAAAGAATCGGGCTTATTTATCCCAACTTATTACGGTAAGCCATTTTTAACCGACATGCATCATTATGACGATGGTACCATTGACATCGGCATGGTTCCCAACCGCTTGGCTTACTCAATAATGAATGAAAATGAAACACCTATCAATCCTTACAAAGAACTATCTGCCAGTCCAAAAGTCTTATTGGAGTTGAAATTAGGCTCGATGGCACCTATTTATTCGAAATGGATTAAAAACCAAAAAAAATGGGGATGGTCGTTTTACATTCCCGCCAGTATGGTTACCACACTCAGTTTTTCTGAAGGGTTTACTTTCCCTATCGTTAACTTTGATTATAATTTCGGTTTTTCGTTTAATACCATCAAAAACGTCAAAAAAGGATTTTTGAAAAATTTCCTGATTGACTTCAAGCCTTTCATGCATGAATGCACCCATGTAGGAGGCGAATATGTGGACTATTTCAACAAAACCGAATCTCCCATTGCCCGCATGCACAGCAGCTATGAATACAGCGAAATCGGCATTGTAATCAACGACATTGCCAATAGACAAGAAAACAATCATTCATTTAAATTAGGGACGATGGTTTTGTTCCCCACCAACTGGGATATCGGTCATGGATTCTGGAATACCGCCGGGAATCTTGCCCCGGGAATCAAAGGAACGGAAGTAGATGGACAAGATAGCCCACCAGTTTATGCAAGCAGTGCAAATAATACCCTTTATGGCACGTTGCCGGATATCAAAATTATTGATTCCAGAGCAAAATGGAGCCTTTTTGAGCCCTACCTTCAATACGAAATGCGATTGTTTGATAGTCCAGTGTCATCAACCCGAATTCCACTTGTAATTTCAGCTGATTTGCGTTTCCGGCCATTGAATTCCTATGTAGAAAGAACCAATTTTTTATACAAATACCAGGAAAATGGCAGCTTGCTTCCCCGACCAGCATGGGCAAACTATGAATCAGAGCATTATTACCAACATTTAGATCTTCCGCATCAGCGATACGTGCCTTCAATAAATATGCAGTTGGGATGGAGTTATTACCCATCGCCATTGTCAAATTATCGGGTTGCTTTTATGATTCATGGGTATTATGGACAGTTTCCTTATGGCCAATTCCGAAATCTGTACAATTACTGGTTTTTGGGGACGGGCTTTACTTTAACTCGCAGGTAGATAAAGTGTTTTTTTCTTTTAAAAATTTGATTTGAATAAATATTTTGCCTGAAAATTATTGAAGCTTATCCTCTTTTTCAGACACAAATTCAAACAATTGATTTACAGCTATTTCAATAAATACCTATATTTAAAATGTGGCTTTTTCAATATTTAATAAAATTTATTTACTAAATTCAAGCTCAAAATAATTCTGAAAAATGATTGAAGGAAAAGTAAAAATTGGATTAATTGGCTCGCAATTTATCTCAACTATTCATGCCGAGGCGATAAATAAAGTAGCAGATGCAGAAATCGTGGCTGTGATGTCGCCCACACTTGAACATGTTAAAACTTTCGCCGAAAATCATAAAATTCCTAACTATTTCACCGATTTGGATAAAATGCTGGCCATGCCAGAAATAGATTTGGTGGTGATAGGTGCTCCGAATTATTTGCATTGTGAAATCACAGAAAAAATAGCATTGGCCGGAAAACACATTGTGGTGGAAAAACCCTTTTGCCTGAATCTGGAAGAAGCCGACAGGATGATTGCTGCCTGTGAAAACGCAAATGTTAAACTTATGTATGCCGAGGAGCTATGCTTTACTCCAAAATATGTGCGAATGAAACAGCTTTTAGACGAAGGTGCATTGGGCAAACCTGTCCTATTAAAGCAATCAGAAAAGCATGATGGGCCTCATGCTGACCATTTTTGGGATGTGGAAAGGTCTGGTGGTGGCGTAATGATGGACATGGGCTGTCATGCAATCCAATTTTTCAGATGGCTCAATAAAAACAATCCTATTAAATCAGTTTACGCTCAGATGAGCACCAGTGTACATACTGACAAAACCATCGGTGACGATAACTCAATTTTGATTTTAGAGTTTGAAAACGGCGTTACGGCTATGGCCGAAGAAAGCTGGACAAAACTTGGTGGCATGGACGATCGGGCAGAAATCCATGGCTCGGAAGGCGTTGCTTACGCCGATGTGCTTCAGGGTAATTCCATTCAGACTTACAGTACAAAAGGTGTAGGCTATGCCGTTGAAAAAGCAGGAAATACCGTTGGCTGGAGTTATACCATGTACGAGGAAATCTGGAATTATGGATTCCCGCAGGAGTTTGAACATTTTGTGGATTGTGTAAAAAATGATAAAGAACCGCTCGTAACAGGTCATGATGGAAAGGCTGTATTGGAAGTGATAATGGCTGCATATGAATCTGCCGGATCAGGTAAAAAAGTATTTTTACCTTTTAAAACTGACATTGACAAACCTTACAAATTATGGAAAAAGTAAGTTTTTGACATAGTTTATTTTAATCATAAAATATTCAAAATAAACTCCTTAGAAGTATAAACTGGTAAATCAGAAAAGTAAAAGTCGTTGATATTTTCGGTAATTATCGCCTCACATCCGGCGTGCAAAGCGGCATAATATTGCAGGCCGTCTTCATAATCTTTAACTTTTATGTTTGTATTAACTGCAATTACTTCTTTTTGACCGATATTGGTTATTCCTAAATGACCTGACAAAATCTGCATTTTCTCAATTGCCCGCTTGTTTCCACATTTTTTTTCTGCGAAATAATAAGCAATAGCCAGACAAATTGGCGAAGTAAAAGCTGATAATTAGATCTGAAAGAAGGTAAACTCAATACCCTTGAACTATAACTAAAAACCGGCATCTCATGGTTTAGAACCGAAACCAATATGTTGGCATCCAAAAATAATCTCATTTTCTGGATTCGTAATATTCTTTTTTCAGAGACTTTGAGCTTTTGGCTGCGGTTTTATAAGTAGCCTGCTCTTCAGCGACCAAACTGATAAAATCGGCTATTGGAATATCTTCCAGCGAGGCATATGACTTGGGTGCTGAAGTGATTTTCTCGTATAAAAACTCAGTAAGCCTGCTCAGACTCATGCCTTGAGATGCGGCAAAATCTTTGGCCTTTTCTATAATATTCTGGTCAAAACTTAATGTGATTTTAGTATCCATTTCTTGTTCAATATTTTATACGTACAAAAATATTATTCTTTACGTAAAGCTCCAAAATAATTTTAATATTTTTTCCAAAATCCTTTAATGCAGCAGTTTATAAAAATCAGGCTTCGAAATTAATTGCCCTTTTTCATTGATATAATCAGTAAAATACATCACAAAAACCGGCATTTTTTCTTTCAAAGGAATTGTAATCGGTTTCTTGTCTGTAGGGCAATCAATCATAAAGTTGGGGTCAACAGGTTTGGCAGGCGACAAGTAATTAAGAAACTCCCTGGGTTTTTCCATTCTGATACAACCATGCGAATAATATCTTTTAGATTTCTTAAAAAGTCCTCGGCTGGTTTGGGTGTGTTGGGTATCATGCATGTAAACACTGAAAGGATTCTTCAAGTTAAATTTTATCAGGCCAAGAGAATTAAAACATCCGGTTGCCTGCCTGATTCTATAGGGAAATTTATCTCTTTTGAAGGTATCCCATTCCAGGGTAAAAGGATCTACCACCTTACCTTTTTTATCCAAAACCTCATAAAAATTTCGTTCCAAAAAACCAATATCAGCAATAGTTTTTGGGATAATTTCGTCAAAAACTATATTTTGAGTGGGGTACCAATAGGGAAATAAGGAGAAATTGTCAATATAATCGGCAAAAATGGGTGTCTGATTTTTATAAGTCCCCACAATCACATTCATTTTAAATTTGAATTTTGAATCCTGAAAAACATATAATTCCTGAGAAGGAATATTTACCCAAACAAAATCACCTTTATTATATTTTTTTATCCATTTGAAAAAATTCCGGAATTCTGCCAATTCTTTTTCACAAAACGGATATTTGAATGAATTTTTGTAAAAATCATTTTGAGGCTCCAGTGTAGATAAATTAGTATAACCAGCCAAAAAACTTGAAACCCATGACTTAGCATTGCTGCTATCAATTTGGGGAGAAATGGCTTGAAAAGTCAAACATTTCGGTTCATTTCCAAACTCATATTTTAATGCAAAATCAAGTGCATTTACCGTGTCATTTACCGAACTATCAACTTTCGAAATACCATATACATCTCTCAGGCTATCAAGAACATACAAGTTTCTGTTTTCCTGAGAAAATACAGAAATCTGAAAAAAACACAGAGAAATGAAGAGTATCCGCCCGGAAGACATCTTAAATTTTCAAATTAAGTAGTATATTTTAATTATTTACTAAAGTATGAATTTTTCCAAATATTCTAAATGCTGATTTTCTTTTTTTTAAAAAGTCTAAAAACTAATAAGACTCAAATTGATTTCAAACATTGAATTAATAAACATTTCAAAATACATTTGAAGAATATTTAAAAGCAAAATGGTAAAATTAGATAATATCCAGACCGAAGTAGATGCCAGTTTTCTTTATTCTGTTTTGTCAAAACTGGAAGAAAATCCTGCTGTTGCAAAAATTTTCTCGCAAATGAGCGAGATTGAAAATAGTCATGCGGTGGCATTTTTAAAATCCAACGATCTGGATTTAAGCAAAATGCCAAAACCCTCGTTCAGGGCAAAAACAATTGTTAATATCAGTAAATTTGCCGGTAAAGATTTTATACTGGGTATTCTTTTAGATACAGAAAAAAGGCTTACAAAGACAATCTTAAAAGCTCGGAAAGACCTGAATTTACCCAATTCAATTTCTGACACCTCTCATGTAAATATCCTCAATAATATTTTGGAGAAAAAAGCTGATGTGTCGGCATCGGAATTTTCAAAATATGAAAAACAACACCGATCCATTGGAGGAAATGCTTTGAGAGCGGCAGTATTAGGCGGAAATGATGGCCTTGTTTCAAATTTTAGTCTTGTGATGGGGATTGCCGGTGCCACTAATGGGCAAAGTGAGGTTCTTTTGACTGGACTTGCCGGTTTATTGGCCGGAGCTTTATCTATGGCTTTGGGAGAATGGATTTCGGTAAAGAGCTCGCAGGAACTGTATGAAAACCAAATGGAGCTGGAAATGGCTGAACTGGAACATAACCCCAAAGGAGAGCAAAAAGAACTTGAGTTAATCTATCTTGCAAAAGGTTTTTCTGAAGAAGAAGCATCAAAAATGGCTTTTGAGGCCATGCAGGATAAAGACAAAGCCCATAAAATTTTAGTAAAAGAAGAGTTGGGGCTCAATACAGAAGAATTAGAAGGCTCAGCAATGGAAGCAGCGGTTTCATCTTTTTTGATGTTTGCCGTGGGGGCTATTTTACCGGTCATCCCCTATTTTTGGCTTGGAGGAAGAGACGCTATCATTTTCAGCTCAATATTAAGTGCCATTGGTTTATTTCTGATTGGTGGGGTGATTACTCTTTTTACAGGAAAAAGTTTTTGGAGGTCAGGACTCAGGCAAGTAGCCTTTGGATTGGCAGCGGCTGCCATCACATTTGGAATTGGAAAACTCATCGGAGTCTCCATTGCCGGTTAATCAGCTTTCTTTTTCGAGAAATTCTTTGATTCTGCGGGCTTTGTCTTTACCCAAAACCTCAATTAATTCCTCGTCAGTAGCTTTTTTGATATTGCCAATACTTTTAAAATGGTTAAGTACTTTGGTGGCAGTGGTTTTTCCTATGCCCTGTGCTGACTCCAAACTACTAATCAGGAAATTTTTACTCCTTCGGTTGCGATGATGTGTTATTCCAAATCGGTGGGCCTCGTCACGGGCTCGTTGAATCAATTTAAGGGACTCCGACTTTTTATCAATGTAAACTGGCAAAGTATCCTCTGGAAAATAGATTTCTTCCAGTCTTTTTGCAATTCCGATAATAGGAATCTGTCCATAGAGTCCCAATGATTTTAATGCATCACAAGCGGCAGAAAGCTGACCTTTTCCACCATCGATTACAATGAGATCGGGCATCTCAGCTTTTTCTTCCAATAATCTGGCATATCTGCGGCCCACCACCTCATTCATGGTCGCAAAGTCATCGGGACCTACTACGGTTTTCGGAATAAAATGACGATAGTCGCGTGTGGAAGGTTGCCCGTTGATAAAACATACCATAGCCGATACGGGATTTGTACCCTGAATATTTGAATTATCAAAGCATTCTATCCTTCGTGGCAGAGTTTTCAGATTAAGGTCTTGTTTTAGTTTTATCAAAACTCTATCTCTTTTATTGGTAGCACCACTTGCTTCAATTGCCTCACGCTCAGCTTTTTCATGACGATAATACATCACATTTCGCAAGGACATCTCCATCAATTTTTTCTTATCACCAATCTGAGGAATCGTAACCTGAACTTTCAGGTCAACTTCCAGGTCAATATTTGTAATGATTTCTTTGGCTTCAGATTCGTATTTTTTTCTTAAATCAAAAATCACAAGTGCCAAAATATCAGATTCCGACTCTTCTATTGGCTTTTTAACTTCCAGCGTTTGAGTTCTGATAATCGTTCCGTTAACAACTTTCAGATAGTTGATATAGGCTGCTTTGTCGTCAGATTGTATCGAAAACACATCAGCATCGTGAATATTTGGACTAACCACAGTGCTTTTGGATTGATAATCTTCCAGGAATTCAAGTTTTAATTTGAATTTATGGGCATCTTCAAAAGCCATTTTTTCAGCCGATTCCAACATTTTTTCATGAAAATACTTTTTCGCCGGGCTTACATTTCCTTTCAGAATATTGTGCACCAGTTCAATTTCCTTCATGTAGTCTTCCTCAGACTGCAGGCCATCACAGGGGCCTTTACAATTGCCGATATGGTACTCAAGACAAACCTTATATTTCTTATTATCAACGTTTTCCTGACTTAAACTATACTTGCAGGTACGTATGGTGTATAGATTAGTAAACATATCGAGCAAGGCATACATTGCCTTGGCATTGACATAAGGACCGTACATTTTACCCAGACTTCGGTCTTCGATCCTTCTGGTCTTAATGACTCTCGGAAACCGCTCATTGGTGACACATACATAAGGGTAAGTTTTATCGTCACGAAGTAAAATGTTGAACTTGGGCTGATGCTCTTTGATCAGGGTGTTTTCTAGTAACAGAGCATCCCATTCGGTTGGAACAACGGTATATTCAAGTTTTCTGATGGTAAGTACCAGACGACGGGTTTTTCTGTCCGTTCTATCGAAATTATAAAAATAGCTACTGATCCTGTTTTTCAGGTTTTTGGCTTTCCCAACATAAATTATTTGATTTTCTTCATCAAAATACTTATAGATGCCCGGCTCGTTGGGCAAAAGCGGTATCTGACTTTTATAATCAAAGGTAATTTCAGCCATAAATCAGAACATTTTTTTTATTCCGTAAGTAATAATTTTGCTTATAAAATTCAAAAATCTGTATTTTTTAGGAAAAGAAATAAATCTTCCATGCTCCAGTGGATTGGGAATTGAATATTCTTTATATATTTCAAAAACATATTTTCTAATACTAAATCCTTCATCCTGATTATTAATCAATACTTTTTCATACCTCAATCGGGCGAAAAGCGTATTCCAATTTTTTGAATAACAATGATAATCCAAAATCCGGTCGATTTGGTTTAGATTAATTATATGGAAATGCTTTTCAATAATTTCAGGTACAGGAAAATCATATAATTTTTTTATCAGGTAAAATCCCGTGATTAAGATTTTGTAGAGTTTATATTCTTTGGCAAGATTGATTTGTTTTTCCCAGTCCAGCTCTTCAGAATATTTCCTCAAAAACGCCATGAGGTCTATCAAATGTTTCTGTTTAACCCAGATTTCTTTGCCTCCATGGTGCAGAATAATCATCCAAAAAATGGTTTCTACAGAAGGAATTACCGATAAAACCTGATTTGACTTTTCAGTAAAATTTTCAAAAAAACTCAGATAATCAACCTTGTAAGGCATAAATCCATAATTGAGCCCCCAGTGTAAATCTATATGTAAACCATTTTTATTAAACGCCTGTTCATACTTTCCTTTTGATGCAAGAATTGCTGTTATAATTTCATCTTTATCACTAAATTTAAATTCATCGTTAAACAAATCAAATTCATAATCATTTGAAAAAAAATATTCCAAAGCCTTCCCTGCATCTTCAGGATAAACCAGTAAATCCATATCACCGGATTCCCTAATGACCTTATTGTCAAAAATGGTATTAGAAAACAAAATTCCCTTATAAGGAATCACTCTTATACCTAAATTCTGAAAATCCCTAAATAATCCTTTAATCAATTGCGTGTATCCCAAGTTCAGAAAAGCTTGCCTTTGAGCAAAATCATTATATTTATTTAAATACTCAAAATCACTTTCTGAAACTTTTGCCTTTTTAAATGCGAACGAAGCCGCCGGCCTTAAGCCATTGAATATTATCTGCTTATTTAGTAAATCCGGGTTATTTTCTTTTATTAATAATTCCAAAATTCTGCTTTCTTCTTTTTCTAAAAAAGCAGATTTTACAATTTCTAATAATATCTCAGGGTAGTTATTTTTCAATTTTCCGAAGAGATAAAAGTAACAAAATCAATGCTGTAATTCCTAATCCCAAAGATTCCCTTCCAAGCTCAATATTGATTGTTTTCATCCCCATCTCATTAAGCAATAATCCTTCCCATGCTGGAGGGAACTGATTTATGGCCCAAAAAATATAAGGAATTGCTACCAAAACCAGAGTTTTTCCAGATATTTTGCCTTTCATATTTTGGTAAACCAAATAAATTGGAAACGAATAAGCCGCCATCCAAACCAATGGATCCGGGTCATTGTATTGTACCACTACAAAATAGGCAAACAGTGCAAAAACCAAATAGTAAATGTATCTCATAAAATTTAATTGTTCCCAAAATTACGTCTTATCCTTTCATCTCTTAAATAATGCTAAAAATATTATGTCCTAAATGTTTAAATATCCAATGCTCATACATCCTTTTCTTTTTTTTGGGGAAAAACTTTTCCCAACAAATATTGGGTTCTAATAATAAAATTGCTACTTTTGTGACGGCAAATTACCAGCTCCTGCTGAATCCCCCAGGACCGGAAGGTAGCAAGGGTAGGCGGTTGTAGCGGTGAATTTGCCATTTTTTTTGCTTCATTTTTTTCAATCAATATATATAACATGAAATTTTTTATAGACACAGCGAGCCTTTCGGAAATCAAAGAGGCTCAGGACCTGGGTATTTTAGATGGTGTTACTACCAATCCCTCATTAATGGCCAAAGAAGGCATTGGAGGTGAAGAAAACGTAAAAAAACATTACAAAGCAATCTGTGACATCGTAGATGGTGATGTGAGTGCTGAAGTAATCTCGACTGACTACGAAGGTATGATCAGAGAAGGAGAAGAACTTGTGAAAATCGATGATCAGATTGTGGTTAAAATCCCGATGATCAAAGACGGTATCAAAGCCATTAAGTATTTCTCTGAAAGAGGTATCCGTACCAACTGTACTTTGGTATTCTCTGCCGGACAAGCACTTTTAGCAGCTAAAGCCGGTGCAACTTACGTATCGCCATTTTTAGGAAGACTTGACGATATCAGCACTGACGGTTTGGTTTTGATCGAGGAAATCAGGACTATCTATGATAATTATGGTTACCAAACCCAGATTTTGGCGGCATCTATTAGACACCCAATGCACATTTTGAATTGTGCTAAAATCGGTGCTGATGTAATGACAGGGCCGCTTTCAGCAATTTTGGCATTGCTTAATCACCCATTGACAGACCTTGGCCTGGCAAAATTCCTTGCTGATCACGCCAAAGTTAATAAATAATTCGAAGAATACCCCGGTATTCTGATTGGCCACGAATTCAAAAATATTAAGATTGAAGATTTCAAAATCAATTTCTTAATTTTGGGTTCGTGGTTTATTTTTAAATTTTAAATCATAAAAAATGGATTCTGTAATTTCACTTAAAAATGCATACATTTTTCAAAAAGACAACCTCATACTTTCAGATGTAAACTTTGAAATTAAGCAGGGTGAGTTTGTATTTTTAATCGGAAAAACCGGAAGTGGAAAGAGTTCATTATTAAAAACACTTTATGCCGACTTGTTTCTCGAAAAAGGCCAGGGAGTAGTTGCCGGTTACGAACTAGAGAAAATTAAGTATAAAGAAATACCATTTTTAAGGAGAAAAATCGGGATAATTTTTCAGGATTTCCAATTGCTTCCCGACAGAAATATTCAACAGAATTTGCGTTTTTTCATGGAGGCAATGGGCTGGGAGGAAAAAGCCAAAATCAATGAAAGGATTGTTGAAGTTTTGGAAATGGTAGGTCTTCCCGAGGTTTTAAATAAAATGCCGCATCAACTATCAGGTGGCGAACAACAAAGAATTGCCATTGCACGGGCTTTATTAAATCACCCTGCTATTCTTCTTGCAGATGAGCCAACTGGTAATCTTGATCCGGAAAAATCAGTGGAAATTTTGAAATTATTCATGAAAATAAATCAGGTTTCCAAAACTGCGGTGCTCATGGCTACACATGAACTTGACCTGATTGAGAGATTTCCAAAAAGAACTTTATTCTGTGACGGTGGTCAAATCAAAGATCTCAGCGATAACTAGAAAAAGTAGCCCTTAAATATAATCCTCTCGGATTGTGAGAGTTAACTGCTTCAATTACATTAAAGTCAGAATCAAAGCCCACTTTATTTCTATTTAACATTTTTACCGGATTTGATGCTGAAAAACCTAACGAAATACCAAAAAACGTATAGGGTTTACGATCTTTTCTCAAATTAAATTGCATTCCGGCTTCAATTTTGGCATTAATGGCTGTGTCTTTATAATTGTAAAACTTATCGAGTTCGTCTTCTCCGAGGTTTTCAACCATATTTGAAAAATACATGACCGGACCTACCGAAAAATCAATATGAGGGAAATATTTTTGTGGAACAATCACAGGTAAATAACGTCCTTTAAACTGTAGCCAAACTGTACGATGATTCATAAAAAAATCACCATCTGGCGGTGGATTTGAAAAATCTGACTGTTTTGAACCCACAAATCCAAATTCTCCACCCAGAAAAATACTACTAAGCTTGTCTTTTTTGAAACCGGGATTAACCATGTAGGCAAATGTCATTCCCGGAGCATTGGTTGAAATATAATTTGATTTTAATTTTTCCCGGTGCAATCCTGTCGGAACATCTACAATCAAACCTATTTCCAGTATATCTCTGTCAATAAAATCCTCAGGATCCGCCTGTCCAAATGCGGAAATGCTAAAAAAAATCAATACAAAATACCGTAGTTTCATAAGTCTATTTCGCTTTCAAAACTGCAAAAGGTATTATCATTTCTTCCAAAGATACTCCACCATGCTGAAAAGTATCCCGATAATGACTCACATAATGATTGAAATTATTGGGATAGGCAAAAAAGTAATCGTTAGTTGTAAAAAAATACGATGTGGAAACATTTGGACTGGGCAATTTGAAGTTTTCAGGTCTTCTAACTTCAATAATTCCATCACGTTTATCATCAAGATTAAGGTTCTTGCCTTGTTTATACCTTAAATTAGTATTTACATTCCGATCTCCAACTATACGTTTGGCATTTTTCACTTTTACCATTCCATGGTCAGTAGTAATTACCACACGTCCATTTTTTGATGCAATTAATTTCAAAAAATCGAGTAATGGTGAATGTAACAACCATGAACGGGTAATCGACCTGTAAGCCGCTTCATCAGGTGCTAGTTCTTTAATCACGGCCATATCGGTGCGGGCATGAGAAAGCATATCTATGAAATTATACACCACCACAATCAAATCGTCTTTTAATAAATTGCTAAAACCATCCACGAGAGATTTAGCCTGATTATTAGTCAGTATTTTATGATAAGAAAATTTATGATTGAGATTATTTCTTTTCAGTTGTCTCCTCAAAAATTCTTCTTCATTTTTATTTAAGCCATCTTCATTGTCGCCTTCATCGTTAACCCAAAGATCGGCATGCTGTTTTGACATTTCCAAAGGCGACAAACCTGAGAATATCGCATTTCTGGCATAAGAAGTTGCAGTTGGTAATATCGAAAAGTATGTATCTTCTTCTTCCACCACAAACAGATCATTGATGATTTCTTCCATGATTTTCCATTGATCCAATCTGAAATTATCAATCAGAATAAAGAACAGAGGTGATTGAGGTTTTATCAAAGGGAAAACCTTTTGTTTTAAAAGATTAAATGAAAAAACAGGTTTTTTGACTTTAGGATCGGTCATCCAGCCTTCATAATTATCTTCCACAAATTCGCAAAATCTGATATTGGCTTCAGATTTTTGCATCAAAAAAACTTCTTCCATCGATTTATCAACCGAACGGTCAATTTCCAACTCCCAGAAAACAAGTTTTTTATATATTTCTACCCACTCATTAAAGTCCAGGTCATCGTTGTATTGCATCGATATCTGCCTGAAGTCCTGCATGTAGCTGGAATTGGTTTTTTCAGAAACCAACCTTTTATTATCGAGCAATTTTTTTATGGAAAGCAGAATCTGATTCGGATTGATGGGTTTAATAAGATAATCGGCTATTTTTGAGCCTATTGCCTCTTCCATTATCCGCTCTTCTTCTGACTTGGTAATCATCACCACAGGTATATGGGCTTTGATTTTTTTGATTTGTACCAAAGTATCCAATCCGGTCATTCCGGCCATCATTTCATCCAAAAAAATGAGATCATAATTGTTTTTTTCGACCAGATCTATTGCATCTGCACCACTAGGTACAGGTGTAACATCGTAACCTTTATTTTCGAGAAAAACTATATATGGTTTAAGTAAGTCTATTTCGTCGTCGGCCCATAAAATGGTGAATCTTTGCATTGCTTTTTCTTAATTATTTTTTATACCCTATTAATGGGATACGTCATTTACCTTGTAAAAATTGCCTCAGTGCCTCGAAATCTTCCGGAGTATCGATTCCAATACTGTCAGATTCAACTTCTACAGCTTTGATATTGAATCCATTACTAAGCCATCTCAATTGTTCCAATTTTTCCAGATTTTCTAATTTTGACACTGGAAACCTTACAATTTTTTCCAAAACTTCCACACTGAAAACATATAATCCAATATGCTGATAAAAGTCATTCCTGACTAGCCAATGATCAATTTCAACACCTCTAATATGAGGAATTGGTGACCTACTGAAATATAATGCCTGATTTTTTTCTCCTAAAACCACCTTAACCAAATTAGGATTTAATAATTCATCAAGTGTTTTTATGGTTTTATAGGCCGTAAGTATCTGAGTGTCAATATCAAGTTGAGAGCAAAGGGAATCAATAGTTTCCGGATCAATCAAGGGCTCATCTCCCTGAATGTTTACCAGAAAATCAAAATCAGTATTACCATGAAGTTTTTTGGCCACCTCGGCACAGCGGTCTGTTCCACTTTGATGTGACTCTAATGTCATAATCACCTCACCACCAAAACTTTGCACATGGTCAAAAACCAATTCATTGTCTGTCGCAACTACGACCCGATTAAGACTTTTGGTCTTTAGGCACTGCTCATAAACCATCCTGATGATTGACTTCCCCCCTATTTCTTTAAGTAATTTTCCCGGAAATCTGGTAGAAGCGTACCTGGCAGGTATTACACCCAATATTCTCAATTTGTTGTTATTTTTTACAAAATTAAGCTAAAGTTTTAAAAGTAGGTTTTTTAGTTTTTTTAAAGACAAATTAAAAATAAATCCTACTTTTGTAAAGAAATAATGTGCTTTACATGAAGAAAATATTCCTATTCACTCTTTTATCAAGTATTTTTAACTGTTCATTTTCAGGATATTCGCAAAACTCCGGCTTACCAGCCACAGAGTTTAGACATAATCTGGTTTTCATCAAACATAAAGTAGCTGAAGGTGAAACCTTGTATTCGTTAATCAACAAATACAATGCAAAAACTGCAGAGGTTTTTGAATTAAATAGTGCTTTAAAAGCAAATTCTACAATAAAAGTTGGGCAAGAGTTGGTTTTTCCGATGTTAAAAAACGGAAAACATGTGAGTGTTGAAGCCTATAAAAATTCTCAAAAACCTACAAAAGCCTCAGAAAAAACCAAAAATCAAAAATATCATGTCGTAAAAACCGGTGATACAATTTTCTCCTTGGCAAAAGAATACGACCTGGACATAAGTTACCTTGTTGAAGCCAATGATATTAGTGACAACCTGATAAAAATCGGACAAAAACTTTTGATTGATAAAACCGAAATCGAAAAAATTGGTAAAAAACTGGAAGAAGAAAGTAAAAAGGAAGCTTTGGTAATAAAACCGGTTGGTAAAAAACATAATGAAGTTGGGGTGGCTGAGGTAATAAGTACAGGAAACCGTACAAATAAAAATCTTGTTATGCACCGTACAGCACCAGTTGGGACACTCATTACAATCACCAATGAAGCCAACGGAAATTCAATTACTGCCAGGGTAATCGGTAATCTGAAGAAGGTAGGTGCTGATCAGGAAATTATGATAAAACTTTCCCCATTTGCTTATTATAAATTAAGACCAAAAGATTCAAAAATCAGGGCTTCAATAGAGTATTACTCTTCGAAATAATGAAAACAACGGGAATGTTTTCTCAGGAAACCATAGATTTGCTGAATGAAAAATATCTTCAGTATAATCAGCCCAATTTTATTGAAAACGACCCAATCTCAATTCCCCACCAATTTTCAAAAACTCAGGATATCGAAATTGCAGGATTCTTTGCGGCAACTCTGGCATGGGGACAAAGGAAAACCATTATCAATAAATGCAATGACCTGATGCAGGCAATGGATTTTTCACCGCATGATTTTGTGTTAAACCATTCAGAATCAGACCTAAAACAGCTCCAAAACTTTGTTCATCGTACCTTTAACTTCACAGACCTGCTGTATTTTATAGAGTTTTTCAAAAACCACTATTCAAAATTTGAAAGCCTGGAATATGCATTTATGATTGAAAATATTCATAAAAAAAATGTCAGAATAAATCTGGTGCGATTTAAAGAATATTTCTTCTCTTCCTCTGATTATCCGCAACGAACCACCAAGCACATTTCTACTCCAGCCAATCATTCGGCATGTAAAAGGCTCAATATGTTTCTAAGATGGATGATTAGAAAAGACAGGAAAGGTGTTGATTTTGGAATTTGGAAAAACCTGAAAACTACACAATTAATAATACCTTGTGATGTACATGTTGAAAAAACTGCCAGAATTCTGGGACTTACAGACAGACCAAAACCCGACTGGCATATGGCAGAAGAAATTACAGAAAATTTGAAATTATTGGATCCTGTAGATCCGGTAAAATATGATTTTGCATTATTTGGAATGGGTATCGAAAACTATTTTTTTAAATAATTTACCTGGTAAAGCTCCAATTATAGTAATCACGAACAAATTTCTTGATTTTAGACAAAAACTTCATTAATTTCGAATTAAAATAACCCATATTCCGGCCTACTTTTAAATTGATGTGTGCCATCGATTACACACTCAATGAGGTTTGTCCTTATATTTGCACCGTGGATAAGATAAAACTTGAAATATTAGACCTCTCACCCAGCCAATTGCAGGCGGGGTCATTTACTTTGATACTCAATGAAGCCAATGGAGACAGACGCTTGCCCATAATTATCGGAATGTTTGAAGCTCAGGCCATTGCGATTGAAATGGAGAAGATAATGCCTACACGACCTTTAACCCATGATTTATTTAAATCTTTCTCCAAATCCTTTGATTTTTCGATTGAAGAAATTCAGATATCAGAGATTTCGGAAGGTGTGTTTTTCTCGAAAATTATTTGTACTGACGGCATTCGTCAAAAAAACATTGATTCCAGGCCATCAGATGCTATTGCAATTGCCCTGCGATTCAACGCCCCTATATATACTTATGAAAATGTAATGAAGGAAGCGGGAATCAGTTCTGATGAAATCTCAAATGATGCTGCGGAAACCAAACCCAAAAACATCAAAGTGAAATCATCTAAGGAATTATATTCTAACTCCTTAGAAGACCTCAAAAAAATGCTGGATGAGGCTATTAAAAACGAAGAATACGAAAGAGCCGCAAAAATCAGAGACGAGATTGATAAAAGAAACTGATTTTTATAAACTAGCCATTACCAATATAAACTGGATTACGAATTAACCAAAAATGTTTAAGATTATAAAAAACTTTATGCCCGTACCGGTGGAAACCTCCAACCCATATTTGAGGGCATTGTCGTATCTGGATATTTTCGGTTTATTCCAAAAAGACCCATTTGGCAACTGGATGGTTTTAAAAAGAATAGTGGTGTTTGTTGCCGGTTGGCCTACTTATTACAGAATAGCAGTTGCCAATCAGCTAAAAATTGAAGGCACAGAATATCTGAAAGATCTGCCAAGTCAAAACGTTTTTTTTATCTCAAATCACCAAACTTATTTTGCCGACGTAATCACATTTTATCATATTTTTTGTAATGTAAAATGGGGTTTTGGAAAAAAACTGATTCCAATTTACCTGTTTTCGCCACGAGCTAGAATTTTTTATGTTGCTGCCAGAGAAACTATGAAATCAGGCCTTATTCCAAAGCTTTTTAGCCTGGCAGGTGCTATTTTGGTTGATAGAAGCTGGCGTGCCGACGGTCATAATGTAAAACGGGACGTCGATAAATCTGCCGGAGATTCAGTATCCCAGGGACTAAAATATGGCTGGGTGGTGAGTTTTCCACAAGGTACTACCAGCCCATACGCACCTATCAGAAAAGGTACTGCACATATTATTTTGGCCAATAAACCTATCGTAGTGCCTGTGGTAATCAATGGTTTCAGAAGGGCCTTTAACAAAACCGGTCTTAAATATAAAAAACGGAATACTCAATTAAGTGTAAAGTTTAAAAAACCTATATATTTTGATGATTCTCATAGCCTCGAATATATAACTTCAACTGTAGAAGAGATCATAGAGCAAAGCATGCCTGAATTAGTGGCAGAGTGGAATGCACTAAAAGAAGAAGCAAAAAAGAGGTGAATAAGATTTAAAATTCCTTAAAATTGCCAACAGAGCCTTCCTTAGCAAAAATTAATAATTAACTTTGTGAAACTTAATATAAATTAATGGTATTTAACCGAAATCTAGGCAGTTACCCCGGGATTCTTATAACGATAAGTCTCACCGTAGCCCTCTTTCTGATAGGTTTCAGTGGTTGGATTGCCCTGTCTTCAAAGGAATTGATTAAGTACGTAAAACAAAATATTGAAGTTCAGACTTATCTCGAAAAAGACCTGGATTTCACTCAAATAATAGCTTTAAAACATAAAATTGAGGCCATGGGCATAGCCGAAATTAAAAACGGAGAGGCTCAGGTTCAGCTTATTTCGAAAGAAAAAGCTGCTGAGATATTTTACAAAGACACCAAAGAAGACTATAAAGCCGTTTTGGGAGAAAATCCGTTCCGGGATTCTTTCACAATCAGACTTAAAGAGGAGAATATCAGTGAGCTACAACTCAAAAATATCAAAACTGAAATTGAAAAACTTACTGGTGTGTTTGAAGTAGAATATGCAAAAGACTTTCTGAAAGGCATCATAACCAATGTCAATAAAATTTATAAAATTCTAGCCTTGATAGTATTCATATTTTTTGTGGCAACTATCTTATTGATAAATAATACTATAAAACTAGCACTGTATAGTCAGCGATTTATAATCAGAACAATGCAATTGGTTGGAGCAACTGACTTTTTTATACAGAAACCGTTTTTGATAAAAGGAATAATTCAAGGAGTTATAGCCTCAGTAATTAGTATAATTTTAATATTTTTAACAAAAAACCTGGCTACATCTCAAATAGATGGTCTTGCTTTGATTCAAAATGATAGGGCAATGCTTGGTTTATTTTTTGTACTTTTGATTTTAGGGCCTATCATTGGGCTCCTAAGTACCTATCAGTCAATAATCAGATACCATAAATTGGATCTGGATAAACTTTATTAATAATTTTAAATTTAAGTTTTTATGAAATCAAATAAAGAAAAAGAAAACACCGAAAATCAGGATACTTCTTCGCTTCCATTTCAAAAAGGAAATTATGTTTTCATGTTGGCCGGTGTTGCATTAATTATTGCCGGATTCATAATCATGACCCTTGACAAAACAGAATTTGGCTTTGGATTTTTAGGTATCACGCTTGGACCATTAGTAGCTTTTGCAGGTTTTATGGTCGAACTTTACGCGATTCTTAAAAAATAATTATGACAATTTTTCAAGCAATTATATTAGCCATCATTGAGGGCTTAACAGAATATTTGCCTGTAAGCTCTACCGGGCACATGATTATTGGTTCGGCATTTCTTGGAATTGCTGAGCATCCCTTTACTAAAATATTTGAAGTCAACATACAATTTGGAGCCATATTGGCTGTAATTGCACTTTACTGGAAACGTTTTTTTCAGAGTTTAGAATTTTATAAAAAACTAATCGTTGCTTTTATTCCTGCTGCGGTATTGGGCTTATTATTAGACGATTTCATTGATTCCTTACTCGAAAACGTTTGGGTTGTGGCTATCAGTTTGTTGGTAGGTGGCGTAATTTTAATTTTTATTGATAGTTATTTCGAGAAAAAACCACAAAAGGAAGACAGTACTCTCAAAGATAGCTTCATGATTGGGCTTTTTCAATGTATTTCCATGATTCCCGGAGTTTCACGCTCTGCTGCCACTATCATTGGTGGTATGTTTCAGGGTTTAAGCCGAAAATCTGCCGCTGAATTTTCTTTTTTTCTTGCGGTGCCCACTATGTTTGGTGCCTCAGTGCTAAAATTGGGAAAAGGCTTTATGAAAGGCACTTTGAATTTTAATGCTGAAGAAGTAAAACTATTGTTGATTGGTAACTTGGTAGGATTTGTTGTTGCCATAATTGCTATTAAATTTTTCATTGGATTTCTACAAAAACACGGCTTCAAGGTTTTCGGAATATATAGAATAGTAATAGGAGTTTTGTTGCTGGGATTACTGGCTGCAGGTGTTGACTTAAAAGTGATTTAATGGATAACCCTTTCAATGACAGCGTTTTATTAATCGACAAACCTCTCACTTGGACTTCATTTGATGTGGTTAATAAAATAAGATATGCCGGAAAATTCAAAAAAGTTGGTCATGCAGGCACACTAGATCCATTAGCTACAGGACTTTTGATCCTCTGCACCGGAAAAAAAACCAAAGAAATTGAAACTTATCAGGCTCAGGTCAAGGAATATACAGGGGAATTTACCATTGGAAAAACTACACCTTCTTTTGACCTTGAAACAGAAGTAGATCATACCCACCCCATCGATCACATAACAAAAGAAATGATAGAGCAGGCAAGGATCTCATTTTTAGGGAAAATTTCTCAAATACCTCCTGTTTTTTCGGCTATAAAAGTAAATGGGAAACGTGCCTATGAATCAGCCAGATTAGGCAAAGAAATAGAACTAAAGGCCAGAGAAGTGGAAATCACTGAATTTGAAATAAACTCTGATTCTTTTCCTTTAATAAAATTCAGGGTAGTATGCTCAAAAGGAACTTATATAAGAAGTCTTGCCAGAGATTTTGGACTGGCACTGCAATCTGGTGCTTACCTGTCAGAATTGAGAAGAACAAAAATCGGAGAATTCAATGTTTCAAACGCTGAAAGCGTAGAAGAAATGGTAAAAAAACTTAAGCTTTCGAATGAAAATTTACTACAAACTCTCTGATTTTCAACACAATGGTAACAGCATAGTTACTACAGGCACATTTGATGGTGTACATCTGGGACATCAGTTAATTATCAAAAAACTTATAGAGAAGGCCAGGGAATTGGGCGGAGAAACCGTTTTATTGACCTTTTGGCCACATCCAAGACTTATAATTTCTCCCCATGACAATAACCTCAAGTTGCTGACCACAATCGATGAGAAAATTGAATTCCTGGGTTCACTCGGAATCGACCATGTTGTGGTTTTACCATTTACAAGGGAGTTTTCGGAGTTGAGTTCTGATAAATATATCGATGAAATATTGGTCAAAGGTTTGGGAACCAAAGCCATGGTTATTGGCTATGACCACAGGTTTGGTAAAAATCGCGAAGGTGGCATTGACTATCTAAAAAAACATTCTGACCGATATAAAATTGAAGTAACGGAGATTTCAAGACAAGAAATAGAAAATATTACCATAAGTAGTACCAAGATTCGTCGGGCAGTATTGGAAGGAAAGATAAAAGCCGCCAATGAACTTCTGGGACGACCTTATTCCTTTTCAGGGCATATTATTAAAGGGCGGCAATTGGGTCGAACTATAGGATTTCCGACAGCAAATGTAGCTCTTCAAAAAAACTATAAACTGGTTCCTAAAAATGGTGTTTATATCACTAAAGTGCAACTACGAAACAAGACTTATGGAGGTATTATGAATATCGGAAATCGACCGACTGTGGATGGAACCGGGACCTCAATGGAAGTTCATATTTTTGATTTTTCTGACGATATTTATGGTGAAAATCTGAAAGTTGAGATTTTGGAATTTATCAGGGATGAAAAGAAATTTGAAAATATAAAGGATTTGATAGGACAAATCGAGTTGGATTGCGAAATAGCAAGAAAATTTTTAAATGGGAAAATCTGACAAAACCATATTTTGGATTGTAGCCATAATTGCAATTGGCATTTTATGGTGGTTTCAGTATGAAATTTCTGCCAATATACCCTGGTGGGACGATTTCCATGGAATTATGCTTCCCGTTTATAATTTATTTTCAGACCAGCCTCTAATTGAAAAACTTAAACTGTTTTTTTCTTTAAATAATGAGCATCGTGTGGTAAATGACCGGCTATTTATGCTTATCATTTATTTATTCAGAGGCACTTTTGAAATGAAAACCCTTGCTTTATTGGGCTTTATAAATCTCATCGGCCTGCTATTTATTCTAATAAAATCTACTAAACAACAAATAGCCAATTACGTATATTTCATCCCGGTAGTTTTTCTAATTTTTCAGGCTCAGTATTATGAAAGTCTGCAATCACTGATGGTGCCATTCCAAAACTTTTCTGTGATGCTCTATGCTTATCTTTCATTCTATTTTTTGATTTTCAGAAAAAATAAATCGCTTTTATGGGCAGTGATATTTGCTATTTTAGCTCTCTACAGCCATGGCAACGGAATCCTCGCATTTTTGATTGGTATCATAATACTGGTTTTCAATAAACGATTTTCTGATCTTAAAACCTGGCTTCCTTCAGGTATGATCGCCATTGGTTTATATTTCTGGGGGTATCACAAACCTGAGTGGGGACCTAAAGTTTCGTTTCTGGACCATCCGATTGCCGCCCTCAGATACGTTTTTGAGTTTTTGGGTGCTTATTTTCAAAATATCACTGATTTGTCTTCCAGAGTGAGTCAAAGTGGGATAAAACATTTATTATTAGAATTATATGGATTTATTCTTATAGCAGTATTTATATTTATTTTTTCAAGAAAATACATTTTCCCATTAAAATTAGATGAATTGAGAAAAGCCAAAAGTGACCAGTTTTTGATAGTTACTATTGGATTTATATTCGCCACCGGACTCATGATTGGAATCTCAAGGACGGGTTTTCCAATGCTAAGCCGATATACTATCAACTCTACATTTCTGAGTGTTTCGGTTTATTTATTCATTTTAAACCATATAAAATTCAAAAAAACATTCACAATTTCTGCTTCAATTCTTACATTATTTATTCTGATTATTTCTTATTACAATAATACTGATACAGCCAAATACATAAGAATCAATGGTGAAACTGACGGCATCAATTGGCAAAAAAATCACAGTTGGGCTAACCAATACAGTGACTCAAGTCATGTAGGCAGACTTAATCCTTTACTAGATGAACCGTTTCGGGATAAAAAATATATTTTTCCGAAAAATATTCTTGACAATTTTGACAAAATCGAGATAACAGGGATTATGAATAATCTGAATTATCAGATTGTGGATGGTACACTGGAAATTTCGAATCAGGATATTATTACGGAAAATCAAACTGCGTATTTTTCGATAGAAAATGATAAGTATAAGTTTATTTTTCCGGCAAAAAATTTAAAAAATACAATTTTCTCCTTTTTAACCTCGGCGAAATATTACTCAGGAAAATACAGGACGGCATTTCCTGTAAAAGTGATTCCAGCGGGAGAATATCACATTTACTATATGGAAATAATTGACAATAAAATCTCTAAAAAAGATACCAAAAAACAACTTAAAACGCCTTATTTGATTTTCTGATCAATCAGGCATTTCTTACATAACTACCCAATATCTTGATTTGATCTTTGTGTTTTTTCAAGATTTTCAAAAAATTCGGATCTTTATAATATCCCAGAACTTCAATAAAAAACCAAAAATTGAAATCTTCATTGCCTTTATGTGGCCGGCTTTCGATTTTGGTCAGATTTATCTTTTGCTTTTTAAATTCCTGAAGAAAATCAGCCAAAACTCCTGATTCCTCCGTATGAGGCAATCGGGCAATCAAGGTAGTTTTATCATTGCCTGAGGGTTGATTTTCGAAATGTTTTGATAAAATAAAGAAACGGGTGCGATTGTTACTATTGTCTTCGATGTTGTTAAACAACACCGGAATCCGAAATAATTTTGCTGCTATCTCACTACAAATTGCCGCTGCTTCAGGATCTTCAGCAGCAAGTTTGGCAGCCTTTGATGTTGATTCTACCTGAATTTCCTCGGGATTGAGTTGCTCAAAATATTTATTCAAAAATCCGCGGCACTGTCTGAAAGCTATATCTTTTGAATAAATCCTTTTTATTTTAGAAGGGTTTTCCGCTTCTGTTGCCAGGGCAAAATGCACTGGAATTTTTAATTCGGCAGCAATATTTACATTGGTTTCATTTAATAAATCCACGGTTTCAAACACAATGCCTTCCTGATTATTCTCGATGGGAATCACACCAAATCTTACTCTTTCGGTCTCAACTGCCTCAAAAACCGCTCTGATTGTAGGTAAAGTCATATATTCTGACATGGCACCAAAACGACTTTCGGCAGCCTGGTGAGTAAAACTCCCTTCAGGCCCGAGATAAGCAATTCTTTCAGGAAGTTCAATATTTCTGGCAGTAGCAAATATCTCAAGAAAAATTGCCTCGATAGCATCTTTTGTCAAAGGACCATCGTTATGTTTTGCCAGACGTTCAACAATCTGTTTTTCCCTTTCAGGACGGTAAATTATCTCCTTACCTCTATTTTTAAATTCACCTACTTTCTGAACCCATTTCATTCTTTGATTGAGTAAATTGAGCAGATTATCGTCAAGGTGGTCTATTTCTTTTCTCAGATCTTCTAATGTCACTTTATTTCTAATTTAGTCTTCCAAAACTATCTCTTTTTCTTCAATAATATCCTTTTCAATGATAAGATTATCAATGATAAAGACTTGCCTTTCCGGGGTATTTTTACCCATGTAGTAGCTCAATATTTTAGGAATTGATGATTCTTTTTCAAAAATCACAGGATCCAGTTTTATTTCTTTGCCGATAAATTCTTCAAATTCATGAGGGGAAATCTCTCCCAGACCCTTGAATCGGGTGATTTCAGGTTTACCTCCCAATTTTTTCATGGCATTTTGTTTTTCTTCATCAGAATAACAATATATAGTTTCTTTTTTATTTCTTACCCTAAATAGAGGAGTTTGCAAAATATATAAGTGCCCCTCTCTGACCACATCAGGGAAAAACTGCAAAAAGAAAGTCAACAATAACAGCCTGATATGAGAACCATCGACATCCGCATCTGTGGCAATGATAATTTGATTATATCGAAGGGTATCAATACCATTTTCAATATCCAAAGCATGTTGAAGAAGATTAAATTCTTCATTTTCATACACCACTTTTTTACTTAAACCATAGCAGTTAAGGGGTTTACCTCTTAAACTAAACACTGCCTGAGTTTCAGGACTTCGGGCTTTGGTGATCGAACCACTCGCCGAATCTCCTTCAGTGATAAAAAGCATTGTATCAAGCCTTCCTTCATACTTTTCATCTGTTAAGTGAAAGCGGCAATCTCTTAGTTTTTTATTATGCAAATTGGCTTTTTTTGCTCTTTCATTCGCAATTTTCTTTACACCGGCCAATTCTTTCCTTTCTCTTTCAGACTGTTCGATCCTTTTTTTCAATGCGTCTTTAACATCTGGATTCATATGAAGAAAATTATCCAGTTTTTCTTTCAGAAAATCATTTACAAATGTTCTGACAGTTGTGGCATTATCTTCTAAGGAAATATTGGTTGAACCCAGTTTTGTCTTGGTTTGGGACTCAAAAACGGGTTCCTGAATTCTTACTGAAACGGCCCCAATAACTGACTGCCGAATATCTTCAGGTGCATAATCTTTATTATAATGGTCCCTTATTGTTTTTACAATCGCTTCCTTGAATGCCGATAAGTGAGTACCTCCCTGCGTAGTATTCTGGCCATTGACAAAAGAATAATATTCTTCTCCGTATTGGTTACCATGGGTGATAGCCACCTCAATATCAGCACCTTTAAGATGAATTATATTGTACCTTAAACTAGCCTCGTCGGTTTTTCTTAAAAGTAAATCAAGTAAACCGTTTTGAGAAATATACTTTTTCTTGTTGAAATTTAAAGCTAACTGTGCGTTGAGATAGCAATAATTCCAAACCATGTTTTCGATATATTGTGGAATAAAATGGTAGTTTTTAAATACGCTGGCATCAGGTATAAATTCAACATAAGTTCCGTTTTTTTCAGAAGTTATCTCAAGTCCGCTTTCTTCAATCAAAACTCCTTTTTCAAAAATAGCACTTTTAGCTTCGCCTTCTCTGTAAGAAATAACCTTAAAATAGCTTGAAAGTGCATTAACAGCCTTGGTCCCCACCCCATTTAATCCTACAGATTTCTGAAAAGCTTTGCTGTCGTATTTAGCACCGGTATTGATTTTTGACACCACATCTACGACTTTTCCAAGTGGAATTCCACGCCCAAAGTCTCTTACAGTTACTTTTCCTTCATCAATTGTGATATCAATTGATTTTCCATGACCCATCGCAAATTCATCGATACAATTATCGACCACTTCTTTCAATAAAACATAAATGCCGTCATCAGGAGAGGAACCATCCCCTAATTTTCCGATATACATTCCGGGTCTTAAACGGATGTGCTCTTTCCAGTCAAGTGATTTAATACTGTCTTCGTCGTATAGAACTTTACTGTCCTCAGCCATTTTTACTTATTGAAATTTGTAATTCAGAAAAAAAATAATTTACTTTGCAATAAAAAGTACTTTTAAAAATAAAGACTTTTAAATTTAATTTACCGAAATTCTTCTGTTAATTTTGTCAGGTAAAAACGGCAAAACAGATAGTAAAACTTATTTGCAAAATGAAATTTCCCAAATTTAGGAAGACAATTCGAATACCGAAAATTCTGGTTTTAATAATTACGATAATTGCTACAAATATTGTAGTTATGGGTCAAACCCAAACTCAAAACAACCCAATTCCAACAACAAACACTCCAACAACCAAAAATACACAGGAAAAACAGGCAACAAATAACAGGACAACCCCAATTAACAGGACTCCAACCAATGCCACTACCAATACCAGAGATATTACAATGGAACCTGCAGATTTGCAGGCTATAGAGTTGGAAGAACAGACAAGATTAGACCGGGAAGCCGAACTGGCAAAAGATTTGGCAAAATCAAAAATTATTAAACGCACTTTTGGAAGCTCGGTTTTTTCAAATTCAAAATTTGATGCCTCGGCAAATGTAAACGTTGCCACACCTAATAATTATGTTTTGGGACCGGGCGATAAGTTGAACCTTGATATTTATGGTTATTCCCAGGCAAATCAAACTGCTACAGTTAATACAGATGGCTTCATTGTTCTTCAAAAAGCTGGAATTGTAAATGTGGCCGGCTTAAATATTGATGAAGCAGAGAAAAAAATAAAAAATGCACTATCAAAAATCTATTTAGGCTTAAATGGAGGTAATGGCTATCCGGCCAATACATTTCTTAAATTATCTCTTACAGGCTACAGATCAATCAAAATTAAAATAACAGGTGAAGTTATTGCACCAGGAACTTATACGGTAACTAGTTTTACAAGTATGCTCAATGCCCTTTATGCTTGTGGCGGACCTAATGAAATAGGGACTTACCGAGAAATAAAATTAATTCGTAATAACCGTGTTGTAAGTACTTTAGATTTATATGATGTTTTCACAAAAGGCTTTTCAAAAGGTGATATGCTTTTAAAAGAACAAGACAATATTCAGGTAGGACCATATGTATCGAGAGTAGCAGTTGAAGGCTATATGAAGCGTTCCGGGCTATTTGAAGTATTACCACATGAAAATTTAAGTCAATTAATGAACTATGCTGGGGGATTTAACCAATATGCATATTCTGATAGAATTAAAATTTATAGAAATACACCCACTGAAAGGAAAATTCTTGATGTAAAATCAGATGAATTTAATAAAACTGCAATTCAATCAGGTGATTCACTAGTTGTTGGAAAAATACTTGACAGATTTGAAAACATAGTTTCCATTTCTGGTGCAGTTTTCAGACCCGGAGAATATTCATTAGATAATAACAAAACACTAACCAGTCTGATAAAGTCAGCAGAAGGACTTAAAGAAGAATCTTTACAAGGGAGAATCAATATCATTAGAACAAATGACGATCTTTCTATTCAAAATATATCTGTTAATTTAGCAGAAATCAATTCTGGAAGAGTTTCTGATATTTTCTTAAAAAGACTTGATGAGGTTTTTGTCCCTAGTATTTTTGAATTGACAGAGACATCTTTTGTTAAAATTCAAGGTGCTATTAACAATCCCTTAGCTAGTGAGGGTGTGCAGGTTCCGTTTGTAAAAAATATGACTATCCAAGACCTAATTGTAAAAGTTGGGGGCCTAACAGAAGCTGCTTCTTTATCAAAAGTTGAGGTTGTTAGGAGGAAGAGAAATGTGGATCCAAAACAAATTGATGCTCAAATATCTGATATCATTGAATTTGAAATTCAATCTGATCTTTTAGTAGATAATAAAAAAGAAACATTTTATTTGTTACCATTTGATGAAGTATTTATCAGAACCTCACCCAATTATGAAAAACAGAATTTTGTAATACTTAAAGGTGAGATTATTTTCCCTGGAAAATATGGAATTAAATATAAAGACGAAAAAATTTCAGATTTAATTAACCGGGCTGGAGGATTAAGCCCGCAATCCTATATAAAAGGTGCTACCTTAGTTCGGAAAACTCTTTTGAGTGATTATGAAAAGAACCAGAGAGATGATGTACTTTCAAGTCTTAATCTTAATAATACTAAGATAAAATCTACTACTGAAAAAGCTCCTGAAGAAATTGAAGAAACTTTTACTGCTGAAGAAGAAGTTCTTGACAATCAAATAATCGAATCTGTAGGTATTGATCTGGAGAAAATCCTGAAAAATCCGGGCTCTGCCGAAGACCTTATTTTACAGGACGGGGACATTATCAATATTCCTAAAAGGCTTCAAACAATTAGAATTGAAGGAGAAGTTTTATATCCTACTACCGTAAAATTTATCTCTGGATTAAAGTTTATTGATTACATTTCGAGATCTGGAGGATTTACAAAGAAGTCTGCAAGAGCAAGAGCTTTTGTAATATATCCAAACGGCTCTGTTTACCGAACCCGTAAGTTTCTATTTGTAAGAATTTTCCCAAAAATTGAACCCGGAAGCGAAATTGTTGTACCAGGAAGAACTGAAAATACTGCTGCTCAATTTTCTAATATGTCTAGTTTAGTAACTACATTAAGCTTTACTCTAACATCTATAGTTTCAATTTTTTCATTATTAAAATTGAATGGAAATTAAAAAAATGAATAATTCTGAAATTAAAAGTGAACAAGTCTCAACGAGAGAATTTATCAAATCTATTTTTAAATTTTTCAATTTTCTGGGTCAAAATTGGCAAATATTATTAATTGCATTATTATTAGGAACAGGTTACGATACTTTTAAAAACACTACAACTTCTAATGATAAGGAATATACAGGTCAAATAGTCTTCCATCTTGAATTAGATGGAAGTTCGGGCCAAAATCAGCTCACAGGTCTGGCAAATACCTTTGGTATAGGAGGAGGACAGTCGCAAGGAGGGGATATACTTGCTTCTTCAAATTTTGGAGCAATTGTTACTTCTGTTAATGTTTTCCAAAATGCTTTCATGAGAGAAGTTAAAATGGGAGATAGAAAGGACTTATTTATTAATATATTTGTTGACAGTAGCGATATAAAAAGAAATGAATGGGCAGGAAACTTTTTCTCAGGCCCTTCTGCTTACTCAACATATAAATTCTCCAAAAAATCCATATATGATTTTACTCCTTATGAAAACCAAATCATTGGGGATGTATATACCAAATTAAATTTTGCGACAGAATTAGTTCCAAAAGAAAATTCCAGTTTATTTGTTCTCGTTGGGAAAACTACCCACGAAAGACTGACAAAACTTTGGTTGGAAACACTTATGCTCGCTACAGAGGATTTCTATAAAGAAATGAAAACCAAGAAGACTAGACAACTCCTTGAAATACAATCAAGTAGACTTGACAGCCTCTCCTACTTAATGAGAAATAATGATAAGAAAATTGCCAGGTTGACATTTGATTTACCTAACGTCGTAGATCCAACGGGACCTATGAAACAACAGCAATTGACCAGAGATAATAATTATCTTTCAAATCAATATTATACTCAATTAGCAAACGTCGAAAACTTAAATAGACTTCTTTTTGAAAGAACCCCAATTTTTACAATTTTAGAGCCTGTCAGGTTGCCGTTAACCATTTATTCAAAAGCTGGTATAAGTACTCGCATCAATGGATTAATTGCCTTATTTTCAATGATAATTGTTTTATCTTTAAGAAAATCCTATCTTGAAATAATGCGTGATAATCAAATTCAGTAATTTATGATCTCCAAAGAGCGAATAATAACCGCAAATAAATCCACTTTAGACTACATCCGGGACATTTGGCAATCCAAAGAATTGCTTTGGATTCTTGCCAAAAGGGATATTTTGGTTAAGTATAAACAAACAATTCTTGGTGTTGGCTGGAGTGTTTTCCGTCCATTAATTACCACCATAGTCATGGCGTTTGCGTTTGGGAAAATCGGTTCATTAGATACCGATAATACAATTCCTTTTACGCTGGTAGTAGCTCCGGGTGTTATCGTCTGGTTGTTTTTCTCCCAATCATTGCTGAATATGAGTATGAGTATTGTGATGAATTCCAATCTTGTCACCAAAGTATTTTTTCCGAGATTAATAATACCCCTATCGACAGTTTTTCTTGGATTAGTTGATGTAGTAATTTCATTGGGCTTGTTCATATTTTTGTGCTTTTATTTTCAATTTGTTCCTGATTGGAAAATATTATTAGTACCGGTATTTGTTTTGCTTACTTTCTTCGCAACATTTGGAATTGGATTGATTACTGCAGTTCTTAATGTAAAATTCAGAGATATTGGTCAAATTATCCCTTTTATTATACAATTTGGATTCTTTATTTCCCCAGTTGGTTATCTCACATCAAGTGCAGCTTCAAAATTTTCAAATCCCTGGGCCTTCAAGATATTTTTATTAAACCCTGTTACAGGTTGCATTGACGCTATGCGTTGGGCCATGTTGGGTGATTTTGCACCATTTAATTGGGCTTCATTTATACCTTTATTAATATTTATAGTAATTACCTTTTTTATGTCTTTCAGATTTTTCAGAAAGCATGAAAATTCTTTTGTCGATTATATCTGAAAATATGTCAAATACGGTTTTACATATCGAAAATGTCTCAAAAAGATACATTTTAAATCAAAAAGGTAGCTCAAACGATGATCTTCGTGACACAATTACCCGTATGACTAGCAAAGTCCTGAAACCTTCACAATCAAAAATAGACAAAGAAGAGTTTTGGGCCTTGAGAGATATCAACATGGAAGTCAAACAAGGTGACAGACTAGGGCTTGTAGGTGCAAATGGTGCGGGAAAGTCGACGCTTTTAAAAGTATTGAGCCAAATTACCCAACCAACATCAGGTATTGTAAAAGTAAAGGGCCGGATGGCCAGTTTACTGGAAGTAGGTACAGGATTCCACCCAGAACTCACAGGACGTGAAAATATTTTTCTGAACGGTGCAATATTAGGAATGCAAAAATCAGAAATTATCAAACATTTTGACGCTATTGTTGATTTTGCAGGGATTGCCAAGTTTATTGACACCCCTGTAAAACGCTATTCTTCGGGCATGTATGTTAGACTTGGTTTTGCTATTGCCGCACATCTAGAGCCGGAAATTCTGGTAGTTGATGAGGTTCTTGCAGTGGGAGATGCTGACTTTCAGAAAAAAAGTATTGGTAAAATGAGAGATGTTTCCAATAGTGGAAGAACACTTATTTTTGTTAGCCATAACCTTACTGCTGTTCAAGGACTTTGCAACAAAGGAGCATACCTTAGAAGTGGAGAATTGATTAAATATGGAAAGATTGACGAGGTAGTCAATGAATACGTGAAAAATGTTTCAAAATTTCAACTGACTCAAAACTGGAATGACATCGACACCGCTCCGGGAAACGAATCTATAAGAATAAAAAGTATTAACTTGATTCCTAAAAATGATCTATTGCAGGATAATTTTGATACCAGAACTGCATTTGAAATAAGTTTTGAATATTGGAATTTAGTTCCCAATTCAGAGCTCAACGTCAGTATATTCCTATATGCGATGACCGGAGAATGTATTTTTAATGTAGGTGATGAAGCAAAAGTTTATCAAAAAGGAATAATTAAATCTTCCTGCCAAATCCCTGGAGATTTCCTCAATGATGGCTCTTATTATATTTCCATTATGATTGTGAGAGACCGTATTGCCCCAGTTTATTTCTTTGAAGATGCCCTGGCTTTTGATATTTTAGATTACAGAGATGGCACTGACTGGTATGGCAAATGGCCAGGTTCAATCAGACCAAAAATGATTGTTGTAAATTCGATTCAAAAAGAGTTATTATAATTTTCAAAGTGGGAAAAACCATAAATAATACCAGGATAAACGTTACCAAATCTTTTTTACCTCCAAAAGAAGAATACGATGTGTTATTGGATGAAATCTGGGGTTCAAAAATATTGACTAACAATGGTCCTTTATCTGTCAGACTTGAAAATGAAATAAAAACATTTATTGAAAATGAAAATTTTCTTTTTGTAAGTAATGGCACTATTGCGATTCAGCTCGCATTAAAAGCAATGGAACTTAAGGGTGAAATCATTACAACACCTTTTTCTTATTGTGCCACAACCAATGTAATTATTTGGGAAAATCTTACGCCTGTATTTGTAGATATTAATCCCTCAGATCTCAATATCAATGCTGATTTGATTGAGGAAAAAATAACTCCAAAAACCTCAGCTATTTTGGCTACGCACGTATATGGTAACCCATGTAATGTTGAAAAAATTGAGCAAATAGCAAAAAAACATAATCTGAAAGTAATCTATGATGCAGCACATGCTTTTGGGGTAAAATACAAAGGCAAATCTCTGATTACATTTGGAGATGTATCTACCTGTAGTTTTCATTCGACCAAAGTATTCCATACCATTGAAGGGGGTAGTGTGGTATGCCAGGAAAAAGAACTTTTCGATAAGATAAAGCTAATACGTAGCTTTGGTCATGTTCTGGATAATTATTATGCTGCTGGGATTAATGGAAAAAACTCCGAATTTCATGCCGCCATGGGAATTTGTAATTTAAAACATTTGCCTGAAATAATAGAAGGTAGAAAAAGAGTATTTTCTGAATATGATAAACAGTTGAATTTCGAAAAAATCGAAAAAGTAACTGAAAAATCTCAACATCTTGAATATAACTACGCCTATTATCCTCTAGTTTTTGAATCAGAAAATATCACATTAGAGATTATAAAAAGACTAAACGAAGAGAATATTTATCCGCGGAGATATTTTTTCCCATCTTTAAATGAGCTGGATTTTTTAGAAAGCACCCAAAGCTGCCCGATAAGTGAAAGTATCTCAAAAAGAGTTTTGTCTTTACCTTTATATCCTGATTTGGAATCAGAAATAGTTTCGAAAATTTGTAAAATAATAAATTCGGTTGTCAAATAAACGTCCAAATATTCTCTTTGTAAGTCACGATGTCAACAGAGCCGGTGCTCAACTTTTTCTGTTAAATGTCATGAATGACCTAAAATCAAAAGGTTATGGTGTGGTCTTACTCGCAATTGACGTTTGGGGAACTTTGAAGAGTGAATTTGAAAGCAATTTCCCAACATTTTATCTTAACAAACCGGAACATATCAATAATTGGAGCATTTTAAAAAGGAAAAAGCACCAGAATGCAATAGATGAATTAGCATCAAAATTTCAATTTGATTTAATTTATGTCAACACCATTGCATCTGTTGGGATTTTGGAAAAACTAAAAAATACTTTTGCAAAACCCATAATCAGTCATATTCACGAACTCAGTTATTCTATTGCACAGTTTGGTCAGCCAGATTCTTTAGAAAATCTATTTACTTTTTCAGACAAGGTTATTGCTTGTTCTCAGGCAGTTGCTGATAACCTTTTGCAATATAAAAAATCAGATAATTTAACTGTAATTCATTCATTTGTAGATAATAAGGATATAATTGACCGTCAAGCAAGATGCAATAATAATTATATCAAAGAAAAATATGGATTAAACGAATCATTCCTGATTGGAGCCTGCGGAAATGCGGACTGGCGAAAAGCGACAGACATATTTGTTTTAATTGCAACTTCTGCTCTTAAACATCCAGACTGGAAATTTGTCTGGATAGGTATTAAGAAAGACAATGAATACTTTTCTCAACTTGCCTACGATGCCGAAAGACTGGGAATTTCAGAAAAAATTATATGGATAGAGCCCACCCCCGATGCGGTAGAAATTATAAATCAATTAGATGTATTTTTGGTTTCTTCGCGTGAAGATCCTTTTCCTTTGGTAGTACTTGAAGCCGCTCTTTGTGAAAAACCAATTGCCGGTTTTAAAAATACAGGTGGTGCCGACGAATTTATAGAAAACGACTGTGGCTACAGAGCTGATTATCTCAACATTAACCAAATGATTGAAAATTTGGAAAAATTGTATCAAAATCCGGTTGATAGGAAATTATTTGGTAAAAATGCCAGAAAAAAAGTGTTGGAACTTTATAGTTTTGAAAACTCAATCATAAAACTGGAAAAAGTATTTGAAGAAATTCTTTAGTTTTGAATCTAAAATTTTATTTATTCCAATTTTTTATAAAATAAATAGGTGAATAGGTAGTTATAAAAATAAAAACTCATGAGGTTAAGTATATATATTTTTAGTATTTTTATTTTTTCAGCTTTTAGCTCTTTGGCCCAAAAAGAAAAAGGAAAAATCCTGAATGCTCCAAAAATTCCAAATAAAAAACAAAACACTCAATCCCAGGAAACCAAGCCAAAAAAAGAAGAGGAATTTGATTTTATTTTTGAAGATGAGCCCAAACTGAGGTTTACTAATCAATATGAAAATTCGAATTCAAACAAAGCTCAAACCGCACCCGGCACTAAAGAAAGCCTTGATGGAATAAAAATTGAACCTTTACGTGAAATAAATCCTATTGTCCATGAAGATACCTCCACAATAGATGAAGGCGAATTGATGACTGTGGAAATAGAAGAATATGCTCAATTTCAGGGGGCTGATAGTATGGTGCGGGTGGCTTCTTACTTTTCAGTTTGGGACACACGAAGCCTCGATCCCTATGGACTTGATCCAAAAGAATTTGATGAAATTGTGCCAATAAAATTATATGATCCGACCGAAGGCAGAAATTGGGCCCCAATGCTTGACGAAAGTAAACTCACCTCGCATTTTGGTTGGCGAAGCCGACGCTGGCACAAAGGAACCGACCTGGATCTAGAAACCGGTGATAAGGTTTATGCTCCTTTTGATGGAATTATCAGGATTGCAGGGGTTCATTCCGGATATGGTAGAACCTTGATATTAAGACACTATAATGGACTGGAAACCCTATACGGGCATTTATCGAGAATAAATTTTGAAGCTAATACCCTTGTCAAAGCAGGTGAAGAAATAGCCCGCGGAGGTAATACAGGAAGGAGCTCTGGATCACATTTACATTTTGAAACCCGGTACGAAGGCAATCAGTTTGACCCTGAAAATATTTATAATTTTAGTACGAATCCAATGCAAATCCGTGGTCAGGAGTTTGTTTTGTCGCCCAAGGTTTTTGATTATTTAAGAGGCGGAAGGTCGAGAGCAACAAATGCTATCATTGGAAATCCTGAAAGTGCTGGCTCAATTGACCCAAATATTGATGAAACCGAAGATATTGCGGATGATGAAGAGGAAGAAGTACCTGTAAAAGTGGAGAAAAAAATATGGTATCGGGTAAAACCTGGTGATAATCTAACCGAAATTGCCAGAAAATATCACACTACAGTTGGAGAATTGGCTCGCCTTAATAAAATAAGTTCTTATAGAAAATTATATTCCGGTTTGAAAATCAGGGTAAAATAAACCACTATAAATCAATACCTTATAATATGAAACTAGACGTATTGGTAATGGCCGTACACCCTGACGATGCCGAATTGGCCTGCTCAGGAACAATCATAAAATTAATATCCGAGGGTAAAAAAGTCGGAATTTTAGATTTTACAGCCGGTGAATTGGGCACCAGAGGAACAGCCGAAATAAGGCTAAAAGAAAGTGAAGAATCAGCTAAAATTTTAGGACTAAATGTCAGAGAAAATCTTGGTATAAGGGATGGTTTCTTTATAAATGATGAAGAACATCAACTAAAAATTATAAGAGTTTTAAGGAAATATCAGCCTGAAATCGTTTTGGCCAATGCCATTGAGGACAGACATCCTGACCACGGAAGAGCAGCTCAACTAGCTTATGAAGCTTGTTTTTATAGTGGATTAAGAAGAATTGAGACCTTTGATGAGAATAATAACCTTCAAGCAGCGTGGAGACCCAAAAATGTTTTTCATTACATACAGGACAGATATATCGACCCGGATTTTGCAATAGATGTAACTGATTTTTGGGAGCAAAAACTAGAATCTATAAAAGCATTTAAAAGTCAGTTTTTCGACCCAAATAGTCCTGAACCTGCCAGCTATATCTCATCATCAGATTTTTTGGATTTTATCGAGTCACGATCAAGAGAAATGGGGCATAAAATTGGTGCAACCCATGGAGAAGGCTTTACCACTACAAGAAAAATTCAGGTAAAATCAGTTTTTGATATACTTTAACACTCTGAAAGTATTTTTCCAATCAGCCCTGAATATGATATGAAGATGGTTTATGATATTTTGGAAAAATCCAAAATGAGCGTTTAAGACCCAAAATCTATCTTTCCAAGACTTGAATATCTGTTTATGGGAAGTACCACCTTCCAGATATTTCGCCAAAATACCTGGATAGGCTTTGATTACTTTAGCATTTTTCAGACATTTCAATTCCCAGTCAATATCTGCACTCAGGTTTTTTTCGATGTATTGTGGGGCTATTTTTCTTTTCACTATAAAAGATTGATGACAAACCAACATGCCAGTTTTATATCCTTTCCAGGTTAAATTTTCGGGAATTTTATGGGGTGTTATTTCGGTTCTAAGTCCTAAAACCTTCCCTATTTCATCAACCATCAATGTATCTGAAAATATCACATCTGCATCGCCAATTTTCTGAATTTTTTCAATTGCCAGGTTTTCGGCAATTTCATCTCCTGCATTCATAAACCACACATATTCACCTTTGGCAAGTTTCAAACCCTTGTTCATGGCATCATAAAGGCCCTTATCTTTTTCAGAAACAATCAAATCAAAAACATCCTCATACTTTTTTGCAATTTCAATTGTGCCATCTTTAGATCCTCCATCAATCAAAAGATATTCATAGTCATCTGATGTTTGATTTTTAACACTTAAAACCGTCCTTTCCAGGAATTTTTCGGCGTTATAGGTGATTGTTATGATTGATACGAGTGCCATTTAATCCATTTATTTCAACAAAAATACCTCAAAAACAAACAAAAATTGACATGAATTTCAACAATCCGTCAATTTCAACGGCAATCTATCTTAGATTTCTTATCTTTGGCATATTTTTAGAATAATAAGAAGAAATAAAAATATTTAATGAAAAGCACTTTCCAATTTAAAAATCTTGTGCCTTACCTGATAGGCCTTTTGGTGTTCCTAATTGTAACCTTTATCTATTTCAGTCCTGTATTAAGTGGAAAAACTCTCTCCATGCATGATAATAATCAGGCTACCGGAATGGCACAGGAAATAGTTGACTATCATACCAAAACCGGCGAATGGGCCTGGTGGACCAACAGCACCTTTGGAGGTATGCCAGGCTTCCTCATTGCGGGGGGGTACCCATATAATGTAGCAGGACACATTGGTGCATTTTTAGGTCAACTACTTCCTACCCCTGTCAATGTCATTTTCTTGATGATGGCCGGATTTTTCATTTTAATGATTACGCTTAAAAAAAATATTTGGGTTGCAATTCTCGCCTCAATAGCTTATGCATTAGGCACTTACAACCTTTTATATACAGAGGCAGGCCATATTTCAAAAATCATTGCTCTGGCCTATGCTCCTGCACTTTTGGCGGGTTTTGTTTTATTATTTAGGGGAAAATATTTATTAGGTTCTTTTGTCACTTCTTTTTTTCTGGCACTGGAATTATATGGAAACCATTTACAAATCACCTACTATTTTTTCATTATCTTGTTGGTTTATAGCCTTTATGAAGGAATCAAACTCATATTGAATGGTGAAATAAAACATGCCCTTATTGTTATTTTATGTCTTCTTGGAAGTGCCGCAATCGGAGTTGGTACCAATGCTGAAAGACTTTGGAACAACCTGACCTATTCCAAAGAGTCAACCCGTGGATCATCAGATTTGTCTAAAACTACTGCCGGAAAATCCGGTTTGGACAAAGATTATGCATTTGGCTGGAGTTATGGCATTGATGAAACTTTAACCCTGGTGGTTCCCAACATGATGGGCGGAGGTTCAATGGGTGCATTGCCAAAAAGTAGCGAGACTTTCCAAACCTTAACAGCTGGAGGAGTAGATGCCAACATGGCTGAGCAATTTGTACAGCAATTACCTTTGTATTTTGGTGAACAGTCTGGCACCTCAGGCCCTGCCTATTCAGGTATTCTCATTGTTTTACTATTCATTTTAGGTTTATTTATTTCAAAAAACAACTTAAAATGGGTTTGGTTAGGTCTGGTTACATTTTTCATAATGCTTGCCTGGGGTTATCATTTTTCCGCTTTTAATGATTTCATATTTCAATATTTACCTGGTTACAACAAGTTTAGAGCAGTGACCCAAACCCTGGTAATTGTGCATTTTATTCTGGTTTTGGGAGCGGCAAGTACACTTAATCAGCTTATTAATGATAAGTTTGAATTTTCAACCTTAAAAAAGCCTCTCCTCTATTCGGCAGGAATTATACTGGGTTTGGTGCTGATTGGATATTTTTCTTTAAATTATTCAGGTGCAAATGATGACAATTTTAAACAATCCCTGAGTCAATCTCTCGGGCCTGATTTTGCAGGAAAAGTGATGGCTTCCATACAGTCTGATCGCTCAGGAATGGTATTTTCAGATATTATCAGAGGAATTGTACTGATGGCATTACTTGCCGGACTGATATATTTTTATACCAAAAACAAAATCAAAGCTCAGGTTTTTGGACTTGTAGCGACTATTTTGATAGTTTTTGATCTCTTTAGTGTAGGAAAAAGATACTTTAACAATCAGGATTTTGTTTCCAAATCACAAGCCGCGGCGGTAGTCATTGAACCCACAGCAGCAGATCTGGAAATCCTGAAAGATACCGACCCCAATTTCAGGATGATAAACCTCACCACTTCTTTTTGGTCTGATGCCCGCGATTCATATTTTCATAAATCTATCGGTGGGTATCATGGAGCCAAATTGAAAAAAATACAGGAATTGTACGAATACCAAATGGTGAAAGATGGCAAATTGAATTTCAAAGTATTGAATATGCTCAATACAAGGTATTTTGTGGCTCCCGGTCAAAATAATGCACCTATGGTTCAGCGTAACCCTGATGCACTGGGCAACGTATGGTTTGTTGATACCCTTCAGGTAGTAAATAATGCCGATGAAGTGATGGCTGCCTTGGGAACCTTCCAGCCGAAAACCAGAGCTGTAGTAGATAAAAATCAAAGTCTAAGTGGGAAGACATATACCACCTCAGCTACCAATAGTATAGTTTTGAAATCTTATGCACCCAATAAATTGGTTTATGAGGCAAATGCAGCAGCACCCCAATTTGCAGTTTTCTCCGAAATATTCTACCGTGGAAACATAGATTGGATTTCAAGTATTGATGGAAAACCTGCCAATCACCAAAATGTAAACTATGTTTTGCGTGGAATGGAAATCCCCGCCGGAAAACATGAAATAGTGTTTGAATTTAAACCGGAAAGTGTGGAAAAAGGAAAATATATTGATCTCGGGTCTTCAATAGCATTGATATTACTATTTGTTGCAGCAATATTTAAGAGTCTTCGGAAAACCGAAGACTCTTAAATCAAACTTTGATATACCTCACTATAGCATTGGGCTACTACTTTTTCGCTATAGGTATTCATTACTTTATTTATGGCCTTTTCAGAAATTTCTTTTTGATTGGCTTCATATAATACCCAATACATACCTTTGGCAAGGTCTTCTGTTGATTTGTACTTAGCCAAATAGCCATTCGACATATGGTCAATCATTTCGGGTATCCCTCCTACTTCAAAACCAACAGCAGGGGTGCCACAGGCTAAAGATTCCATTATGGTATTGGGTAAATTTTCCTCCAATGAAGGAATCACAAAAACAGAAGCCGAATTATAAGCTTTTACGATAGTCTCCTGATTTGAGATTCTTCCAAGATTGTGCACTTTAAAAGGAAGCAAATCAAAATCTGAGGTATTTGCCTGGCCAAAAAGTAATACTTCGATTTCTTCATGCTCTTTAACCATTGACTTTAAAAGGTTTAAAGCCTCCAAAAAATAACTAAACCCTTTGCCTGTGGCCTGAATTCGCATGGCTGCAAAAAGAATATATTTTTTGTTATGCTCAAGTCCAAATTCCTGGAGTGCCTCCGCATGGTCAATTGGTCTATAGATATTGGTATCTATTGGATTGGGGATGGCATGGACTCTTTTATTTTTAAAAAGTGAACTTTTAGCTGCTCTACTCCCCAGCCATTTACTGCAAGTAACTATAGTGATGTTGGCTTCAGAAAAAACTTTAGCCTTTTTCTCCCAAATCATGTTTGAAAGGTCACCAATTCCGGGATTTTTTAAAAATTGAATGCAATTACCGCAGCTTTGCTGATAATTTTCACATAGTCCGGAGTGGTGACAACCACCGGTAAAAGCCCACATATCATGCAATGTCCACACGATGGGTTTTCCTGTATCTACCAATTTCTGAATGGAGTCAATGGACAAAAAACCAAAATTTGTCCAATGAAGGTGTATAATATCAGCTCCAGAAATATGTTTATTTTTTGAAATATCTATACCAAATTTTGCAGGATTAAAAGCAAATCTCACCGCTTTATTTTTTTCAAAATACAAAAAATACAACCTTTCTAAAACAAAATTTAAAAATGCTATTTTCTTTGAGAACCATGAATTATTAAGCTGAATTATACCTTCCTGGCCTGATTTACTTTGCTGAACCAACATAAAGGCTTCAGTATCTTGCCTTAGATTTAAAGCCTTCAATAACCTGCGACAAGCAATTGCAGCTCCTCCGGTAAAGTCGTCTGTATTTAGTAATAATATTTTCAAAGCTTTATCAATTTTTTCAATATTAAAAACAAAGTATGAGCATTAAATTTGAATATATCCGAAGTAACACATTTTAAAATATCTGAAAAATGATCATTTTGTTCAAAAACTTTTACCCATCGGTGCGATAAAATAAATTCAAGAGATTGCTGATTGTATTCCTTATAGTCCTTATTAGCAATTTTAATTTCATTTAACCATTCCTCCGCTACTTTCAAAGAGATTCGGCTATTAAATGAAATATCATAATGCAATTTTGCTTGTTCATGGGTAATATTTAAGCCTAGTCTTTCCAATTGATATTTTTGTATTCCAAGAACCGCATTTTGCATTTTATCTGACTGAGTAGCTGTAAGATTATTGCTATGCACACGGTAATCTATCAGAACTTCATGAAGTATTCCCAATTTGTTTTTTTGCATTATCCTGACAAACATGTCATAGTCCTCTGCAGGGGAAAAAACAGGATTGAAACCAGGTTCAGGAATTACGGTTTTGTACATAGTCATCCCAGAAACCACAAAGTAGTTTACAAAAAGAGAAACGGCCTTTAAATGTTCATTATTTATGTAATTTTTAAAAAACTGACCAGAAGGGCTATTTTCTCTATCAATCACACGAGCCCAGCAACTCACTCCGGCAAATTCGGGATAGTTTTTTAAAAATAAAATTTGTTTTTCAATCCTATTGGGGTAAGCAATATCATCAGAATCTAGCCACACGATAAGATTATTTTTTGCAGCATTGTATAAGATATTTCTTCCGGCAGTTAATCCCTGATTGATTTTTGAATCGATTATCCTTATCCTGGAATCTGATTTGGCATAATTCTCTAGAATTGAAAGGGTTGCATCGCTTGAACCATCATTATAAACCAACAACTCGAAGTTTTGAAATGTTTGATTTAAAACACTGTCAATCGAATACGAAATATATTTTGCTGCATTGAAAGCAGGCATCAAAACCGAAACCTCATTCATTTCATTCATATAAATGATCTTAAGGCTCTTTTCTGTAGGCTTTTTTGATTTTCTCCCAAATAGAGTAGCCACTGATTTTTGCCAGCCAGTTTCTTTGTTTCAAAACCTGATTATAAAGCACCGGATGCACATACATGGGTGCATTGCTGGTTGGGGTGAATGGTAAGACTCCTTTCTTTGCGTATAAAAGAATATTTTGACTATACCAATGGTCGATTAAAGGATTGTCCCAGATTTTTTCTCTCAAAATATCGAAACAATCATAACCATGTTGTTCAAACTTCTTTCTCCAATAATTAGGCTCTTGTTCATTGATATGATTTTGACCTCCCTGACCAACAATAGCAGCAGAAAACAGCACGATATCGCTTAAATCAACCAATGATTTAACGAAAATATCAGCCGAATCAATGCTAAGATGTTCTGCAACTTCCAACGAAATAGCCAGATCAAATTTTTCATTGGGGTGTATAGGTTTTTCAAGATCCTGAATAACAACTACATCTTCAGGTATTGCAAGTAAATTTCGGTTAAGGTGGTTGCCCTCATAACCACATATTTTTTCAACGCCAAGCTCATTAAATACTTTCAACCATGTTCCTAACCCACAACCCACATCCACTACTGACCTGGGTTTTTTATCCAGGATTGAAAACAACATTGGAATAAGATTTTCTGCAGCCCGGGTATTATGGGTTTTGGTATTATGCTTATATTTAACCATTTATATAAATATGATATTTTAGATTCTTATTAGTTATTTTTTCATTTTAAAAGTAACCAACATAACTTTGCAAAAATATATAAAATAGTTTGGAGAAATTATGACTATCGAAAAAAGCTTAAAAGATATAACGCTTAATTTTTATTATCATCGAAAGAATTTGAAAAGCTTTGGAATTTATTCTTATTTTCAAAGTAATATTTTTAAGTATAATCCGGATTTTGAATTTATTTCTAAAAAAATCATAAAACTTCCGAAATTGAGTATTTATGGGTAATTTTAAGCCCTAATTCATTTAAGACATTTCAGAATTGAAAGATAAAAAAATCAAAATATCTTTATTCCTATCAAATTTTTTCGAAAGTATTAGCTCAGTCTTCAAGCTAATTTTATTGACAAAAATTAGGACCGTAAATGCCGAAAAAAAGTATTCTGATGCGGTTATTCTTGGAAATGGCCCCTCTTTAAATTATTCTTTGGAACACCATAAGGATTTCCTTACCAACAAAGATATTTTTTGTGTAAATCTTTTTTCATCAACCTCTTATTATCAGGAAATTAAACCAAATAATTATATTTTATTGGATGACGCATTTACCAATAAAAATCACGAAAGAGCCAATACTGCACTGATGCATATTGTAAATGATACCAATTGGCCGGTAAATCTTCATGTACCATTCCGGTTTAAAAATTCAGAGCATTTTATAAAAAACATTGAGAAAAACGAAAATATAAAACCCGTATATTTTAATTACGTTATTTTTTCAGGATTTGATTTTCTGAGATTTTGGATTTACAAAAATGATTGGGGTATGCCTCAAAGTCAAAATGTTTTGGTTGCCTCAATTTTCAGATGTGTAAATATGACTTATAATAGCGTATTTTTGCTGGGAGCAGACCATACCTGGCATGAAAATATAAAATTGAATATTGACAATGAGATTATTGCCGATGATGCCCATTTTTATGGAAATAAATCCTACGAAATTAGTAAGATTGTCAACAAAAATGAATCTTATCTGGCAAAGCAATTTTTATCCCTGCATAAAGCTTTTAAAGGTTATGAGGTTTTGGGACGATATGCTGATTTCAGAGGTGTAAAAATAATTAACGCCAGTAAAAGGAGTTTTATAGATGTGTTTGATAAAATTAAATTGTCCTGAAAATGATTTGGAAGAATAAAAAAGTTTTAGTCACAGGTGCTGACGGTTTTATTGGTAGCCATCTGGTGGAACATCTGATTGAGCAAGGTGCCCAGGTAAAAGCTTTTGTATATTATAATTCGTTCAATTCGTGGGGCTGGATTGATAGTTTTCCAAAAGAATTAAAAGATAAAATCGAAATATTTGCAGGTGATATCAGGGATCCGTTTGGTGTAAAAAAAGCTGTTGAGGGTGTTGATGTGGTTTTTCATCTTGCAGCTTTGATTGCGATTCCTTACAGTTACTATTCGCCGGAAAGTTATGTTTCAACTAATGTAACGGGCACACTAAATGTTCTTATGGCCTGTCGGGAGTTAAATATTGAAAGACTTTTGGTGACCTCCACTTCAGAGGTTTACGGAACGGCCATCACTGTGCCAATAGATGAAAAACACCCCAGACAAGGACAATCGCCCTATTCTGCCACGAAAATTGGAGCCGATGCCATAGCTGATTCGTTTTATAGAAGTTTCAATCTTCCCGTAACCATAGTAAGACCATTCAATACTTACGGCCCAAGACAATCGGCAAGGGCCGTCATTCCAACCATTATTACCCAGTTGCTTCATGGAAGTAAAGAAATAAAGTTAGGGGCTTTACATCCAACTCGTGATTTGGTTTTTGTGAAAGATACCGTTCGCGGTTTTACTGAAATCGCGGCCACAGAACAAACTATAGGTCAGGAAGTTAACATTGCTACTCAAAACGAAATCTCTGTCTTGGAACTGGCAGAAATGCTGATAAGTCTGATTAATCCTGACGCAAAAATTGTGAGTGATGACAACCGGCATCGTCCTAAAAATAGTGAAGTAGAAAGATTGCTCGGAAGCAACGCCAAGCTACAGGACCTCACCGGTTGGAAACCGGGAATAAGTCTCAAAGAAGGTCTTTGTCAAACCATTGAATGGTTTTCAAAAGAAGAGAATCTTAGAAACTACAAATCAGACATTTACAACCTATGATTCCATTATCAGTTCCCAATATTTCAGGCAATGAATGGCAATATGTAAAAGAGTGCCTTGACACTGGTTGGGTATCATCAGTTGGAAGCTATGTCAACAAATTTGAAGATATAATTAAAAACTATACTGGTGCCAAATACGCAATCGCAACCTCAAATGGTACTTCGGCACTTCATATCGCACTTCAGTTGTCAGGAGTACAAGCCGGTGACTGGGTAATTTGCCCAAACATCACTTTTGTGGCGTCGGCAAATTCGATCAGCTATTGCGGGGCTAAGCCTTTACTGATTGATATAGAAGAAGATACGTGGCAAATGGATTTGAAACTTCTTAAAAAATACCTTCAGAAAAACACAGAAATTATTAATAATGAATGTGTTATTATTGAAACCGGTGAAGTAATTAGAGCCATAATGCCGGTTCATATACTGGGTCATTTAGTTGATATTAAGGAGGTTTTAAAAATAGCAAAAGAATTTCATCTGAAAGTTGTTGAAGATTCTACCGAAGCTCTGGGTTCATTTTTCGATGATAAACACGCCGGGACATTCGGGCAATTTGGCACTTTGAGTTTCAACGGAAACAAAATTTTGACCACCGGAGGCGGAGGAATCATATTAACCAACGATGAGAACCTGGCTAAAAAAGCAAAACATCTTACTACTCAGGCCAAGGCTTCTGCCACTGAATATTATCATGATGAGACTGCTTACAACTATAGACTCGTAAACATACTGGCTGCTATTGGGGTGGCCCAAATGGAGCAACTTCCGGAATTTTTGAAAGTTAAAAAAAGAATCTCAGAAAGATATCTGGAGGCTTTCAAGGATGATAATAATATTATTTTCCAAAAACAACTATCTGATAGTAAACCCAATAACTGGCTTTTCACTGTAAGAGTAAACGATAAAAATGGTTTGATAGCATTTTTAAAAGAAAACCAAATTGAGGCACGACCTTTTTGGGTTCCGATGAATTCATTGCCTATGTTTAAAGAGAATATTTATGTTACTGAAAAAGATTTTAGCCACTTAATATACGACTCTTGCGTTAGTATCCCTTGTTCTACCAGCCTTTCGCCGGAAGATCAGGAACAGGTTATCTCAAAAATCCATGAATTTTATGGCAAAAATTAATATACTTTTTCTTGGAGGTGCCAAAAGGGTTTCATTGGCTGAAAGGTTTATTGATGCCGGGAACATACTTGGGCATGAGGTCTCTGTTTTGGGTTACGAACTTGATTCTTATGTTCCTTTGGCAGCAATTGGGAAAATTATTATTGGCAAAAAGTGGAATGACCCGGAACTGTTTTCTCATATAAATAGCACCATTGCTGATTTCCAGATTGACATTATTTTACCATTTGTGGATCCGGCAACTACAATACTTTCAAAATTCAGACCTGAAAACCCTAAAACCTTTATTCCCGTTTCATCAGGAGAAACCTGTAATATTTTTTTTGATAAAATACTGGCCAACAATTGGTTTATCGAAAATCACTTTCCGGTTCCGGGGTTTCAGCATGAGCAATTCCCTTTAATTGCGAAACCGGCAAAAGGTTCAGCTTCGCAGGGACTGATTTTCATTGATTCAGAATCAGATTTCATTGATTTTCAAAAATATTATGATTCCAACTCTTATTTAATTCAGAAAAAAATTATTGGAAAAGAATACACTGTAGATTGCTATGTGGGAAAAGACGGAGAAATTAAAAGTGTAATTCCACGAATCAGACTTGAGACCAACGGAGGCGAAGTCACCAAAAGCAAAACGATTTATCATGCTGATATTATTAGGATTTCAAATGAAATTTTGAAGAAAGCAGGTTTTTCCGGACCAATTACGATTCAATTCCTGGAAGATGAAAAAGGGATTTATGTGATGGAAATTAATCCCCGATTTGGAGGCGGAGTTATTGCCTCCATAGAAGCAGGAGCAAATATTCCTTTATTTGTGTTGAAAGATTTCTTAAATTTAGACATTGAAGCGGTAAAAGACTTTAAAGTGAATAAGTTGATGGTTAGAGCTAACCGTGAATTTTTCTTTGATATTTAAATAAATATGCAGTTAATCATAGATATGGATGGTACTATTTGTACCGAAGAAAAAACTTACAGCAGGTCTATGGCAAGTCCTTTGCCAAGAGCAGTCGAAAAGATAAATAAGCTATTTGAGGAGGGTCATACCATCATAATTTACACGGCCCGAACCTGGATGGAGTTTGAGATGACCACGCATTGGCTACAAACCCATGGTGTTAAGTATCACCAATTGATGATGGGCAAACCTATCGGTGATATGTGGATTGATGACCGTGCCAATAAATTTACTGATTGGGAAACCACCTACCAACAAGTACAGGAAAAAGCAAAAAAGAAATGAGTAAAGTTTTAATAATAGCTGAAGCAGGAGTAAACCATAATGGTGATTTTAGCCTCGCCATTAAGTTGATTGATGAAGCCAAAAAAGCCGGAGCTGATATTGTAAAATTCCAGACTGCCGTGCCGGAGTTGGTAATGTCAAAATTTGCCGAAATGGCTGACTATCAAATAGAAAACACCGGAAAGAAAGAATCACAATTGGAAATGGCAAGAAAAATACACTTGCCGCTCGATGCCTACAAAAAGCTTCAGGATTATTGCGAAAAAGTGGGAATTGAGTTTTTGTCAACCCCATTCGATATGAAATCGATTGATGTTTTGATAGATTTAAACCAGAGGATTTTCAAAATACCATCTGGTGAGATCACCAATTTGCCTTATCTTGAGAAAATCGGAAAGCTGGGAAAAGAGGTGATTTTGTCCACAGGAATGTCAGTAATTGAAGAAATCGCCGATGCGATTAGGGTTTTAGTAAGTGCAGGCACTCCTGAAAATAAAATTACTGTTCTACACTGTAATACTGAGTACCCTACTCCAATGAAAGATGTTAATCTTCTGGCGATGAATGACCTAAGAGACAAACTTGGTGTAAAAATCGGTTACTCAGATCATACCAAAGGAATTGAAGTACCAATTGCGGCAGTAGCTTTGGGGGCCACCGTCATAGAAAAGCATTTTACATTAGACAATACAATGGAAGGCCCTGACCATAAGGCTTCTTTGGAACCTGTAGAATTGAAACTGATGGTCGATTTAATCCGGAATATTGAACTTGCAATGGGCGATGGCTTAAAAAAAGTAAGTGATTCGGAAAGAAAAAATATGGTAATCGCCAGAAAAAGCATTCTTGCTGCCAAAGATATCAAAAAAGGGGAAGTTTTCTCGGAAGAAAATCTAATTGTAAAAAGACCCGGAAATGGCATTTCTCCTATGAAATGGCACGATATTATAGGCAAAGTAGCTATAAGAGATTTTATAGAAGACGAACTGATAGAAATTTGAAAAAAATTTGTTTCGTAACCGGCACCCGGGCAGAATTTGGTCTGTTGAGCCCACTAATGCGTCTGTTTCAAAAAGATGATACTTTTGAGCTGCAGATTGTGGCCACCGGCATGCACCTTTCGCCTGAATTTGGGCTCACCTACAAAGAAATTGAAAAAGAAGGCTTTTTCATCAACGAAAAAGTAGAAATACTGTTATCAAGTGATACAAAGGCAGGAATGGTGAAATCTACAGGTCTAGCTTTGTTGAGTTTTCCTGATGTTTTTACAAGATTATCTCCGGAAATCGTGATAGTATTGGGCGACCGATATGAAACCTTTGCTGCCACCACCGCCGCATTTATGATGCAGATTCCGATTGTACACATTTCTGGTGGTGACGTGACCGAAGGTGCAATTGATGATGCGTTACGGCATTCTATTTCAAAAATGTCAGCATTGCATTTTACTGCTTTGGAGGCTTACAGAAAAAGGGTTTTACAGCTGGGTGAACAACCTTCCACGGTTTTCAATGTTGGGGCTTTAGGGATTGACAATATCAAAAACCTAAATCTTTTGGACATCCATGATCTGAGAAAATCAATTGATTGGAACGAGCTGGAAAATTATTTTCTTGTCACATTTCATCCTGTTACTCTGGAATCAGAATCTATCGAAAACCAGATGAATCAGCTTTTTGACGCTTTAAATGCATTTCCAGAAATAAAAGTATTATTCACCTTACCAAATTCAGATTCTGATGGCAGAAAAATCATTGAACTTATCAAAAATTATTCGGCATTAGAACCTACCAGAATAAAATACTTTACCAGTTTAGGTCAATTAAGATATTTATCAGCGGCCAAAAATGCACTTGCTGTGGTTGGGAATTCTTCAAGTGGAATAGTAGAAATTCCTAGTCTGGGTGTACCTACGGTGAATATCGGAAAAAGACAATCTGGCAGAGAGGCGGCCGAAAGTGTGATTAATTGTGATGCTCAAAAAGACGCTATCATAGATGCACTTAAATTAGCAATATCTACTTCTTTTCAGGATAAAATAAAAAGTATTAAGAATATTTATGGCGAAGGAAATACCGCTTCAAAAATATTTGAAATCATAAAAAACCATAAATTTGAGGAAATCTCTAAAAAGTTTTACGATATAAAATGAACCGCTTGGTAACCGACAATCACAAAACAGGCAGAGATGCTCTTAAATTGCTCAACGAGAGCCATGGAATAGTGGCACCGGTGCTTTTTGTACTGGAAAACAACAGAATAATCGGCTCCCTTACCGATGGTGATATCAGAAGAGGGCTTTTGGCTGGCCTTCAAATTGACGATTCAATTGAAAAATTTCTAAATAAAAACTTTAGGTATTTTATTGAAAACAATTGGGGTAAATCTGAAATTATTCAGCTTAAAAAACTTAATATCAGGTTTGTTCCTGAAATAAATTCTGAAGGCAATTTTGTAAGAATACTTGACCTTGAACACCAGAATGCCAGCCTTCCATTAAGTGCGGTTATAATGGCCGGGGGAAAAGGTGAGCGGCTTTTGCCTTTGACACAGAATACGCCAAAACCTTTATTAAAAGTTGGTGAAAAGCCTATTATTGAGCACAATATTGACCGGCTAATCAAATTTGGAATTACAGATATTTACCTCTCTGTAAGATATTTGGCTGAACAACTGGTAGAATATTTTGGTGATGGAAGTGCCAAAGGTTGTAATATACACTATATATTTGAAGATGAACCATTAGGAACAATTGGGGCATTAAGCAAAATTGAGAATCTCCAAAATGAAAATATAATTCTTCTGAATTCTGACTTATTGACCAACATCGATTATGAGGAATTTTACAGGATATTCAAGGAAGAAGAGGCCGATATGGCCATTGCTTCAACCCCATTTGATGTAAACGTTCCGTATGCCGTGCTCGAGTTTTCGGAAGGAAAAAACATACGCACTTTCAAGGAAAAGCCAAAATACACTTACTACTCCAATGCTGGTATCTATTTGATTAAAGCAGATTTACTTAATAGAATTCCAAAAAATGAAAAACACGACGCCACTGATTTTCTAAACGGTCTGCTTTCTGATGGATTCAAGGTTATTTCGGAACCAATACATGGCTATTGGTTGGATATAGGCCGCATTGAAGATTATTTTAAAGCTCAGGAAGATATTAGATATATAAATTTATGAGCAAATATTCCGACTGTCTGTTTGTAATCCCGGCCAGGTGGGGCTCCAAGGGAATTCCCGGAAAGAATATAAAACTACTGAATGGTAAGCCTCTGATTCAGTACTCTATTGATTATGCCAGAAATTTTGTTTCTGACGAGCAAATCTGCTTAAGTACAGACTCGCAGGAAATAATTGATATTGCCAGTCAATCAGGCCTTAAAGTGCCTTTCTTACGACCACAGCATCTGGCAGGCGACCAAAGTTCCACATTTGATGTTTTGAATCATGCCATTGCATTTTTTGAACATCAAAACAAATATTTCGAAAACCTGGTGCTTCTCCAACCCACTTCTCCTTTTAGAGTCAAAAAACATTTTGAAGAGGCTTATCTGGAAGCATCAGAAGAGGCAAATGTTGTAGTTAGCGTGACTGAAGAATCCCAGAATCCTTATTACAATGTATATGAAGAGAATGAATCAGGATTCTTGAAAATTTCGAAAGGCGAAGGAAATTATACCCGTCGTCAGGACTGCCCTCCAGTCTATGCCTTTAATGGCTCTATTTATATTTTCAAAATAGAAGCCTTAAAAAAAGCTGCTTCTTTCAGAGATTTTAAAACTATAAAAAAATATGTAATGGAAGAGGTCTATAAAGTGGATCTCGACACACCTGCCCAATGGCAATATTGCGAATACCTTATTTCCAATAATATCTTAAAACCAGAATAATGAGTGTTATAAGGAAACAGACTATTCTGAATACTTTATTTTCCTATTTAGGAGTACTCATCGGCACAGTAACTCAGGCTTATTTTGTTCCAAATTACCTCAGTACAGAGCAAAACGGGGTACTGCAATTATTAATGAGCTACATGTTTATCGTTGCTCAAATCGCAAGTTTAGGTTTTAACAATGCCGGAAACCGTTTTTTTACTTTCTTTCGTGACCCTGAAAAATCTCATAAAGGCTATTTAAATCTTGGCTTGAAATTTACAGCATTTGGGCTGGTTATTAGCTATTTAGCATTATTTTTACTTAAAAGCACACTTGTAAAAAACGCAGGAGAAAAATCTGATCTTTTCGAAAATTACTATTGGCTTATTTACCCAATTTCCCTGGCTACAGTTCTTTTTAATCTATTCGATAATTTTCTGAAATCTAACTATCAGACTGTTTGGGGCACATTTCTAAGCCAGTTTTTACAAAGATTTTTGATATTTCTATGTCTATTTCTGATAATTTTCAAAATTACAGATTTTAATAATTTTACAATATATTGGGCAATTGGCTTGTCAATTCCCACCTTACTCATCGTTTTTCAGGTATTCAGTACACCAGGAGGGAATTTCCAGAGTGATTCATTTTTCAAAAATTGGAACAAAAAACGAGAATTCTATATCTTTTCAATGATAAGCACACTTACGGGAATCTCTACCTTAATCATAGCTCACCTTGATAAAATACTGATTTACAGATACCTTGGACTTTCGATGACAGGAATATACGGAACAGTATCTTTGTTTGGAAGCGTAATGGGCATGTCGTATATGGCTGTTGTTAAGGCCTCGGCAGCGATTGTAATAGATTCAATCAACACAAATGATATTCCAAAACTGGAAAGTATTTACAAAAAGTCAGCCCTGACACAATTTGCATTCGGTTGTCTCGTAATTACTGGTGTTTATTTAAGTATCGACCATTTATTTCATTTTATCAAACCCCAGTATGAAGTTGGAAAAAATGCCTTACTATTAATCGGATTTGCCAAATTGATTGACCTGAGTAATGGCATAAATGGCTTGATTTTATCTAATTCAAAATACTACAAAATTGATACAATTTTGGTAATAACCTTTGTAGGATTATTGCTGATTCTCAACAATTTACTTATCCCAAACTATGGTTTAAATGGAGCTGGATTGGCTGTTTTGGTTTCCATGCTTTATTATAATTTCACAAGAACGCTGGTAGTTTATCTAAAGTTTGGTATTCATCCGTTTAGTTACAAGCAGTTTTTAGTTGGAGTTTTTGCTTTCTCTCTTTTGTTAATTGGCTGGTTTTGGGGAAGAGAAATTGTATTTTTTCAAAACCATTTTATTTCAATGATTTTGAAGTCAGGTTTGATACTAATTTTATTTATTACATTCGTTTTAAGTTTGAAAATTGTACCTGAATTAAACAAAATGATTAATAAACTTTTAATGTAATTTCTTCCCACAAAAAAATTATTACTATTTAAATCACATTATACAAATTGAATTCAATTAAAAAAACTAATTCAGACTTCGATAGTAGATTACTAATTTGGGCCGAATATTTTGATTTGGATTATCGCTTGAAGCCAAAACAATAGACCGGTAGGGACTTTCTGTCCAGAATTTCAACATTATCCCATAATTTTCAGGTAAACTGTTATATATATCTCTATATAAATTAGTAACATTAATATTTTCATAATTACTTGATTTATTGGATGGTACAATTACTGAAACCTTGTTATCTTCTGAGAAAGAAGGTCGCGTATTCCAAGTAACAGCCATCTCATCCCAATTAGATGTTACCCGATGAATAAAATATCCTTCCGCAACATTATTTGAAGCATCTCTGGGACCAGAATACGCTGATGTTGGATTGTTATACAACGAAAGAAATACGCTATCTATAACAATATTTGGAGGTAGTATTGACAAATCAAACTTAATTACTGATCTACTAACATTTTCTAAGCCACTTTGAGTCCATGAATAAATAAGTAAATCCTCAAGTGAGCCATAATTATTGTTTGGGGCTAAAAAACTAAAAACTGCATCAATCCCATTTTGACCGTTTGGCTGAAGGGTGATTGTATGATTTGGTGGTTCAGGAGTAATACAACTTCCAATATTAGCTTTGAAAACTGATTGTGTTTCCGAACTTATGAAAAATCCCGGTTCTAAACTAATACTTTTCTCACCTACAAATTCTATTTTTGATGTATTCAATATATGATTTCTACCTGTTAGTGTTTTTCCATGTATAATTTGATTAGAATTTCCAGGGATAGGGCAAGTAATAACTAAAGGAGAATTCCCTAATGAAACAGTAATTGAATTTGATTGTTCGGAAGAACTACAATTTTCAGAATTTAGCAAACAATAAGAGGAATACTGTGTAGGCAATTCAGGCCTTACAGTCAAGGAATTACCTGCTTCGCCATTAGACCAAAATATATTTCCAGATAAACAGGTACCATTCAAAGTAGCGGATTCATTATCACACAAAGTTATTGGAGAAACTTTTGAAATTTCTCCTATTTTACCTGTAACAATAGGAGCTTGCCCTGGAACAATTATTTTTGGCTTTATCGTAAATGTAACTGGAATTCTTGAACTTGGGCAAAGAGTTTGACACTGAGCTTGGGCATAATAAGTATATGTGCCAGGTTCATTAATTGAAGGTAAATAACTTACTCCGGTACCAAGTCTTCCAATCTTTTCAGCAGAGGTTGACCACCATGTAATATTGGGTGAATTATTAGTGGAAGCGGTTGAAGCTTTAACAGAAAAAGCTGAAATACACAAAGGGTCTGCCCCCTCGGAATCATATCCCATCAATTCCCAAACACCATTTGGATTTGAGCCATAGAGGCTTACAAATGAATCACTTGGCTCAAAAACACCAGATACAGGAATAGTACTTAAAGATGTACCACCCACTTTAAATTTTTGATTTATGACGCCTGCGTAATTTCCTCCATAATAATTAAGTGGAATAAGTGTTAAAATACTTCCATTTGGTGCTTTAAGATTGATTCTCATTTCTCCTAAATATGGGCTTCCACCTTGATGTATTGTACCACAAGAATTATAACTGGAGGCATCTTTCTTCTCCCAGGTAACATCTATTTCTAAATTTGACAATCCTCCAGAAAGACCATTAATAATTACTGTAGGATTAGGACCACTTTGTTGACCTGCATCATAACCAATTGTTCCACCATTATAATTTGCGACTACAGTTCCTCCTTGTGAACACATTTCAAACCCAACTGATAGTGGAAGATTCGTTTCACCATCACAAATTGAAATATTAACAGGATTATTTGGAGGCATAGATTGAATAGAACTGACGTTTAAAGTATCACTATTGGAATAAAAAGTACATCCTAAAAGAGTTCCTTTCAACCTGTAAATACCAGACGTTTTTGCAAAATAATTTAAGCTAGTTGCCCCATTAATATCTATTGTATTTTTTTGCCACTTATAAATTGCACCTGGAATAGCAGTGCTGGAAATTAACAAACTATCACCTGAGCAAATTGTACCAATTTGATTATTTACAATATTTAATGTATTTCTTATTTCATTGATATTTAAGGTGTCTGAAGTGATCGAACAGTTTCTATTTGGGTGGCTTAAGGTTACAACATATTTTCCTGGACTATTAACAGAAATAATACTATTATTGGAATTTGGTATTTCTATATTGTTTTTCTTCCAATTGTAATTCATTCCTTGAAAAGATGTCGTTTGGAGTGAAATATAATTTCCTTGACAAAGAAATGTAGAACCAGAGGAAATTAAAGGTAAAATGTCGGGAATAATACTAACAGTTACAATTGGAGATTCAATATGACACTCAAATCTTGAAACAATTACCTTATAAGAGCCGCTTTCATTAACTGATATAGAATCACTTCCAGCACCAATAATTACATCGTTTTTTTTCCAAGAATATGTGACTCCATTTAAAACATTAGTTTTTAACGTTACGCTTTCACCGTTACAAATTGTAACTGGATTCAATGGAGTTATATTAACATTCGTATTCATATGTTCAATAACAATTGTCTGAGAAGTAACTAAACAATTTCCATCAGCTTTTGAAACAAAAAGTTGATAAACTCCTCCGGTAGTAGCCAGCAATGTGTTTTGATTGAGACCGATGTTGATACCATCTTTTTTCCATTGATATTTAGCTCCAACTATTAATGGTGCATTAATATTTACCCCTGAGTTTACACAAATTATTGGAGACCCTGAGGTAGAAATATTAATTGTATTTGGTATAACACCAACATTTACAACTTGCGAAGTCGTACTGCCGCATTCTGATGTAGTAACCACACAAGAATATACACCAGGTTGATTAACAATTAATGTATTAGTATTATTACCAATGTATAAAGAGCCATTTTTCCATTGAAAAATTGCATTTGGATTACTTGGTAAAGATAATAATTGACTTTCGCCAGAACATAAAGTAACACTCCCTGAAGGAGAAAGTGATAAATTCAACCCTGTTACGCTTATGGAAGTAGAAGTTACTGAGCTACAGCCTTGTTTGCTAATTTCAACTTCATAAGATCCAGTTTGGTCAACAGTTAGAATGTTTGTTGAAGACCCTTCTATAATTGTTCCGTTTTTTTTCCATGTATATGACGCTCCAGAAATCAATGGTGCGGTAAGTGTAAAACTATCATTGCACAATGTGGCAGGAGTCCTTGAACTTGTTAAATTGAAGCTATTCTCAGGCATTACCTGAACTTCAACAACATTGGAATTTAGACCGCAGGTACTTTTATTTATTTGCACAAAATAATTACCAGAGGTGTTCACATCTAATGTCATCCCAGTGGCACCCGAAATAGCTATTGTGTTTTTATACCATTGATAAGTTGCATCTGGAACAGAATTAGCAGTAAGTAGGACCGAAGAACCTGAACTGCAAATAATTTGGTTTTCAAAAGGTGAAACGACAGCCGAAAAATCAGAACAAGAAATTGCTTTTAATAAATTTATTCTTCCAGCTCCTAATTGACCAATCATTGTAGGATTTTGAACATCTATATTGTCTGCAGTATTTTTCATAATTTCAATAATCTGACTTGCATTTAAATTTGATTTAACTGACCAAATAAATGCCAAAGCACCTGCAGTAAGTGGAGAAGCCATTGATGTTCCACTATAAGTATCATATGCATCGAAAGGCACAGTGCTATAAATACCACTTCCGGGTGCTGAAATATCAATCCAAGTACCGAAATTCGAAAAATAACTCAATTGATCGGTATTAGTGGTACTTGCTACTGCAAGAACATTATCATAAGCAGAAGGATAGTGTAAACTATTAGTTGAAGAGTTACCAGCTGCGGCAACTAAAATAACGCCCTGATTAAATGCATCATTCATAACTTGCTGACCTGTTATTGAATACGCCCCACCTCCCCAAGACATATTAATAATTTTAGCACCATTATTTGCCGCCCAAGACACCCCTTCAAAACCATGGGTGATATATCCCGGGGAATTTGAAGCACGTACTCCCATTATTTTCCCTTTATTCATCGAAATTGAGGCAACACCAATATTATTGTCAGAAACTGCACCAGCAATACCAGCAACATGTGTACCATGATCATAAGATAGTGAAGGAGGACTTGGGTCATTATCATTATCTACAATATCCCAGCCCGGAACAATATTATTAGCTAAGTCAGGATGGTTAATTTGTACCGCATCATCTACAATCCCTATTGTAATATTTGTAGCTCCTTTGGTGATATCCCACGCCTGATATGCTTTTAGTTTATCCAAATGGTAAAGAGATGAAATTCCCGGATCATTTGGTGTATAAATTGTTTTAAAAATTGGAACCGGTTCAATATATTCAACATCTTTGCTGTTTTTAATATCATTTATAAATTTATTTTGGTTGGATTTATCTGTTAGAGTAATTCTGTAAATGCTTTGCAATATTTCACTTGAAGATGTATAAAATGGGCGAACAACGCTTTTTATTTCTGCAGAATTACTTAGTAAAAAAGGCAATTCTTCGGAAATATTAACTTGCAAAGGCAAGCTGTAGGATTTATCTGATTTCTTACTAATTTGCTTTATTTTAATATAATATTCTTGAGTTGAATATTGAACAAATTGGTTCTGAGAAAATAAATTTGTAAGTACTAATTGTAAAATAATTAAAGTATAGATTTTTTTCATTTAATAAATAATTCAGTCCTGATTTATGAAAAAATTATAAAACTATTTTTAAACTACAAAACATGAAGAAATTTTCATTTTTTGCTTTCTGTGTAATTTTCTTATAAAATTAATTAATTTTGAATTATTACCATAATGTTTAACAATTTACTAATCCAATTCTCAAAATCATGAAACACTGCCCCGAATGCGGTAATCCTATTTTGGGTAGAATTGATAAAAAATTCTGCTCTGATATGTGTCGCAACACCTACAACAATAAGCTGAAAGCCGATGACACCAATTATATAAGGAATATCAATAATACGCTCAAAAAAAATCGTCGGATATTAGAATTACTTTGCCCAGAAGAAAAAAGCAAAACAACGCGTAAAACATTGAATGACAAAGGTTTTGACTTTAACCATATAACCCACATCAGGAAAACACAAAAAGGGTCAGTTTATATGTTTGTATATGATTTTGGCTATCTTGAACTCGAAAATGATTTTTTCCTTATAGTAAAAGACAATAGATCGAAAGATTGACCGTATTAGTGTTTTGAATACCAAAAAATTTATATGTTAAGAAATATTTTGCTTGCATTAATTGCAGTGGTTTTTGTTTCATGTCACAAAAAATTAGCATTTTTCCAGCCTGGAAAATCCGTAAATTATCACTCAGAAAAAATACCTTCGGTTGGGCAATCTTTTCCGGAAACAAATACCAACATTTCTCCAAATCAACCTGAAATTACCGCAAGTATTGAGGGAAATCTTGAATTTGAGTCCACCAATCCAATCGAAATAGTGAATATTGAAAAGGAAATAATTCAACAGGAAACTTCAGATTTTGAAAGGACAAAAAACACCGAATTTAATATTTCTGAAAAAAATATTACAGAAAAAACAGTTGAGAAAAACACTTTAAAACGCAAAAAATTATATCCACTTTTTAATGATAACCTAAAAATAGGTTTGGTATTTTTGGTAATTGCCGCAATACTTGCTATATTTTCACTAAACCAACTTGTCCTGATTTTTGGTTTGGCATCATTGGTTTTTCTATATTTGGGTTTAAAAAAATATTACCGGCGAAAACGCATTAAAAGCATCTTTAAAAAATGAACGTAATATTGTTACATGGTTTTGGTGAAAATGCCAGTATTTGGGATAATTTCATTCCTTTACTAGACAAAAATCATAAATATTTCACCCCTGATTTTTCTAAGAAGAAAGACTGCTTTTCGATACCGGAATATGCTGAATGGCTTCATAAAGAATTTGAAAAAAACGGCATAAAAGAGGCAGTTATAATTGGGCATTCTATGGGAGGCTATATCGCAATCGAAGCGTGTCACCAGTTTCCTGATAAAATAATTGGTTTGGGTATGTTTCACTCTACAGCTGCTGCCGATTCTGAAGAAAAGAAAGACGCCCGCGATAAAACAATTCAATTTCTGATTAAACATGATACCGAAATGTTTATAAGGCATTTTTATCCAAATATGTTTAGTGAGGCATTCAAATCAGCCAATAAAGACTTCATTAACAACAACATACAGCTTTTTAGCAAGATCCCCAATGAGGCACTTTTGGCCGCTACTATTGCTATGAAAGGCCGGAGAAGTCATTTTGAGACTTTGAAAGAATTAACATTCCCTGTATTTCAGATTATCGGGGTTTACGATACTTTCGTTACTTTTCAGGATGCACTTTCACAATCAGTTTTGCCTAAAAAACCAAATGTTTTATTGCTTGATGATGTTGCACATGCAGGTATGCTTGAAAGCCCCCAAATGTGTGCCGATTTCATCAATAATTTCCTAAGTAAAATTGCTTAAACTTTATAGCTTCAGTGTGCGTCAAGCTTTAAGAAAATAAATAAAAGCAGAGTAAATGACAATAATGAGGAGCCTCCATAGCTTACAAAAGGCAGTGGAATACCTATAACGGGCATTAAGCCCACTGTCATGCCTATATTGACCAAGATATGGAAGAATATTATACTTGCCACTCCATAACCATATATTCGGGCAAATTTAGACTTTTGTTTTTCGGCAAGACTTAAAATCCTGTTTAATAGAATAAAATAAAGCCCTAACAATACAAAACTGCCTACAAAACCCCACTCCTCTCCTACTGTACAAAATATAAAATCGGTGGTTTGTTCAGGTACAAAATCTCCTTTGGTCATGGTTCCTTTCAGATAACCTTTACCCATAAATCCGCCGCTCCCTATGGCCGTCTTGGATTGTGTCACATTCCAGGCGGCACCGAGGGGGTCAATATCTGGGTTAACCAAAACTTTAATACGTTTTTGCTGATGAGGAGCAAGTACATTATTTATAGTAAAATCAACCGTCAAAACAAAACCTGAAAACAAGATAAACAATCCTAAAATCCTTTGAAAGTTTTGTTTTGTTCGTTCGTATCTTTTCAAAAATAAATACCAAAAAAGTACCCCAGCCAATGCCAGACCCATTACAACTGCCCAATTGGGAAAAACTAATGCGAGTATTAGCATTACAATAAATGCCAGCATCAATGCAGGATAAACACCCGGTAAGCCTTCTCTGTACAGAACAATAATAAGTGCCGCAAAAGTCAAAGCCGAACCCGTTTCCTTTTGTAAAATTATTATAATGGGAGGCACAAAAATAAATAAGGCAGCTCTTAAAGCGTATCGCAATTTAGATACGTTCACTCCCATTGTAGAAAGATATTTTGCCAAGGCGAGAACAGTAAATGTCTTTGAAAACTCTGCCGGTTGAAGCGAAAATGTTCCTAATTTTATCCATGAACGGGAGCCTTTTATATCGCTTCCTAAAAAAATAGTGGCTAATAATAAAAGAATCATTAAACCATAAAATATATAGGCAAACGTATCATAGACTTTAAAATCAACAAAAAGTATAACCAATATCAAAGCGAACGCCACAAACATGAACAAAATTTGTCTGCCTGCATTATGACTCAATGAAAAGATTGGCTGTGGTCCATCAACATCATAGACAGCAGCGTATATATTGACTAAACCTATGGTTAGTAAAGCAACGTAAATCCAAATGGTAGTCCAGTCAATTCCTTGTTTTATATCTATATCTTTTGCCATTGATTTAGTCTTTTTTAGGTGCAGTTTGTTTTGGGGCAGAAATTTTATCCTTGTAAGATTTTGCTGCTGCCACAGTTGTATAATGAGTATTGATAATTTGGTTTTTGTAAGCCTCCCTTGAAACCTTTCCTTTTAAATATTGCTCAATTAATAATCCTACAATTGGTGCTGAAGCAGTTCCACCATAACCGGCATTTTCAGTCACAACAGCAATAGCTATTTTGGGATTATAGCGTGGGGCTATCGCAATAAAAATGGAATGATCTTTACCCTTTTTATTTTGAGAAGTCCCTGTTTTCCCACAAACTTCAATTCCTTCAACCTGAGCCGATCTACCAGTACCATTATTAACTACCAATAACATTCCTTTTAATATTTCTTCATAATGCCGTGGCTCAATTCCCGTCTTATGAGTTTCAATTTTAACTCCTTGAGCACTGGTTTTATTTAAACCTAATGAATTTACAATATGAGGTGTAAGCCAATATCCCCTATTGGCGACAGTCGCTGCCAGGTTGGCCAGTTTTAAAACATTTACACCTAATTCTCCTTCACCAATACTAACAGAATAGAAATTTGAAAACTTCCACTGGTTTTTACCGTAAACTTTATCATAAAGCTTGGTATCAGGTACTTTTCCTTTGGTTTCTGAGGGGAGGTCAATACCTAGTTTTTGACCAAAACCAAACCTGCCTACATATTCTCCCCAAATTTCAAGCCCTACCCTTGCCTGTTTAAAAGGGTTTGTCTCGCTATTATTGGCAATGATTTTCCGGTAAACATTATAAAAATAAGGGTTACTGGATAGCTGTATAGCATTATATAAATTTGCCGCTTCAATGGGTCCACTATGATATGGAAAAGCTGATGGACTACCAACAAACGAAGTTTTTGGATTTATCACACCCATCTGTAAACCAATGCTCGCCTGCACAAGTTTAAAAGTAGAGCCAGGTCTATAAAATGCCGAAATTGCCCTGTTGTTTAAAGGTCTGTCAGGGTTTCTGCTAAGTTTAGCATAATTTTTAGAAAATTCTTTACCTGATAATAATCTGGGATCATAGGTTGGGTATGAACCCATCGCAATTATACCACCGGTTTTAGGATCAATCGCAACCACTGAGCCTACTTTATGGGAAAACAGGGTATCGGCCAACTGTTGTGTGGCCAAATCAATCGAAGTGTAAAGATTTTTTCCAATTACTGCTGTGGTATCATATCTTCCTTCAGCATACCGGCCTTTTTCTTCACCTTTTACATTCATCACTGTAAATCTTATACCTCGTGTACCTCTTAACTCATTTTCATAGAACTTTTCAAGACCTGAAAGTCCGATATAATCACCTTTCCTGTAATAACTTTCCTCCTGCTCCTCGTACATTTTTTGTGGAATCTCACCAATATAACCCAGAGCATTAGCAAGTGTTCCACCAGGGTAGGTTCTAAAAAACGACTGCTCAAACGAAAAACCGGGATACTGAATCATGGCATCAACAACACTGGCATAGTCTTCTTTAGTAAGTTGCCTAAGAAATACTGATGGCCGGTCTTTCGAAAATTCAGTTGCAACAGCAAGGGTACTATCAAAATACCCTTTTGTAATTTTAAATAAATTACAAAAACTCAAAGTATCCATGTTTTTGACTTTTTTGGGAGTCACATACATGTCATAAACTTCCTCATTTGCTACAATGAGTTTATCATTGCGGTCATAAACCTGCCCTCTTAAAGGAATACTGATTTGCCTGCGGGTAGAATTAGTAGCCCCCAATGACCGGTATTTAGGATCTAAAACCTGCAAATAAAAAAGTCGAAGTAAAAAAATTACTCCGATAGTATAAAAGAAAATAAGAATTGTTGGTTTCCGGTTCTCGAGCATGAACTGATTCTTGACTTAAAATGCGATGCCAAATTTCCGAAATAAAAAACTGATAATTCAGTATGTTGGAAAAAATATTTTTTTAGACTTTTTTATAATTAAATTCTTTTCAAAAATATTCAATTTATTATGGATTAAATTCAAATATTACAAAATAAATTTCCAGAGCTTTTAGACAAAACTACTGATTTAAAAGACGTTAATGCAAGATATAATATTATTTAATTTAATTTCTTACTGTTTTTTTTCTCAAATTGTAAACCAAAATTTCTTTTTGCAAATAAATAAATTTCCTAAAAATATAAACCTAAAAAAGACGATTATATGAATTGTAAAAAAATAAAAAATGGTCAATAATATGTTATTTTTGTAAAAATTTTAATCGTTGGAAATATTAAAAAATATATCAGAAATTAAGATAGACGATGTAATAAACTCAATTTTAAAAATTGGTGAAGGAATCAAAGTTTGGACACTAACCGGAAATCTTGGTTCAGGAAAGACCACTCTTACTAAAGCAATTTTATCAAAAATGGGAATAAGTGACCAGGTACAAAGTCCTACTTTTTCATATGTTAATATTTACGACCAAAAGATTTTTCATTTTGATTGTTACAGACTAAAAAGCCTTGAGGAAGCACTGGATTTTGGTATTGAAGAGTACCTGGATTCTGGTAAATTATGCTTAATTGAATGGCCCGAAGTGATAGAAGAACTCCTTCCAAAACCATATTTGAGCATCGAAATAGCATACAATCAAAACGATACCCGAAATTATACTTTAAACATTATTAAATAATGTCAAATGATACCCTAAAAGAACTTGCCCGCCAGAGTGCCCTTGAAACCAAGGAATCGCCTCTTGCAATTTTTAAGTCTTCAAAAAGGCTTAGTTTGGGTGTACCAAAAGAGCTTTCTGAACAAGAAAACAGGGTTCCTTTAACTCCGGATGCGGTAGGATTACTTGTTAAAAACAATCTCGAGGTTTCTGTTGAAACCGGGGCAGGTGAAAAAGCAAATTTCTCGGATATTGAATATTCAAATGCCGGTGCCAGAATCGTTTATAATCATAAAGAAATATTTGAAAATGATATTATTCTCAAAATTGACCCTTTGGTTAATGAGGAGTTTGATATTATTAAGCCTAATACAACACTGATATCTACACTTAATCTTCCGTTTTTAAGCAAAGAATACTTTGAAAACCTCAACAAAAAGAAAATTACAGCCATAGCCTATGAATATATACAAGATAAAGTTGGGGAATTCCCGATAATAAGGGCAATGAGCGAGATAGCCGGAAGTGCTGTAATATTGGTTGCCACAGAGTATCTCAGCAGTGTCAACAATGGTAAAGGGGTGATTTTAGGGGGAATAACCGGGGTTCCACCGACCAACGTTGTAATAATAGGTGCTGGTACTGTAGGTGAGTTTGCAGTGCGGTCAGCAATAGGTTTAGGGGCTAATATCAAAGTATTTGACCGACAATTGTATAGGCTTCACCGCCTGCAATATGCTGTAGGACGGAGGGTTTATACTTCAATTATTGACTCGGTAAGCTTAGGCCAGGCTTTGGCTGAGGCTGATGTTGTGATTGGAGCATTGAGAGGAGACAAAGGCATGGCTCCCCTGGTGGTATCAGAAGAAATGGTGGCAAATATGAAGCCTAATTCCGTAATTATCGATGTTGCGATTGACCATGGGGGGTGTTTTGAGACTTCAATTGTTACAAATCATAAAAGCCCGGTTTACAAAAAACATGGTGTTATTCATTACTGCGTACCCAATATTGCATCCCGATTTGCTCATACAGCAAGTATGGCTTTGAGTAATATTTTTTCACCTGTATTATTAAAAACAGAAGGATTGGGAGGTGTTAATGAAATGATTTTTCAAAACCAATGGTTTATGAAAGGAGTGGTTTGCCACAAAGGCTCCGTCACTAATTTATATTTAGCGAAAAAATTTAATCTAAAATTCAAAGACCTGGGCCTTTTGATTTCAGCCCAGTTTTAAATACAAAAAAGATGATAAACCATAGTAACGAAAACACTTTAATGGATGATGCCAACTCTCCGGAAATCAATCAAAAACTGATGGGTAAAGTGGCAAGTGATTTTGTGAAAGTATCTGATCACCTCAAAGAAGCTTCATACCAAATCAGAAAAAGAGAATATTCGAAATTTCCGATATTTATTGTTTCCACTGAAGAAATCGAACTGGGTGCATTGTTTTTTGACAAAACAGATTTCAAAACTGTATATTATTACAGGGCAAGTTTTTTAGAAGAATTTATCAACCGAAACATGATTGGGCAGGAATCTGATGAGTTATTTAAAGAAAACTATAAAGATCCTGATGAATATTGTTGCCTTTTTGTGGTGGATAGCGAATTTGCCGGGTTTATTTATTTGCCCTTCCCAAATGATTAAATCTTGGAATACTTTAATTCCAAATGTTTTCTACCTTCAACAAATCCAATAATAATCAATATTTTAGAAAGTAAAAAGGAAGACCTGATGAAGAGGTAATCCATGTAGAAATGACCTTGAAATAAGTAAATAGAGGACAAAACATCACTAATTATATTAATAACAATTCCCCAAAGTAAGAATTTTTTACCTGGATAAGCTGAACTAATTAAAATAGAAAAAACACCCAGAACAGCAAGCTGAAATACATATATTATCACCAGAAAAAAGAAAGAATCTGGCACGATTTCCATCAAAAAAAAGCCAAAAAAGAAAAAAGCGAAGATTAGATATGGCCAACCTGACTTAAAAAAATCTTTGTTTCCAAAATTAAACACACCTTTTCGTTGACTTCTAACCAAACTTATATATATCTGATGCTCAATAAGGTAAAGAATTAATGTAATTGAAATAAACAATTCCAAATGCGTAAAAGTGAAAGATATTTCACCTAAAAATGTAATAATTATCGAAACCAAAAGGAATTTATCAAAGTTTTTTTTTGGGAAAGGAGAACTCCGGTAATAATAAAAAAACAAACACGATGTAGGAAAAATCTTAAATGCAAGATTTAAGTTTTTATTCAAAAAATAGAATGATGCAATTTCAAAAATCGAAGCTAATATAAATAATCCTATTAATTTGTTCGCATTTTGGTATTTACTCATTTCAAAACTTTATAAGAAGAAGTGAAACCTTCAATTATCAAAATCTGTGACACGAAATAGCAAGTAATACTTAAAGAAAATATGTAATCAATCGGGCTTTTAAAGTAAAAAAATACATAAAGAATATTTGAAAAAAACATAAGCATTACTCCTGCAATCAAAACATAAAAAGAGTAATTATTGACCGGTCTATACATACTAATGATAGTCAGAAGAAATATCAAGATGGCTGTTAAAAACATCAAAAAATATTGAAAGATATTCTCAACATCTAAAAATACAAAACCAGAAAGAAAGAAAATTACCACCGCTGGAATTACCACTTTCAAAATATCAAGACCTTTGATTTGTGCCAAGCGGGAATCTTCAGACCTAAACTCAATTAAATATAAAAACTGTGTTATTAACATTAAGACCATTTGACTATTCATCTTGGTCTCGTAATTAATACTTATCCTGCTTATATAAATTAAATCTGAGAGATACAAAAACACAAGGGCCAAAAGAACATATGGCCTTATTTTCCTATTGAAAAGTTTTCGAAATAATAAATAATGAAATAATAAAACCGGTACGAAAATTATCAGAAATAAATCAAACTGCTCGATTTGGTTTTGATAATAAGAGCTTATTCCCCAAACCGAAAAACCGGTCAAAAGAATAACTGCAACTGTTTTAAGTATTTTATTTATCATACTAAACAATTCAATTTTAAAGAGTTTATATATACCCTTTTAAATCAATTTATCCTTGCCCGGTACGGGAATCGGATAAAAGCCATTTGAATCTGGCAATGATTTTGGAAGGTGATTCCAATCCAATTTTTCAGGAAAATAGTTTACCTGAGAGTTAATCGCTTCGTCCCAGGTTACTTTTTGTCCACTGTATGTAGCCATTCTACCCATAATACTTGTCATAGTGGCTATTGCCCCGTTTTCAGCATCATTGATGGGCTTATCGTTGACAATGCAATCGAAAAGAACATCATGCTCAACCTGATAAGGGTTTTTATCGTCCTTATCACGGTGACGCCATATAGAATTTCCTTTTAAGTCTAATATTTTTCCTTCAGTAGCCCTGCCGGCTGTTCCTATCAAATGCTCCGACACATTGGAAACTGTACCCGGCTGATGCCTGCACTGGCTATTGAGAACCATGCCGTCACCGTAGGTAAATTCTACATAATGATGATCGAAAATCTCACCATATTCTTTTCCTTTTCTCACTTCTCGACCACCTAAGCCCACCGCTTCAACAGGGTGTCCACCTTTAAACCAATTAATTACATCAATGTTATGAATATGCTGTTCAGAAATATGATCCCCGCACAACCATACAAAATAATACCAGTTTCTCATCTGATATTCCATTTCAGTCATTTGGGCCTCACGTTTTACTACCCAAACGCCGTCGTTGTTCCAATAACAACGAGCCGAAACAAGATCACCAATGACTTTCTGGTCAATTACTCTTTTGTAGGTTTCTAAATATGAAGTTTGATAATGCCTTTGCAGACCCACCACCACTTTAAGGTTCTTCTTTTTAGATTCTTCCGCTGCTTTTAAAACACGCCGGATTCCCGGTGCATCAGTGGCAACTGGTTTTTCCATAAAAACATGTTTTCCCTGAGCTACGGCTTCCTCAAAATGCATAGGTCGGAAACCTGGAGGAGTGGTAAGAATAACCACATCAGCTAAGGCAATTGCTTTTTTATAGGCTTCGAAACCAACAAATTGATTTTCTTTGGGTACCTTAAGGCGGGCTTTTACTCCCGGATTTTTATCAGAATTTAAAGAATTATAACAATTATCCAATCGATCCTGAAAAGCGTCAGCCATTGCTACTAAAACCACATTCTCTTTAACTGAAAGAGCTTGAAAAGCGGCCCCGGTACCTCTGCCTCCACACCCAATAAGTGCGATTTTAATTGGCTCTGTTCCAATAAAAAAAGCTGAATTTGACGCATTGGCTTTCAAAGCCACTGCAGAAGTAGCAATTGCTGAATTTCTTAAAAAGTTTCTCCTTTTCATGATTTAAGGTGGTTAGAATAATACTTTGCTAAATTTATTTGTTAAAAATTAAATATACAATGGTTAGAAAAAAAAATAAAATTTACTTTAAATAAATGACTTAGAAATTGAATAATGTAATACTTGTAAATTTAATCAAAAGACTAATAATACAATTATTTCTTACAATTTAAATTTAATATTTTTATAAAGATAATTTTATACTAAATTTTTTACCTTTTAAATATCTTTAGGTGGCATTTCAAAATACTTTTCTATTTCTTCAGGCGAAGGTGTTTTTAAAGGTCTTACTATTCTGAACCCCAAAAACGGAGCATTGGTCATCCACCATTTGGATTTGGGAATCTGTGGGTCGATTTGTTTGAGTTTTGGGGTCGAATACCCCCTCGCTGAGCTCCTGAGTGCTTCGGGGTCGTCGTCCCACCCTCCACCTCGGATACTATGAGGGTAAAGATCTTTGGGTTGGAAATACGGGTCTATTGCTTTAGTTGGTATTTTTTGATAAGCATCTGAAAAATATTGATCGGAAGTCCATTCCGAAACGTTACCATACATATCATATAGCCCCCATTGATTAGGTTTTTTCAGTCCTACTTTCTTATATGTACCATCAGAATTATCAAAATACCAGGCATACTGTTCCAAATCTTTTGTTTCATTTCCAAAATAATAACTTGTATTACTACCTGCCCGGGCAGCATATTCCCACTCTGCTTCCGTTGGTAGTCTGTAAAATATTCCTGTTGTTTGATATAACCATTTGCAATAGGCTCTGGCAGCATATTGTGTAATGTTACAAACCGGAAATCCGCCGTTTTTCCCTTGCCCAAACGACATCTCAACATAAGGCTTGGTAGGCCGGGAGATGGCATCTAGTTTTGTTTGACTGGTGGTTTCGAGTTCTCTGTTTTGAAAAATCAAATAAGTGTCCCAGGTAATTTCATATTTTGACATCCAAAATGGACTGATTTTTACCTCTTTCTGCGGACCTTCATCTTCTTTCCTTCCTGGTTCATTTTCCGGGCTGCCCATTAAAAATTCTCCGCCTGGTATTGGAAGCATTTCTATTTTCTCTTTGGTATTAATTATGGATTGAGAATAGGGTTCAAAAGGCTGATCCATAAAAAAACTAAATAATACAACCAAAAATATCAAAGAGGTCTTTTTCATGAGTATTAAAAATTAAAAAAAATACATCCTAATTAGAAAAACGAATTACTATAATTGTGATTTATAATTTATTGGGAATCAATCTGAAAACCATTCCCGGATTTTCAATTCCAATATATATATAGCCATCAGAACCCATTTTAACATTCCTCAACCTTCCAACATTAATCAACTCTTTTTGACTTTTAACTACCTTGTTATCAATTACTTTTGCCCGCTCCAAATAATTAAATCTCAATGAACCAATAAGAATATCACCTTTCCAATCAGGGTATTTGTCACCGGTGACAAATGCCATTCCGGAAGGTGCAATAGACGGAATATAATAGTATTCAGGTTGCTCCATGCCATCCATTTTGGAAATATTTGTAATTGGCTTGCCGTCATAATTTATTCCATAACATATTACCGGCCAGCCATAATTTGCACTTTTTCTGATTGAATTTATCTCGTCACCACCACGTGGTCCATGTTCATTTTCCCAAATTTCCCCATTTGTTGAATTTAATGCCAATCCTTGAGGATTCCGGCTTCCAAAAGAAAATGCAGTTACACTTTCCGGTGATTTGAACGGATTGTCGGCTGGTATCGAGCCATCAGCTAAAATTCTGTGGATTTTCCCAAATCATTGTCTTTTGCCTGAGCATATTCAAAATGTTTTCCTCGGTCGCCAACCGAAAAATACAAATAATCACTTTTATCAAAAACAATCCTGGAACCATAATGATGTGTGGTATTAACATAAGGTTTTGCTTCAAATAATTCAGACAGCTCCACAAATTCATCATTTTGAATTTTCCCTCTGGCTATTGCAGTTGTAGCGAGTATTTTTCCATCTTTTTCCTGAGATTTAGAATATGAAAGATACACCCAGCCATTTTCAGAATATTTTGGATGAATTTCAACATCCATCAGGCCTCCCTGGCCTTTGACATGTACTTTTGGAGTATTTTTAATTAATATTTTGTTCTTATTTTTATCTATTCGGTATAAAAATCCGGCACGGTCAGTAACCAAAAGGTCACCTCCGGGCAATTGTGTAAGCCCCCAGGGACTCTCAAATCCGGTGGCAATAGTGTCGAGTTTAATTGTCATTTTTCCGGAAATATAAGTATCCGTCTTTTTGTTATTAAATTGGTACTGATCAACCGATTTCAGATTTTTCAAAATCAAAGCGGCCATTTGATCTATGTCTTTTTTCGACAAAGTTGTTTTCCAGGAAGGCATACCTCCTTCCAGATATCCCTCGGAAATGGTTTTAATAATTTCTGGTTTTGTTTTCCCATGTGCCCATTTTCTATCTACAAATGCCTCGATTTTTTCGCCATGACAGGTTGAACAGTATTGATTGTAAGTCACTAAGGTTTTTTTCTCAGAATTGGATTGCGAGAAGGAAATGCTATTGAAAAATATTGAGAAAATAAGGAGAAATATGCTTTTTTGTTTCATAGAAGAAATGGTTGAAAATTTTTCCCGAAAATAAATCAAAACATCATAAAAACCCCTTGAAAGAATTGATTTTTTAAAAAAAATTAAAACCATTAAATGTCAGTCAAAAAAACAAGATTCAAAATCACAAATTGGAATTGAATAAGAAATAAAAGCAGGTATTAAAAGGTAATCAGGATAAAATCAAGTCTTTTAGTTCCTGAAAAATAAGTGCAGTTGCACCCCATAGCCATTGACCGTGAACATCAAAACCCGGTACATTCATGGTACCATTTGGAACATGAACATTACGAAATTCAATATTCTCATTTGCCAATAAATCCAAAATGCTTATTTCAAAAATCTTCTCAACTTCTGTGGCATCGGGAAAAAACTCTGGTCGGTAAGGAATTGTACCCACTACAGGCAAAACATTGAAGTTGCTTACAGGAATATATACATCAGTCAACTTACCCAAGATTGAAACATCGATGGCTTTAATACCAATTTCTTCCTGTGCTTCTCTCAGGGCAGTCCTAATGAGATTTTCGTCAGAAGGTTCTATTTTCCCTCCCGGAAGTGCCATCTGGCCACCATGAGTACCGTCATAAGCCGGACGTAAAATTAGTGGTACAAACGCCTGGTTCTGAAAAGGATAAAACAAAATTAGCACAGCACTTTGGCGGGTATAGTTGTTGGGTTGGATAGTAGATTTAAGCCTGGCTTCATGCATATATTTCTGATGCGATGCCTGACCGGGCAATGGTTTTTTGAGTTGATTTTTTAAATGAATTATGAATTCTTCGAAATGCACAAATTATACTTTTGTGCTAAAGTTAAACAATTTTTTTATTTTTTCCAATAAAAATCATCATTCAAAATCCTGGTATTTTTAAGACTATATATTTTTAAAAATTGAAAATTGAAATTAGAAATTGAATTTATTTTTTCGCAAAATACTGATTTACAAATGCTTCAACGCATCTTTCGCCATCCATTGCCGCCGACACAATTCCTCCTGCATAACCTGCTCCTTCACCACAAGGATATAATTTCCTGATTTCAATATGTTCTAAAGTTTCCTTGTCACGTGGTACCCTCACAGGTGATGAAGTCCGGCTTTCGATACCTATCATCTGGCCTTTGTCATAGTTACGCATTTTTTGAGAAAACTGAAGTAATCCTTGCTTTAAAGCCATTGCAATTCCTCTTGGTAAAATTTGATAAAAATCACTACTCAAAAGGCCCGGCTGATAAGAACTGGGATTGAGGTCTTTCGAAATCCTGCCATCATAGAAGTCTCTGATTTTTTGAGCTGGCATAACCTGTACATCGTCACTTTCCGACTTTAAACCATTCTTTACATATTCAAAAGCCCTTCTTTCAACCGATTTCTGAAATTCCAATGCCGCCAATGGCCCAAAACTTTCAAATTCATGCCAATCCACCTCATTAACTGACACCACCACGCCCGAATTGGCAAATTGTGAGTCGCGTCTTGAAGGCGACATCCCATTAACTACCAATTCATTTTTGTCGGTAGAGGCAGGCACAATAAACCCTCCCGGACACATACAAAAGCTAAAAACTCCTCTTTGCACACCTTTATAGTTGGTTTGAGCCACTAAAGAATATGCTGCAGCAGGTAAAAGTCCCCGCTGGGAAGTATGGTATTGGCACTCATCAACAAACTGTTGAAAATGTTCAACTCTTACTCCGATTGCAAAAGGTTTGGCTTCAATTTTAATGTTTCTTGAATGCAATAATTCAAAAATATCCCTTGCCGAATGCCCTGTCGCTAAAATCACAGCATCACTTTTCCTTATCTTCCCATCTTGAGTTATCACTCCCTTAATTTCGTTTTTTTCCAAAACAAAATCAGTGACTTTGGTTTCAAACCATATTTCGCCACCGGCTTTTAAAATAGTCTCCCTGATATTGGCGACCACCTGAGGCAATTTATTTGTACCAATATGAGGATGTGATTCGTATAAAATCGTTTCGGTAGCACCATGTTTTACAAAAATTTCAAGAATCCGTTTGACATCACCACGTTTTTTGGAGCGGGTATAAAGTTTTCCATCTGAATAGGTACCTGCCCCTCCCTCACCAAAGCAATAATTGGATTCAGAATCTACGATTTGTTGTTTATTGATTGCAGCAATATCTCTTCTACGGGCTCTTACATCTTTCCCTCTTTCTAATACTATAGGCTTTATTCCCAATTCAATACAACGCAAGGCAGCAAAAAGTCCGGCTGGACCTGAGCCAACGATAATTATGGATTTTTCTACTAAATTATTATCGTATTTATATTTTCCAAATATCTGACTATCAAAAGGTTTGTAAGAAATTTCTAAATCAAGAACCACCTTGATATCCCGCTTCCTAGCATCAATTGATTGCTTAATTTTTTGAATATATAAGGGAGTGATCTCAGGCATTTTTTCCTGCTTTCTGATAAAATCTGAAAGTTTTTGATCATCAAAAGCCACCTCCGGGCTAAGAATAAGAGAAAGATTTTTTACCATAAGTTTGAAAGGTTTCTATCCTTTAATTTTTAGGCAAAATTAATCAAAACCTTCAAAATTGCCTTTATATTTGCAATATGTCTTATTTTTCAGATCTTCGGAAAGGAATCTCTTCATCAGTTTTGGGTCTAAAACTCACACTGAAGCATATTTTTGCTGCCAGAAATAGCAGAGGAAATTTTGGAATAAAAGACAAAAAATACTTCGAACTCAAAGACGGTCACGTAACCCTTCAATATCCTCACGAAACCATTGTTGTGCCCGAAACGGGAAGGTATCAGCTTGAATGTGAAATTGATGATTGCATAGTATGTGATAAATGTGCGAAAATCTGCCCTGTAGATTGCATCGAAATCGAAGCCATAAAATCTCCGGAACTAATAAGGACGACTTCTGATGGCTCACCAGTTAGGCTACATGCTGCAAAATTTGATATTGACCTTGCAAAATGCTGTTTCTGTGGGCTTTGTACCACCGTTTGTCCAACGGAATGCTTAACCATGAATTCGGAATATGATTACAGTGTTTCGGATGTAGATTTATTGAATTTTGCTTTTTCAAAACTTACTGAAAAAGAAGCCGAAGAAAAACGAAAATTATATGAGCAATTTGTGGCGGAAAAAGAAGCTCAAAAAGCAAATTCAGTATCTAACCAGGTAGCAACGCCTTCAACTCCAAGCGGATTTAAGCCTAAGTTCCAACCGAAAGCTGCAGAAAACACTGAATCAAAAACAGAGGGTCATGAAAACACTGAGGTGAAAAAAGCATTTTTCCCTAAGGCAAAAATTCAGGCTGAGAATACCGAAGAAAAGGCAGAAAGTAATTCTGAAGAAAGCCCTAAAAAACCCTTTGTGCCATCTGGAAGTGCTTTTAAACCAAAAATGAAAGAGGTTTTACCGGGCAAAGTTGAAAATATCGCAGAACCATCTGAAAAAGGTTTTGTTCCGAAATTTAAGCCTTCGATGGTTTCAGAAGAGAAAAATAATATCGAGCCATTGGCAAAACCGGCCTCCAAGCCTATTTTCAAGCCAAAATTGAGAGAAGAGGCTGTCCCGGAAAATAGTAACTCACCCGCTGAACCTATTGAAAAACCAGCAGGAAAACCAGTTTTTAAGCCCAAAATGGGCAACACCGCTGTATTGCCAGATCAGGAAAATCCGATAAAGTCAAACGGTTTTGTACCTAAAATGAAACCGGCTGTAAATCCTGAAGTGGTTGGAGAAAACGATAAAGTTGTAACCGAAAAACCAAAGTTTGTACCCAAATTAAAGCCAAAAGAATAGATGAATTACCAGGAAATTCTTTCTCATCTTGACGACGCGGTATTTTACATATTCTGTGCCATCGCTGTAGGTGGTGCCATTTATGTTTTATTGGCAAAAAATGTACTTTATGCTGCTTACGGATTATTATGTAGTTTTCTAGGAGTAGCAGGCATTTTTGTTTTTGCAGGAAGTGAATACGTAGCGGTTTCTCAAATCATGATTTATGTGGGGGGTATTTTAATTCTCTTGGTATTTGGTATTATGCTCAGTTCGAATAAAAAATCAGGAAAAGAATATTTAAGAATAAAAAACAGAAACCTGACCTGGGGGCTTTCTGTAGGGCTGGCATTGATAGCCCTTATGACCATCATTGTTTCATCTTTAAAAATTGAAACCGGCAAAACGCCTACTATACAAAGCATTAAATACATAGGTTTCAGCTTGATGACCGAGCATGTTTTGGCCCTGGAATTAATAGGGATTTTACTTTTGGTTGCTTTAGTAGGTGCAACATTTATCGCAAAAACTGATGAATAATTTAATACCTTATCTGATAGTTTCCACGATTTTGTTTTCGTTGGGTTTAGCCATCACGGTCACAAAAAAGAATCTAATTTTGATGCTCATGGGCCTTGAACTGATGCTAAATGCGGTTAATATTAATCTGGTTACATTTTCGAAATATGACCCCAATCCTGAAAAAGGACAGATAATGGCTATAATGGTGATGATGGTAGCGGCAGCAGAAATAGCAGTAGGTTTATCCATCATATTGAAAATCAGGAAATTCTACAATAGCGTGGATCCGGAGCAACTGGATGAATTAAAAAATTAGTGAATTTATGTTTGTCAAATAAAAAATAAGCTCTAATTTTGCAGTCCAATTGGCTGCGTAGCTCAACTGAATAGAGCGTCTCACTACGGATGAGAAGGTTTGGGGTTTGAATCCCTACGCGGTCACAAGCCCTCATTTGAGGGCTTTTTTTATTTAACCCTCTCTACAACATTAATCAATTCTGGTAAAACACTCACCGGTTTATCCAAATAAAAATAGGCTGTGGATGAGTAGTCATCAATCCGATAAAAATTGACCCAGCCGTTTGGAAAGTCGTTATCAAAAATGTCTTTGGGATCATCGAGCAGGCGACGAAAACCTCCCTCCCACTGAACCGTAACAGGCTTAAGCGGATGATTATTTTTGATTAATTTTCTAACCAAATCCCGCTCCCCTCCACCGATTTGCTGAATGCTCGCTCTGAAATTCTCCCTGAAAATAATTTCATCCTTTACATGAAAACGATAAAATGCATACTGTTTGGCAGAATCATCGGCCACTGTAGCTCCCTGATATAGATTGGTATATTGACCCAGCCCCCATGCAGTCCCGATATAATCCTCGGCACCTGTGCCATTCCAGGTCGGAAATTTCTGGTCATTGTCAATAAACATTTTAACCTCACCTTCTCCCCACCAGGTATTTTCATAATATTTTCCTGCGTTTACTCCCATATTTACTCCCAGATACCTTCCTTTGCCTTTTATTTGAGGCAAAAATTCATATTCACTCCCATGAACAGAAGTTTTTTGCCTTTTCCAAAATGCATGAAAGTACATGGCTCCTGTGGGAAAGCTGTTGAGTTTTACAAAATCAATATCAAAAAATAACAGCCCAATATCTTTATTACTCTCGTTGATGATAACCACTTTTGCACCAGCCTTAAATGGCATCGGGATATTACAGTTAAACGACCGTCCTTCAGGATTTGAAAAGAAAGCTGTTTCAAATTTCACGGTTTTTGCCAGGCCATAACCAAAAAAATCACCAAAAGGTACATCTACAGCGGGCTTTGTGGCTCCATCCCAGTAAAACTGCAAACGCATTGAGCGGAGCATTTCCGGCGAGCGATCTCTTACAGTAAACCACATTCTCTGGATGATCCCAGGCCCATTTATGTTCAATAAAACTTTAGATTGGCCTGCTTTCAACTCTTCAAAAGCATTTCCTTTAGCTGTTTGGTTTGTTTTTCCACCTTTCCCTTTTTCCCCATTAATATTTTCAAAAGTACTGATATGACTACTTTTTATATTTTCCGGAAACTGAAAAATAGACTGAGATTTGGCACTAAAGACGATGAGAATTGAAAAAATAAAAATATAGTATTTCATGCTAAGGTTGATTTTAACATGAATTTCGGAAAATAAACTTATAAAAAAATGAATTGCTATTTTTTTTGAAATTGGTTTAGATCAAAATAACGTTTTTGTATCGATATTTTTCAAGACTCTCATGATCTTTGTCTAATTCTGACACCAGATAATCGACTTCCTCCATGCCGCAGATTTTAAGATTTAAAGTTGAGTTTAATTTTTCTGAAATGGCCAGTACCATAATTTTTTTTGAGGCAAGAAATAAGGCTTTTTTAATTTCAACAGTTTCCCAATGACTATCAGTGAGACCATTTTCGGGGTCTATTCCATTGGTTCCTACTACACACAAGTCTGCTTTAATTTCACGTAATTTCAGGAAAGCATCTCCTCCAATAACCGCCTGACTATAATTTGACACCTTTCCACCTACAAGAATGGTATCAATGTTAGGTTTGGCCATCAAATGAATACAAGTATAGGGATTTAAGGTAACAAAAGTGGCCTTGAGATTTTCGGGAATTGCAGCAATAAATTCTCTTACTGTTGTCCCCCCTCCTACCAAAACCAACATGCCATCTTTTAAAAGTTTTACAGCCTTTTTGGCGATTATTATTTTACTTTCCTGAGCAAAATTTTGTTGATTTTCGACCAAAAATTCATTCCCTTTGGCCATGGCACCTCCTTTGACCTTCACAATTTTTTGTACTGAGGACAGCTCATTGAGGTCTCTTCTAATGGTATCTTCCGAGACATTCAACATCGTAGCAAGATCATTAAACGACACCCTGGAATGTACGTTGATCTGCCTTAAAATAAGGTCTTTGCGGTCTTTTTTTAATAATGTCACCATAAAAAAACAGGACTCCGGAAAGTATTATCCGGAGTCCTAAATTTTTGTTACTTAGCCGGATCGGCCGGGGTATTTTTATTATTGTTTCTCTCCGAAAGCGGATAAGGATACCAATTGCGGTTACGCTCGGTTTCGGCTCTTCCAAATCTCCGGCTATCTTCCAATCTGAATCCAGAAAGGAATAACTCAACACACCTCTGGGTGTATATTGCATTTAAAACAGCGGCAGCGGTCGATTCGCCGGTATATGCCTGTCCTTTTGCAGTTATGCCATAAACATCAGAAGATTTCGTTAATACCTTATTAAGCTCAGTTACCGCATCATTGACCTGACCTTTTCTGGCAAAAGCTTCGGCTTTGATTAAGGTCATTTCACCCGGTAAATAAACCGGAATTGAGGCAGTATTTGAAGCAAAAAAGCCTGCTTTTCCAAGATTGTTTGCACCTCCTGTAGAATAGTAAAACGCTCTGCGACCATCTTCAGCGGCTGGAATATTTGCTCCTGTTAGTCCAAAATCGGCCAAAGGTTCGGTCACGTTTTTATTTCCGAAAGTATTAAAGAAAATCGGATTTGGGCTAATATCATCAAAATTGAAAGTACTTTTTACGGCATCCGACGCTTTTGAAGCTGCAGCAATAGCAGCATCATTATTCCCCAGCATGTTATTGTATCGGGCCAATAATGCTTGTATCGTGTTTTCGAGATTGATACCCGTCACAAAATCATTGGTAAAACCTGTTGAAGGCTTAGTAGCGGCAATAGTGGTTGCCGCTGTTTCAAGTGATTTTATGGCTTCTTTCAAAACATCGGTACGATTGCTAAAATGAGCATCTTTTGCTACAGCGATGGGGGCTTGCTCCCAATAAGTCGCCAATGTACCCAATGCCAAAGCACGATACATATGAGCAGCAGACAAAATGCCTGATTTTATGGCCGGATCCGGTGCATTTGCAATATTGGCGATAATCAAATCGGCATTTGATTTTACCAAATGTGACTGACTCCAGATATTATTCAAAATAGAATTTGAATTTATTAAAGCGGAGCCACCTGATTCTAAAAGGACCTCATCAGTATTACCAGCATTAAGCACCTTTAACTGCTTGGTAGTCAATCCATCCGCAGTAATCGCTGCATAAATTACTCCTGCTCTCGAAGTAGTATATTTTTGTTGAAGACCATTTACAAGAGCAATAAGTCCCGATTGACTGTTAACCACCTGCTGTTCACTGGCAGAACTCGGATTAAGAAATTCGTTATCACAAGAAGAGAAGGCCAAAAGCCCCAATCCTAATATTATTATTTTTTTCATTTTCTTTTCAATTTAATGGTTAAAATGTTGCGGTCAATTGAAGCTTAAATGAACGCGGAATTGGCACGTTTCCAAAATCAACACCTCTGAAAAGGTCACTGTTTCCACCGGCATTGGTTTCGGGATCATAACCTCTGTAATTGTCAAACGAAATCAGGTTCCTACCGGTCAAAGAAAGATTCCATGTCGATAATTTACCGATTTTTGGCATGTCATAAGTCAAACCCAATTCTCTTAGTTTCACATAAGACCCATCGTCAATACGCCATTCTTCAATCAAATAGTTGGCAAAAATATAACCTCTTGGCAGTTCTCCTTTTAATTCTTGTTCAGCTACTTCTCCTACACCTACACCCTGACGAGTACGGAAGTCAGCATTGAAAACCTCAAGACCCTGAACAGCATCCAACAAGAAATTGAAACCTAATTTTTTATATTTCAGAGTACTTGAAAAAGAACCTGTCCATTTCGGATTTGGATTTCCCAAAATACCATTAATGTTTGCACCGGTGGGTTGACCGTCTGATCCACGTCCGGGAGTATAATAAGCTCCATTTTGTGTTCCTTTTTCACGTTGCGGAAATCCCTGGGCATTTAAAATTAACTCGCCGTTGGCATCTCTAGCATAAGGAACTCCGAAGAATAAAGATGGTGCTTCGCCCTCAACAAGGAAAATAGGTGCACCGGCTACGTTAGTGATACCCACTAAAGCGGTGCCCAGTTTTTCAACTTTGCTTCTGTTTCTGTTAAATAATATTGAAGCATCCCAGGTGAAGTCTTTTTTATTGATTAAACCAAAATTTAGTCCTAATTCAATACCTTTATTACTCATTTCTCCTGTATTGTTTACGATCGAAGTACCTCCGGTTGTGGCAGCAGTAACGGCATTTACGACTAGGTCTGAAATAGATTGGTTATATGCAGTAAATGTCAAACCTAGTTTGTCATTTAGGATTGAAACATCAATACCCGCTTCCATTTCGGTCATTCTTTCAGGTCTAACAGAAGAGTTAGCCAACTGACTGCTAGGTATGATAGTATTTTTGCCCAAATAATTTACCGGATTAAATTGCCAGAATCTATCATAAGAACCAATTCCTGTTAAGTTACCCGCCTGACCCCATGAAGCCCTGATTTTCATAGAATTAATTACATTTTTAAGATTTCCATCTTTCCAGAAAGAAAAATCAGATGGAATTATGCTTGCCGATACTTTAGGATAAAACTGGTTGGTTTCTGTTTCTGAGAATTTAGATGATTTGTCTCTGCGAAGTGCTGCCGTTAAAAACGCTCTGTCTTTAAATCCAAAAGTAGCCTGACCAAAAACCCCGCTTAGATTGTATCTATCCAGACCATATCCTGCAGTAATTACCGAGCCTCCGTTTAAGGATTCAATGAATGGAGCTAATCTTTCTCCACTGGCACGAGTAAAATCAGACTGGCCATATTGGTAACTATAACCTGCCAAAAGATTTAGTTTAACGTCATCAGTAAGTGCTTTTTCATAACCTACATTTAAATCAGAGTTATAGAAAATAGAAAGGTTATTGGCACTCGAAGCAAAACCCTGGGGATATCTTTCTGCAGGCAAACCAGCAACTGCCTGATAAGGATAAGGTTTAATTAGGTTTTTACCCAATTGAGAATAAGCATCAACACCTATTAACCAGTCAACCGATAATCCTTTAAGTGGAGTTAAGTTTAATTGAAAATCGTTGATAGTGCGATTTACCGCTTGCGTAAATATCATGTCCTCAATTGTGCTCAAAGGGTTAACCCGGGTTGGCTCTACTGCCAGCAGACTTCCTGCAGCGTCTCTTTTTGTAATATCCCAAAGGTTGTTGGTGATATTTATTGAGTTAATAGGACTGTAGAAAACGTTACCATTGGCTTTTTCATTAGAAAAACTATTGGTGTAACTCAAACCCACCGTAAATCTGGCCCAATTATTTAGCTTTTGGTCAATACGAGTTCTGATACCATACCTTGTAAAATCGGTTCCGGTAATAATCCCTTCGTTTTTAGTGTAGTTCACAGAACCAAAATAACTTGTTCTGTCATTACCACCACTTATTGAAAGCCCGTTTTCGGTACCCATTGCAGTCTGGAAAATCTGATCCTGATAATCATAACGGGTTACATCAACCAGGTTGGTGGCCAGGTTAGCTGTAGCTCCATCTCTAACAATTCCAACTGTGGTTGTACCCGGATTTGCAGCAATCTGTGCAGCTGAGATTGCTCCGATTGTATGTAATCTGAGACCTGCAAAGCCAAATTGTTTCCCGTAGGTACTGAAAGGCATTTTCTTTCTTAAACTAAATGTACTTATACTAGTATTGAAACTAATTCTTGGAGCACCTGTTTTACCTTTCTTTGTAGTTACGACCACCACACCGTTTGCTGCTCTTGAGCCATATTGAGCTGCAGCAGCTGCACCATTGATAACATTGATGCTTTCAATATCCAATGGATTTAAATCAGCCAATCGGTTAGTACCCACAACTGCGGTTCCAATCTGAGCCGAAAGAGCAGTTTGAGAAACGTTAACTGAATTGTTACTAGCAATAACCCCATCGATAACATAAAGGGGATCAGAACTCCCTTGAAGCGATTTTACACCTCTCAGACGAATCGTAACACCACCAGCAGGATCACCGGAGTTTTGGGTAATTTGAGCTCCGGGCACTTTTCCTTGCAGGGAGTTTACCAAATTTGAGCTACCACCTTTTAAAAGTTCGTCGGCTTTGATTGTCGAAATCGCATTTCCCAATTGCCTGCGTGACTCTTTTACCGTAGAGCCTACCACTACCACTTCGTCAAGATTCAATGCATCTTCTCTTAAAGAAACATCAATTTTCACTTCAGAGGCATTTGCAAGTGTTATATTCTGAATGATATTGGAATACCCAACACTTGAGAACAGAATTTTGTAGGTACCGGCAGCCAGAATTGCATTAAACTTGTAATTACCATCCAAATCAGTGGATGAACCGTAGTTTGTACCTGAAATTTTCACACTTGCCCCAGGCACTCCGCCTAAATTATCACTAACCTTACCCGAAATGGAATAAGTGCTCTGGGAAAATGCAAAATTTGCAAAAAACATCAAACCCAAAAGCAGACTTTTGAATTTCAGATCTCCCGGCGGAACATTGCTAATCCGGCGGATAAATCCCGCATAAATTTGATTCATAGTTTTTTTTGATATAGATTAAGAAAAAAATGTGCACACCTTTATTTATTCGACCAGAAAGATGTTGATGCAATTTTTGCAAATTTTTATAATATTCCTACTATTTTATGCAGAATTTTAAAAAAAATAAACAAAAAATTAGGGCTAAATCTAATTTCCATAAATTGAATTACAATTGCTGATTAAAATTCCGTAAGAATGGAACTGTTGCTTTAATATTTCAGCTTACCTTGCAATCCACCTGTGTGTAGTAAGAAAATTGTAGAATTCGGGGCAAAAAAGTCTTTTTTTATCAAATCCATTACACCAAAAAACATTTTTCCGGTGTAAACCTGATCCAGCGGAACCTTGTGTTTCAATTCAAAGCCCTCAATAAACTCCAATAATTCCTCATTATATTTTCCATATCCGCCAAAATGATACTCTGTAAACAGATTTCCGCGACGTGGAAAAGGTTTTTTTAATAAATTTTCAATATTTTCTTTGATAAAATCTCCTCCCTTCAATACCGGAATAATCACTACTTCACCCTCAAACTTTTCATTACTCAGCAAGCCTGATGCAGTTCCTCCGGTTCCCGAAGCTGTACAGATATAATCGGGATAAAACTGCTCTTCCAAAAGCTCCGCCACTCCCGGTAAAGCATTCTCATTACTGCCACCTTCCGGTACATACATTGCATTTGGGGCATATTTCCTGGCCAATTCTTCTTTGATTCTATAAGAGCTTCTATCTACAAAAACCAACTCAATTCCCAAGCCATGTGCTCTTTTTAAGGTTTCGTTGCTTTCAGGATTAAGCTCATCACCTCTAACTATCACTGTTCCTTTGATTTGCATTTGGTAGCATGTTTCTGCAAAAGCCGCCAGGTGATTGGAATAGGCACCCCCAAAAGTAACCAGACTTTTGATTCCGTTTTCTTTGGCGTATTTTACATTATATTTTAGTTTTCGGTACTTATTTCCTGAAATATGTAAATGCGTCAAATCATCTCTTTTTACAAAAACCCGAACTTCTTTTTGGATAAAAAGCTCATCAAATATTTCAGTTAAGGGGGTTGGCAAATTAATTAAACTTTCAAAATCAAGCATATTTTACGAAATTTGCACAAATATGGATACTTTCGACGAAATAAAAGACTCTTTTGAAGAGGATGAAGAAGATCTGATTGAAAATCTGGAAATTAAAGTTGATCCGGGCCAAAGCCTGCTAAGGATTGACAAATATCTGGGTCATCATGTCAGAAATACTTCCAGAACCAGAATTCAGAATGCAATAGACACTGATTCTGTGATGGTTAATGGCCGTCCGGTAAAATCAAGCTACAAAGTAAAACCCAACGACCTCATTGCGATTTCTTTGGCAGCAGCTCCTAAAATGCCTTCTGAGGTATTGCCTGAAGACTTGCCAATAAATATTGTTTATGAAGACGATGAGATAATGGTGATAAACAAAGCCCAGGAAATGGTTGTGCATCCCGGGCATGGAAATTACACCGGCACACTGGTCAACGCCCTGGTTCATCATTTTGCCAATCTTCCCACAACACCCGACGGAAAAGTAAGGCCGGGTTTAGTACATAGAATTGACAAGGGAACTTCAGGTCTGTTGGTAATTGCAAAAACTGAGTACGCTATGCAGTTTTTGGCGAAACAATTTGCCGACCATTCCACAGAAAGAACCTATTATGCTTTGATTTGGGGTGAACCTAAAGAAGAAAAAGGCACTATAAACGCCCACATCGGAAGAGGATTTAAAGACCGGAGAATGTCCGACGTTTTTCCTGATGGCGAACATGGCAAAGAAGCCATAACCCATTATGAAGTATTGAAATCAATGAGGTATGTAAGCTTGATAAAATGCAATCTTGAGACCGGTCGTACCCACCAGATCAGGGCACATATGAAGTATTTGGGCCACCCGTTGTTCAATGATTCTACTTACGGAGGTGATAAAGTTTTGAGGGGTGATTTGTTTACAAAATACAAACAATTTGTTGAGAATTGCTTTGAGATTATCCCAAGACAGGCTTTACATGCCAAATCTTTGGGTTTTGTCCATCCTAAAACTAAGGAATGGATGCAGTTTGATTCCGAATTACCTGAAGATTTCCAGAAAGTGCTGGAAAAATGGGATCATTACCTTCAATATAAATAGTGTTTTGTGATGATATCTTTAAGAAAAGCTGAAAAAGAGGACGTAAAAGAGATTATGTATTTGGTGAGGGAGCTCGCCGAATACGAAAAGGCTCCGGAGCAGGTAAGTAATACTGAAGAAAGAATGCTTAAAGAAGGTTTTGGTGAAAATCCGGCATTCGGTTGTATTTTGGCAGAGAAAGATGGAAAAGTACTCGGAATGTCTTTATATTATTTTAGATATTCCACCTGGAAAGGTCGCAGGCTATATCTGGAAGACATAATTGTGAAAGAAGCTCACCGGGGTGAAGGGATTGGAAAAGTATTATTTGACAAAACCGTCGAAATTGCCAAAGAAGAAAATTGCTCCGGAATGATGTGGCAGGTTTTGGACTGGAATACCCCTGCCATCAACTTTTACGATAAATATCAGGCAAGATATGATGCAGGTTGGCTCAATGCCCATTTAGATTTTTAATGGGTTCTATCAAATCCCAAAGGTTACCGTAGATATCTTCAAATACCAACACTCTGCCGTAGGATTCCAAACGGGGACCATTAATAATTTTTATATTATTCAGAATCAATCTTTTATGAAAATCCTCAAATTCGTTGGTGTGTAAAAACAAAAACACCCTGCCACCTGATTGATTCCCGATTGCATTTTCCTGGACTTCTGTGACAGCTTTGGCAAGAAGTAATTGACAGGAGTTTTCCAGTTTATTGCCTAGAACAACCCATCGCTTGGTTTCTGAAAGAGGCGTATCTTCTAATAGTTCAAATCCAAGGATTTTGGTATAAAAATCTATGGCCTCATCATAGTCTTTTACGACAATTGCAATATGTGCTAAATAAGTTGCCATAAATAATTAACCTAGAGCTACATCCAAAAACATCATCACCGCAAAACCAATCATAGCTCCAATAGTCGAGAGGTCGGTTTCGTTCCCATTTTGAGACTCAGGTATCAATTCTTCAACCACCACAAAAATCATGGCACCGGCAGCAAACGAAAGTGCATAAGGCAAAATAGGTTGGGCAAATGACACCAATAATGCTCCCAAAACTCCGGCAACTGGCTCAACAGCACCACTAATCTGACCATAATTAAAGGCCTTCCATCTTGAGAAACCTTCCCGACGCAATGGCACCGACACTGCTGCACCTTCGGGGAAATTCTGAATTCCGATACCAATAGTTAAAGCTACAGCACTGGCGAGCATTCCAATGGTCGGATTTTGGCTCAATGCTCCAAAAGCCACACCTACCGCCATCCCTTCAGGGATATTGTGCAGTGTAATGGCTAAAACCAGAAGAACACTTCGATGTAATGAGGTCTTGACACCCTCAGCTTCTTCCATTTTCCGGTCGAGGTGAAGGTGAGGAAGAGTTTTATCAAAAATATATAAAAAGGCACCACCACTTAAAAAACCAACAACCGCCGGTATCCAGCCTTTTTTACCTGCAGCTTCGGCCATTTCGATTGAAGGTGCCAGCAAAGACCAGAAACTAGCCGCAATCATGACACCTGCTGCAAATCCCAGCATCAGATTTAATGCCTTTTTATTAATCTCTTTGAAAAAAAATACTAGTGACGAGCCCAAGGCTGTAACTCCCCAGGTAAACAATGTAGCAAATAATGCCAGCAGTATGGGGTTGACTTTGAGAAGTGATTCAAAAGATAAAGTTAGATTCATCTAATTTTTATGTTTTATTTACAAAATAAGCGATTTTCTTCTATAAATACAATACATTTGAATAAAAAAAACTTCAAATGAACCCTCAAACAGGAAAATATTTAATAATTATTGGGATAGTAATAATTCTGGCCGGCGTAATAATATTTTTTGGTGGAAACCGCCTGAATTGGTTGGGCAAACTGCCAGGTGATATCAGGATTGAAAAGGAAAACTTCAAATTTTATTTCCCTTTCACTACTTTGATTTTATTGAGCGGCATTCTCAATTTAATCATCTGGATTTTTAAAAAATATTTTTAAAATAATATTTTCACAAACTACTACAAATCAAATAGTTAAAATCATATTTTTTCAACCGGATTTTTACTTTGCAAATACCTGAATATTTAATTATTTTTGTAAAATATACCTAAAAAATACCATTTTATGAGTTTTGAAACAAGTCCGGGAGTTGAATATTCTTCGGTAGTTGAAATCAAAAAAAATCAATACATCGTTGAGATTCTGAGGGAAATATACAATTCCGGAGCGATGACGATTGCCCAACTTGCTAAAAAGCTTCATACGAGCGTTCCTTCCATAACTGTTTTTATAAACGAACTCGTTGAAAACAAATGGATTAAAGAAGCGGGAGCCTCAAAAACCAAATCAGGCCGCAGACCAAGTTTGTTTGATATTAATCCTGATAAAAACCTGATTGTGGTTATTGATATCAATATTCATGAAACCAATTTTTATCTCATTAATCTCAGAAATGAAATTAAAAAACAGGAAACTATCACCATCAATATCAATAGTGAAGACATAGTTGAAGCCATAAAAAATGCAGCCAATGACTTTATAAAAGATAAAGATATTTGGTCAATCGGGATATCATCACCGGGCTTATTGAGCATTGAGAAAGGAATAAATTATACTTATCCGTTGCACAACCAAAACGAATTGTCTTTGGCAGGAATCTTGTCCAAAGAACTCAAATTACCCACGTTTATCACTCATGACACCCAGGCTTCTATGTTGGGTGAGCATCATTTTGGCTTGGCAAAAAACAAAAAAAATGTATTGCTGATCAATCTGGACTGGGGTATTGGCCTTGGAATTTTGAGCAATGGTTTCATCATAAAAGGTGCAAGTGGTTTTGCGGGAGAATTGGGCCATATTCAGATCAACCCTGAAGGTGAACTGTGCCATTGTGGTAAAAAAGGATGTCTGGAAACCGAAGCTTCGGCTTCGGCACTCATCAAAAAAGCCAAACAAGGACTTGAAAACGGTAAAACCTCGACTCTTGCTCTAAAAAAAGATGGAATCAGATTAGAAGACGTAATAGATGCAGCTCTCAAAGGTGATGAGTTTTCGATTGATTTGATTTTCGACATAGGCAGAGAACTGGGCAAAGGGCTTTCCATGGCCATTCACATGTTTAACCCCGAAACCATAATCATCGATGGAATCATGACTAAGGCAGGTGATTTGATTGTTTCAACACTTTCTCAGGCTATTAATAAATATTGTTTGGTGGATTTCAAAAAAGACCTTGAGATTATGGTTTCGCCAATGGGTGAAAAAGCCAAAATTTATGGTACAAAATCTTTCGTCTTCGAAAAAATGTTAGGATTAAATCTTCTCTAGTGCTTTTTTAAACCAAATTTGATAAGAGGTTTTGTTTTTTTGAATAAATACTTTGCACTATAATTTCGGAAATATACTTTAATTTATATTTTTGTAAAATTATTCTCTCTTCATGCAGGAACTCAGCAGTCGTCATCTGTTAGGTATAAAAAATATCAATGAAAACGATATTCAACTCATTCTTCATACCGCAAAAGAATTTAAAGAAGTTATTAACCGGCCGATAAAGAAAGTTCCATCCCTCAGAGATATTACCATTGCCAATATATTTTTCGAAAACTCGACCCGTACAAGGCTTTCATTTGAACTGGCCGAGAAAAGACTTTCTGCTGACACCATAAACTTTTCATCAGCAGGTAGTTCCGTAAAAAAAGGAGAGACATTGCTTGACACTGTCAACAACATTCTGGCAATGAAAGTGGATATGATTGTGATGCGTCATAGCAGCCCCGGAGCTCCGCATTTTTTATCCAATAAAATTAAAGCCAATATCGTAAATGCAGGTGATGGTACACACGAGCACCCCACACAGGCACTTTTAGACGCTTTTTCGATGCAAGAAAGAATCGGAGACCTTGCAGGAAAGAAAATCGCAATTATCGGTGATATTTTACACAGTCGTGTGGCACTTTCCAATATTTTTTGTTTACAAAAACTCGGTGCAGAGGTAAAAGTATGCGGCCCAAAAACACTGATACCTAAATACTTAAACGAACTTGGAGTAGATGTAATTGATTCTGTACAGGAAGCACTCCAATGGTGTGATGTGGCCAATGTTTTGAGGATACAGCTCGAAAGACAGCAACTCAAATATTTTCCGAGTCTGAGAGAATATTCGCTTTATTATGGTATCAACAAAGCGATGCTTGATGCCCTGGAAAAACCAATAGTGGTAATGCACCCGGGACCAATAAACCGCGGAGTGGAATTGAGCTCCGATGCGGCAGATTCAGAACATGCGATTATTTTGGATCAGGTCGAAAACGGTGTGGCAGTGAGAATGGCAGTCTTGTATTTATTGGCACAAAAAAACTAAAGCATGAAATTTTCTAATACTGAAAAAATAAAAAAACTGCTGGTTGCCAATTTGAAAATCAGTGCTGAAGTGGTAGCAAATGATAGCATTCAGGATATGATACTGATAGAAACCGGCGATTTGCTCAGTGTTGCCAACTATTTATTTACTGATAAAAGTCTTCTATTCGATTTGCTCAATTGTATTTCAGCTATTGACAATGGCCCCGAAGCTGGTACTATTGACTTGATTTATACACTGTCGTCTATCCCTTTGGACAACTCAGTGCATCTTAAAATTGTACTGGACAGGGACATAGAAAAACAAAACCAGGTGTATTCTGTTTCTCAATTCTGGCGGACAGCTGACTGGCATGAAAGAGAAATTTTTGATTTCTTTGGTATAAAATTCAGGAATCACCCTGACCTAAGAAGAATCTTACTTCCTGCTGACTGGGAAGGACACCCATTGCGTAAAGATTACACAGAACAAACTGAATACCATGGCATTAAAGTAAAATACTGATGCTAAAAATCGGACTGATTTCTGACACTCACTCCTGGTTAGACCCTGCAATATTCGAATATTTCAAAGAATGTGACGAAATCTGGCATCTGGGAGATGTTGGTTCCGAAGATATTATTCATGAATTGCAAAAATTTAAGCCTTTAAGAGCTGTTTTTGGCAATATTGACGACCCGACTATTCGGCATATGATACCCGAAGACCTGTATTTTGAAGCTGAGGGTCTCAAAATATTAATGACTCACATTGGCAGTTTGCCGCCAAAGTATTCGGGCAGAATAAACAAATTATTAAAAATTCACAATCCAGACTTGTTTCTTTGCGGACATTCTCATATTTTACGAGTAATAAAAGACAAGGATAAATTTAATCTGGTTTATATTAATCCCGGTGCAGCGGGTCATCATGGTTTTCATCATGTAAGGACAATCATGAGGATGACTCTGGAAAACCGGAAAATCACAAACCTTGAAGCCATAGAATTAGGCCAAAGATGAAAAAAATCGTTAGTTTATTGTTTTTCATGACTCTCATAAGCCATTCTTTTGCTCAACTCATTGAGTCAAAAGAGGTGGAAATTGCTATGAATCACAGTATTTTTGAGGATTTCACCGTAATTCCTTTAGATAGCAATGGAGTCATAATTGTGAATGAACAGGAGGGAATTTTTAATAAAAAGGGAAAGATAACTATTACAAAATATGATAAAAATTTAAAGCCGGCATGGTACAATATATTTGAACCCGGACAATTTTTTGAACTTGAAAAATATTACCTCTCTCCCGACGGATTTTATTGTTTATTGAAGGATAAAAACAGTGAAAAAATTAAAATCCTGAAAATTGACCTTGAAAAAGGCGATCTGATTTTTATAGAAACTGAACTGCTTACCGACATTCAGGTAGATTTATTTGCCGGATTCCAAAGCAAGGTGTTAATTGGTGGAGAATACAATAATCGTCCTGTGGTGGAACTTCACCGTTTGTTTGACCGCTCAGCAAAAGTGCTACCGGGAATATATACCAATCATTTGGAGCTGCAATCTATTCAGGTCAACGAAAGTGCCAGTGAATTTTACCTCATGCTACAGGAAACCAAAAAATGTGAATTTAAGATTCTGACTTTTGATATAGATGGCAAAAAAACGAGAGAAATAAATCTTAACGATAAGGGTAAAAAAATATTAAATGCCAACATCCTGAAAATCAATGATCAAAACCAATTTCTAGCTGGCAGTTTTTCTGAAAATTGCGGGGATTTGGCTTTGGGTTTTTATTATTTTCCTGTAAACAATCCTGAAAAAAGGCAATTTATAAAATTCTCAGATTTTGAAAATTTCTATTCATACTTACCGGAAAAAAAACAAGAAAAACTTAAAAAGAGAAAAGAACTAAAAGCCAGAAAAGGGAAAGAACTAAAAATACGATACAAGCTCAATCTGCAACAACCCTTTGTTTTTGAAAACGAGGTTCTGCTTTTGGCAGAAGTTTATTATCCTGATTATAAGTCAAATACATATTATTCCAGAAATCCATCCATGAACCTTGCCGACAATACTGTTCAACGTAAGGAGGCACCCAATTATAAATATACCCAGGCTCTCATGATGAGTTTTGATTTTGATGGTAAAAAAACATGGGACTATAGCATTGACCTCAAAAGCCTTGAAAGTGAATGGCTTTTGAATAAAGTTCAGGCCCACAATATGGGAGACAAAGTATTGGTAGCTTACCCTAAAGATGAGACTATTCAGCTAAAATGGATAAAAAAAGGTCATAAAGCGGAGAATCTTGCTCCATTGGATTTGAAAAAAAATAATTCTTCCAAACTTTCAGATATTTCAGTTGAGATTTTTTCCTGGTATCCACAAACATTTTTAGTTTTTGGATATAAAAAAACCAGCACATATTATGGGGGAGAATCTAATGAATTCTTTTATTTGAAAAAAATGGAAATCGTAAAGCCAGAGGTTGACTAATGTTGTTAAGTAAAAAATCCTAATCTAAAAAGCCGGAAAATTAAAGCCTTTTTATAATCTCTTTAAACCAAACTGTGTAATCTTCAGCATTTTCATTGATATCAGTTTTCACTTTTTGCAGACTTACCCATTTAAAATCAGCCACTTCTTCAGGGTTTACTTCAAATTCTCCTTCGAATTCACCAAAAAACACATGATCAATTTCATTTTCTGTAAGGCCGTTGTCAAAAAAGGCTTCGTAGTGGAATACAAATCGCTCAGAAAGCTCACAATCAAAACCCATTTCCTCTTGCAATCTGCGATGTACCGCCGACTCCAAAGATTCATTTTCATTGGGATGCCCACAGCAGGTATTGGTCCAGAGTCCGGGTGAATGATATTTTTCCAGAGCACGTTGATGAATAAGGATTTCACCTTTTTTATTAAAAACCAAAATCGAAAAAGCCCTGTGAAGCCACCCTTTAATATGCACTTCCAATTTTTCGGCGTGTCCGATAATATTATCCTGTGCATCAACAAGTGGAATTCTGATTTCCTGAGTCATATTTTATGATTATTCTCCGACGAAATATTAATTCCACCGAAACGATTTTCAAAGATAAACACTCCTTTCCGCCCAAGTGTTTAAAAACCTTTAAAAAAAGTATAAATTTGTATAAATTTTCTATCATGAAATTATTCAACACCCAAAAAGGAATTTATTTAGAATTCGATAACCAAAGTTTTAAGCTTGAAAATACCCATTGGGATTACATCGTCAATCAGGATGCTTTGCCAGATTTTCTAAAAACTTGTGAAAAAACTTTGGATCCTCTGCCGGACGAGAACACTTTCCTCCCTCCTATCAAAAATCAGGAAATTTGGGCATCAGGGGTGACTTACTTAAGGAGCAAAAAAGCTCGGATGGAAGAATCGAAGGATGCCGGAGGTGGTGATTTCTATGACAGAGTTTATGAAGCAGACCGCCCTGAGCTATTCTTCAAAGCTACCGCAGCACGCACAGTGGGGCATCAGCAAAATATTAGGATCAGGAAAGATTCGAAATGGAATGTACCGGAGCCGGAATTTACGCTTTTTGTTAATTCCAAAGGGGAAATTGCCGGTTATACTGTCGGAAATGACGTAAGTTCCCGGGATATTGAAGGTGAAAATCCTTTATATCTTCCGCAAGCCAAAAGTTATGACAAAAGTGCAGCCATAGGGCCTTGTTTATATGTTTTGGAAGGAAATCTGGAGCAAAACTCAGAGATAAATCTGGAGATAATCAGAAATAATGAGGTCGTTTTCGCAGGAAATACCTCCACTTCTCAGATGAAACGCAATTTTAATGAATTGGTTGAATATCTCACCCGTGAATGTAGCTTCCCTGGAGGGTGCTATCTCATGACAGGCACGGGCATAATCCCGCCTGATGATTTCAGTATGATTTCGGGCGACACGGTGAAAATCACCATAGAAAAAGTAGGAACTTTAATTAACACAGTAGAATAAAAATGCTTTCAGGCAAAAACATCATAGGATTTGAGACCTCATCTGAGGGTACAGTAGGAATTCAAGCCATCAACCCCGCAACCGGCGAGCCTCTTGGGCCACTTTTTTTTAAAGCGACTCAGGCTGAGCTGGAAAAAGCTGTCAGTAAAGCTTCAAAAGCATTTAAAATCTACCGCATTTTTTCGGGAAACAAAAAAGCTGAATTCCTGGAAGCCATTGCTTCTGAGATTGAATCACTTGGAGATAAATTATTGGAAAGATATGTAGCCGAAAGCGGTTTGCCTTTAGGCCGTGCACAAGGTGAGCGGGGCCGCACACTGGGCCAGTTAAGGCTATTTGCCGATTACATAAAAGAAGGCTCATGGGTCAATGCCATCATTGATACTGCACAGCCTGACCGCCAACCTTTACCCAAACCCGACATCAGGGCGATGGAGCGGCCGCTGGGACCTGTGGGTGTTTTCGGGGCGAGCAATTTCCCTTTGGCTTTTTCTGTAGCCGGTGGAGATACAGTTTCGGCTCTTGCAGCGGGCTGTCCTGTGATTTATAAGGCACATCCTTCGCATTTGGGCACATCGGAACTGGTGGGAACAGCCATTATTGAAGCAGCAAAAAAGACAGGAATGCCTGACGGCGTTTTTTCGTTAATTATCGACGATAGTGTAGAAATCGGTCAGGCTCTGGTAAAACATCCTCAGATAAAGGCCATTGGCTTTACAGGTTCTTACCGAGGTGGAAAGGCGATTTTTGATGCAGCTGGCCTTCGCCCTGAACCCATCCCAGTATATGCCGAAATGGGGAGCATCAATCCCGTGTTTATTCTACCCAAAACTTTAAAAGAAAAAGGCGAAGCACTTACCAAAGCTTATCTGGGTTCAGTGACTATGGGAGTGGGGCAGTTTTGTACCAATCCCGGCCTTTTGGTAGTGCACAAAGATGATACTTTTATCGAAAATCTAAAAAAAGAAACTTCACAAGCCAACGGTGGTATTATGCTTAATAGTGGCATTCAGTCGGCATATGAAAAAGGTATAGAGCAATTTAGCCTGGGAGCTGAAGTATTGAGTACAGGAACTCAACCCGAGGGATTCACAGCGGCCAAGCCCGTGATTTTCAGCACTGACTATACAGGATTCACCGAAAATGAGCATCTGAAAGAGGAAGTGTTTGGTCCATCGAGTTTGGTGGTTAACTGCCAAACCAGAGATGAAATATTGAAACTTGCACTTGAACTCAGCGGGCATTTGACGGCCTCGGTATTTGGCTCAGAAGAAGAATTGACAGAATATGCCGACTTGCTGGAAATTTTGGAACAAAAAGTGGGCAGATTGATTATCAACGCCTTCCCGACCGGTGTAGAAGTAACGCATGCTATGGTGCATGGTGGCCCTTTTCCGGCTACGACCAACAGCCGGAGTACTTCGGTAGGCACGCTTGCCATTCACCGTTTTACCCGACCCGTTTGCTATCAGGATATGCCCGACAGCCTCTTACCCGACGAACTCAAAACCGCCAACCCCCTGAATATCTGGCGGAAAGTGGATGGGGAGATGAGGAAATAAAAAATATTAAATGCGTGCCGGGAGGGACGTATTTTTTTTTGTTAATAAGGTATATAAAATACATCATAAGAGTATTTTATTTATTTTTACGAATCTATACAATTTTTAAACAATTAAATTCAAACATTATGTCATTATTCCCACCAAGTTTAGATATAATACAGGGTTTGTATTCAGAAGATGTCATTTTCCATTATACAAAAGCCTCTACCGCAATAGATTACATTTTATTTAAAAATCAATTGCGTTTTACACCATCGAAAAATTCAAGTGACCCTATTGAAAGTGTAGAATCTATAATAAGTATTAAATCTGAATATGACATTTATTCAGAGGAAATTCAAAAAAAGAATGCACTATTCATTAATAAATTAATTGAAAAAACTTCATCTCTCGATGAAAATTTCCATCAAATCTGCTTTTGTAAAAACAATAAAAGTGATAAAAAAGAATATTACTTTCAAGGTTTCAAATATTATGAAGAATTATTTGGATTTACAAAGTCTAGAATGTGGGATCAATATGCCGAAAAATATACAGGTGTATGCTTGGCATTCTCCAAAGAAAAGCTCATCTCTGCTAATAAATCCAGATTAAAATTAATAACGGGAAATGTCAAATACTTCAGCTTCTCTAAGCTAGAAAATGAAAAACTTGAAGATTTAAATGAAGATTTCTTGAACAAAGTTGGAGAAGATAAGTTTACAAAAATCGCATTAAAAAAAATAATAAACGGTTATTTTATAAAACACCGTGACTATAAAGGTGAAAGTGAATTCAGAATCGGTGTCCAATTTGATAAAGAACTTTGTAATTATGAAAAAATCCGAGGAAAATACATTGTGGGTAAATCCATAATGCTTGAAATAAAAGACAGCTTAAAAGCAATTATAGTTTCAAATTTCACAAATGAAAAACAAAAAGAGGACTTGTATTATTACTCAATTAAATACGACATTCCAATTATTGAAATAGAATGGAAATCAAATAGGATTGAGTTAACTGATTTAAAAGACAAAAAGAGTTTTTATGAGCAAAAAGAGACTTTTTCAAGAGTTTAAATTTTAAATGTAAAATCCTAAAAATTAGGGCATTATAATATTCAAAATATTAAAAAATAAGGTTCTAAAAAGTTCAGCTAGGAGACTTGGGACATATTAATTATTAAGGAAAAATCCGGTTCATTTTATTCAATTCATCCCTAAATCCCATATTTTTGAACCTTGGAATCAAATAATATTACATCAACAAAGCCTTATGGAAAAATTTATCTGGGTAATCATAGCATTTGCTGCGGGGGCTATATTGCCTATTCAGGCCGGTATGAATAGCAAACTGGCCAAATCTGGTGGAAGTCCTGTGCATGCATCTATGATATCATTTGTGGTGGGTATCCTTGTCTTACTTATCTATATCTTGTTGACATCCAACAATTTATCAATAAAAGGTCTCAAGTCGGCACCGGCTTATGCCTGGGCGGGTGGACTTTTGGGGGCTTTTTATGTGACGGTTATTGTCTTGGCTTTCCCAAAAATCGGTCCGGGGCTTACTTTTGGCCTGGTGGTAGCCGGCCAATTGCTGGTCTCAATGCTCATGGAGCACTTCGAAATTATGGGAGCCCAGCATCAACCCATAAGTTTGGGTCGGTTGGCCGGGTTGGTACTTATTGTGGTTGGTGTGATTATGATGAAGAAGTTTTGAGCAAACCATGAAAAGTTTACGGTTTTTTAATTCATTTGTTTTTTAATCATGAAATCTAATATAAAGCCTGATGGATATTTTTTATTATCGCTGTCTTTATCAGTGCTTTTTCATTTTGTTTTTCCAATTCTTCAGATAATCCCCAAACCTTACTCATATTTCGGAATTGTATTTTTGGTAACAGGTTTTATTGTGGTCTATGTTTCAAACAAAATTCTGACCGAACAAAAAACCAGTATCCAGCCTTTTGAAACCCCTGATAAATTGGTTTCAAACGGCACTTTTCGTTTTAGCCGTAATCCAATATATCTGGGAATGTGCCTCGCACTTTTAGGTATCTCTGTTTTAATGGGGTCGCTTACGGCGTTTTTATCTCCAATTATTTTCTGGGGAATTATGAATTTTACAATTATTCCATCCGAGGAAAAAATTCTGGAAAAAACATTCGGAAATAGTTTCACTGCCTATAAATCGAAAGTCAGGCGGTGGATTTGATTCCTCAGATATTCGATTACCTTTTGGAACATAATAAGAAATTAGGCGGTAATTTCACCTTCGAGTTGAATATTCTGATATAAAACATCCGGACAAAAATCAAGAGAAGCCGGCTTTATAGAACCATCATAGTCTTGTATTAAAGCTAATTTATCCCAATATAGTGTACGCCCATCTGTTTTTACTTTTGCAAATGTTTCTTTGTTAAGAAGTTGCGAAAAAGTACTTGATGCCGCTATTTCGGAAAGGATATTGGAGAAATTCACCCATCTTACCTCTTGGTTATTCCACCGGGTTTTGACTTTTGGGAACTCCACTTCCAATACTTCATTAATTCTCGGTAACATTTTATAAATTAATTTAAAGGCTGAATCTTCCTTAAAACACCATTATCCTTCATAGATTCATCGTAGTTAAACATTAACCCCTCCCTGTGAAGTTCCACCCATGCTTGTATCAACCTGGATTGCTTTCTGGGCAGATCGCCTTTAATTATATTTCCTGTTTCAATTGAAAACTGGGCTTCTTCCCCATTGTATTCAGCATGAAAATGAGGTGGGAAATGATCCTTTTTTCAAAAAAACAATCCCACTAAAAAACATATACTTCATTATTTATGTGTTACATTATCGCCAAAGCGTCCCAAAATGAAACGCTGTGGCGAATATTTTTACCCTAAAACAGCCTGTACCTCATGTACCTGACCGTCAGCAAATACAGGTATAATGTTTCCATCTATGGTTTTTCCATCAACTATGAGTTGTTTCACCCCTTTTGATATTGAATCAGGGTTTTTAATGCTTATTTGGTAAGTTGCTCCACGAAACTTGCGGGTGATGTTGGCTTCTTTCCAATCATTAGGAATACATGGATCAACCATAAGTCCATCATAATCAGGGCGAATACCAAATATATACTGACTGATGGCGTAAAAATTCCATGATGCTGTACCCGTAAGCCATGAGTTTTTAGCTTCTCCCGGTTTAAATGCGTCTTTTCCTGCTACCATCTGAGCATAAACGTAAGGTTCGGTTTTATGCAAATCACTGATATCCTCAAGGTAAGACGGGCAAATCTTCTGATAATATTCCCAGGCACGATTTCCATTGCCACGTACGGTTTCGCCAATCATAATCCAGGGGTTATTATGACAGAAAATACCTGCATTTTCCTTGTATCCGGGTGGATAAGTGGAGATTTCACCATATTCTATGTAGTATTTTGTGAATGCCGGATTATTCAAAACAATGCCATAAGGAGTGTCGAGACGTTCTTTTACTGCATCCAACGCCTGATCGCAGTAGCCTTCCTCCTGCCCTATGCCTGCCATGGTACACCAGCCGTTGGATTCGATGAAAATCTTGCCTTCCTCATTATCATTGCTGCCGATTTTGTTTCCAAAATAATCATAGGCACGCAAAAACCACTCTCCGTCCCAACCATATTTTTTCACAGCATCAATCATCGCATCCACATGTTTTTGAGCTCTTTCTGCTTCATCTTTATTTCCCAGGCGTTCACAAAGAGCCACATAGTCACGGCCATAAACCACGAAAAGACCGGCAATCATAATAGACTCAGCTTTGGTGCCTTCGGTCTTATTCTCGGTAGTTTGAAATGACTCATTGGGGTCATTGGAGAAACAGTTGAGGTTTAGGCAGTCGTTCCAGTCGGCACGGCCAATCAGTGGCAGACCATGAGGTCCCAAATGCTCAATGACGTGATTGAAAGAAACCGTAAGGTGATGGAAAAGCGTAGTTGCCGTAGCAGGATCATTGTCAAAAGGCACCATTTCATCCAAAATTGAGAAATCGCCTGATTCTTTGATATAGCTTACTGTGCCCAAAATTAGCCACATGGGGTCGTCATTGAAACCACCTCCGATATCGTTATTACCTCTTTTGGTCAATGGCTGGTATTGATGATAACAACCGCCGTCAGGAAACTGCGTAGAGGCTATGTCAATTATCCTTTCTCTGGCACGCTCGGGTATCTGATGCACAAAACCTATCAAATCCTGATTGGAGTCACGGAAACCCATACCTCTGCCAATACCTGACTCAAAAAACGAAGCCGACCGAGAGAAACAGAAGGTGATCATGCACTGATACTGATTCCAGATATTGACCATCCGGTCGAGTTTTTCATCGCCGGAGTTAACCGAATATACACTCAGCAGATTATCCCAATATTTTCGTAAATCGGCCAAAGCAGCATCAACTTTTTCTACGGTATCAAACCTGGCAATCGTTGCCTTTGCTTTGGCCTTATTGATAATATTTTTTGATTCCCATTTTTCTTCAGCTGCATTTTCAACATAACCCAAAACAAAAATAAGGTCTTTGCTTTCGCCGGGTTTTAATTCGACTTCAATATAATGAGAGGCTATGGGTGACCATCCGTGAGCTTCAGTATTGCGGGGTGTTCCTTCCGCAACTACCTGAGGCTCATCGAAACCATTGTAAAGCCCAAAAAAGCTTTCTCTGTCGGTGTCAAAACCTTGAATCGGCACATTTACGGAGTAATATGAATAGTGATCGCGTCTTTCTTTGTATTCTGTTTTGTGGTAAATCACCGAATCCTGAATCTCTACTTCGCCTGTGGAGAAGTTTCTCTGGAAGTTTTCCATGTCGGCAGCGGCATTCCAAAGTGCCCATTCAACAAATGAAAATACTTTTAGCTTTTTGACAGAATCAGAATGATTGGTGAGTGTCAGTTTTTGTACCTCTGCCCAGGTTTTTAAGGGCACAAAATACAGTGCTTTTGCCGAAACCCCATTTTTTACGCCCTTAATAGAAGTATAGTTCATGCCATGGCGACATTCATATTCGTCCAACTCGGTTTTGCAGGGTTTCCAGCCTGGTGACCAAATGGTTTCTTCATCTTTTATATAAAAATACTTTCCGCCATCATCCATAGGTACGTTGTTGTACCGATACCTGGTGAGCCGGCGAAATTTGGCGTCTTTATAAAATGTATAACCTCCGGCAGTATTGGATATCAATGAAAAAAAGTCTTCATTTCCGAGATAATTTATCCATGGCCATGGTGTTTTTGGGTTGGTGATTACATATTCTCTGTTGGAATCATCAAAATGTCCGAATTTCATGTTTCTAGTAAAAAAGTGTTTAAAAAATAATTCTTAAGCCTCTTCGCTGGCTCTTCTGCGGTTTAACTCAAGGGTAATTTCATCCATTTTTGCCTGAGTAAGCGGGTATAGCATCATGAAAACCGCTCCAATCAATGCCACAATAGTAGGTATCCAGCTCATAAGCATTATAATGCCAGGTACGGCTCCTTGTATCGCTACTTCGTTTTGGCCATTGTAATTAAATGAAGCCAAGACCATTCCTATGATTGCTCCACCGATTCCGCCTCCAAATTTTGTAGCGAAAGAACCTGCAGAATACACCAGGCCGGTAGCTCTACGACCATTTTTAAACTCAGAATAATCAGCGGCATCACCAAGCATGGCAAAGAATAAGGTCGGGAAAATAGCGGCCCCTATCTCACTGAGGATTCCAAGTGCAAATATTCCGGAAATATTGGATGGACCGAAAAACATAATGAGGGCATTTACCAATCCGGAGAATATCAAAGCATAAATAAAAAGATTTCTTTTCCCAAATCTTTTACCCAAAGGCGTTGTAATCATAGCACCCAAAATAGAAGCAAAGGCAAGGGCAATAAGATAAGACGAGGTAAGCAATGGATTATGCAAATAATGGGTAAAATAAATTACCACAATACCTTGCTTGATAGAATTAAATACCTGGAAAACCACACCCATCACCAATAACACGAGCCAGGGCCTGTTTTTAATCAAATCTTTTAAATCCTGCCGCAGATTGGTCTCCTGATTTTTTGGAGGCAATACTCTTTCTTTGGTACTCAAAAATGTCAGAATCATAAATATTGACAAAAAGAAAGACAAAAGATAAATGGCATTGCTGTAGCCCCGCTTTTGGTCAACAATCGTAATTTTGCTTGCCTCCAGGTTTTCTTCTCCACTTACCAAAAACGAATAATCTTTGCCTGCTTCCATCGAAAAGCTTTTTCCTTGCGTTGGAGTATTGTCTTTTTGATTGACATCAGCCCAAATAAACTGTGCTAAGCCGTCTTTGGTTTTGATATTTACATTTTTTACATCTTTATTGGTCGAAACCTTCACTACATATTTACTGGTTTCGAGTTTGGTTACTTTAATCTCGGGATTAATATTTCCATAATATGCCACCAAAAAAAGTAAAGCACCCTGCACCAGCATACCTCCTACAAAAGCCCCCACCATACGGAAAGACCCAAGACTGGTGCGTTCTTTATCGTCACCGGTCATTACAGCCATAAGTGCCCCGTAAGGTATGTTATTGGCAGTATAAATGAGTGTAAACAAGTTGTAAACGATGTAAGCATAAACCAATTTTCCGGTTTGAGAAAAATCTGGGCTCATAAAAAGCAACGACAGGATAATACCGAGCGGAATGGCCGACCAAAGAATCCAGGGGCGGAATTTGCCATATTTGGAATTGGTGCGGTCGCAAATTATACCCATAATGACGTCACTGACGCCATCTCCAAATCTAGCCACCAGAAATAATACACCGACAGCAGCTGGGTTAAGACCGAAAACGTCAGTATAAAAAATAAAAAGGAAGGTAGAAACGCCTCTCCAGGCAATGTTGGCAGCACCGTCGCCGAGTGCGTAACCAATTTTTTCTTTAAAAGACAGACTTGCCATTTAATAGTGATTTTAGATTGAATAAATGTTTTTTATTGGCATATACTTTCATATTCAATTAAAAAAAGCATTGCCTGAAATCAAAAGTGCGAAGTAGTTTCACAAATTTAAATTAGAAATGAATAGAATTAATGGAATTATAAATCTTTATTAAAGATGAAAAGGAATCAAGCATTAAAAACAAACAATAGAAAATCAAATTGTAAAGTTAGGGATCAATTTGGGCTATTCACTAACACAATTTTGTCAAAAAATTAAATAAAATTTACACTGATTTGAAAATAGCAATTTCACTTTTTGAGTGCCTAAATAATTTTATAAGAAGAAAAAAACGAAGTGGGAAAAACATTAAAATGATGGATAATCTCATTTTTGAAAAATTCAAAGAGGCAAATTCTTTCAAAACAATTTCTGAAAAAATTATTTCTATGCAGTAAATATGTTGTAGCTCATTTGGTTTCAACTTTATTGAAGCCTTTCCGGGTCATTTCTCCCCAACCCTTGATACCGACAATTTTCTGGTAATAACCCAACAAAGCACCATAAACAGCAAGTGGATGGTAGTAAAATGGCTCTACTAACACTCCAATCAGTAGCTTAATGAAATCTTTCACGCGTGGGTATTTGTGATAAGTCAATTCTTCGGCTAGTAAAGCCAATATTGAAAAAGAAACACTGAAAAAATACACAAAAAAGAGAAGTAAAAAGAAAAAGCCCCAGTCTAGCAATCCCAAGTAAATGAAAATGGCCGTGATAATTAGCCCCAGGATTTCGATAAAAGGTGCCAAAAACTCGAAAAAAGTCCAGTAAGGCACGCTTATCATTCCCATTAATCTGTATTTGGGATTGAAAAACATCTTTTTATGCAGCCAAAGCGTCTCCATGGTTCCACGCATCCAACGGCTTCGTTGTTTTTTAAATATTGAAAAATCTTCCGGTGCCTCGGTCCAGCAAAGTGGATCCGGAATGTATTTTACCGTGTAAGGGGTTTTATTTTCGTGCATAAATCTCCTCATACGTACCACCAACTCCATATCTTCACCTACCGTTTTGGTGTTATATCCTCCCACAGCCAAAACTATCTCTCTATCAAATGCTCCAAATGCACCACTTATCAGCAACAAACCATCTAACCGTTCCCACGCCATTCTGCCCAATAAAAATGCCCTTAAATATTCTAAAACCTGGATTCTCGGCAACATTTTTTGGGGTACATTTACACTTATCAGTCTGCCATCCTTTATCACACACTGGTTGGCGATTCGCACTACCCCGCCTGTGGCAATTACCCGCTTGCGACCTTGTTCCAAAAATGGTTTTGCGAGTTTCAAAAGAGCATCTTTATCTAAAATACAGTCCACATCGATACAAACTACATATGCACTTTGGGCAATGTTGATTCCCACATTGAGTGCATCGGCTTTTCCTCCATTTTCCTTATCCACAACAATCAATTTCCTGAAAGCGTTGTTTTGAGATTTATAAATGCCTTTTACTGCTTTTGTAGGGATTATTTCATCATATATAGCTTCTGATCGAACCAAATTGTAAGATTTGATGAGTAGGTCCATGGAATTATCTTTGCTGCCATCATTTACTATTATTACCTTATAATTATTATAATTTAATGATAATAAAGACTTTACATTCTCTTCAATAGTCAATCCTTCATTATAGGCAGGGGCTATTAGGGTGAGGTCCGGTGCGTATCTTGATGACAGCAAAATATCATAGTTGATAAAACCATGTCTTTTGAGATAAGATTGAAGTTCCTTGTAAGACAAATATGCCAGAACCAAATAAGAGGACATGACTCCAACCGCATAAAGAAAGATCAGAAACAGATAGGAATCTGTCAAAAAAATGTATATTTCTTTAAAATTGGCAACCATATTTTTTTAATTCTGAAAATGTTCCATTAATTCAATCCCTTCTTTTTTAATCGATTGGCTGTCTATAGAAGCCGTAATATTTGAGATTTCAGGCATAAGCTCGGCCAATTGGAAAGTCTTGATAATTTTAAGACCCAGACTGACAACAGACTTATTTTTTGAAATTAACAAACGGTCAATACCATTCAAATGTTCTATATTTAATTTCGTGATAGCATCAAGGATATTTACCTGTGTCCAGACATCGAAGCGGTATCTATGACCTGTCAAATGCAAAATCCCCCGGTTTGCATCCAATTTTATGCAGGCATTTATTGCTGTGATTTTCAGGATTTTATTTTTTGTTTTTAAAGAGATGCGGGCAATTTCTTCAAAAACTTCTTTGATGTTCATTTCGCTTAGTTCAACTACTCCCATGCATTTTACTTCCCACTCCTGGTCTTTCATTTTTTGAATAGAGTCTTCTATCAGGCCTGATTCTCTGTAAAATGCCTCAAGCCTTACAGCCTGCAATCCATCATAATTTTTGTGAAGATCGATAATCGACCGCATCATTAGATTTCTAAAGAAAGGCTGGTCATTGAACTTACGGAAAGCAAAATTTTTGTTGATGTTATTAAAGTCAATGCCGTCAAAAAGGATTTTGAAAAGTATCTCTTCAATAGCCTCCCTAAACTGCTCCTCTTTACTTTGAACCTTTATTTTTTTTTGCCTGATATAAATAATTACACCAAAAATGGACAGTGAAAGCAATACAAAAAACATGATAGCAACCATTAAAAATGGTTCAACCCAGTCATGCTTGTTCTGTATTTCCAACATTTGATTTTGTATTATTAAATTTTCCTACTCAAAAAATGAGATTAATTTCCAGAACTTGTTTTAAGAAGTTTATTGATTCTAACCAATAAAACAGAAGGACTTATAGGCTTGGGAATGAATTCGTTGGCTCCCATATCAAAAGATTCAAGCTCAATTTCTTCAATATTTGATGCAGTAAAAACAATGATGGGGATATCTGACTGGAGCGTTTTTCTGACAAATTGGGTTATTTCCATACCTGAAGCACCCGGCAGATTAATATCGGTAATAATGAGTTCAAACGAATGTTTGCTCAAAGATTCTATGGCATCGCTTCCATTGTCAAATTCGGTAATTTCAAATCCTTTTGACGACAAAAAATAAGTCAGAGATTTTCTGAGCAATTCGTTATCCTCGGCTATTAATACTTTCATAAATATGATAGTTTATTTTTATCCCTCTTTTTTTCTACAACTATCACTCAATCAATCAATTATAAATGGGTGGGATTTTGATATTAGTTTCAGTTTTTAATTACAGAAATTATGCCAAGTATTAAAATTTCGTTAATATCCTAAAATATCTTTTCCAAAATTATTTCTCAAAAAGTAAGTTTATTTTCGAAAATTGAGAGGAAAATTACCCAACTATTTATGAAGTTGAGGTTTAAAATATTGACCTGATTTTAAACAATTTTTTCCTATTTTTGCAAAAATTTTTTACCCTAAAACCAGCTATGAAATATTTCAAATTACTGCTTTTCGGTGCGTTTTTTCTTTTCGTATTTTCTCCAGTATTTTCTCAAACCGATTCTACCCAAGTTACTCAGGAACCCGAAGAAGAAGAAGAGGAAGATTCTGACATGCCTTCAACAGAAGAAAAAGAAAAACTTCCGGAATGGTATTATTCGTTTGGGGCTGACGGGGTTTATAATTCAGGAAACGTCAACCGGCAATTGCTTTCGCTCAGAGCATCAATCAATTACGAAAAACCCAAATCGATTTGGGGCGTAAATACATCCCCAAAATATCAATATGGAAAAAACAATGGTTTACTGCAGGAAAGGGAGTTTTATGTTGATCTAAACAATACATTTTTTTATAATCAATCTGATGTATACGGGCTGGTTTTTGGATCATTTGAAGAAAGTAATTTAAGGAAAATAAATTCACGGTTTTTGGCCGGAATTGGTGTAGGCTATAAGATTATTGGAGGTTTAAAATACCCAAAAAGTAGAGTAAAACTGAGTATCAGCAATGCCTTTTTAAAGGAAAAAACTGATTTTTATACTCGCGAAGATCGGGATTTGTGGCGGAATTCAACGCGTTTAAAGTTCAAAGCCGAAATAATAAAAGACAAACTATTCTTCAATAATATTACTTTTTTCCAACCTTCAATCACTTCTAAATATCTGAGATGGAATGCTTTAACTCAGCTACAATATAAAGTTGGAAAGCATATTTCGTTGAATACCACATTGGAAAATAGTTATGAAAATAACAATACTGCAGGGGTAAAAAACACTCAGATTAATGCAAGTTTGGGATTTGCTTATAGCCAAAGCAATTAGTTTTTTTTCAAAATGAGCTTGTCGAAGTGTATTTCTAAATACTTGCCTTCGACAAGCTCATGCTGATGGAATTTTAGGCTTCCTCTTCAGATTCTTCCTGCCCACCTTCTTCCTCGCCACTTTCTTCTTCTGACGACTCTTCTTCCTCGTACTCTTCTTCGGTTTCTTCTTCCTCCTCATACTCTTCCTCAGATTCTTCTTCCCCCTCTTCTTCCTCGTATTCCTCTTCTTCCTCAGATTCTTCCTCCTCTTCCTCGGATTCCTCTTCCTCCTCGTACTCTTCCTCTTCTTCAGATTCTTCCTCCTCTTCTTCAGATTCTTCTTCCTCTTCCTCGGATTCCTCTTCCTCCTCGTACTCTTCCTCTTCTTCAGATTCTTCTTCCTCTTCCTCCTCTTCTTCCTCGTATTCTTCTTCTTCCTCAGATTCTTCCTCTTCTTCCTCGGATTCCTCTTCCTCTTCTTCTTCAGATTCTTCCTCTTCTTCAGATTCTTCTTCCTCATCGTCAGATTCTTCGTCTTCTTCGTATTCTTCTTCCTCCTCTTCGTCCTCGTATTCTTCCTCTTCTAAGCCTTCATATTGACTTTCGTATTCTTCGAGCAATTCATCGTATTCACCTTCACTTTCATACTCTAGTTCATCATATTCCTCGGGTACCTCCTCATCGTAATCTTCCACTTCGATAGTTTCCCAAACATCAAAACTTTTATATTCGTCAGGTTTATAAAACTTAAAATCGTTGCGATCATACCCTTTCCCGTCATTTATAACCGACTTCTTATCTTCGATCCAGGTTTCTTCTGAATCAGGAATTGGAGTAGAACGACCAAAAATCCAGCAGTCCCCCAGGTTAAACTTCGGGTTTATTACATATTCATAAGGCATATAGCAGTAGCCTTTGTCGCCCCATCTTTCTCCCCAGGAATTTCTTACAATAAACATTTTATCTACCTCTGAGTATCCCACACAAAGCATTGCATGTAAGCCATGAGCACTTCTTGAAGTCTCATTTGGTGAAGGCATTGGCACGATCCCGTGATTTTTATTGCAGCTGTCAAAAGAAGGGAAAAGTGCTATACCAAAAACTATAGGGTAACCTTCGGCAAGACATTTTTTCCAATCTTCCAGTTTTACAGGCACAAATCTTGACTTTTCAATTTTGAAGTTTGCTGCCGTTTGATAAGATTTCTCATGAGGTTTGGTGTTAACTTTCGGTGCTTCGTAAGGCCATACATCTTCTTTACATGCACCAATTTTCATCAAACTTTCCACAGCATATTGAATGTGGCTGCCGCCGTCTTTTATGGTACTTCCGGCACGCAAGCGGGCGTTGTAATACACAAAAAGCCGACTAACTTCAAATGCTTTTTTGGTAAGATATTTTTTTGCCAGATACTCATAAGCACCTGCAACAGCATTAGCAGTACAACTACTTAATCTTTGCTGATCTTCTACTTTGGTCATAAATGGACGTAAATCGACCTTTGCGGGTAATTTTGCACCTTTTATTCCCGATGAAGCTTTGTAAGCCTTTGCGGCAGAATTAGGCGATAAGTAAGAGTAACCCGCAATTTCACGGTCATCACCGCCCTGATTTTCGAAACTAAGATTCATTTGTTTTGATTAGGTTTGATATAATTTGGTTCTTATTTTTTTATTTTATCGGTTGAAACCCACTCGTTCCATTCGGCCCCAAAACCATCGTAACTGATGTAATGCAAGCACATAAATTTCTTCACCACCCGGGCGGGCAACCATTTTTCGTCGTAGTCAGAATATACTTTTACCTTTGCAGCCACCGGAAAGTCAGTATTACAGATCACGGGTTTGAGTTCTGAAGCATCCACGAAGTCTGTTTCATTATTAAGATAGCTATAGAATCGCACTATGTATTGTCCTTCCGCATTTTTCCCGGTAACAAACCCCATGTATGGCTCATTGTCATAATCAACCATCACTCTCATGCCTACTTTTGTGTCTTTTTTCTTGGGAACTCCGGTGGTAATGGCCATATTTTGCATTGAGGCCGGAATAAAGTAAGCAGATTTTTGCTCCTCAACAACGGCCATTTCTTCATCAATATATTGGGCCAGTTCAGATAGAGTAATACTGCCATTGCTATTTTTATCTACGAAACTTTGGCCCTGCAAGCCATAAAGCAAGGCATTGGAAAATGTCCAGTTTCCGGTGGAAAGATCCTTAGGCACGACCGAATTTAAGGCTACAAATTGTTTATTCTTGTATTTTTTCACCTCATCGGCCAGGCCTCCCGAATTGCAGCAATCTGCAAAAAAATACGCGGTTTTACCTTTAAACAATTCATTGGCAGTTTTCACAATTTCCATGGCAGAAAAATCAGCACCGGTATAATTTGCAAAACATACCCTGTCCTTTTCATCTTTATAACCATGCCCGCAATAATAAAATATCAGAGTCTCGTCAGGATTTGATTTTTGTAAAAACTCCCGGTATGCCGCCCTGACCGCATCAGTAGTGGCCTGTTTATCTTTAAGGTAAACAATTTTATCTTCGGGTACGCCAGAATCTTTGAAATGCTTCAAAATCTTGGCATCCAGACGTCCACGTTTATCGAATGAATCAAACGAAACTTTATTGGCCCATTCAAGGACTCCAATCATAAACACCCTTACATTTTTTAATTGAGTTTTGGCCTGTGCATTGGTCTGATAGCTCCAGGATAGCAACAAGAGCATCAATAAAATTCTAGCTTTCAAAGATATAGGTATTGATTTTTAACTGACAAAAAGCTTTTCTTTACTTCATGGTTATATACGGGGTCAAATTTATATTAAAAAAACATTAGAGAAATATTTTAGAAGAAAAATATTTTAAATATTAAAACTATACCAATTGAATATTTCTGAAATTGAAAAATATTGTAGATTTGATTTTGCGTTTACAATAAATTCTTCGGTTCTGTTTTTTTTATTTATTTTTGAAAAAACAACCCCAATTATGAAGAATCTTTTCTTAATCTCCTTTTTGGCATTTCTGATTTCTTGTCAGAAAAAAACCGAAAATAATCAAATCGAAGGTACCTGGAAGTTATTATCAGGCACTTTAATTGAGAAAGGCGACACCACAATCACTGACTACACACAGGGGAAATCTTTTATAAAAATAATCAACGATACACATTTTGCTTTCTTTCTCCATGATTTATCCAAAGGAAAAGATTCAACAGCAACCTATTCTTCAGGTGCAGGAACTTTTAAACTCAAGGGCGACCAATACAGCGAAAATCTGGAATATTGTTCAGACCGGGCATGGGAAGGGAATAGTTTCAATTTTACAATTGTAATCAAGGGCGATACGCTTATTCAAAGTGGTGTTGAAAAAATAGAAAAAGAAGGTATTGACAGGTTGAACATTGAAAAATATGTAAAACTCAAAAACTGAGCATTCACCCCTCATTGATTGTCGGATTTGCCCTGAAATAAATAAATCTGACATGGTATTTTTGCAAATAAAAACCTTATCCTTTTGAAAAAAAGCCCGCTAATTAACAAAAACTCCAGGGAATTTATAGTATTTACATCTTCCTCAATGGTTTTGACAGCCCTTGGCATTGATATTATGCTTCCGGCATTTTCAGAAGTGAGAAAACATTTCGGAATTGTTTCAGAAACCAGCCAGACTGCCAATATCATCACTTTTTTCTTTATGGGTCAAATCACTCAGATATTTTTTGGTTACCTGACTGACCGGCTGGGCAGGTTACCCATTCTGAGGATGGGTATTTTACTCTATATTCTGAGTGGAATTGCCGTTGTTTTGTCCCCTTCCCTTACAATAATTTTTTTCTTTCGGTTTACGGCTGGCATGGGAGCTGCTGCCGTCTTTATGACTTCTATTGCATGTGTGAGAGACAGGTTTTCGGGCGATGAAATGGCCAAAACTATGTCCTTTGTTATGGCGATATTTCTGTTTACACCTGTCATTGCCCCCGCTCTGGGAGCATGGATTCTGCATTTTTCTACCTGGAAAGTGGTATTTTTAGTACCTCCAATATTTGCCGTATTAGTGTTTTTGTGGTCATTCCGAATGCCAGAAAGCCATCCTGCTGAAAGAAGATCTGTGGCAGGATTTGGTGAAACAATGCAAAAAATCAAAAGCATTTTGAAGGACGGTCGATTCCTAATCTATGTAACGATTGCCACCATCGTTTTCTCGATTCTTAGTAGCTGGGTTTCAAGTTCTGAAAGAATAATAGGCGAGTTTTACCAAAGTCCCGGGCTGTTCCCGCTGATTTTTGGTGGTATGGGCCTTCTGATGGCTGCATTTTCATATATCAATTCCTATCTATCCCGGAAACTTGGAGCCAAAAAATCGCTGAAACTTTTTTTGATTTTATATTTCATTTTTTCGGCAATAATGGTGCTTGGAGCTATTTCACAGGATCACCAACCAAGTTTGCTTTTCTTTTTTATAATGATTGCCTTTTTGATGGCTTTTACCACTGCCGCCGACCCTAACAGCAGTGCTTTGGCACTCGAACACATGGGTGATAAGGCAGGTCTTGCGGCGTCGGTTTACGGGACAATATTCTTCTTTGTCGGCTCGGGAATAGGAGCCATTATTTCTGCAAGATTGACAGATAATATCACCCCACTTGCAATTGCAGCTTTAATTGTGAGCTCGGTCTCTTTGATTTTGAATTATTTTGTAAGAAAAAAATCAGCCTTGAATCATAAATCTTAATGCTATTTTTTTAAATTAATTAAGCAAAATACCACCTGAATGTATTTAAGGTTTAAGGAAGGCGTTATTAATTAAATATTTTTTCATTTCAGGAAATCAATCATGGCCAACAAAACTTCCCAGCATATTTTGGGAACTTCATCAAATCTTTTAGGATTTTGTCTTTTTGTACTTACCTCTCTTCACCTTACCAACAAATCCGAAAATAGCTTAATCGATGAGTTTACTTCCATTGTGGCCCTATTTTTAGCTATTTCGTCTTTCTTATCATTTGTCTCTATTAAAACCGAAAATAAAAAAATGGAATATCGGTATGAACAAATCGCCGATTATCTGTTTTTAGGTTCATTATTAGGTATTTTTGGAATAATTGTATTCATTCTTTTCAATTTTTGGAAACTATAATTATGAAAAAAAGTAACACTGACTTATTATCGGCTGAAAGCGATCAGCTAAAAAAGTTACAGGATATCGTTAAAAAATCGATTGAAGATGAGAATTTAATAATTGAAAACCTCCTGCATCCACCAAAAGAACTTTTGACACAGGGACAGAAAATCTCAGATAAGGTGGCGAGATTTGGGGGTAGCTGGTCCTTTATTATTTCGTTTTTTTTTCTTTTGATTCTTTGGATTACATATAATTCTCTAGCCCCAAGAGGTGAAAATTTTGATCCATATCCGTTTATTTTAATGAATCTGATATTGTCGTGTATTGCTGCCTTACAAGCTCCGATCATAATGATGAGCCAAAACAGGCAGGAGGAGAAAGACCGAAAAAGAGCCGAAAATGACTATTTGATAAATCTCAAAGCAGAATTGGAGATCAGGGCATTGAATCAAAAAATTGATCTGCTTCTGGAAGAACAAATAAAAGTACTTTTTGAGAGCCAGGCTAAACAACTGGAAATCCTTAGTTCGATTGAGAAAAAAATAAAATGAAACCGTTCGGTTTTTAAACTTCCGATGTTTTTTTTCATTTTAATAAATTGCAAAAATATCTGAATGAAAATATTTAATGTAGGCGAAAAATCGGTAAACAGGTATCTGCTTGTGAGCGATTCCCACCGGTTATTGATCGACACCGGATTTCCCGACACATTGAATAGTATGGGTCGTGAAATGAGAATTACCGGGTATAAAATCAGTGAGATTGACTATCTGGCAGTTACTCATTTTCATATTGACCACGCCGGAGCAATACAGGAATTAAAAAATCAGGGGGTGAAATTTATCCTCTTTGATTTTCAACAACGATTTATTGAACCCATGGAGATTTTAGCCTCAGGAAAATGGAAATATACTCCGCTCAAGCTGACAGATAATCTGGTGATAAATACGGAAGATTCAGGTTTGTTTCTGAGAAAGTTAAATATAAATGGAAAATTTATTCACACACCCGGGCACTCTCCTGATAGTGTTTCTTTGGTTTTAAGCACTGGCGAGACATTCACCGGCGACCTTCCCCCTGAATCTTTACTCATGGAGGATGACATTGAAAAGAAGTTGTCATGGGAAAAACTAAAATCAGAAGGTGTTTCTAAGGTTTTTCCCGGTCACGGAAACCCATACAATTATTAGTCAGCCTTTTTTCTTCTGCCTATTTATTCCAAAACACCATTCCAGAACTCTCATTATCAAGGAGTTTGAAGTTTTGCTAATTTTAACAGCAATGTTGTGCTAATTTTTTAACCATATTTGTAATGTTGTTTCTCTGAATTGTTTAAGAGGCGTAGCAGCAGAAAACAGGCAACAAGGTTGAGGTGGAGAGGTGATAATTAATGTGTTATTTTTTTAGTATGTTAATTGATTTCATAATAAAATTAGTATTTCATCGTGCGGTTTAATCATTCATGTGCTGAATTCTGTCTCTCATAAATAGCTCAGCCAATCGCTGTAGCCGATTGCCAAAACAAAAAAATATGTATCTCAATTGTCACTCATATTACTCGATGCGGTATGGCACCCTGAGCCCGGAGGCACTGGTAGAGCATGCCCAAAAACTGGGAGTTAAACGACTGGCATTGACCGACATCAACCTCATCTCGGGGGTGTATGACTTTGTAAAAGAATGTAAAGCAGCCGGCATTGAACCTGTAGTGGGTGTGGAGTTTCGCAATGGCGACGAACTGCGATATATATGCCTGGCACAAAATACCGAGGGTTTTGCCGAAATTAACCAGCACCTGAGCACCCACCTGCTCACCGAAACACCCTTTGCTATACAAGCACCAAATTTTAATAATGTATATGTTATCTATCCCATCGAAGTGCTTTCGACCTACAACCGACTCAAACCTCACGAATATGTGGGTGTCGGCCACTGGCAGTTTAATGCCCTCTTTCGTTTCAGATCCCAGCTGGAACCGGAAAAAGCCGTCGCCTGGCAGCCGGTTACGTTTCTGGACCGCCCAAATTACAACCTGCACCGCCTGCTGCGAGCCATCGACCACAATGCACTACTGAGTAAGCTGCCAGTCACTGCACATGCTACCGTGCATGAGCATTTTATGCCGCCGGCGGAGCTTTTAAAACTATTTGAGGCCTACCCTGAAATGATTCTGAACACCGAACGCCTCCTCGGAAATTGTGAATTTGTTTTTGACAACGAGTCACCCAAAAACAAACGTGTGTTTACCTCTTCTGCCGCTGATGACCTTGAGTTATTGCAAAAACTCGCCTATGACGGCATGCTGTACCGATATGGTAAAGGCCACAAAGAAGCTAAAAAACGTGTGGACCGGGAGCTGGGGATTATCAACGAGCTGGGTTTTGGCTCCTATTTTCTGATTACCTGGGATATTATCCGCTACGCACGCTCCCGGGGGTACTATCACGTAGGCCGTGGATCGGGAGCCAATAGCATGGTGGCTTACTGTGTGGGCATCACCGATGTGGACCCTATAGAGCTGGATCTGTATTTTGAGCGGTTTATCAACCCCCATCGCACGTCGCCCCCTGACTTTGACATTGACTTCAGCTGGGATGAGCGTGACGAGATCATTGACTATGTATTTAAACGTTATGGCCGCGACCACGTGAGCCTGATGGCTACGTACAATACTTTTAAGGGCGGTCGATTTACCGCGAACTGGGCAAAGTTTTTGGTCTGCCAAAACCTGAAATAGACGACCTGATTAATAACCCGTCAACTGTACAGCACCGCAACGAGCACACGCAGTATATTTTCAAATACGCCCCGATGATGATTAATTTTCCTGAGCACCTGAGTATTCATGCGGGCGGAATATTGATTTCGGAGGAGCCCATGTACCGGTATTCGGCTCTGCAACCTATGCCCAAAGGTTTTCCTATTTGTCAGTTTGACATGTATGTAGCCGAAGATGTGGGCTTTGCGAAATTTGACGTACTGAGCCAGCGTGGCCTGGGACATATCAAAACCTGCGTGGACATAGTGCGTGAAAATCACAAAGTCAACATCGACATCCATGCTGTACAGGATTTCAAACGTGACCCAAAAATCAGACAAAAACTGGTGGAGCACGAAACCATGGGGGCATTTTATGTCGAGAGTCCCGCGATGCGGCAACTCATATGGAAACTAAGATGCGACAATTACCTGACATTGGTGGCGGCCAGCTCTATCATCAGACCCGGCGTGTCGGCCAGCGGCATGATGCAGGAGTATATCAAACGTCATCACAACCCGGCGAGCATCAGCTATATACATCCCAAAATGGAAGAATTGCTGCAGGAAACATACGGTGTAATGGTGTACCAGGAAGATGTAATCAAGGTGGCTCACCATTTTGCGGGCCTTACGCTGGCCGAAGCCGATGTGCTGCGACGTGCCATGAGCGGAAAGTACCGCTCCAAAAAAGAATTTCAACGGATCGTTGACAAGTGGTTTGTCAATTGCCGTGAACGTGGTTATCCTGATGACATTGCCAAAGAGGTTTGGCGACAGATTGAGAGTTTTTCGGGTTATAGTTTTTCAAAAGCCCACTCGGCAAGTTTTGCAGTTGAGAGCTACCAGAGTCTTTACCTGAAAGCGTACTATCCCCGGGAATTTATGGTGGCGGTTATCAACAACTTCGGTGGTTTTTATAATACCGAAATGTATGCCCACGAGGCCAGTCGCTACGGAGCCAAACTGGAAGCTCCTGAGATCAACCAAAGCCTGTATCTGACCCGGATAGAAGAACGCACCATATGGCTTGGCTGGATTCATATACAAGGCCTGGAAAGTCGGAGCATCGACGCCATGCTCAAAAGCCGCACAGATGAAGGTGACTTCGTGAGTTTTCAGGACTTTGTGCATCGTGTACCCCTTGGTCTCGAGCAAATGAGCATTTTGATACGTGTGGGAGCGTTCAGGAGTTTTGGTTTGAGTAAAAAAGAACTGCTTTGGGAAGCCCATTTCTTCCACTACAAAGCACCAAAGGCCGTGAGTCAGGGAAATGAACTTTTTGAATGGGAAGAACAGAAATTCGAGTTACCGCCATTGGAAAGCCATTGGCTGGAAGACTGTTATGACGAAATGGAACTACTGGGATTTCCGCTGGATTCACCTTTTAAGCTCATTGCCGAAACACCCACCTCAAAACTTACCGCCTCGGAGTTGATCCATCTGGTGGGAAAACGGGTAGCTATTTATGGTTACATGGTAACTTATAAAGCTATCAGGACTAAAAATCACAAAAACATGGCTTTTGGCTATTTTATCGACCACGAAGGGGAGTTTTTTGACACCACTCACTTTCCGCAAAATATAGAAAAGTATCCCTTCAGAGGGAAAGGGGTTTACTACATTGAAGGCAAAGTGGTAGAGGAATACGGTTTCCCCAGTCTCGAAGTGCTTTTTATGCGTAAATGCGAACTAAAAACCGACCCCAGGGTATCAGGCAATGCGAGAATGAACGCTTTGAATTAAGTACCAAAACACTCCCAGTGTAAAATACAAATCAGTCACAATTTCCGGTTTCTATATCACAGGAGTCGCCGGACCCGGCTTTAATTTCTGCGGCCATTTCTGAGTTGATCTGTGTCAGCATGCCCGCAAGAACCTCAGGAGACTGAGCCCCACTTACGCCATATTTATCATTAAAAATAAAAAATGGAACGGCCGACACACCCCTTGACTGAAAATATGTAATTTTTTCTTTTACCTGCTCTTTGAGTTGGGCATCACTAAGCAAGGCATTTGTCTTTTCAACTGCCCAGCCAAACTCCTCCATGATATTGACGAGGTTTTCCTTAGAACTCAGGTCGGTGGCATCTTCAAAATATGCTTTGAAAAATCTGGCTTTTAAGGCTGTTTTAAAACCCTCTGCATCGGCCTGAAGCATCAAAACATGAAGCGGAAGTGTATTCATGGTGCGGGTCATTTTCCTGAAATCATAATTTATGCCTTCTCCCCTACCCACATTTTCCATATTTTCAAAAACACTGTAAGCTTGCTCCTCCCCACCAAATTTTGCAGCATAATATTCTTTCAAGTCACGGCCTTCAGCCGGAACGCCTGGATCTAACTGAAAAGGCTGCCAGGAAACCTCAGTATCTATTTCAGGCACTAAATCCAGTGCTTTTTGAAGGCGTTTCATGCCCACATAACACCATGGACAAGCCACGTCAGAAACTACATCTATCTTTATTTTCATTAATTAAAAATCTTCAATCACTCTCAAAGAATGTATTCCCTTTGAGGTGTTAATCATCGAACTTTGCTTTTCTACTTTTGGATTATTTCCGCCGGTAAAATTAAAAAACTGAATTCCTCCTGTAGATTTTCCAAAATTCAGGAATTGCATAAAACTCACAGCCAGATTATTTCCATTTTTATCAAAAACTACTCCTGATGGCATCACACCATCAAGCGAAACATTGATTTTGTTTTGAAGTGTCCCTTCGGGCTGCAACAAAAGCACCGAAAGAGAACCTTTGCCTGTATTTTTGGAAACAGGATATTCAAAAGATTTTTTCTGATTGGTAACCAGAATAAATTTTCCAGAAGGATGAATCACCATAGCCGAAGGGTTTTCTTCCACTTCAGCCTTGGAAATAAGGGCATGGGTACCGTTGTCTTCTAGCGAAAACCTAACAACAAAAACCTGACCTTTTTGCCCTAAAGAATTGGTACCAGGTTCATCTCGGCTATCTAAAACCAGAAAATACTTCCCGTCTTTTGTAAATTCACCCGCCTTGAGGTTGCCTTCCATTTTTATGGTATTGCCTACGAGTTCCAGTCTGATAATATTTCCCGTAGGGCCATCTCTGAGCACTTTAACAAGACCAATTTCGCGTGTTTCTTTTTTCAAAAAAACCAAAAAATCTTCGGTTGGATGCCAGACTACATCTGAAATTGTGCCATTTCCAAGTGCTACCGGCCTCTGAATTAACCTCACCGGCTTTCCGGTTTCATCCAACTCAAACACCTGCAATTCCTGATTGTAACCTTCGGCAGCAACAGCCAGATATTTATTGTCTTTGCTCAATGCCAGCGATTTGGGATTGGGTGCTACCTGAAAACGATACCCGGGCTTTACATTTCGAAGATTGGTAATATCAACCACACTTACAAAATTCCCATCGGGGGTACTTTTGAGGTTATACTCCTGGCCAGCAGCATCCTTTTTGAATGAGTTATGGCTTTCTAACACATAACAAATACGATGATCAGATTTAATGGCGATATTTTTAAACGCATCCAGTGCAGAATTGGAGACCGTTTGCTCATTTCCTTCTTCATCCAACTCAAGCGGAAAAACAAAAGAACCGATTTTATCGGTTGCCATCTTGTCTTTTTTCACAATTCCTGTTCCGAAACTGTAGGGATTAAAATCACCATCATTCAAAAACAAAAGACCCTTGGCTTCAAAATTAATATTCTGAGCCTGAACGGTAATTACCGAAAAAACGAGAAAGAATACTTTTTTCAATTATTGATAAATATTTATACAAATTTAGCGACCAAATGCATCATAAACCTGAACTCTGCTCCAAAGATGTCCATAATTCTCGATAAATTTTAGATGGTCAGGATGCGTCTGATAAATATCCTGATCTTCGGCAGATTCAAAAATAAAGGTAATGCTCCAGCAAAAAGTAGAATCAATAACCTCACGACGCGTGCCGGCGGGTGCACCTATATAGGCATCTTTTATTTCGCTGATTTGCGAAAGCTCACTTAAACCTTTCAACAACAACTGTTTGTGACCTGAATTGTCATTTTCTTTTAACCAAAAAAATACAGTATGCACAAAGCCTTCTTGTAATTTACCCATTTCTCAATTCTTATATTTTCCAAAAAAATCCATCGTACCCAATACAAATGTTGACACTGAAGAATCATGCGTACCACCGGCAACAGTGATGAGTTCAACCGACGTTGAGCCTTTTGCCTTCATTGCTGCTGCAGCAGTCGAAGAATTAAGGTAAGGCACATAAGGATCTTTGTCACCATGATACAGTCTGGTTGGAGTTTTTACTTTCCAGTCAAAAATATCATTATCCGCCATGGCTTGCGTCCATTTAGCATCCCCATTTGCCAATATAGCTTGTTTAAATGCCGGATTTAATATTTCGTCAAATGGTTTTGAAATAGAAACCAGATGTTTTTTATCACTTATTTCAGGCACATAAGCAGCAGCAAAATAATCACTTAATGGCTTATTGATCTTATACAGTCGGTCATAAGTAAGCATTACCCATAGATACGACCTGTTATTTCCGGCATCACCATTGGTCTTTTGCGTCAGGAAGTTTTTAACAGTTTGGGTTTTATTATAAGCTCCCGCCCCACAACTTGAAGCCTTCAGATTAAAAACTGATGCATATTGCTCTTCGATGAGTTTCTGTGTGGCCAAAGTGGCATATCCACCCTCAGAATATCCTGCCAACATAAGGTTTTGATTCCAGTTAAGGTCCAGTTTTTTTGCCATTTCTTTCACAGCCAAAAGAAAATCCACATTGGGTTTGGCAAGGCCGTCTTTATGTTCGTATGGATGTGGGTAAGATTTAGATTCTCCATAGCCAAGATAATCGGGCATGGCAACCAAATAACCAATAGATGAAAAAAACATACCCAGATAAGATTCTGAACTACTGTTAAAATAAGAAGGTGCTTTGTTTTCTTCGAAAATAGTACCATGCTGATACCCAAGCATAGGATAAGCAGTCGTTAAATCGGTTGGTACAATAACCGCCCCTGATGCAATAATCGCATCGCCCTCAGGAGTTTTGGTATTGTATTTCAGTCGGTAGGTTTTCATTCCTGACTGAATAAACAAAGCAATCGAAGCACTCTGGGCACCAAAAACACTGGTTATCTCACTTTGAAATTTACTTTTGCTGATTTCAGCCACCTGTTCAAATGAAACCAGATATTGATCCGCAGGCTCGGGATCGTTGTTTTTACAAGATATTATCCAAAAGAATAAAAGCAGAACCGGGATTTTGGACAGGTTTTTTATTTTCATAGCTCTTTTTAATATAATAAACCGAAAAATTACTTTTCAGTTTCATTATTACGCATTTTATCCAGGAGATTATTGAGTTGTGCATATTCTTCCTGACTCATATTGCCCATTTCTTTTTCCATGTTTCCGAGTGTCTCGGTTACTTTTGCCAAAAAAACCTTTCCTTTTTCAGAAATTATCACATCACAAGCCCGCCGATTTCCAATTTTTTGGTCGCGATTGACGTAACCTTTCAAAAACAACTTATCAACTAATCTCGATGCATTTGACATCTTATCAAGCATCCGGCTAATAATTTCGTTGATTGTAATCGGTTGTCCTTTTTGACCATTGAGAATCCTTAAAACATTGTATTGTTGCAAACTAATGCCGTGTTTTTTCAGCATTTTATTTTGTTTCAGGAGTAGCCAGTTGTTGGTAAAAATAATATTTACCAGTGCTTTTTCTTTTTCGTTTTTAAATGGCCGTGTTTGTTTTATTTCCTGTTCTAAACTCATATTTTTGCACTTTATTAAGAAAAAAATAAAATGTTTTTACATTAAATACAAATGTAAAAAAAATTATCCTGAATCAGAAAAAACCATAAATGAAATTAACAAAAAAACTTATTCTGGCATCAAATTCTCCGCGAAGAAAAGACATTATGCAAATGGCAGGATTTGATTTTGAGGTAATTGTGAAACCGACTGACGAGGCATTTTCTGATGAAATGGACCTTTATGAAGTGCCGGGATATCTGGCCAAAAAAAAGGCTGAGTGTTTCCAAAATTCCAATCCCGACGACCTTATTCTCTGTGCCGATACCGTTGTGATTTTGGATAATAAAATCCTGAATAAACCGGAAGATATACTTCAGGCAGAGGAAATGTTGAAAAATTTGAGTGGAAAAACGCACGAGGTAGCCACAGCAATATGTCTGAAAGTTGGGAATGAATATGCAATAAAAACAGATATTGTTAAGGTTACATTTAAAGAACTTTCGCAAGCAGAAATAGATTACTATCTTAAAAATCATACTCCGCTTGACAAAGCCGGAGCCTATGGCGTGCAGGAATTTATCGGAATGATCGGAATTCCGAAAATAGAAGGTTCTTTTTACACTGTAATGGGGCTACCCATTCATTTGGTTTATCAATTATTAACCCCATATTTGAGCTGGAATTAAAATATAGCTATGAAAGATTCGATAACGATATATCTGAACGAAAAAGACGACAAAGTTTATGTAAAAGTGCCACCTAACGGGCAGTGCCATTTTTCATTACAAAATCTGGCGGGAAAAATACTTCAGGAAGAGGTCCATGATAAAGAATTGCATGATTTTGACCTGACCGGTTTAGCCGACGGGATTTATTTTGTGATTGTCAATCAAAACGAAAATATCAGATCCAAGAAAATCGTAAAAGGTTACCATCCTTAAAAAAATAGTTTATAAATGAGATTTATAGTTGACATGGATGATGTTTTGGCGGATGCAAGTCAGGCCATTATTGATATTTTTAATGAAATCAACCATACCAATATCGAAAAAAGTTTTTTCGAAACCACTAATTTTTATGAGTTTGTAAATTCGGGAAAATACCAAACCTACCGGCACAGGTTATTTGAGCCGGGCTTTTTTGGAAACCTGCAGGTAATCCCTGATGCACAGGAGGTTTTGAAAGAACTTTCAGAAAAACATGAAGTATTTGTAGTATCTTCGGCAACCGAATTCCCTAATTCTCTTAAAGAAAAAATTGATTGGATGCAGCGTAACTTCCCGTTTATCAGCTGGAGAAATTTCGCACTTTGCGGTGATAAATCAATCATCAAAGGAGATATAATGATAGACGACCATGAAAAAAACCTCTCCAAATTTGATGGAAGAACCATCCTTTTTGAGGCAGCACACAATCATCATTTAACGGGTTATGAAAGAGTAAAATCATGGAAAGAAATTGCCGGAATATTTTTATAAAACAATGAGTATCAAAACTTTATTCTTCATCGTCCTTGTATTGGAAATTGGATTCAGCCTGGCAGGAAACCGCACAGGAGTATTTGTTTTCAAGCCATTGCTTATGCCTTTGCTTCTTGTGGTAGCCTATCAGTCAGGCGTTAAATCAAAAATGCTATATCCGGCATTGATTTTTTCTTTTCTGGGGGATGTCTTTTTGATGTTCAGTGGGGAAAATTATTTCATTTATGGCTTAGGCTCTTTCCTTTTGGCACATATTTTTTATATTTTTTCATTTGGAGTAAAACGTAAATACAACCTAATAACCTCCCTACTGTTTTTGATTTATTCTTCGATTTTTTTCTATTTGATTTACCCCAATCTAAATGGTGGCTTGCTAATTCCCGTGATGGTGTATTGCATCGTGTTGACCCTAATGGGCATCACTGCCTGGCATAGAGGAATGGAAGACAAACAATTACTCTTTTTTGGCCTTGGGGCAATCCTCTTTATTATTTCGGATTCATTGATTGCTTATTCCAAATTTGTGACTGAAATCCCCTTGAACTCTCTGTGGGTGATGAGCACATATGGTTTTGCACAATACCTTATTTTACAAGGATTTATAAATTCAGAATCAGATATTTGATTTAACTAACTTTATGGCAATCGCCAGCAAAATCAAGCCAAAAACTTTTTGAAGGACTTCTACTGTGCCGGGCTCAAGCTTTTTCTCCAACCAGGCGGAAGATTTCAAAACAATATAAATCAATACCAGATTGGCCAATATGCCGACAATAATATTTTCCTGCTGATACGCCGCCTTAAGTGAAAGCAATGAGGTCATAGTACCGGCACCGGCGATGATCGGAAACGCTAGCGGAACCACACTGCTCGCCTTTCCCTGATTGTGAGTATTATGTTTAAAAATCTCTCTTCCGAGTATCATTTCAAAGCCAATAATTAGCAAAATAATGGCTCCCGCCAGGGCAAAAGACTTTACATCTACACCAAATAACTGAAGGATTTTTGTACCCAAAAAAAGATACCCAAGCATCAATCCACCCGAAATCAAAGTGATTCTCTCGGCATAAATGTGCCCTACTTTTTTCCTCAAATTAAGGATTATTGGAATAGAACCCAAAATGTCAATAATTGAAAATAAAATAAGAGTAACAGACAAAATCTCTTTGAAATCTAATTTCATAATTTTAAAAATTATTTTTTAAAAAATCCATAAGCATTTGAAAATCAGCATCTGGAATCGCAGGAAAGTTAGCAATTCTGAATGTATCATCTTTCCATTTTCCATAACCTTTACCTACAATTATGCCAGATTGTTTGAGTTTGGAAAATAAATCGGCCAGGTTCCCACCATATTTCATTGCCAAAACAGTGGGCGACTGCACTTCAGGATTTAAAATCAAATTTGAAAACATAGGGTGTACATCAAAGAAATTTCGAAGTAAAATGCTCCTATCCTCAATTTTTCGAGAAACTACATTAATGTTTTCCACTTGCCCGGCAACTTTTCCCAATAGAAAAATATCAAGAATATTTGGGGTATAATGCGTCTGTTTTTTTTGGAAATTCTCAGAAATATTAAGCAAACTGTTGTAGTGATTACGCTCGCCCAATTTTGCGGCAGCTAACATTGCTTTAGGTGAAACCACCATAATTCCCAATCCGGAAGGCATACCCAGGCATTTTTGACTGGATGCAAACCAGACATCTGCCTGCGAAATATCGAAATTATACCCACCAAAAACAGAGGTAACATCAGTAATCAACAAAGCCTCAGGATGCCGTTCACTTAATTTTTTAATAGCCTCATTACCCGTAAATGTTCCATTGGAAGTTTCTCCTGCTACCCATGCTATTATTTCTGAATCCTGATCAATATTTAAATCTGAAATCGATTCTTCCGGCTGAAAGGTTATTTCAAAAAAATCAAGTTTACCTTTTTCTGATGTGCTTCTGTGTTTTACCTGAGCATTACTTTTGGCGTAATTCAGCCATTTTTTACCAAAATCACCATTGTAAAGAAAACTCATTTTGCCCTGAAATATTGACTGGGCCGTGATCTCCCAACATTCTGTGGCAGATGAGGTAAAAAACACCTTATATTCAGCCGGAATATTGAATTTTTCTTTAAAAATGGTAATGGTCTGATGCATCATTTCCATAAAATCAGCCGAGCGGTGATTTTTCTCCAAAATACCACTATCAAAAGCCTCGAGCATATATTGCCTGACTTCTGGATATACTTTAGATGGACCGGGATAAAAATTTAACATCAGATGTTTTTTTGCAAAAATAAAAAAAGGGAACCATTGGCTCCCGAAATATGAATTTTATTTAATCAATAAGTAAAATAAAAATTATGGAAAAACCTGATTTCAATATTAAAAAAACGTAAAGACAATTAAACGGATGTCTAATAATAGGAATATTAATCCTGTTTTATTATTCTTGAAGTAATAGTCTGATTGTTTTTCATTTTAAGCTGCAAAATGAGTTCCCGAGATTTAATCTTTGAAATATCAATTCCATTGGTGGTCGGTAGAATTTCACCTAAAAATTCACCGTTGATTTTATGAACCGATACCGAGCTGATATCGTCAGTTTTGATGTTTTCAAATCTCACAAAATCCTGGGTAGGATTAGGATAAAAAACTGCCAATGCTTTTCCGTCAAAATTCACACTGATCATTTTTGAGTAATCCTCAGTGCCGTCCTTATCAACCATTTTAAGCCTGTAATAATTATTTCCGGAAAAAGGTTTTTCGTCTATAAAACTGTATTCATTTTTTTCCGATTCAAATCCTGCACTTTCTATTCTTCCAATATTCTCAAAACCTTTTGCATCTTTACTTTTTTGAACTACGAAATGAGATAAATTTGTCTCGGATGCAGTGGACCAGGTGAGGGAAACATCATTCTGGAATTTTTCACCAAAAAAAGTATTTAATTTTACCGGAAATGTGCATCCTACTCCGCTACCTGTAATGACAAGCTGGTCTATTCTATACTGTGAAAGTGTTCCCGCTTGATAAAATCTTATGCTTGTGAAATTATTAGGCACTTGCAATGATCTTTTGTGATACCTCACGGTTCCGGGTCCGTTTGGTAGAGGGTTAAATTGAGGGCCAAATATCCAGGGGCCGGAAGGTCCGGTAGTAGAATATTCAACATAAAACTCAGTCCCGGTTACAGCCTCCACGTATTTATAGATCCAAAAACTTACATCTATGGTACACGCAGAGTTGGGTTTATAGCCATCAATAATAAGCTCTTTACCTTGTATTTTGTCAAAAAAAACATTTGCCCCTCCGAAAGGCGAGGGATCATTAGAACTCACCAATGCACTGCCTGAATAAGTTAATCCAACACCAACAAATTTATTAGCGGCTTCATGGTCAGCAATAGTAGATGCTACACCTGCTGGTACTGTCCCAAAGGTTTCTGTTTCAGTTTGTTGTGCGTATAGTTTTGTTATGAAAAAAAAATACAAAATAAAAACCCTCTTCATATATTCTAATCAATTAGTTTTCAAATTATTGACCATGGCAACTACAAAAAAAATGGCTTTTTCAAGCTTACCTCTATCAAATTTATAAATTAAATTTTTATTAAAAAAAATGAATGCCTGAATTCAAAAATCGCCCCAACTGTAAAAATGATTTTTTTACATGTATATAATTTGATGCCTGGAATTTTTCAGTTTACACTATTTTCATTTTTTTTCAAAAAAAAAGTCCTGAAATTGACTTTCAGGACCAAAATTCTATCGGATATGATTTTTATGGTGCATACTTATTTGAACCAAAGTCAGCGATAGACCCTGTCTTCAGTGTGAGATTTTTCACACTACCCATTTTATTTAATATTGGCTTCTTGTATTCGCTTTTGTTTGATATTTTTTTCATAATCGTGGTTTTTAAAGGTTTTTAATGATTCGTGACGTGATGGTCTGATTGTTTTTCATTTTAAGCTGCAAAATGAGTTCCCGAGATTTAAATCCGGAAATATCAATTCCATCGGTGGTCGGGTGAGTTTCCCCTAAATATTCACCGTTGATTTTATGAACTACCACTGAACTGATATCCTCAGTTTTGATGTTTTCAAATCTCACAAAATCCTGTGTGGGATTAGGATAAAAAACCGCCAATGCTTTTCCGTCAAAATTCACATTGATCATTTTTGAGTAATCCTCAGTGCCATCCTTGTCAACCATTTTAAGCCTGTAATAATTATTCCCGGCAAAAGGTTTTTCGTCAATAAAACTGTATTCATTTTTTTTAGATTCAAATCCTGCACTTTCTATTCTGCCAATACTTTCAAAACCTCTTGCGTCTTTACTTTTTTGAACCACAAAATGAGAGAAATTGGTCTCTGAGGCGGTGGACCAAAGGATGGAGATGGATGCGGGTTTATTTTGGGTTGTAAAATTGGTTAAATTGACAGGCAATGGAACTGACCCAGTAACTGATAATGATTTCAATCTTAAATGTCCTCCTGAAGCAGTTCCATTATAACCATAAATTTTAAAGACAATCGGTGCTCCATTATTTATAAAATTAATTGGTATTGAAAAAGGAGTATCTGTTGTTCCAGATAAAGAATTTACCGCAGTAAAAACTTCAGCGTCTCCACTATTTTGATAAGATACTACAATATTTGCAGGTCCAGTGGCTGTTCTTTGCAAAGTCATTTCAAAATTTGTCACATTTAATTGATGGGTAATGGATGGGGTAAAAGTAAAAGTTAGAAATTTCAAATTATCTAGAGTCGTTGTAAGCCCCCAAGAACTACTATTTAATGTATTAGCAGTTGGGCCAGAAGCTGCTGGAACCCCTAAGGACCCTGATCTTGTTAAAACCGTAGAACTTGAATTTGATGCTACAGAACCCACCGGAACAGAAGATTCATTACCTAACATTCCAGCAAAATTGTATGACAAAATTGTTTGTGAATAACAATTTCTCCCAATAATTAAAAATAATAGAAGTAAACTTTTTTTCATAATCTGTTTTACTTTAAGGTAATTAAAGGTAATAAATTTAAATATTATTTAAAAAAAATTAATCACATCCACCATTTTGAGCTTTAAAAACAACACCTTTTTCTGCAATAAACCCAGGTTTGAGCTCAATACTTGGTGCAAAATACTGAATATTAGACGAATTACCAATGATATTAGTCACAACAATTTTACCATCTACTTTTGAAGCAAAAACATCTCCTATTTGATTTAAATAATCATCTGTTGGGCTTTCAAGAGTAATTAAATTAGAACAAGGTGACAAAACAGGCCTTATATAATACTCAAATTGTGAAATTGTAGCATAATGATCCGAAGTTGTTGAACCATAATTAGCAATGATTGGCCTGTAACTTGTTACTGAGTTTGTCTTATATTTAAATCCGGAATGTTTATTCATAAATTCATCAGACAAAATTTGATGATCTATATAATCAGAAAAGGTTCCGGTACTAGCACATCCAATTGCACTAAAAACATCGGTAATAGGAAACCAAAAAGGATTGGGCCTCACACTATTTAAAAGTGTGTCTGAAGGATTTTGGTGTAAAAATGGAGCGTAGGTACTGGCATGACCACCCACATAGATTGATTGATCCAAATCGTCATTCAAATCTCCCAACACCATTGTTTTGCGTGAAGGATACTGGGCTTGAAGCGTATCATATAATACTTTTACGTCAAACTTCCTTCTTTCATAATCTTCTGCTGCTGAGCCTGATTTCGCATGTAAACCGACAAATAATATTGTGTCCTTTTTGCCGCCTATATCTATCCCTGCCATAAATTGAAAAGGTAATCTTCCAGAACCCCAAAACTGCGATTTTCTTCCGGTTGGAGGGTAAGACGCCAATGCCATGGAATCAAGCATGGGTCTGGAAAATATTTTACTAACAATTTCTTTTTTGTAAATTACACAAACTCTTTGACCAAAAGGATCGGGAGCGTCGATATAAGAATAAGAATAAGCTGAAGAACATTCGCCGGTGTAGGTATTGGCTCCATGAGCTGTATTTAAGCCTTCAATCAATTTGCCGAAAGATGTAGTATTGTCTTCTGGATCAGCAGCATTATAACTACATATTTCCTGCAACATATATACATCGGCGTGAGCATTATTTAAAACTGTGATGCAATTATTTAATTGTAATGCTTCATTGGTAGGCCCAAAACCTGTATTTCCCAACCATTCCAAATTCCAATTGAAAATATCAAGCTTATCCGGGGCCTCGGTATAACTGGTTACTCCACATCCCCCGCTTGGCAAACAAGGAACTGAACTTTCCTGAAAATCACTTAAATATCTCGGGAAAATTTGAGTCTTATTTGCACTACCTGTTGCATTTACAAATCTACCAATCACCCCGACTATGTCTTGCGTGATATTTGGTATGCCGGCTCCAATGATGGAAACCGCCCCTGCATCGATTCTTATCTCTGAAAATCCCTGAGCATTACAGGCACTCAAATTGTAATTGGTGCCTGAAATAAATGTACCGTAGTTTAATACATTTATGCTCTTTATTTTTACTAATTTCCCTTCATTAATATTCAAAAACGCAGTCAAAGTGGTGTCAGTAGGTGGATTGTTTGTATCAAATTCCATAGGGGAATCCACAACGCCTCCGGCAATTTTATCAAAACAAGTTGTGGAAACGATTTCCGCTTCGCCATTAAACCTGGTCGGTATTCCGGTTAAACTAACCCAATCGCCCAATTTTAGTGAATTTGTTGATACAATATTGGATTGAAATATCGCAATTCCGCCTGTTGAATCTTGTAAATAGAATTTATTTGAACCAAAAACACCTGTCACTTTTCCTTTAATTGTGTATGGAACTAGACCAGTATAACTGGATTGGATAGGGATTGTCCGTCTAACTGAATCAATATCGATAGGTGTTCCACAAAACAATCCGTCAGAAACTCTGCCATCTAACTTAATATTCAAATTAGTAGCTCCTCCCCCATCGTGAACAATATTAAAACCAGTGCCACCATAAACTCCAACGTTTAAATTTGATTTTAATCTGGTAAAAATTTGAGTTTGTGTCAATGAATTATCAGCATAAGCCAAAGTGAGGGTATCGCCAAAACCTGAACTTTCATTTAACGATATTTCAAAATTTGCCGGTGCTTTTAGCCCGATATTTCCGGTTGCAGGTGTTAAATTAATACCCGTTAATGCATAATTATTTGGAACCGAAGGACCATTATTAACCAAATAATTGATATCTGAAATAGTTCTTTTGGTAGTAAGCAATGTTGGAGAAGTATTAGCTTCGCCGATGAGCTTTACATCATCTATTAGCCAAAGTTCAAAAGTTGAATTGTTTTTTATGGAAATTCTGAAATAAAGGTTAGGGACTGAGGGTAAATCGGTTAAGACAATTGAAGAGTGACCATTCGCAATCAAACCGCCACCAGAGGCTGTAAAGGAACCAAAATTGCCGGCACCGCTATAAAATCTTGAAGCAACACCTGTTGCATCAAATTTCCAGCAAGCATTATTTGATGTAGCATGACCTTTAACCTCAATTTCCTTGTAATAGTTAATACCATCAACACTGCATAAAACTTCGAAAACATCGGATGATTCGATACCATTGGTAGATGTCGTGGTTGAATAAGAAGCCAATTTGAGGTTAAATTCTATGTTTTTTTGATACAGGGTATTTACAGGGCTTAAATCAAAAATTAAAGTACCATTGTTGACTCCGAAACTCTGTAAACCAGAATTAAAAAGATTCGCTGAGGCAGGCCTTCCTGAGGATGAATTTTGTCCACTTTGAATACTTCCACCGGTTCCGGAAACTGTATAATTCCATGCGGGACTAGCAGGTGCAGCCTCAAAATCTTGTTGAGAGATAATGGTTTGGGAAAAAACAGAATATAAAGAAAATACAAATCCAAAAAGGGTAAGTAAAGTTTTTTTCATTGACGAAGAAGTATATTTTTCAGAGAACTTGTTAAGTTCCACAAACTTAAAAAAAAGACGTGGAAACTTTTAGGTTTCAGTATTAAATAATAGTAAAATTTTTATACAAATGTTAGAAAAACAGGTAAGTAAATTTGTTGCTTTAAAAAATTCCATTTTAACGGCAACAAATTCATTTAAAAAAATTAAATTATAACAATTATAAATCAATTCTGCCCTAAAGGAATCCTAAACCTTGGTTTTTCAATGGCTTCGGGTTTAAACTGGCCAAACCAATGATTGATTTCGTCAAAAACAGTCAGGTTGATCGCATAAATCACAAACTGTCCTTTCTTTTTTGAACTAACCAGGTCGGCTTGTCTCAACAGATCCAAATGATGCGAAATGCTGGGTTTCGACATATTAAATCGCTCTGAAATCTCTCCTGCCGACATTTCTCCCAATCTCAAAATCTCAAGTATTTCCCTACGAGTAGAATCATTCAGAGCCTTGAAATATTTATCCATAAATAAAATTTTTAATTTGTTTATTTCTACAAATAACTAAATAAATATTTAAAAATAAAAAAAATACCACTTTTTTTTCCTACATAAACTCAAAACAACATTTCAAGCTTAATAAATTGGTATATTTGTATTTTGGAATGCCTGTTTACACAGTTGGCAGTTTTTGAAATTTTTTATAATTCGTTTTAAATGAAAGTCCTGAAATTTGGAGGCACTTCGGTAGGCTCAATAGAAAGTATTCAAAAGGTAATTGAAATCATAAATCATAACCTAAAAAACAATGAATCAATTGCTGTGGTTTATTCGGCAATGGGCGGAGTAACCAATAAATTGATTGAATCCGGCCAAATGGCAGCCAAAAATGATACACAATATTTAGAAATTCTTAAAAATATTGAAGAACGCCATATCCATGCTATCAGGGCATTAGTTGACGTAAAATCTCAATCCTCCATTATTGCCAGAATCAAAGGTTTATTTAATGAACTGGAAGACCTTTTGAAAGGAATCACTTATCTGAGAGAAATCAGTAATCGCACACTCGATCTCCTGGTAAGTTTTGGGGAGAGGCTTTCTACACAGATTATTGCATACACCTTACAGTCGCAAGGTATTGATTCTGAATACATTGACGCAAGAGAGATTATCAAAACCAATAGTAATTATGGTTATGCTGAGGTTGATTTTCCTAAAACTGATGCATTGATTAAATCAAGAATTTCAGAAAATAAAAAAGTATATTGTGTTACCGGTTTTATCGGGTCAAATGACGAAGAAATCACGACTACCCTTGGCCGTGGTGGATCTGATTATACCGGTTCTATTCTGGGAGCTGCTTTGGAAGCATCGGTTATTGAAATTTGGACCGACGTCAACGGCATGATGACCGCTGACCCCAGAAAAGTAAAAAATGCATTTTCTATTCCCGAAATTTCATATTCTGAGGCAATGGAACTGTCGCATTTCGGTGCAAAAGTTATTTACCCGCCCAGTTTGGTACCTGCCTTTCAAAAAGATATTCCAATTAAAATCCTGAATACTTTTCAACCGGAACATATTGGAACAACGATTGGCAGACATTACGTACAAAGAAATCATTCTATCACTGGAATTTCGTCCATTGACGACATCTCATTGGTAAATCTTCAGGGTAATGGTATGATAGGAGTTGCGGGTGTTTCTGCGAAGCTTTTTGGTATTTTGGCTGAAAATAAAATCTCCGTTATTCTGATTTCCCAGGCTTCTTCTGAGCATTCAATATGTTTTGCAATCGATCCAAAATCTTCTGAAAAAGTACAGGAAATACTGGAGCAAGGATTTAAAACTGAAATCCATAATGGTGATATTGAGAATATTAACATCCAGCAAAATCTATCGATAATTGCGGTTGTAGGTGAGGGCATGAAATCCACTTCTGGTACTTCCGGAAAACTGTTTTCTGTTTTAGGTAAAAACGGGATCAACGTTGTGGCCACTGCACAGGGTTCTTCCGAGCTCAACATCTCAGTAGTAATCAGAAAAAAAGATATCAGTAAAGCTCTCAATGCTATTCACGAAACTTTTTTTGAGGTTGACGGATTCACCCTGCATCTGTTTTTACTGGGCCCAAGTGGATTAATTGGAAATACGCTTTTAAAACAGATTTCCCAGCAAGCCAAATATTTGAAATCAGAAAAAAATCTGAATCTAAAACTTACCGGTATTGCCAACACTAAAAAAATGCTTCTAAATCCTAATGGGATAAAAATAAACCATTGGGAAAAAAGTCTGGATACCGAAGGCGAAATGGTAAATTTAAGTGAGTTTATCGCGGATATACAGGCAATCAACCTTGCAAACAGTGTTTTTATCGATTGTAGTGCCGACAAAGACATCGTCCAATATTATTATCCTTTGCTAGACAGCAGCATTTCAGTGGTCACACCCAATAAAGTTGCCAATTCAGGGCCATATTCACAATATCAGGCTTTGCAAAATATTGCAAAAAAACGAAATGTGAAATTTCTTTATGAAACCAACGTAGGTGCAGGTTTGCCTTTGATAAATACTCTTCAGGGACTGATAAACAGTGGTGACAGAATACATAAAATAGAAGCCGTATTGAGTGGCACTCTTTCCTATATTTTCAATACGTTTTCACCCGAAAAAAGTTTTGTTGAGGTAGTGAAAGAAGCAAAAGCTAAAGGTTATACCGAGCCTGACCCACGGGATGACCTCAATGGGACGGATGTTGCCAGAAAAATTCTGATTTTAGCAAGGGAATGTGGCTTTCCGCTTGAATTTGAGGAAGTAGTTATTAATCCTCTTTTGAGTAAGGAAGCCTTGAATGCCAAAAATGTGGAAGCTTTTTATGACCAATTGGAAAAGGAAAATGAACAATACGCCCAAAAAGTAAATGAAGCAAGTAAAAAAGGCGAAGTACTGAGATTTATTGCCAAACTCGAAAATGGCAAAGCGAGTATCGGCCTTACTTCTGTTGGTAAAAGCCATCCATTTTTCAATTTAGCCGGCTCTGAAAATATAGTATCATTTACCACAGAAAGGTATTTCAACAACCCATTGGTCGTAAAAGGCCCGGGTGCAGGAGCAGAAGTAACTGCTATGGGAGTTTTCGCAGATATAATAAGTTTAAGTAGTTTTTTAGCATAAAATAAGTGGATACAATTAGAGTTTTCGCCCCTGCAACGGTAGCCAATGTGGCTTGTGGATTTGATATTTTTGGCTTGGCGGTAGATAATCCCGGCGATGAAGTCATCGTAAAAAAACGCAATGATAACCAAATCGTGATTCAGGAAATCACGGGTGACAATGGAAAACTCACTTTTGACCCTAATAAAAACACTGTAACTGTACCTATTATCAAGTATCTGGAGCACCTCAACAAAAACACAGGTTTTGATGTGATATTACACAAAAAAATGCCTTTGGGTAGTGGCCTCGGAAGTAGCTCAGCGAGCTCAGTGGCAGGTGTTTTTGCGGTAAACCAACTCCTCAATCAACCTATTCCAACTAGAGAACTGCTTCAGTTTGCGATGGAAGGGGAAAGAATTGCCTGTGGCTCAGCACACGCTGACAACGTGGCTCCTGCCCTGATGGGTGGTTTTGTGGTTATCAGATCATACTCTCCACTTGATTTTTTCAATGTAAGCACACCTGAGGAATTATTTGTCACTATTGTACATCCTGATATTGAAGTCAATACCAAAGATGCCAGATACATCCTCAAAAATGAGGTATCTTTGAAGAAAGCAATTTCGCAAATGGGAAATGTGGCCGGAATGATAGCTGGTTTAATTTCAGGTGATTATAGTTTAATTTCGCGTTCGATGGTTGATCTAATTATTGAACCGGTTCGTTCAATTTTGATCCCTCAATTTTTTGAAGTAAAAATGGCTGCCATTGAAGCAGGGGCACTTGGATGCAGCATTTCGGGTGCTGGCCCATCAATATTTGCTTTTTCAAAAGGCAGAGAAACCGCAGAAAAAGTGGCAATTGCTATGGCTAAAGAATTTCAGAAAGTGGAAATAAAAACCAATGTGTTTGTTTCTCCCATCAACACCATAGGACCAAAGATTTTAGATTAAGACTAGTTTTTTATGAAAGCTAAAAACATAAATGAGATTTTCAGATCAGCCATTGCTGATTACCATCTCACTGACCATGTGGATGCCAGTATGCCACAGAGATTTGAAAATGAGAAATTTTCTACACTTTTATATTTAAAAAATTGGATTGACACAGTTCAATGGCACCTGGAGGACATCATCAGAGATCCCGAAAATGACCCTAAATATCTGGTAGAAATAAAAAGAAGGATTGATGCCTCCAACCAACATCGGACTGACACTGTTGAGCAAATTGATGAATACCTTTTTGAGCAATTGAAAGAAACAAAAACTGATTCTGCCGCAAAAATGAACTCCGAAACGCCAGCCTGGCTATTGGATCGCATGTCGATTTTACAGTTAAAAATCTATCATTTTGAAGATCAGTTAAAAAGAAATGACCTGAATGATGAATTGAGAAAATCAGTTAGTCATAAGCTTTCTGTATTGAAAATTCAGGAAGGCGACCTGGAAACCTGTTTTGATGAATTGATGGAAGATTTGAAATCAGGAAAAAAATACATGAAATTGTACAAACAGATGAAAATGTACAATGACCCCAATCTCAATCCGGTATTTTATAATAAAAAATGAAACCGCCTAAAAACATCTTGGTTTTCAGGTTTTCGGCTATGGGCGATGTAGCCTTGACCTTGGTGGCATTTAAAATCTTACTCGAAAAATATCCCCAAACACAAATTAACTTAGTCACAAGATCAAAATTTTCTGTTTTTTTCGAAAATCAAAAAGGTATTTCTGTGATATCGGTTGACTTCGAAAATTATAAGGGAATATTCGGACTTTATAATTTATACAAACATCTAAAAACTTTTAGTCCGGAGATTGTTTTTGATTTACACCAAAATATCCGTACTTTTTTTTTGAAAGTTTTTTTTCGTTTTTCCGGTATAAAATCTTTCACGATGGACAAAGGAAGACAAGAAAAACGTGCTTTAATTTCAAACAAAATATTCAAAAAATTACCACACACAGTTCAAAGATACTTAGATACATTTTCTAAAAGTGCTCATTTTGAAAACTTGATTTTTGATAATAAAAAAACACAAGTATTTGATTTTCAGGCAAAAAACTACCCTGAGGTAAATGAATTCTTACAAAATTTTTCAGAAAAAAAACTAATAGGAATTGCCCCTTTTGCCCAGCACAAGGGAAAAATTTGGCCAATTGAAAACTATCGTATCCTTTGTGAAAATATTAAATCATCTTTTCCTGATTCGGAAATACTAATATTCGGTGGGGGGAAAAAGGAAAATGAACTAATTGATTCAAACTTGTCAAAAAGTGGAAATAATATGGTAGGTAGATTTTCATTAATTGAAGAGATTTACCTTATTTCCAATCTTAAATTGATGATAACAGGCGACAGTTCCAACATGCATTTTGCGGCTATGGCGGGCATTCCTGTAATCAGTATTTGGGGTGCCACACATCATTTCGCAGGATTTGGTCCGATTTTTCAACCAGAAGAAAACTTAGTAGAAATACCCAAAGAAGAACTAACCTGCAGACCTTGCTCAGTATATGGGAACAAGCCCTGCCAAAGAGGCGATTACGCCTGTTTAAATTGGATTACCCCTGAGATGGTTCTTGAAAAATCAAAAAAAATTATTGAATTAAATCAGAATCATCCTTAATTAACCCAAAAAGCTCTCTGTTTGACTTATTTGGATATATTTTTAATTTCAGGCAATTCTTCTTTTACAGGCAAAGCCAATATTTCCTCAGCAAATTTAGGAAGATCCATACCTCCAAAAGTACCAGAAGACATCATTAAAAGATTGGAGTGGAACCAGTTTTGTCCTTTTAAGAAATTCACCAAATCTTCCTGTTTTGTAAAAACTTTCAGGTCTTCTCTCCCAAAATATTTCCTGATATCATCAATCGACAATTCCGGCATTTTTTTCATTTCCAAAGTATGAGGAGAGAAAAATACAACTGCCACATCGGCATCGTCTAATTTTTGAGAATATTGAGGTAAAAAGTCTTTATTGAGACTGGAATATGTATGCAATTCATAACAGGCAATCAACCTTCGGTTATCAAAAAGCTCTTTGGTGGCATTGGTGGTGGCACCAACTTTACTTGGAGCATGAGCAAAATCCCGGTAAATTATAGTATTATTATTTGAACCCAGTGTTTCTAACCGTTTGGCCGCACCTTTAAAACTCTTAATAGCCTCATAAAACATCTCTTCTGTAATTCCGATTTGATCCAATATGATTTTTGCCCCCTGAAGGTTTTTCATATTGTGTTCTCCGAAAATAAACAGCGGAACATCTCCACCAGCTGTTTCCAGATGAACCCTGCCATTTACAACTTTGTATGGATGCTTTTCGTATGGGAATTTTAAAATACCATCATGCTCTTTTTCACAGACCTCTTTTAAAACTTTGTCAGTTTTATCATATAACAAAACGCCTGACTTTTCCATACCATTGATGAGGTCTTCAAAGGCTTTAACATAACTTTCAAAAGTAGGAAATACATTGAAATGATCCCATGCAACGCCACTAATAAGCGTAATATGTGGGTGATAAAATAAAAACTTAGATTTCATTTCAATGGCCGAAGACAGATATTCATCCCCCTCAATTACAATTACTGGGGCGTCTTCTGTCAGCTTTACCATCAGGTCAAAGCCCTCAATCTGAGCTCCGACCAAATAGTCAAAATTACGTTTATGAAAGGCCAAAACATGCAAAATAATACTCGTAATGGAGGTCTTTCCGTGGCTACCGGCTATTACAATTCTCTGTTTATTTTTGGACTGTTCATAAATATATTCAGGAAAAGAATAAACTTTTAAGCCTAATTCAGTGGCTCTTAAAAGCTCCGGATTGTCTTTTCTGGCATGCATACCCAGAATTATGGCTTCCAGATCTGAATTTATTTTCTCAGGAAACCAACCAAACTTTTCTGGCAAAATTCCGGCCTTTTCAAGTCTTGATTTTGCAGGTTCATAGATTTCATCATCCGAACCACTTACCTGATAGCCTTTTGAGGCCAATGCCAAAGCCAGGTTGTGCATTACGGCACCACCTACCGCAATAAAATGTATTTTTCCGAGCTTATCTGCCATATTTTTTAATAAATAATGCTATTTCTTCTCAATAAAACAATTATTGTTATTCTATGAAAAGCTTATTTGCAAAGTTCTAAAAATTATGTCAATTTTGCACGAAATTTTTCCAAAAGCCTGAGTGCTGTATTCAAAATAAATGAAAAGATACATCGATTTGATTCAACAAACATTTGAATTCCCTACCCGCGAATTCGGTGTTGACCAATCAAACAACTTACTGTTTAATAATGTACCCTTGATGGATGTCATCAAAAGATACGGTACTCCATTGAGAATCACATACTTACCAAAAATTGGTGAACATATTGAGCACTCAAAGGTTCTTTTCAAAAATGCGATGAAAAAATACAATTACAAGGGTAGTTATACTTATTGTTATTGTACCAAATCCTCACATTTCAAGTTTATTTTGGAAACCGCCCTAAAGTACAACATACATTTAGAGACTTCCTCGGCATTTGATATGCCTTTGTTAAAGACCCTTTACAAAGAAGGAAAAGTTTCGAAAGACACCTTTATTATCTGTAACGGGCACAAAATGCCGCAGTATTTGGAATATATCACAGAGTTTTTAAACGACGGATTTACCAATTGTACTCCGGTATTGGACAATCTGGGTGAAATTGACTACTATCTTGAAAATGTAAAAGCTGAAAATGTAAATCTGGGTATAAGAATTGCTACTGATGAAGAGCCCACCTTTTCATTTTATACTTCCAGATTGGGAATCAGATATAAAGATGTTGATGACCTTTACAATGAAAAAATCAAACCAAATCCAAGGTTTAAGCTCAAAATGCTACATTTTTTCATTAATTCTGGAATAAAAGATACCGCATACTATTGGTCGGAGCTTACAAGGTTTATGTTTAAATATTGTGAACTCAAAAAAATATGCCCTGAACTTGACTCCATTGACATCGGTGGCGGTATGCCTATTCAGACTTCGATTGTCTATAATTTTGATTACCAGGCAATGGTAGATGAAATTATTGAAAATATTCAGTGGATTTGCCATAAAAACAATGTACCGGTACCTAACATTCTTACTGAATTTGGAAGCTATACAGTAGGCGAAAGTGGGGCCATTTTGTATAAAATCATCGATCAGAAACAACAAAATGATCGCGAGCTTTGGTATATGATTGACGGCTCGTTTATCACTCAATTGCCTGATTCATGGGGAATTGGCCAAAAATACATCATGCTTCCGGTAAATAATTGGGATGCACCTTATACCAAAGTTAACCTGGGTGGATTGACCTGTGACTCTGCGGATTATTATAACACAGAGTCACATTCTGAAGACCTTTATATGCCAATGGTTGACGACAATAATACGGAAGAGGAGCAATATATTGGTTTCTTCCATACGGGTGCTTATCAGGAGTCTCTGGGTGGCTATGGAGGTATTCAGCATTGTTTGATTCCGGCCCCAAAACATGTTTTGATTGATTATGATGAAAATGGAAATCTTTGTACCGAACTTTTTGCTCCTGAACAAAAAGCTGACACCATGTTGAAAATTCTGGGTTACAAGACTGAAAGAGCAAAACCAGAGCCTCTGACATCTTCAGAGTTGAATCATTAATTTAGGCATAAAAATTGTACTGTTGAAAATATACTATTAGGATATTTAAAACGTTAAAACCAGAAAAAAATCGATGAAAACAAAAATTGCACTTATAGCCTTTTGTTCGATGGTGCTTTTCGCTTCATGCAAAAAACAACCTTGCCCCGCTTACGGTAAAAATACCAAAGAGCTTAAAACCGCCATAAAACATACTGTATAAGGTAAAACCGATTTCTTAAAGGTTTATTAATACTCTGCTTTTGAATCAATAATAATATTAGGTTTCTATATTATTTATTGAAAATTGTTATTTTTAAAGAATTTTAATCTTTAAAAATTGGAAAAAAAGTAAAAATCCCTGTTATTGCAATTCAATAGGATTTTATTAATGGCCAACATCATCAAACTTAAGTCTGTAGAAAGTCAGGATGGAATACTCTCGGTGTTTGAGCATTTGATGCCCGGGCATATAGAAAGAGTGTATTTTATTTATGGGGTGCCCGAATTCAGGATTCGTGGCGGTCACAGGCATCATACCACCTGGCAGGGTTTAGTTTGTCTCCACGGCTCATGTAAAGTTTATGTTCAGGAAAGTTATCATTCCGATGAGACCTTTAATTTAGACGATCCACAAAAATGCCTTCTTCTCAGACCAAATGACTGGCATCAAATGTATGACTTCTCAGATGATTGTATTCTTTTAGTTATGGCGAATAAAAATTACGACCCTAAAGATTATATTGATGAAGCCTACAAACAGGAAAAAATCATAACTTTGAGTGACGTTTTTAATTCACTTTAATGAATATTCCTTTTTTTCCTTTAAAAAAACTCAATGAACCGTACCATTCCGAATTCAAAGAAATTTTTGAAGAGTTTCTGGATTCAGGATATTATATACTTGGCGAAGGGGTTAAGTCATTTGAATCTGAATTTGCCAACTATTGTAATGCGAAACATGCTATAGGAGTAGCAAATGGCCTGGATGCACTCGAAATGATTCTGGAGTCCCTGGAGTTACCTGAAAATTCAGAAGTGATTGTTCCTGCCAATACCTATTACGCTTCTATTATTTCTATCATAAATGTTGGCTTAAAGCCTGTTTTAACAGAGCCTAACTATCATGATTACCTTCTCAATTCTGAAGAAGTAATAAAAAATATCACGAAAAATACAAAGGCTATAATGGCGGTAAACCTTTATGGTAAAATGTGCGATTATGATGCTCTAATAAAGATTTGCAATGAAAATAATTTGTATTTAATAATTGATGCTGCTCAAAGTCATGGTGCAGAATATCATGGCAAAAAACATATTCAGGAAGCAATAGCCACAGCTTACAGTTTTTATCCAACAAAAAATCTGGGGGCTCTATCTGATGCCGGAGCAGTCATAACTGATATCGAAGATGTTTTTGAAAAAATAATAAAACTGAGGAATTACGGTTCAAAAACCAGATACAATTTTGAGGTGATAGGGCGAAACAGCCGATTGAGTGAATTACAGGCAAAACTCTTGAGCTTAAAACTCAAACATCTTGATAATGAAATTATTAAAAGGAGAGAAATTGCTGACTTTTATCTTAAAAATATCCAAAACCCTTATATCATACTGCCTGAAAATGACACTGTTTTTGAGGATTCGTGGCACCTTTTTGTTGTAAAAGTTCAAAATAGGGAAAAGTTTACTCAATATCTAAAAGACTCTGGAATTGGCTATGATATTCATTATCCCAAAGCCCCTCATCATCAGGAAGCTTTAAAAATGTACAAAGATATATCACTCCCGGTTACAGAAAAACTACACCAGGAAGTTGTAAGTATTCCAATAAATTCCGCCCTAGATAATGAAGAAATTTCATATATTTCGGATAGAATCAACAAATTCACCTTATGATTGATTTTTCAGTTGTAATTCCGGTTTTTAATGGTGCCAAAAGTATCAGTCAACTAGTAGAAAGTATAGAAAAAGAATTTTATGAGAAAAAATTTGAAATCATACTTGTAAACGATGGCTCAAAAGATAATTCTGCAGAAGTATGTAAAGAAATAGCTCATTCCAAAGAGAACATAACTTTTGTCAATCTCCGTAAAAACTTCGGTGAATTTAATGCAGTAATATGTGGACTAAGCTATGTAAAAGGCAAATATGGAATAATTATAGATGATGATTTTCAGAATCCCCCTTGTCAAATCCTCAAACTAATTGACAAAGCCGAAGAAGGGGATTACGATGTAGTTTATAGTTATTATGAAGAAAAAAAACATCATTGGTTTAGAAATATTGGTAGCAAAATGGTCAATTACCTCACAACATATTTGCTCAAAAAACCCAAAGATTTATATCTGAGCAGTTTTAAATTGATTAAAAAAGAGGTAATTGACGAAATCATAAAATTCAAACTCCACAATCCATATATTGATGGACTGATTTTTCAGGTTACCGATAATGTAGGCCGGCAATTGGTTGAGCATCATTCCAGACGTGACGGGGAATCAAATTATTCTTTGAGAAAACTTATCTCTCTTTTTCTTACTATTATTTTTGGCTATTCATTGTTGCCACTGAGACTTACATTTCTTGCCGGCTTTTTCTCAATTCTTTTTTCCCTTTTTTACATGCTTTTATATGCACTTTCTGTTATTCCGGAATGGGGCTCCCCTATCGTAATATTCATGTGTGGAGTAATTTTGTGTGCATTGGCTTTGATTGGTGAATATCTGGGCAATACTTACCTCCTCAATAGTGGCAAACCACAATACATTGTTAAATCGGTTGAAAAGAAAAAAGTAGATTAAGCGTTTTTTACTTCATTTACAGTTTTTCGGATTCTCTTTATAGCCTCAACTAAATTAACTTTTTGTGTGGCAAAGTTTAACCTGAAAAAGCCTTTCCCTCCAAAAACCGTTGCATCTTGTACACCCACACCATTTTTTTCGAGTAGTTCTACAAAATTGTCTGTACCAACATTTTCGTAATTAATCCAGGCCAGGTAAGTTCCTTCCAAAGGTTCCATACTTAAGCCATCTATTTTGTTTATTTCTTCTAAAATAAATTCATGATTCTTCTGCAAATAGTCGATCAATTGCGAATGCCAATCTTCAGCCTCAGAATATGCGGCAAGTGCTGCTAGATTTGCAAAATCAGTAGGCATTGGAGCAATGCCGTATCTGAATGCCGAAAATTTCTTTCTTAAATCATCATTAGGAATCACCGCAACAGTACAACCCAAACCGGCAATATTGAAAGTTTTACTTGGCGACAGCAGGGTAATACTTTGATTTTCAATATCTTTATTTAATGATGCAACACTAATATGTTTTTGGTTTGAATCCATCAAAAGATCGCAATGAATTTCATCAGAACATAGTATCAGATTATGTTTTATGCAAAAATCAGAAAGTTGATTAAGTTCTTCTGTCGAAAAAACTCTGCCATTGGGATTGTGTGGGTTACAAAGCATATACATTTTAACCTCAGGTCCACATTTTTTTTCCATCAGGTCAAAATCCATCACCCATTTATCATTTTTTCTGGTAAATGGCACATCAACGAGGGTTCTGTTTTTACCCGATGCCGCATCTAGAAATGGTCTGTAAACCGGAGTTGAAGTCATAATAGAAGCTTGATGGTCCGATATACAACCTGCAGCAGTTAACAATCCCGGAATCATTCCCGGCAGCCACACCAACCACTCCTTTTCTATAATCCAATTGTGCTTTTCCGCCATCCTTTTCACAAAAACCTCCTCTAGTTGCTCAGGAATTCTGGCATAACCAATAACACCAAAATCAACAATGCCTGCCAGTGCTTTTTTAATGGGTGCCGCCACTTCAAAATCCATATCGGCAACCCAAAGTGGTAACACGCCTTCGGGATATTTGTCCCATTTGTAGCTATTGGTATTTGTGCGGTCAATTTTCTTGTCAAAATCAATCAAATCCATATTTTTTTATCTTCAAAACTTTCAAATAATTGTATTTGCTAAAAATTCGATTTTTTCTAAAACAATCCAAATTTTATTTTTTTCATAAAGTATTTATTCCAAAATCGTGTAAAGAATTAACAAAAATCATGAAAACGACCTTAAAAAGCCCAAATTGAGCATATTTCTTTTCAAAAAAAATCGTAATTTTGTAATCAGGATTAAATGTGCTTTCAATTATGCAAATAAAAGATAAAAAAACTGCCGGTCAAAAAATGGTTAAAAAGATGAGTCTTGAAACCAAATGGAGATTGACCTCAATTAGTAGTTATGTAGTTCTTGCTTTAGGATTAATATTTTTCAATGAATCTTTTTTCAGACTTCGTGGTGGATATGATACTACCACCTGGTTGTTTTTTGGAGTGATCAGTTCTATGATATTTTTTTTCGGTCTGGCAATTTTTGGAAAATCAATAATTTATAAGAGCGAAATCAGGTCAAAGAAAATCTGGAAAGAAAAACAAAAAGCACTGAAAAAGAGAAAAATTGAATTTAAAACTGCTAACGAAAAGCTAACTATACAAAAAAACCCTCAAAGTTGAGGGTCTTGATTTGGATCTAAAATATCTTATTGAGCTTTTAGTTCTTCAATAGTAACTTTCTTAATATCAGGTCTCAAAGTCAACCTTTTGATAGCAGAAATTTTATTATTGGCCACAGCTCTGTTTTTACGACCTTTTCTTTTTAATTGAGTAACTCCCATTTCCAGATATGTTTAAAATTCTTTAACTCAAAATTTCGAGGTGCAAAGATATGTAAATATTGATCATTTCCCCAAAAGTTTTTAAAAAAAATAGGAGATTTTTGATTTGTTAATGGGTTTCAACACTCCATTCTATTAATTCATCACATTTTTGCATATTTATAAAACCTCATGTCTTATTTTTGCAGATATTTTTTTTGAAGAAAACATTTAAATATGTCAAAACCCAGTCTGGCTAGAGGAACTCGCGATTTCGGCCCTGAAATAATGGTCAAACGTAGTTTTATTTTTGAACAAATTAAAAAAGTATATCAAAAATACGGATTCCTCCCGCTGGAAACTCCTGCCATTGAAAACCTTTCAGTTTTGATGGGGAAATATGGCGAAGAAGGCGACCAGTTGCTTTTTAAAATCCTTAATTCCGGTGATTTTGCTAAAGATTTGACAGGAGAAGACTTAGAAAAAGGCTCAAAAGAAATGTTGAAAAAAGTTTCAGAAAAAGGCCTCAAATATGACCTGACTGTGCCTTTTGCGAGATATGTGGTTATGAACAGGCACCAGCTTGCTTTGCCTTTTAAACGATATCAGATCCAACCTGTTTGGCGGGCAGACAGACCACAAAAAGGACGGTACAGGGAATTTTATCAATGTGATGCTGATGTCGTTGGTACCGAATCGCTTATATGTGAGGCTGAAATTGTAGCAATGCTTCACGAAGTTTTTGAAAATCTGGGAATAACTGAATTTGTAATAAAAATCAATAACCGGAAAATCCTGAGTGGGATTACGGAGGTGATTGGTGCCAAAGGAAAAGAAACCGATTTATGTGTTGCTATCGACAAAATTGACAAAATTGGGAAGGAAAAAGTAGAAGATGAGCTACAGGAAAGAGGTTTTAGTGTTGAGAATATTTCGAAATTACAGCCCTTATTTGCTATTACAGAAGCGGGGGACGTAAATTTTGAGGAATTAAGGAATTGGCTTATTAATTCTGAAATCGGACTGGCGGGTGTTCAGGAACTGGAACAAATCTGGCAACTTACTTTTGCATTAGGCTTAAAAAATGCAAAAATCGCCTTTGACCCTTCATTGGCACGCGGTCTGAGTTATTATACGGGAGCTATTTTTGAAGTTAAGGCTTTGAATGTGGCAATTGGAAGTATATCTGGTGGTGGCCGCTACGATAACCTAACCGGAACATTTGGAATGCCTGGTCTATCGGGTGTGGGTATTTCGTTGGGTGTTGACCGTATTTATGATGTAATGGAAGAATTGAAAATATTTCCGGAACATCTGGCACATTCTTCAACCAAAGTCATGGTGACCAATTTTGGAGAGGACACTTTACCCAAAAGCCTGGAAATTTTGGCAAAATTGAGAGCCGAAAATGTCAACGCTGAAATATATCCTGACACCTCCAAAATGAAAAAACAATTTGAATATGCCGACAAAAAAGCAATTCCTTTCGTTTTGATTGTGGGTTCAGACGAAATTAAGAAAGGAGAATATACCTTGAAAAATATGCTTTCAGGAGAACAGTCAAGCCTGAAAATTGAACAAATTATTGAAAAACTAAATGTTTAAAAACAAAAAAATCTTTGCCTATGCAGTCGTAATCGTTTCAACGCTGGCTGCAACATTTGCCTTTTATTTCTGGCAAGTAGCTTATAGTCCTAACCTTAACGTTGACGGTAAGGAGAAATTTGTGCTCTATATTCCAAAAAACTCAAGCTACGAGTCGGTATTGGATACATTACACAAACATAAAATTATAACTGACGAGGTAGCTTTTGGCTTTATCACCAAAAGAATGGGATACCGGGAGAATATCAAAACCGGCCGATATGAAATTCCACCTAATTCCGGCAATAAAACCATCATTTCTAAACTAAGAAAAGGTGACCAGGATCCTGTAAAGCTTACTTTCAACAACATCAGGACCAAGGAAGATTTGATTAAAAAACTGGGCAAAAAACTTGATTTTGACACCAATGAGCTATTAAATAAACTTAATGACCCTGCAGCATGTGAAAAACTAGGCTTTTCACCAGAAAATGTAATGGCCATGTTTTTGCCTGACACCTACTTTATTTATTGGGATACTTCGGTTGAAAAGTTTATCGATAGAATGCACGATGAATATAAAAAGTTTTGGAATGAAGAAAGATTGGCAAAAGCGGACAAAATAAACATGACACCGGTTCAGGTGGCAGTGATGGCATCGATCGTACAAAGTGAAACCAACAAAAAAGACGAAATGCCAGTTGTCGCAGGTGTTTATGTTAACCGTATCGCCCAAAATATGCCTCTACAGGCTGACCCTACGGTTAAGTTTGCAGTAGGCGATTTCAGTATCAAAAGAATCCTGACCAAGCACCTCAGCATTCAATCGCCCTACAATACCTATATTAATACCGGTTTGCCTCCCGGCCCTATAGCATTACCCGAAAGAGTAGCATTAGAGGCGGTTTTGGATTATCAAAAGCACAATTACACTTATTTTTGTGCTAAAGAAGATTTTTCGGGATATCATAATTTTGCCGAAAATTATACTGATCACCTTAAAAACGCTGATAAATACCAAACCGCTCTTGATCAAAGAGGAATAAAATAATGTATAGTGCCGACACCACATACAGGGTAAGATACGCCGATGTTGACCAGATGGGCTTCATGTATTATGGCAATTATGCCCGACTTTTTGAAATTGGAAGAGTTGAAGCTTTACGATCATTGGGCGTAAGATATAAAGAATTGGAGGAAAATGGCGTTTGGATGCCAGTTTATGAAAATTTTTCAAAGTATATAGAACCTGCAAAATATGACGATCTGCTTACATTAAAGGTAAGTTTGAAAGAAATGCCAAGGGTTAGAATTGTTTTTCATTGTGAAATTTTTAACGAGGAAAACAAATTAATCCATAAAGGACATACTACCTTGGTATTTTTAAATTCCGAAACCCAAAAAATTACGCTTTGCCCTGAAGTTATTACTAAAAAACTCAAAGTTTTTTTTGAATAATATGCTCAGATTGCCCAAAAGAAATATCGCCATCGACAAACTCAAAGATAAATTACAGAATATTTACATTCTGAATACAACGATTTCCTTATATATTTTTCTGGCAATTTTATATAAAAAAATCATCAACTTCGACATTGATCAACGGGCAGCAGCGGTTTCATTTAGTTTTATGCTGGCTATTTTCCCTGGCACCTTGTTTTTATTTACTTTGATTCCATACATTCCTATACAGCAACTCGATGTGTTGATACTTGATTTTTTAAAAAACCTGATGCCCATGGGTCTTTATGATGCTGTGTCGGGTACAATCGTCGAAATTGTAAGCAGGCCCCGAGGAGATATATTGTCTTTCGGTTTCTTGTTTGCCCTATTTGCAGCTACCAACGGCATGATGTCATTGATGCGGGCGTTTAATATGGCATTGAAACAAAGAGAAAAACGCTCTTATTTTAAAGCCCGTTGGATTGCATTTATTCTTACCGCCTTATTGGTTTTTGTACTTTTACTGGCGATTATCATTTTAATTGTTGGAAAACTAAGCCTTGAATTTATGATTTCAAAAGGCCTGGTTGAAGAAAATTTCAACGTTACCGGTATAAACCTTTTGGGTTATATTTCTATCTTTTTAATATTTTTCCTGGGTATTTCCAGTATTTATTATTTCGCTCCTGCCATTAAAAAACGATTGAATTTTTTCAATTTCGGGGCTGTTTTTGCCTCGATACTTTGTATTCTGGCTACTAACTTGTTCTCTTATTATTTACAAAATTTCAATTCTTATAACCGGCTCTATGGTTCCATTGGCACTTTGATAGCGGCTATGGTATGGTTGTATCTAATATCTTTGATTTTGATACTTGGCTTTGAAGTTAATATTAGTTTAAGAGGAGCCATGAAACGAAGCATAAAAAAAACACCGCAGCAATCAGGTGCCTCCGGTGTTTAAAAATAAACCTTAACCCATAAAAAAATATTTCAAACATTTAAATCATATTAACTTAACCGCCAAAACTGTTCCAACAACAAAATCATATCTATTTAATTATCAAACGGTATTATACATTATACTTTTTTTTCAATCTCTTCCATTTTATGGAATATTATCTGCGAATAAATAAAGAATCCTGAAATTCTTGTGCCATTTTCTATTTTCCCAATACTTCTGTTAACTTGCGTTCTTAATACCTGACCTTAATGCCATTCTTTCAGGAAGTTTTTAAAATAAAAGCTTCTTAATTTAATAAAAATGAAAAAACTAATTTCAAACCTTACATTTTGGGTGCTTACCTCAATTGCGACTGGGGCAATTTTAGGCCACATTTACCCGGAAAAGGCCGTTGAATTCAAATGGCTGGGAACCTATTTTATTGAAATCGTCAAACTATTCATTTATCCTATAATTTTTCTAACTATCACGTTGGGAATCAGCGGCATGGGCGACTTGAAAAAAGTAGGAAAAGTAGGAGGAAAAGCCTTAATATATTTCGAAGTGGTCACGACTTTTGCCCTGGTAATTGGAATTATCGTTGCCTATGTAATCAAGCCGGGTGAGGGAGTGATCGCCCAAAATCTTTCTGTTGCAGACGTAAGCCAATATACCAGTAAATCAAAGACATTTAGCTGGTGGCAATTCCTGAAAGACAATCTCACCATTCAGGTTTTATTATTCTCAATAGTCTCAGGTATTGTTTTGAGTAAAATAACACATAAAACCAGGGCGATTGGTATTTTATCCATTATTTCAAAATACGTATTCAAAGCCCTTCATTTTGTCATGTTTTTGGCACCTTTGGGTGCATTTGGAGGCATGGCATTTACCATAGGAAAGTACGGAATTCATACCCTGATTCCATTAGGCAAACTAATGCTTTCGGTATATATCACAATGGGTTTATTTATTTTTATAGTTCTAAATTTAATTTTGAAATATTACAAACTTAGAATATGGAGTTTTTTGAAATATATCAGAGAAGAACTTCTGATTGTATTAGGAACATCTTCTTCTGAGGCTGCATTGCCATCACTGATGGAAAAGCTGGAAAGAATGGGCTGTTCAAAATCAGTTGTTGGTCTGGTTGTACCAGCCGGATATTCATTTAACCTCGATGGCACTACGATTTATTTGTCAATGGCTACCATTTTTTTAGCACAAGTTTATGGAGTTACATTGACCATTGAACAAATGTTGACCATCATCGGGATTTTGATGGTTACTTCAAAAGGTGCTGCAGGAGTAACAGGAAGCGGTTTTGTGGTATTAGCTTCTACCCTATCGGCTATAAAAGTAATTCCTATCGAAGGTTTGGCATTGTTGCTTGGTGTTGACCGATTTATGTCGGAAGCCCGTGCGATAACCAATTTTATAGGAAACGGAGTAGCTACTTTGTGGATTTCGAGAAATGAAAATGAATTGGATATCAAGAAAATGAATTACGCCTTTACACATATCTCCGAAACTGAAGATATTTTTAAAGATAATTTTAATATAAAAAATTAATTTTCAACGCTTTAATTTTAAAAAACTTAAACTGTCATATAATATTCAGATGAAAAAGTCACAAAAAATTCTTTTTGCCTTCCTGGCAATTTGCTGGCTGATATATTTTACTTATAAAACTATAAGCGTAAATGGTATTTTCGAAAAAATCACCCAAATAGGAGATTTTACTTCTTCAGTAATTATCTCAGAACCGGGTATAGAGGATATTACTATTGACCAGAAATCAAAACTGGCTTTTTTTAGCTCTCATGACAGGCGGAATCCGGAGAGTTTTGGTAAAGTATTAATGGCTGACTTAAAAACGGATTCGATTGTTTTTAAAGACCTTACCACAAAACTTAACTTAAAAGAATTCAGGCCTCATGGAATTTCGTTTCTGGAACTAAAAGATAAACGAAAATTCCTTTTCGTGATTTCACATGGAAAAGAGAAACACGATATCCTTAAATTTGAAATTTTGGCTGATAGCCTTAAATATTTAAACCGTTATTCCAGTTCTGAGTTTGTATCTCCTAACGACATTCTGGCTGTGGGAGAAAATCAATTTTTTATAACCAATGATCATAATTCACGTTCAAGATGGAAAGTATTTCTTTATGATTTTTTCAGAATACCTACAGGGAATGTGGTTTTCTTTGATGGTAACAGGGCAAAAAAAGCCTCTTCAAGTATTGTTTACCCAAATGGAATTAACATTTCAGATGATGGCACTAAAATATTTGTTACCAGCACTTTGGAAAAGAAATTATTTGTTTTCAATCCCGCCGCATCAAACCAAACATTGGAATTGGTAGCCGAAGCACCTATGAAATATGCACCTGATAACATAGAAAAAAACGCTGAAGGGAAACTTATCATCGCCAGCCATCCAAAAACTCTGGCTTTTATGAACCACAGGAAATCAGAAAATAACCTAAGCCCTTCGGCAATTATTGAAGTAAATACCGATAATATAAATTCTCAGCGTATTTTGTACCTGGATGCCGGAAGTCAGATCTCTGGATCAAGTGTGGCGGCTCCATTTATTAATAATAATGGACAAAATTGCCTATTGGTAGGATGTGTTTTTGACAGAAAGATTCTTTTGTTAAAAGAAAAATAATTGAATAAAATTAAATTTCTAATACCAAACTTTAAAATATTACATTTTATATACTTGAAAAATTTAAAAAAATATAAGAATACGACAAAAACCTTATTTAAATTAGTTATTTTTTTGAAATATATCATATATCGACCTATTCAAACAAATGAAATAATTATCATATAAAGGTCACCTTTGGCTTTCTTAGTAATGAAATAATCTATTAAAAATAAAAATGAAAAACGAAAAAACTCTAAAGGAGGATGCCCTCCACTACCATGCTAAAGGTAGGCCTGGAAAAATAGAGGTAATACCATCAAAAGAATACGCCAATCAAAGAGACCTTTCACTCGCCTACTCTCCGGGAGTGGCAGAACCTTGTCTGGCGATTCAGGCAAATCCTGAAGATGCTTATAAATACACTGCTAAAGGCAATCTGGTGGCGGTTATTAGCAATGGAACAGCTGTGTTGGGACTAGGTGATATTGGTGCAATGGCGGGCAAACCTGTAATGGAAGGAAAAGGCTTACTTTTTAAAATATATGCCGACATCGATGTGTTTGATATAGAACTTGACACAAAAAATGTAGAGGAATTTATAAGAACAGTAAAAATCCTTGAGCCCACTTTTGGTGGTGTCAATCTTGAGGACATCTCAGCTCCTGATTGTTTTGAGATCGAAGAAAGGCTTAAAAAAGAGCTCAATATTCCTGTGATGCATGACGATCAACATGGTACGGCCATTATTTCAGCTGCATCGCTTCTCAATGCATTGGAATTGATGGAAAAGAAAATCGAAAATGCGAAAATCATAATCAATGGAGCTGGTGCGTCAGCAATTTCTTGTACCCGACTTTACAATGCACTTGGAGCTAAGAAGGAGAATATTTTTATGTTTGATTCGAAAGGGTTAATTCACCCTGACAGAACCAATCTGGATGGCAGAAAACCAGAATTTGCCAATAGAAATATGCCTTTGGAAACTACCCTTGCTGATGCCATAAATGGTGCCGATGTATTTGTTGGATTGTCAAAAGGTAATGTATTGACCAAAGAAATGGTTAAAACTATGGCACCAAACTGCATCGTATTTGCTTTGGCAAATCCTACTCCGGAAATTTCATATCCCGATGCCATCGACGCCCGTGAAGACATAATAGTTGCCACTGGTAGATCAGATTACCCTAATCAGGTTAATAATGTATTGGGATTCCCCTATATTTTTAGAGGTGCTCTTGATGTAAGAGCAAGTGAAATCAATGAAGAAATGAAACTTGCGGCAGTGAAAGCACTTGCTGAGCTTGCAAGAAAACCTGTGCCTGATATGGTTAATATGGCCTATAGCGAGGTAAATCTATCTTTTGGCAAAAATTACATCATTCCAAAGCCGGTTGATCCCCGTTTGTTAACTGCAGTTGCTCCTGCTGTTGCAAAAGCAGCTATGGAAACCGGCGTGGCGAAATTCCCTATTACTGACTGGGATAAATATGAAAATCAACTTACCAAAAGATTAGGCCTTGATAACACTCTGACCAAAGCTATCATCAATAAAGCTAAAAAATCACCTAAAAAAGTGGTCTTTGCTGATGCGGAAAATCTCAATGTTCTGAAAGCAGTTCAACAAATCATTCAGGAAAAAATTGCTTTTCCAATTTTATTGGGTAACAAACAAAAAATTCAGAATTTATTGAATGAAAATCACATTGAATTTGATTGGGATGTGGAAGTCATTGACCCTAAAGAACCTGCTAATGATGTTGAAAGACAAAGACTGGTTGAATATGGGGAAATTTATTTTGATAAAAGAAAAAGGAAAGGTCTCACCTATCCAGATACCATAAACTTTGTGACAAGAAGGAGCTATTATGGCTCTTTGATGGTAGAAACAGGCCTGGCTGATACCATGGTAGCTGGACAAACCCGAAGCTATCCGGAAACCATCAAGCCTGCCATTCAAATTATTGGCCCGGCAGATGATGTGAAGAAAATATCAAGTATGTTTATTGTAATGAGCAAATTTGGTCCGCTTTTCCTGGCAGATGCCACCATCAATTTTGATCCCACGGTGGATGACCTTGTTGAAATTACGGAATTATGTTGCAAAGAAGTTCAGAAATTCAACATTAAGCCCAGGATTGCTTTGGTTACTTATTCCAATTTTGGCTCAGTACCCAATGGACCGGCTCCAATGAAACTACGGGAAGCGGTTGGTATCTTAAAAAGCAAACATCCGGGGATGATTGTTGATGGAGAAATGCAGGCTCACCTTGCTTTTGATATGGAATTATTAAAAGAAAGTCATCCGTTCTCTGATCTGGTTGATGGCCATGCCAATACTTTGATCTTTCCAAATCTCTCGTCAGCCAATATTGCTTACAACTTGTTGAAAGAAATCGCCGGATTAGAAAAAATAGGACCAATAATGCTGGGACTAAAAAAACCGGTACAAGTTTTACAATTAGGTGCTAGTGTGCGTGAAATCGTAAACATGACCGCCATATCGGTTGTTGATGCAAATAAAAAGTAATACATAATCATTGGAATAAAAAAAAAGAGACTCAATTGGGTCTCTTTTTTAATTTATCGATGATATCTTTTACAACTGTCGAAAAATACTTTCCATTTTGGTAACCAAACCAGGACATGATTGTGGTTTCGTACAAATCCAGGTCATAAAGCCGATCATGAGTTACATAGCCTGCATATGAGCCATTAAAGCTTGTTACAACAAGGTTAATTCCTTGTTTCGTGGCATATTGGTCTAATTCTGCCATAATTTCTCCTGAAAAATCACAGGGCAAACCTATCACCAAAGTATTGTCAATCATGGTAATTTTGACATTAGACGGATAGTCACCATACAGTATTTTAAAAAGCCAAGGGCGAAGACCCAAATTTTTAGTAATCCTTGCAGAAGGCTCAGGCAATGGTAAAAATAACAATTCACTCAGAACCTTAGGATTGATTCTTAGTTGCGGAATTTTTTTTGCAAAAGAAAATACGCCATTGCCCTGATTCAGAACCTCATCAAAATCATCATTTCCAATTTCATATGGTCCCTGACTGGCCACAGCACCCGCCATAAACATGCCAAAGTCCTGTGTTTTTTCAACACTATCAATCAAAACTCCAGGATAATCCCTTGATAATTCCAAAGTTTTACTATTTAAGACTGTCGAATGTGCTCCATAGGTAATTAATTTTACTTTTTTACCTGATTTCAATTCAAATCCCATTTGTCTTAATTCCGGATCTGTCCAGCCATCGTTGATTAAAAGGCGGTTTCTTATATCAACAGTATCCCTGATTTCGCCGTAGAATGGTAGTGCTGGTTCAAAGTTTTCTTCTGATTTTTTTATGGTTTCAAAAATCTTTTGACTTAAAAAGACAACCATTTCCGGATCATAAGCACCGGCGAAAGCACGTCCGGTGATTGAATTGCCCCATGAACCCACACTATTGTGCGTATGTGTGGCAGCAAAATGAACATCTGACATTTTTATGCCATCTTTTTTCAACAAGGTTGCCAATTTTTCAGTCACATTTGGTGCGATTATCAATAAATCAGCTGAAACAAAAAAACGTAACTTGTTATTGGCTTTAATTGATACAGCCCTCACAAACACAGAATCATGAACTGACTTATAGGCTTTCCCAAGCCTGCTCCCATAGCCTGCCAATGGTGTGGGCAATGCCGGAGTGATATTGGTTTTTGCATACCCAACTTCAAATGCAGAAGAGTCAAAATTCGGCTTAAATAGCTCAATCTGTTTTTTCCAAAGTTTAAAATGAGGAGTGGTTTCTAATTCCTTTCTTTCAATTCTTTTTACAGACAAAAAGAAAAGTAAGATACTTATAATAAAAACATTAAAAAGAATTTTTAAAAATTTCATATTAGGGTAAATATTATTTTTTGATGTATGATTATTTATTTTCAATATTTGTCAAAGCAATATTTGAATTTCATAACATAAGCCTTAACTTTGGATATTACCTTGAAAACCCAATGACTCATTCCGACAAAAAAGCCTATTTTTTTAAAGTCGATTCCACAGTAAAACGAATCCGCTCTTTTATGCAAAAAAATCTACAAGATGCCAACATTGATTTAACAGTCGATCAATGGGTAGTTTTGGATCATATTAAGCCCAATCCCGGCATTAGCCAAAACGAACTCGGTAATATCACATACAAAGATGCACCAACGATCACCAGAATTTTAGATATTTTGGTAAAAAAAAATCTGATAGAAAGAAAAATGGCCACCGACGACCGTCGCAAATTCCTTTTAGAGCTTACAGAAGAGGGACAAGAGTTACACAAAAAGGCATTTGCCATTATTGCCAAAAGCCGAAAAAAATCATGGAATAGCCTAAGTGAAAAAGATTATGAAGATCTGGTACGGATTATGGATACCATCTATTTGAATGTCGGTCAATAAGTTTTAATATTTTCCTGCCCCTTGAAATTATAGCTGGCGAAACCTGACCAAGGGTATCAATATTATCTTCTATTACAATTTTAAGTTCAGAAAACAAATCAGGATATTTTAATGCAATCTTATAACAAACAGTCATTGAAAATGCCTTAATTGCTATTGCTGAACTGTTATTGGTAAGTTTTTCAAAGCAAAAGTCAAAAATGGCATCTTCAAGTTTTTCGGAAATTTCCTGATCTTCAAAAATACTTATTCCGTTTCGCACAACTCCTTCATCAGTACTGTTTTTGATCATACAATCATAAATCTGTTGCTGATAAGGGAAAATTATTTGTTTTGCTTCGCGACTTAAATCTCGTAAAATCCAGAATGTGTTAAAAAGTAACCAATAGTTTCCTGACTCTAAATTATTTATCAAATCAGAAACTGGTATTTCGAAGTTAATTATTCTTCTTAAAACTTGACGGGCTTCATTTTTTGAAAGTCTATTATTCGATAGGGAGCCTTGAATTGAGTCCATATTTATCAACCAAATGGTCTATTAAGGCATTATTACTCCTCCATAATATCTGAAAAACTTCTTCAAATACTTTTTCTCCTTCGTAATAAGGGTCTATAACACTGTGTACACCACGCACTGTCGGGTCAAAATCTCTGATTAAAAACAATTTTTCTGCTGCAGGTGGAACGCCCTTTTGTTCATAATAATAACTATGGACATTCTCAAAATTCTCCTCATCCATCACAACAATATGATCAAAGTCGTCAAGGTCTGCTTTTCCAAGTTTTCGACCCAGATGCGTGATTTCTATCCCATGTTTCAAGGCATTTTTTATAGATCTGGCATCGGCTTTTTTCCCGATATGCCAGCCCATAATTCCGGCAGAATCAGCCCAGAGCTCATCCTGGAGGCCTTTTTCTATGACCAATTGATTGAAAGTAGCCTCAGCAACCGGACTACGGCAGATATTTCCCAAACATACGAAAAGAACCTTTCTCATTTTATTTTTCCTCCTTAAAAACCTGATTATTTTCGTCAACCAACACAAATACCGTCTCGCCTTCTTTTTTCATCAGATATTTTTCTCTGGCAAATTTTTCAAGAGATGCTGTACTGCCCAGCACTTCTGCCTCTTCTCTTTTTACATTGGCAAGTTCTTTTTCGAAAAATTCTTTTTGGTTTTGCATTTGTCTTAACTCCATCACCATATCAAATTGTTTCAGGAGATTGGATCTGTCAAAAAACGTCAACCATACAATAAGGACAAGTGCTGAAATAATGTAAAAACGGTATTTCTTTAAAAAAGGAGCATCTATTTTTTTCATTTTTAGGAAAAGCTAAATTTATAGAACAAATATATTAAAAATATATTACCAAACAGTTTTTTTAATAATTCGGGCATAAAATACCTTGGAATGCTATCTAGAGGGCTTATGGGTTATGTTTCCTGGATTTATTTTCCCTTTTTCTTATAAATCAAATATATTTTTTTTTGTTTTTTAAATAACTTCTCAAAAATTTGATTCTAATGTTTCGATTGAAATTAAATATTTGTCCTAAGTTTACTTTTGCCATTTAAATTATGAAAATTATCTATTCTATAATTTTTCATGGTTTGTAAATAACCTAAAAAAGAGAAAATTGAATCAAATCATCTATTTTTTTTAATGAAAATATTTTTCTTGGACCAAAAAATCTAAACTAAAAAAAACATGGATAGAAGGCCTAAAATATGTAAAATCAAGGCTATTGAAGGAAACATAGCAACTTAAAACTAAAAAGAGGCTCAATCAGCCTCTTTTTAGATTTCACTTTTTGAATTTCGTTACCCTCGTATCTTTAATTACACCTTTCCAATTCATCCCGAAACCAAAATCATATCGGTTTCCATCGGAATCTTTATGGCATTCCATATCATACGGAAGGTCTTCGGATTGTTTTTCAACCGCATTCATGTTGGCTGGCATCTGCATCGGAAGCAAGGCTGAAGGCTCCGACTTTCCTGCAATAATTTCGATAAAAGCCTGATCCTGAACTCCAAATCCAAGTAAAATTGCACTGGCTGATTTCTCAATTTCAGAAAAAATCATTGGATTGGATGCATTGATTAATACAACTACAGGCTTATTTTTCATTTTTGCTTTGGTATCATTAACCAAATTGGCATCGGTGAGGTTTGGGGTTTTTACGGTTTTACCTTTGTAAGATCTATTGGTAAAGTTTTCGAGAGGATCTCCACCGGCAATACTTACTTCCCGTGCATCGATTGCAGTATAATCACCATATTGTAAACTGATTGGAATGTATCCGTTTCCTCCATTTTTTAAATCATCTTTATCATAACCAATTGAGGCTTTAGGGTTTTCAATATATACCATAGCAAAATCAGCCACATCAGGGTTTTCAGTTACATTAAAATACTTTTTCACAATCTCCATATTTACAGGATAATCTTCCGTTGCCGGTGTCTCCATTCCAAGGAAATTACGACTGGCTGAAACAAATCTTTTGGGCACATAAACCGTTTTTTTCGAAGTTAAAGGCAGTGTATTCTCTTGATTTTTAAGCATTACGATGGACTTCAACTGTGCTTCATAGCCTGCCTTCATATATTCTGGTTTACCGACTATTGATTTGGTTTCAGTGGGGTCAAGGTAAGGATTTTCAAATACTCCCACACGGAAAATGTTCTTTAAAAGCCTAACAGCTGATTGCTCAAATCTTGCCCTAATTGCAGCTTCACCCATTTCTTTAACCCCTTTTTGGTAAGCCTCCAATACCGGCTTGGCATCATTATTTCCACCATACTGATCTACTCCCGCCATTAAGGCTTTATAATGCAACTCAACAAGAGAAAGATTTTCTACACCCCATGATTTGCCATCCAGGAAAGAATCCATTGACTTATGGGCTCCTACCACTAACCAGTCGGTACAAACTACCCCATCGTAACCAAATTTCTTCCTCAATAAATCCGTGATAATGTATTTATTGTAATTATTAGCCACATTTTCATGGTTTTTTATGTCCTGATTCCATGAAATAGTGTAATAAGGCATCACGGCTGAGGCCATTTTGGTCTGTCCTTTAAGTTTAAACGCCCCCTGAATAAAAGGAATCATGTGTGCATCGAAATTTTTTCCAGGATATACAGCATACTTCCCATTGGCGTAATGGGCATCACGACCACCTTCTCCAGAACCTCCGCCCGGCCAGTGTTTTACCATAGCATTTACGCTTTTTAAGCCCCAATTGCCCGATTGAAAACCATCACAATAAGCTTGAGCCATGGCGGCTGAAAGCAAAGGACTTTCTCCAAATGTACCATTGAAACGTCCCCAGCGAGGTTCGGTAGCAATATCGACTTGTGGTGACAGAGCGGTGGTAATGCCCAATGCCCGGTATTCTTCTGCAGCAATTTTACCAAAATTCTCAGTGATAGCAGGATCAAATGTAGCTGCCATGCCCAGAGAACTCGGCCACATCGAGATTTCGCCACCAGCAGCCGCATCATATTCAGCTTTGGCTTTTGTTCCGTGGCGGGGATCGGAGCTGTTGTTGGCTGGAATTCCCAGACCTACACTTTCGCAATAAGCCTGCATTTTGTTATTCCATGTCGCAGCAATTTCAGGAGTTTGAACGGTAGTAATCAAAACATGTCGTAGATCATCTTCTGCCAAAAATTTCTTCTGTTGATCGGTCAATTCAGTTGGGTCAGTTTCACCCGGAACAAAAGGTTTTCCGCCATAAGTTCCTGCGAAATATCCACCTGCACGGGCAGGAACAGATTGATGGGAAGAATACAGCATCAAACCGGCGATTTGTTCGATGCTTAGTTTCGAAGCCAAATCTTTTGCTCTAACATCGTAACTTAGCCTCCAGTCTTCGTATTTATCAAGTTTGCCATCTTTATTTAAATCTTTAAAAGCCAAACCATTGACAGTGAGTATTTTTACTCCAGAGAAAGGTGAGTATCCTAAAGCTTTTCCTCCGGGATTTTTGATCTGTGAGAAAGTTTGGTGATTGGTTTCAATCCATTTTTTTTGGGAAAAAACAATAGTATTGACCAAAACCAATAATATTAGAAGGAAGGTTCTTTTCATTTTATTTAAGGTATTAATTTCCTCAAAATTATTATTTTATCAATATGATACAATAAAATTTGCAGATATTTTTTTAGATTTTAGAATTAAAAAACGAATTTTTAAACAAAATCAAATTTCGAAATCCTAATTTTTTACAAGACTTTGAAAATCTTAATCTCCACATCCTGAGGATTTTTAGTGCCGTTTGCAATGAAAACTGACTTGTTTAACCAGTCATATTTTCCTGTGGGTGTTTCGAAAACGGTAACCATTCTAAAATAATATTCTTTAGGATCTACCATTTCTCCTTTTCCCAATCGGGCTGCGACTTCCGGGCTGGCAATCCTCAAACCGGTGTTTTTCAAATAAATGATCACACCATCTGTGGTTTTTATCTGATATTCGGCCGATATTTCAGCGGCACCGTCTTTTCTTATGACCTGCCAGTCAGCTCCACCTGGCAAAACCTCTCCCTGCAGTTTTTCCCCGGCGACTGTTCCTCCTACAATGGGTATGATTCTTCTGAAACCATGAGGTCCATCACCTGGAACCATTGGTACGCCTAATTTGACATTTATTGTGCATAAATATTCTAAAACTGGGGCATTCTGAGCATAAACATTTGAATTATAAGTTATTAACAATAAAACAAATAGTTTCTGTAACAAATTAATTTTCATTATTTTATGGTTATTTTGGTTGCATTCTGATGGCTCCGTCGAGTCTAATTACTTCACCGTTGAGATAGGTATTTTCGATAATATGCTTTACTAAAGCTGCAAATTCGGCGGGTTTTCCTAATCTGGATGGAAAAGGTACCTGCTGCCCCAACGAATCCTGAATTTCCTTGGAGAAGGAAGACATCAGCGGAGTTTCGAAAATGCCGGGAGCGATGGTCATCACTCTTATGCCTGAGCGGGCGAGCTCTCTTGCAATAGGCAGGGTCATGGAAACAATCCCTCCTTTTGAAGCCGAATAAGCAGCTTGCCCAATCTGGCCGTCAAAAGCCGCTACACTGGCGGTGTTTATGATTATTCCTCTTTCGAGATTTGAGTCTGGCTCATTGTTTTGCATTTGATTTGCCCCCAGCCTTATCATATTAAAAGTGCCCACAAGGTTGACATTTAATACTTTCTGAAAAAAATCAAGCGTATGCGGACCATTTTTTCCTACCACTCTTTGAGCAGGACCTATACCCGCACAGTTAATAACCCCTGAAATTCCCCCAAACTTTTCTTTGGCGGCATCAATGGCTTTTTGAACAGAATTTTCATCAGAAACATCTGTTTTTACAAAAAATGCATTGCCACTTAATTCCTTTTCCGCCAGTTTTCCTGCATCTTCATTGATATCGAGTAGCACGGCCTTTCCTCCATTTTCTATTATCATTTTGGCTACTGCCAGACCCAAACCCGAGGCTGCACCAGTAATGATGAAAGTTTTTTGATTAATATTCATATTTTACAAATCTCCTTTTTTTAATTTTTGAACTGCATGATTCACGGCTCGGGCAGTAAGGGCCATATAAAATATCGAAGGGCTCTGTATACCGGTGCTTGTCATACAGGCACCGTCGGTTACGAACACATTTTTACAAGCATGAATCTGATTCCAGGCGTTTAGCATCGAAGTTTTCGGGTCGGCACCCATTCTGCATCCTCCCATTTCATGGATATCGAGTCCCGGCGGCCAGCCGCGATCTTCAGCAACAATATTTTTAGCACCGGCTGATTCCAGCATCTCAGCTCCCTGTACCAGAAAGTCTTTCATCATCTTTACATCATTATCGTCATAGGCCACGTTGGTAACCAAAAGCGGAATGCCCCATTGATCGGTCTCTGTATCACTCAGATACACCCGGTTGCTTGCCTTCAGGATGGTTTCGCCCTGCATGTAGATATAGCAACCCCACTGACCCGGCTCAGTCATGACCTCTTTATAATTGGGGCCAAATGAAACCAAACTTTTACTTTCATCTCCCCGTCCACGGTAAGCCCCCATAAAAGACATATAACCTCCAACAAAGTCAGTATCCTGTTTTTTGACATTTCTGAAATTGGGCATCATACATTCCGAAGGGTTGGCTCCGTAGAAATATTTATCCTGGTAGCCGTCCAGCGTGGCATTCATGGTGCCGCGATAATTGTGGAAACCTACATATTTGCCCAATGTTCCGCTATCGTTACCCAGGCCATTGGGAAAACGACTGCTTTTGGAATTCATCAGAATGAGGTTACTATTTAAGGCTGAGGCATTCAGGAAAATTATTTTTGCATAAAACTCCTGACTTTTGCCGGTTTTGGCATCAATGATTTTGACTCCGGAGGCTTTTTGTGTTTTTTCATCATAAATAATGCTATGAACGACTGAATCAGGTCTTATGGTAAGGTTTTGGGTCTTATTGGCCCAGGGCAAAGTACAGGCATTGCTGCTGAAATATCCTCCAAACGGGCAACCACGCATACATTTGTTTCTGGCCTGACAGAATGTTCGGCCCTGGTCAGCAAACCTTTCCGGTTGCTCGGTTACATGTGCCCAACGCCCGTGAATCATTCTACGGTCAGAATACTTTTGGGCGATTTTGGCCGACATGCCGGCTTCGGCACAGTTAAATTCAAAAGGTTTAAGATATTCACCATCAGGCATATTTTCGATGCCGTCTTTGTTCCCACAAGCTCCAATGAAACGTTCAACATGACTGTACCAGGGAGCCACATCTTCATAACGGATGGGCCATTCCATACCATAACCCAGCCTGGCTGGTGAAGAAAACTCTCCCGCTCCCCACCGAGGCAATGCCCTGCCCCAAGTCAATGACTTCCCTCCTACCTGATAGCCCCGAACCCAATTAAAAGGTTTTTCCTGCACATAGGGATGGTCGGCATCTTTGATAAAAAAATGTTGGGTATCTTCTCCATATCCGGCGGCTTTTGAAATCATCGGATTCTCGTCTTTTTGATTTTTGGGAATCCAGCCCCGGTGTTCCATTTCCCAGGCGTTGAGATTGGCTGTAGGATAATCCTGAATGTGTTCCACCATGCGTCCACGCTCCAGGACGAGGGTTTTTAGTCCGGCATCGCAAAGTTCCTTTGCTGCCCAGCCACCGCTTATACCGCTACCGATTACGATGGCATCATAGGTATTCTGGTCTTTGCCATTGGTGTTAAGATGGAAAAATGATTCCATTGAATTTTTCATTTAAGGTTCGATTCAGAAAGTTAAGGTTTTTCTCACAAAAATTCAATTGGTGAGCCGCAACACTTTTTCAAGGTTAAATAAAGGCTTAAATGTAGTAAAATATGGATAAGCCTGTGCGTGATTATCTGCAAGATTGGAAAAATACACCACAGCATTTTTACCATCTAAAGTCAACCAGACTACATTGCTGAAACCACAAGTGGAACCCGTATGATAAAGCTCTTTTCCCAAAATATTAAACCAACCCAAACCATAAGAAAGGCCAGCTTGAGAAGGAATGCTGAAATTAACTTCCTGCTTTTCTTTTTGAATTTCAAACAATTGTTTTTCGGTTAAAGCAGAAAGCCATTTGTGGTAATCTGCGAGATTGGTGTAAACGCAGCCATCACCTTTGGTGGCACTTGTAATGCTCTGGTCAGAAAATATGATTTCACCAGATTCATTTTTTGCATACCCCATCGCCCGATTGGGCATCGAGCTTCCATTTTCAAACAAATAAGAATTATTCATTTTAAGGGGCTTAAAGATATTTTCAGCCATGAACTCTGAAAATGTTTGCCCTGAAACTTTCTCCACAATTTTTGATAAAATACAAAAACCACCGTTGCTATATCTGAAATTGGTACCGGGTTCAAAAAAAAGCGAATCCACCTTCCCAACCCAATTGAGCACGTCAGCGTCGGAAATCTGCTCTTTTTGATTTTCGGGAATCAGGTTTTCATAGTCTATCAAGCCAGAACTGTGGGTCAAAAGGTGTTTAATAGTAATTTTGTTTCCAGTTTTAAAATCAGGGAAAAATTTAGACAAGTGATCATCATAATTTAATTTGCCACTGTTCTTCAGAATTATGATACAAGCTGCAGTAAACTGTTTGGAAACTGAAGCCATACGGAAATTGGTATGCTCAGTGACTCTCTTTTCAGTTTGTAAATCAGAAAAACCACTAGTTTGTTTTATCTTAATAAAATTACTTTCAATAACGAGAGCAGCAGATCCTAAATCATTTTTTTGAGCATATACAAAATGAATACTTAAAAAAACAAAACATAATATAAATCCAATCGCCCACTTATTCATTTTTTTGAAAGATTATGGTCGAATTTATAATGATTTTAGGACAATCAAAAAAAGGATAGTAAAATACTTGTTAAACAATGAAATAAAGCCATTAAGAGTTAATGATAATCAATAATCATTTTCTATTAAAATAAAATCCGGCTATAAAAAAGCTCAAATTCTCAAGACAATCTGAGACTTTATAAGTTATGATCCATTCCGGATTACAACCTAAAGTGCGAATCTTTCAAATAAATAGAGTCAACTATCTTTACATTTTTTCAAAGAAAAATTGAAAAAATTTAATGATCACAATAAAAATAGCCAAGTATTTAAATCCAGGAAATACTGTTCAATATTAAGCATATTACGCCACTGCATTTTTCCTGAAATCACGTGGAGGATATCCCATGATTTTCTTGAAAGTATTTGAAAAATGCTGGGACGAATAAAATCCGGTGTCAAATGCGATTTGGGTAAGATTAAAATCCGACTCTTTCAAAAGTCTGGCCGCTTCATTGATTCTAAGAAAAATCAAATAGTCAAACGGACTGAAACCAAGATTGTTTTTGAGTTTCTCTGTGAAGTTTGTGACTCCCATTCCCGACAATTCAGCCATTTCTTTTACTGTCCAATGATGTGCAAGGTTATTTTTAAGCATTACAGTCAGTTTTTGGAACTCAGTACTATTATCGTCAATGGTAATTTCTTCTTTTAAGGTATTTCTGTAGATGGTAATAATGAGCTCATCAATCAATGCATTGATCCTGGCATAATATCCCAACTCTTTGTTTAAAAACTCTTCCTCAAGTTTTTCAAAAATTTCAAAAGCTTCTTTGTGATTTCGGAAAATAAGAAACTTCTTTAAGTCAAATTTGGAAAAAATAGTCTGGATTTCACGGCTATCAATAGCAGTATTTTCTTTATTCTTTTCCTTCATTTTATAATATCCTGCATCAAGCGAAATTTTATAAAATCCACCAAATTCCACATTCTCAAAATCTTTTTCCATTTCCATACCAGGGCTCACCAAAATCAGGTCGTTGGGTCTGATTTTGAAAGTTTCACCATCGAGTTTCCATTCAAATTGCCCCGATTGGATACTCATTATACAGTAATTTTTGATGGTAATTTTACTTCGTAAAAAATCTTTATTCTTTGGAGATATGGCTACTTTTTTAAACAAATAAATGTTTTCAAATTCATTCTCTTCTCCTATGGTAAGGAATTCGTAATTAAGAAATTTCATAGTAAACCTGGGTTAAATAAATTAGTGTCAAAAATACACAAGAAGAATCTGTAATTCCAAATCTTTGAACAATATAATTTATTCTAAAGAAATTACAAAATAATTCACTGAAAGAATATGAAAGTATTAAAAAAATGGTTTGTTCACCTTTGCAAAATGTTCAACCAAAACCTTTAATACTTATGAAACGAATTCGACAATTGTTTCTCCAGGCCTTATTGTTTTCTATATCACCGTATTTTCTCTTTGCTCAATCAGTTGGGGGAAAAGTTTCTGGTGCAAAGGACGGTCAGCCGCTTCCGGGAGTTTCAATTATTTTGAAAGGAACCAATCAGGGTACTACTTCTGATATGGATGGAAATTTTAAAATCAATGCCACTCAGGGTGCTACATTGGTTTTTAGTTATGTGGGTTATTTAAGCAAAGAAATTAATGTAAGTTCGGCAAGTGTCATTAATGTGACATTAGATGAAGATGCAAAAAACTTAACTGAGGTAGTTGTAACTGCTCTCGGTATTAAAAAAGATGCCAAAAAACTCGGTTATGCAACCTCCACCATAACGAGTGATGCCCTTTCCCAAAACCGCCAGCCCAACTTCATGAACTCTTTACAGGGTAAAGTTGCCGGTGTAAATGTACAGGGTATGGGTACAGGGCCGGGAGGTTCTTCTAAAATCCGGATACGTGGTCAATCATCTATCACTGGTCAAAATAGCCCTTTGATAGTAATTAATGGTGTTCCTGTTGATAATACCAATTTCGGGGCGAACCAAAACAATGCTGGTTCAGATGCCTCTATCGGGGTTCGTGGTGGCGGTGGTGTATTTTCTGACGGTGGTGATGGACTTTCTTCTATCAACCCCGATGATATCGAAAGTATGACAATTTTGAAAGGTGCTACTGCTGCAGCCTTGTATGGTTCAAGAGCCAAGGATGGTGTAATTATGATTACTACCAAATCAAGAGGAGAAGGTAAAGGTATTGGAGTAAGTTATAATACCAATTTTACTTCAGAAAAAGCTCTTGATTTTACAGATTATCAATATGAGTATGGTCAGGGCGAAAACGGTGTGAGGCCAACCTCCGCAAATCCAACTTCGGGTCAATGGTCTTTTGGGGAAAAATTTGCTCCGGGTATGACCCATGTTTTGTTTGACGGAGTTACTGTTCCTTATGAGCCCATCAAAAACCGTTATGATTTATTCTACAGAAGAGGTCAAAACTGGACAAATACTATTTCGCTTTCGGGTGGCGACTCAAAAGGTGGTTTTAATCTCTCTATGTCTAATATGGATTCAAAGGGAATTATTGCCAATAACTCTTTTAACAGAAAAACCATCAATTTGGGTTTAACTTATAATTTGAGCAAAAAATTAAGCATTAATTCCAGCATCAATTATTCAAACGAAAAAAATACTAACCCTCCCAATATTGCTAATCAGGATAACTCAATACCTACTTCTGTTGCAGTTATGGCCAACTCTATGCCATGGGATTTACTCGATCAAAAGAAGTATGATGCCGCCGGGAACGAGTTTGTATATTCAAGATTCAGAAACAGAACCAATCCTTATTTTGTATTGGCTGAGCAATTTCACAATATTTCCAGAGACCGAATGTTTGGAAATATCGCTTTGAAATATCAACTTACCAACTGGCTCTTTTTACAGGGCAGAGTTGGACAGGATTTCTGGTCGAGAGATGAAGATTACAACAATTTCCCTACAGGGCAAGCTTCATTAGGGCCTGCACCTGCCGGTTTTGTAAACGGAAGATATACTCAGGATGCAAGAAGATTCAGAGAGATAAATAAAGATTTCTTGCTTTCAGGAAACAAGGAATTTGGAAACATCGGTTTAGATTTTTCTGTGGGTGGAAACCAAATGTATCGCAGATCTGACTTAAACAGTACGCAGGTGGTCGATTTTGTGGTTCGTGACTTATATACCATCATGAATGGTCGGGTTAAAGACCCTATTTATGATCTTCAGGAAAGAGCAGTAAACTCAGTTTATGGTTCTGCCGAAATATCATATAAAAACTTCTTATTTTTGAATGCCACTGCCAGAAACGACTGGTTTTCAACATTATCTACCGCTAACAGGAGTATCTTGTACCCTTCCATTTCCGGAAGTTTTGTATTCTCTCAGGCCTTGAAAAATAGTCCTGATTGGTTGACATTCGGTAAATTAAGACTGGCTTATGCCGAAGTGGGCTCTGACCTTGACGTGGCACCCTATTCCAATTCATTATTTTATGGAATAAATTCCAACCTTTTTGCTGGACAACCTTTGGGATCTTCACAAGGAACAACAGTTCCAAATCCAAATTTGAAACCTATGAGCGTTGCTGAAAAAGAAGCGGGTATCGAATTGAAACTTTTTGACAATAAAGTAGGTATTGATTTGGCAGTTTATAATAAAATTACAACTGACCAGATAGTTTCGGCACAAATCTCAGATGCATCGGGTTTTGTGACTACCCTGATTAATAGCGGACAAAGCCGGACCCGAGGATTTGAATGGTTATTAAGTTTAACTCCAGTCAAAACAGGTGGCTTCAAATGGGATATTAATTTTAATGGTTCTTACAATAAAACCAAATTATTAAGCCTTCAAACTGATACCCCGGGAGAAAGAATTACTACAGGTACACATATTTTTAACGGAGAATTGCGTCAGGTAGTTGGTCAGGAATTGGGTCAGTTGTACGGATTCGGCTTCAGAAGAGATGACAAAGGAAATAAAGTATTTGGAGCAAACGGACTGCCTTTAAGAACTCCGGATCAAATTAGTTTTGGAAGTGCCCTGCCTAACTGGGTAGGTGGTATCACAAATAGCTTTAACTACAAAGGAGTTTCATTATCAGCTTTGATTGATTTCAGTTTGGGAGGAAAAATGCTTTCCGGTACCAATTTCAACCTTGTTCGTCATGGATTGCACAAAATGTCACTCGAAGGTCGTGATACCGGAGGTGTTGTTGGCGTTGGTGTCAATGAAAAAGGTGAAGTTAATGCCGTAAAAGCCCCTGTTCAAGCCTATTGGGAAGTTGTAAGATCACAGGCTCTGGTAGAACCGGTTATTTATAATTCAGGTTTCTGGAAACTCCGTCAGATAACCTTGGGGTATGATTTGAGTAAATACATCCCTAAAAATGTTCCAATCAATAATGTGAGATTAAGTATTGTTAGCAACAATGTATTGATGCTGAAAAAATGGGTACCAAATATTGATCCAGATTCATTTGGGTTTACTTCCGACAATATTGTGGGTCTTGAATCAACTGGTGTACCTACTACCCGCTCTATTGGCTTTAATCTTAACGTTAAATTTTAATTTATCTAAAAAGCATTTTACATGAAAAAGGTTTTTAAATATATATCAATCAGCGTTTTGGTATTGTTTGCAACTTCTTGCGACAAAGGATTTGACGAAATGAATATCCGAAAAATTGCCGTTACAAGCATTGACCCGGCATTCATTCTTAATCAGGCCATAATCAATATTTCGCCGACTACTTCTACGGCGATTTATGAAATGACGATCGTGCAGCAGATGGTTTCGCCAAACTCTGGTGTACTTACGGGTGCCAATTTCAATCAGGACAACAGGGCACTTCTTGATCCTATGTGGACCAGATATTACAGAACAGTGATTCGTAATACTAAAGATATCATATCACAAGTAAAAGATAAGAGTGATAGAGGTAATCTATACCAAATGACTCGTATTGTCCAGGCTTATGCTTTCATGGTAATGACCGATTCATTTGGTGATATTCCATATTCTGAAGCAGGCCTGGCCTATATTAGTGCCAATTTTCAACCCAAATACGATAGCCAGGAAGCTATTTATACTGACTTAGTCAAAGAATTGACTGAGGCGTCGGCAGCTTTGAGTGCTTCCGGAAAAATAGAAACTGCTGATATTTTGTATGGCGGAGATATTAATAAATGGAAAAAATTGGGTTATTCTTTGCTGTTAAGAGCAGGTATGAGATTGAGTGAGGTTAGTCCGGATAAAGCAAAGTCAGTAGTGGCAACTGCAGTTAGCGGTGGGGTCATGGCTCAGAATTCAGAAAGTTTTGTAATTAAACATGATGCCAATTATCAAAATCCAAATGGAGGAATGCTTAACTCAACCGAAGCCAATAACTGGTACCTTGCTGCTCCATTTGTTAATCAATTGAAAAGCACCAATGACCCAAGACTAAAATCTATCGCCGTTAGGTATGTTGGAGCTTCCTCTGGTCCTCAACAATCAGCAGATAAAGCCAATCGTGACCCTGCGTTGCAGTTTGGTATGCCTATGGGTTATGACAACGGAACGATTCCTGCTGTGGCAAAAGCAGCCGGTTTGGCCAGTTTTTATGATTATACGCAAGCCGACCGTACCCGTATTGTAAAAAATACTGCTCCCCAGCATCTGGTAACCGCTTCTCAAACCCAGTTATTGTTGGCTGAAGCCGTGCAAAGAGGTTATATCACTGGCAATGTTTCAGAGTATTTTGCAAAAGGAGTTACTCTACATATGCAACAAATGGCTGAACATGATGCCGCAATGGCAATTAGCCAGGCTGATATTGATAAGTACCTGACAGAGAATGCATTTCAAGCAGGAAAAGCTCTTGAGCAAATTGGAGTTCAATATTGGATATCGTCGTTTCTTAACGGCCCCGAGGCATTTGCCAATTTCCGTCGCACCGGATTTCCAAAACTTACTCCTAACCCTTATCCATTAAAGGATACTAAAGGAGATTTTATTAACCGACTTACTTATCAAAACTCTGAAATATCAGTAAACAGCGAAAATGTAAAAGCCGCTATTGCCCGTATGGGTGCTGATAATCTGGATACAAAAGTGTGGTGGGATAAATAATTTTCTTATATTTATAAATAATTTTTGAGGCCTCTTAGCTCTTTTTACGAAATAGGAGGCCTCTCAATTTTTAATCTTAAATATCAATGAAAAAATTATTAATATTCCTTTTCGCAGGAGTGTTTGCAGTGTCCATTGTGAATGCCCAACAAGTACAATGGTCATCCGACCAAATCAAACAATTTTCCAAAGAATATACCGGTGTTCGTGCACCCGATGGCAGGCCATTAATTTCGGACGCATTATTGAAGCGTTTGAAAAATACCTCAATTGAAGAAGCCTGGGGCTATCTGAAAAACAAAGGCTTTAACAACCAGTTTGAGGCCGGTTGGCAAATAATTGGCAATGTCCCTTTGGTGGGAAGAGTGGTAACAGCTCAATATATGCCTTCAAGGCCGGATATTGACCTCCGAATAAGAGAAAAAGGAAAAGAAGAAAACAGATCAGGTTCTCCTAATTCATGGCCCATTGATGTACTTAAAGAAGGAGATGTTTACGTAGCTGATGGCTATGGAAAAATTATCGACGGGACACTCATAGGTGACAATCTTGGAAATTCAATTTATGCAAAATCAAAGACCGGTGTTGTGTTTGACGCAGGAGTAAGAGACCTCGACGGACTGGAAGCAATTGAAGGTTTTACCGGTTTTGTCAGAGGTATTGATCCTTCCTACATCAAAGAAATGATGCTTACTTGTATCAATTGCCCTATCAGAATTGGAAGGGCTACAGTGATGCCCGGCGATTTGGTTTTGGGTAAAAAAGAAGGTGTTGTATTCATACCTGCGTATTTGGCCGAAGACCTTATTAAAAATGCTGAATTTATTGCCCTAAGAGATGAGTTCGGTCATTTAAGACTCAAGCAGGGAAAATATACCCCAGGTCAAATTGACCAAAAGTGGAGTGAAGAAATAAAAAATGATTTTCTAAAATGGGTGAAAGATAACCCTTCCAAACTGCAAATGTCAAATTCTGAATTTGAGGAATTTACAAAAGACAGAAATTGGTAAATATTGTTTTTTTGTAATGCCTTTTTAAAAAACTTATTCAATCAAAAAATTAAAAACCATGAGCAAAAATCTATTTGATCGCTTAAAATTTAATGGCGAAATACCTCAGGGTCCTGATACAGCAGGTATTCCATCAGAAAAAATAAATACAGACATTACCGGTGGCACCAGCAGGAGAGATTTTATGAGAAACTCAGCTTTGGGCGGTTTGTCACTGGGAATGCTTTTTGACGGAAAACCCGATAAAGAAATCGAGTTTTTAAGCCAAAAAGTAAAAAGAGCGAGCTCCCCTTCTGAGCTCAAGATTACCGACCTCAGGATTGCAGTGGTAACCAAAGCTCCCATGACATGTCCAATCATCAGAATCGATACCAATCAGGGTATTTCAGGTTATGGTGAAATCAGGGACGGAGCCTCTGCAAAATATGGGTTGTTTCTGAAAAGCAGGTTATTAGGTAAAAACCCTTGTACCCCGGAAATGCTTTTTAAAGAAATCAAACAATTTGGCAACCATGGCCGTGCTGCTGGTGGAGTTTGTGGAGTAGAAATGGCACTCATGGATCTTGCCGGTAAAGCTTATGGCGTACCTGCATATCAGATGCTTGGAGGGAAATATCGCGATTATATCAGGATTTACGGAGATACGCCAACGCTTGATGATCCGATAGAATTTGCAAAAAAAATGAAAGAACGTCAGGATTTGGGTCTTACTTTCCTGAAAATGGATTTTGGTGTAGATATGCTTAAAAATCATCCCCATACCGTGATTGGAGGTCTAAATATGGAATATGACAAACAATGGGGAGATAGAAAACCCTTGAAAGGTAATGCCAGAAGTTATGCACAAACCAAGCATCCGTTTACAGGTATACAAGTAACAGATGAAGGTATTGATATCATGTCAAATTTCGTTAACGAAGTAAGAAAAGCAGTTGGATATGATATTCCTCTCGCTGCAGATCATTTCGGACATTTCGGGGTAAATACTGCTATAAGAATAGGCAAAGCACTTGAAAAATACCAATTAGCCTGGCTTGAAGACATGATTCCTTGGTTTTATACTGACCAATGGAAACAAATTTCAGATGCTCTTGATACCCCTACTTTGACCGGTGAAGATATTTATTTAAAAGAAGAATTTATTAAATTGATTGATGCTCGTGCAGTAGATATGATTCAGCCGGACCTTGCTAGTTCAGGAGGGCTGTTGGAAACCAAAAAAATCGGTGATTATGCCGAAGAACATGGTATTCCGATGGCAATGCATTTTGCCGGCACTCCGGTTAGTTTTATGGCTAATATTCATTGTGCTGCAGCCACTGAGAACTTTATTGCTTTGGAGCACCACTCTTTTGATGTTCCCTGGTGGGAAGATATGGTTGATGGCATCGATAAGCCAATTTATAAAGATGGTTTCGTGAAAGTGCCTGAAAAACCGGGTTTAGGTGTAGAATTGAACGAAAAAGTAGTAAAATCGCATCTTGCTGATGGAACACTCTATTTTGCACCAACCACTGAGTGGGATAAAGTGGACAGCTGGGATCGCACATGGTCATAATTTTGGCTTAAAAATTTGATATAAATGAAGATTAAAGATTATTGGTATACCATCAGTATAATTTTTCTGGTAATTCTCGGTTATAATTTCCCTGATACTTTCAGTAGTTTTTTAGGAATTAAGCTTAATACCTTTATTAAGCCAGTTTTGCAAATAATAATGCTGGGAATGGGTGCCACCATGACTGTTCAGGATTTTGTCGAAATATTTAAATCTCCCAAAAAGGTATTTATTGGGCTTTTGGCACAGTTTACAATTATGCCTATTCTTGGTTTTTTACTCTCAAGATCTTTTGATTTCCCTCCTGAAGTAGCAGCAGGTGTAGTATTGATTGGTTGTAGCCCGAGTGGGTTGGCTTCCAATGTAATGGCACTCATGGCAAAAGCTAATGTAGCCCTTTCTATAACCATAACCTCAATGGCAACTTTAATGGCTCCGGTTATGACTCCACTTTTAATGAAGATTTTGGGTGGAGAATTGATAGAAATTAATTTCCTCAATATGTTCTGGGATATGTCTCAGTTAGTTTTGATTCCAATCATTCTGGGTTTATTGCTAAATAAACTGTTTCCGGAATTCGTTAAGAGAATCATTAAAGTATTACCTGTTTTTTCAATGTTGGGAATAGCTTACATTATTTTGGTAGTAACTGCGAGTGGAGCGGCATCCTTGAGAACTGTTGGTTTGGTTTTAATTTTAGTGGTGTTTATCCACAACACTTTCGGTTATCTTTTGGGATATTTTTCGGCCAAACTATTCCGATTGGCAGAAATAGATGCCAGAGCAATAGCAATTGAAGTAGGTATGCAAAATGGAGGTTTGGCTTCGGCATTGGCCAATGAAATGGGTAAAATAGCTACTGTAGGTTTGGCACCGGCAATATTTGGACCGCTGATGAATGTAACGGGTTCTATGATAGCCAATTACTGGAGCAAAAACGAACCCAAAGTAGAATCATAGAAATATTTTTAAATTAGTTATACTTCAAAACATACTCCACTTTGGGGTATGTTTTTTTATGTACAACAAACCCATTTACCGTTTACTTTTCTACTGATTTTTAGAGGATTCCCTTCTTTTAATTCATCAGGAAGAAGCATATCTGGCATGTCCTGAAAACAAACCGGGCGTGTAAATCTGGTTATAGCCTGAGTACCCACAGAAGTCGTACGGCTGTCGGTTGTAGCAGGATAAGGCCCTCCATGAACCATTGCATGGCATACTTCCACACCTGTTGGAAATCCATTGATTACTATCCGACCTACTTTTTGTTCCAATATTTCCAAAAGTGCAGAATACTGCAATAATTCTGTGGGAGTACCCCATACAGTTGCTGTAAGGTGACCTTCCAGTTTTTCCGCCCCTTCGAGAAGCTCATTCATGTCTGAGGCCTGAACCAAAATACTAGAAGGACCAAATACTTCTTTAGACAGTGCATCATTTGAGCAAAAATTACGAAAATCTGTTGTCAGGAAATAAGGTTGGGCGACTGTTTCGCCGGTAGATTCATTTCCGATGGCAAGAATATCTGAATACTTTTTCTGATTTTCAATGCCATTTTTGTAAGAATTTTGAATATTTTTATTTAGCAGATTTCCTCCTTGTGATTTGACTGCATGAGTTTTCAGTAAATCAACAAATTCCTGATTTTTTGGCACAAACATTAAGCCCGGATTGGTACAAAACTGTCCAACACCCAAGGTTACTGATGCCGCATATTGAGCTGCAATGCTTTCTCCTTTTTCTTTTAAAATCTCTGGTAAAACGAAGACCGGATTTACACTACCCATTTCGGCATAAACAGGAATTGGTTCTGACCTGGAATTGGCAGCATCAAAGATTGATTTCCCACCATTAAATGAGCCTGTAAAGCCAACTGCTTTTATTGCGGGATGTTTTACAAGAGCTTGCCCAATTTCAATGCCTTCATCAAAAATCAATGAAAATACACCGTCGGGCATACCACAACTTTTTGCTGCAGTAATTATTGCACGCCCAACCAATTCAGATGTTCCGGGATGGGAAGGATGGCCTTTAAAAACTACCGAACAACCCGCTGCCAGGGCAGAAACAGTATCACCTCCTGCCACCGAAAATGCAAGCGGAAAATTGCTTGCACCAAATATGGCAACCGGACCCAGAGACCTCTCCATTGACCTGAGGTCAGGCCTTGGTAATGGCTGTCTTTCAGGTTGAGCCGGATCGATGATTGCATTAACCCAGGAACCTTCTCTCAAAAGAGCAGCAAATAGTCTCAGTTGACCGACGGTTCGGCCTCTTTCATTCATTGCCCTGGCTTCAGCCAAACCACTTTCGAGATGATACCTTTGTATCAAAATATCTCCAAGGTTTTCAATTTCCAGAGCGATTGTTTCAAGAAAAACGGCTTTTTCTTCACCCGTTTTTTTTCTGTAAATCAAATAAGCATTTTGAGCTTTGGAAATAGCATTTTCTAAATCCTGAACCGAAGCCGCCGAAAAAGCAGGTTCAATATTTTGTCCAGAAAACGGATTTACAGCAAAAAAAAGCTTGTCATTTTGCTCAGAAACTTCAAATCCAATTAAGTTTCTACCAAGAATCTCCATTTATTCTACGGGGTTAGAAAGTGTGCCAATTGAGTCAATCGAAATATTTACAACATCGCCACTGATTAAAGAAAAACTATCAGGCGGAACAATTCCTGTACCTGTCATTAAAAAGCAACCCTGGGGAAAAGTACATTCTTTGGTCAGATATTCCACCAATTCAGGAAGCTCTCTTTTCATATGGTTTAACTGTGTTTTTTGAGAAAAAACTACCTGATTTTCTCTCATAATCTCAAGAATTATTTCTGTTTCTTTAGAAATGGGATTTTCAAGTACCAAAATTCCCGGTCCTATGGCCGCACTTTTATCATAAGACTTAGCCTGGGGCAGATAAAGTGGATTTTCGCCTTCTATATCTCTTGAACTCACATCATTTCCAACAGTGTAACCGGCGATTTTTCCGGTCGAATTAACAAATAGTGTAAGTTCAGGCTCGGGTACATTCCATTTAGAATCTTTTCGGATTCTTATTTTTTCATTGTGGCCAACGGTACGGGCGGCAGTTGCTTTAAAAAAAAGCTCTGGACGGGCTGCTTCATAAACCCGGTCATAAAAATCACCACCACCAGCATCTTTTGATTCTTCCATTCTGGCATTTTTACTTCTTAAATAAGTAACTCCCGATGCCCAAATTTCTTGAGAGACAATTGGTGCGAGTAGTATTTCCTCAATAATAAGATTGGCTTTTTGAGTATTATTTATATATTTTTTTAAAAAATTAAAAAGATCGGGTTGGTTAATCAGTTGATCAAAAGAGTACTCAGAAACAATGTAAGTATTTTCATCTGAAGCAATTACCGGCCCAATACTGGTATTGAATATTTTCATTTTTTTTAGATTTTTCGTTAGATTATTTTAGGATTTTCACAACAAAGAGAACCCGGCCAAAGATCGGGCTCTCTAATTTCATTTTTCATTATTCAAAAAATGGGACACCAGGAGTGGCATATTTTTTCATCCCTTCTTCATTAATTTCCACACCTATCCCCGGAGTATCTCTAACTTTGATAAATCCATTTTTTTCTACCATTTCACCCTCAAACTTTACTATCTCTTTAAACATCGGGTCTTTATGAAAGTAAATCTGCCATTCCATAATCATAAAATTTGGAACCGACGCACATACATGTGCACAGGCCATTGCCCCCAAATACGAAGCAACCATATGAGGAGCAAAAGGCACATAATAAAGGTTGGCCAGATTAGCAATTCTTTGACCTTCGCCTAGACCTCCACATTTTTGCAAATCAGGCATGATAATATCAACTGCACCGGATTCAAGCAATGGCCGGAAACCATGGGCCAGATAGTGATTTTCTCCTGCACATATTGGTGTTGAGGTTGATTCGGTAATTTTTCTGTAGGCGTCAGCATTTTCTGCAGGTATGGGTTCTTCGAGCCACATCAGGTTTAGGGGCTCCAGCATTTTTGCTACTTTTTCGCCGGTGATAGCATCATATCGGCCATGCATATCAGCACAGATGTCAATATTTGGCCCAACTTCTTTTCTTGCTGCAGCCATTTGGTCATACATTCTTTGCAATTCGGCAGGGCTTGCTGTCCAATTGTAACGATCATATTTGTTGGGGTCGTTGGCTTGGTCAAGGTCAAATTTCACTGCAGAAAAACCCATATCTACTGCTTCACGAGCAGCTTTGGCAAAATCACCCGGAACAGGAAGCCTATTCTGATATAAGGCGGTATCCATATAAACCCGAACAGAATCTCTGAATTTTCCGCCAAGCAGTTGATAAACAGGTACTCCGAAGGCTTTTCCGGCAATATCCCATAGGGCGGTTTCAACCGCAGTTAAAACTGAAATAAACATACCCGCCTGAGCACCTTCAAAAAAACCTGATCGACGGATATTTTCAAAAAGACGATTTACGTTGAGGGGATTTTGTCCCTGAATCCTCCGACCCATCATTTTTACTAAGTGATAAGTGCCGGGAGTAGCATCAACGCCTTCTCCGTGACCAATTATCCCCTGATTGGTATATATTTTTACAAATAAGCTGTGACCATCTCTTATGTAGCCTGCTTTAATTTCAGTTATTTTGAGATCGGAAGGGGCAGAGCTTTTGGGGGCACGATCGATTGCCGTTTCATATTCTCTTCCAAATGTTGCTAAAGGTGATGCTGCCATGGCCGCACCAATTGCTGCCTTATTAAAAAAGTTTCTTCTGTTCACGGTTAAATATTTTTAATCGGGAGATTCCCGGGGTTGAATTAATTAAATAAAATTTGAAAGAATTAATAATGCAAAAACCTATTACCAGGTTCTTTCTTTAAGAATTTCCTGAATTTGTTCCGGTGCCACCGGCAGCTCATTGATATGTTCTTTAAGCCATTGAGAAAAATCCTTCTCGATTTCGGCTGACCAACGGGTATCTATTTGACCTGTGGTATATTTTCCTTCTTTAAGTCTCTGATGGCTAAATTTATCTCTGAGTCTTACCACTTCTGAGGATTTAACAACCTCTTCAGCAAGATGAGGTGGGATAAAAATTACGCCACCCTCACGTCCAAGCACCACATCTCCAGGCATACAAGTAGCATTTCCGATTTTTGTAGGATGATTAATGCCTACCAGGGTAGTATTTAGCCCTCCCGGTTGAGAAGCTGTATTTAGATGGTGACTAGGATGATAGCTTCTAAAATAAGAGGTAAAACCCCCAATTTCTCTTAGTCCATTTAAATCTCTGATGGCACCTTCATATACAATCCCGTTGCCGGTACGGTTAAAAATAGCATTTCCAAGGTTGTCTCCAATGGTTGGGCCATCTTCATAGGCATTAAATTGATCCACTACATATACGTCTCGTTTGACTAAGGTTTCAATAACCCAGGTATTTTGGGCTTTTAATCTGCCATCCTGCTTAATACCTTTATCATCAATGGCTGTTTGAATATCTGGGCGGCCCGGCATAAAAATGGCGGTGACAGCTCTACCGACCAAAACGCTGTCAGGATTGATAGTTTGCCAGTTGCCTTCATATTGATGACGATAATTTTTATTTCGTAAAACTGCCCATGCTTCTTCGTGTGTGACTTTTTTCATTCTGTCGAGGATGGTATCCGGCACTTTAGGCCTTCCGTCAGGAAATCGCTCTCCTTTCCATTCACGGGTAAGTTGAACGAGATAATCTTTCGAAATTTGTTGAGCATTGGAAATCAAAGCAAAAAGGAGCAATGAGACTATGGTAAAAAGTCTGGTCATTTTTTTATAAAGAATGGTTGAATAATGTACAAATGTGCAAATATTTATTTTGTTAAACTTTCAAATTTTCCCGCCGTATGATTTTGTAATAATTCCTCAATTTTTAAAAAGTCTAAAAAGAACGTTTAGTAAAAACTTCAAAAAAAAAAGACTGTCAGAGACAGTCTTTTTTTTATTATTAATTTATTGTATTATTTAATATCCCGGGTTCTGATCTTTTGGTTCAATTTTCGGATTATTATCGATTTCAGTTTGTGGAAGTGGTAACAATTCATGTTTGCTGGCTTTGAAATAAGTAATTGGCTCAGTTGTCAATTTCTTATTTTTTCTCCATCTCAAAATGTCAAGGTTACGAACTTGTTCAGCAGATAATTCAACAAATCTTTCGTGTTGGATAGCCTCAAAAACTTTTGCTTTGCTATCGCAAGGATAGTTTGCTGTAGGATAAGCTGGCATTGCAACAGAAGCTCTAGCTCTAACCTGATTCATCAAAGAAATTGCTTTTGCAGAATTACCTAATTCGTTTTCACATTCGGCCAACATCAAAAGTACATCAGCATAACGCATAACTCTCATGTTGATACCACTGGTTGCAAAACCTGAGTTACTTTTATAAAGTAAAGAGTATTTTCTCCAGCTGATTTTGAAAGTTTTTCCATCCAATTGTGAAGAATTACCCTGAACAGCAGCATCCGAAATCACGTCATTACCATTATTGAATTTATCACCAGCTTTCCAGAAAGACATATCATATCTCGGATCATTTTTGGCATCTCCTTTTACAGTTCTTTCGTAGTTGTCAATCATTTTGTTAGAAGGAATCAGGTTTCTCCAGCCAATAGGTGAATACTCCTGAGTTCTGATGGTTTCTTCCTGTACACTGTTACCATCTCCGTCTGGTCCACTCCAGTTGAAAGCACCATTTGATTGAGAGAAAACAATTTCAAAAATTGACTCTGAATTAAATTCTCCTTCTGCGTTGGTTAAATCAAGGTAGTTATCAACTAATTTAAATCTACCTGAATTTACAACTTTCTCCAATTCAGCTTTAGCACTTGCATAGTCACCCATTTGAAGATAAGTACGAGCAAGAAGGGTCTGAGCAGCAGCTTTAGTAGCTCTTCCCAAGTTTTTAGCGTCATAGCTTTCTGGCAATAAACCCTCAGCAGCTTTAAGGTCAGTTATTACTTGTTTGTAAACTGTTTCCTGAGTTGATTTGGGCTGAGCATCTTCAACAGATTTGGCAAATTCAATATAAAGAGGTACACCACCCCAAAGCGTGGCTAACTCAAAATATCCCCACGCCCTTAAGAATTTTGCTTCTCCGGTTACTCTGTTTTTAATTGCTTCAGAAAAACCTGCATTAGTTTTTAATCCACTCTCAATAACAACGTTGGCACGGTGAATCGTTCTGTACCATCCTGTATAAACTGAGTTAGCAACAGGGTTTGATGCATCATTAACTCCTATCAACAATTGGTTACGAGGAGCTTCTAACTGTCCACCACCTGTTGACATTTCATCACTCCTAAGGTCATGAGTAAAAAACCACTCCCTTGCACCCAAACCGAAACCTTGAACTGTAGCATAGGCAGAGTTAACACCAGCAATTAGTTCATTATCGTTAGAATAGTAAGTATCAAAGGTCACACCGTTGGGGTTCACTTTATCCAAACTTGATTTTTCGCAGCTAATCACTACTGCCAGGATAATAGCACCTGTTAATATTAATACTTTTTTCATTTCAAATATTTTTTTAGAATTTGTGTTTAACAAAATTTTAAATTTTAATTAAATCCTAAGTTAACACCCACAGTAAGTGTACGAGCCTGAGGATACATTCCATAATCAACTCCATTAGTAAGTAAGTTACCGTTTCTGGATGCGATTTCCGGATCAAAACCTGTATATTTAGTAAATGTTAATAGGTTTTGACTTGTGAAGTAAATTCTGGCTTTTGTCAGAACATTATTGGTAAGACTTGAAATTTTCGAAGGTGAAAGCGTATAGCCAACTGTTAAGTTTTTAAGTCTTAAATATGAACCACTTTCGATAAAACGATCAGAAGTTCTTGAATTCTGATTTGGATCACCACTTACTGCTCTTGGTACATCTGTGTCTGTGTTAGTAGGGGTCCAGGCATCTAAAACATCGGTTGAAGCATTGAATAATCTAAGCATACCTTGTCCCAATACTTTTGTTCCATTGTATATTTTATTTCCATAAACTCCCTGGAAGAATACACCGAAGTCAAAGTTTTTGTATGTACCAGAATAATTCAAACCATAAGAGAATTTAGGCAAATAGCTTCCTAGATAAGTTCTGTCACTTGCATCAATTTTACCATCACCGTTCAAATCTTTAAATTTAATATCACCTGCTTTAGTGCTTTCATTTTGATATGGAGTAGTTGAATTTCCATCTTTTCCATTGGCAGCCGAAATCTCAGCTTCATTTTGGAAGATGCCTTCTACCTGCCATCCATAAAATGATTGAAGTGGTTGACCAGCTTCAGTACGAGTAATATCAAAACCACCAAAGTCAGCATTGTTACCGGCATTTAAGGTTGCATTAGGTGTAGCAAGGCTTAAAACTTTGTTTCTTATCAGGTCAAAAGTTCCTGTCAATGTTGATTTCAAATCTTTTTTATCGATGTGATATCCTAGAGAAAGTTCAAAACCTTTGTTTTGCATACTACCCACGTTAGCTAATGGACTATTTGAATAACCCATAGATTCAGGTAGAGGAACTCTTAGAAGAAGACCGTCAGTTTTACGTATATAAGCTTCTGTTGACAAGCTAATTTTGTTGTTAAACAATGAAACATCCAAACCTATGTTTTTCATTGTTGTTTCTTCCCAACTCAAGCCACCATTACCCAAGCTATTAAAGTATGAACCCAGGTTTGTACCATCATTACCAACAGGATAAATAGTATTATTGGCAGAAACCAATGGCTGCCAGTCATAATCACCTATTGAGTTATAACCAGTTACACCAATACTACCTCTTAATTTCATTTCTGAAATTGCAGGTACATCTTTCATAAAGGCCTCTTCACTTAACCTCCAACCCAATGATAATGAAGGGAAAGTACCCCATTTGTTACCAGGAGCAAATTTAGAAGAACCATCACGACGAACAGATGCACTTAAAAGGTATTTGCTATCATATTCATAATTCAATCTTCCCACATATGAAATCAAAGAGTTTTCATTGGTAGCAGTATTACCACTTACATTGGAAGCTCCCTGAATCTGTTGAATATTATTATCCGGTCTTTGACCTGTGAGATTAATTGAAGTAAATTTAGCGTCTTGTCTTTCAGCAACAGCAGTTACATTGATAATGTTTTTACCGATTGTCTTGTCAAAGTTCAATTGATTTGTAAACACTTTTGAGAAGAACTGTCCCCTATTTTGGCTCAATTCAGCCGTTTGACGACTACGGTTTCCATCATTATATATAGGAACGAAACCTGTAAAAATTGAATTGGCATAGTCACCACCAGCCGTAAACTTGTATTTCAGCCAATTGGTAAATTTAATTTCAGCATACAGAGTTCCCAACATTTTATAAGATCTGTCTTTCTGATCTTTTTGTTCTTGAACAGCAATACGCATTGGGTTTTCAGGGTCAGTAGCATCAAGTCCCTGAGCAGTTGTACTGTAACCACCCAATTTAGTTGGATCACTTACTGGCCAGTAAGGGGTCATACGCATGATATTCATAATCATACTTCTACCACCAGCATCTCTCTCAGCTATACGATTATCAGATGAAATCATCAAGGTCTGACCTACTGATAAAAACTTAGCTAATTGATGATCTGAGTTAAGTCTAAGGTTTTGACGTCCATATTCTGTAAATGGTAAAATACCTTCTTGTTTGAAATTACCAAATGACATATAGAATTTTGATTTGTCAGTTCCACCGCCCAATGAAAGTTGAGTACTGTTAATAGGGCCTTTTTTAAACATTACATCTTGCCAGTCAGTTTCTGTCTGAGCAAAAGTAGTTGTTGCTCCCGGATAGATTGGCGTGTTCATATTTGAAAAACGAGCAGGAATTGGTTGTCCTGAAGCCGAAAGCAAAGCAGTACCGTATTTGATATATTCCGCACTATTAAGCAGATCAAGAGTTTTCCATGCTTGTTGAGTACCAATGTAAGAATCTAAGCTTATGCTCAATTTACCAGATTTCCCTTTTTTGGTAGTAATCAAAACTACACCATTGGCAGCTCTTGATCCATAAATGGCCGATGCACTGGCATCTTTCAAAACCTCGATTGACTCGATATCACTTGGAGCAATAGTGTTAAGACCACCAGCAGGAACACCATCAATCACATATAATGGATTTGGGTTTAAGCTGATTGATCCTACCCCTCTGATACGAACAGTTGGTTCAGCACCAGGGCTACTGTTGTTAACAATAGATACCCCTGCTATACGACCTTGCATAGCTTGTGGAGCACTGATTACAGGTTGAGTAGTCAAATCTTTGTTGGTAATAGAAGATACAGCACCAGTAAGTGTTGATTTTTTCTGAGTACCATAACCTACTACAATAATCTCGTCCATCAGACTTTCATCTACAACCAATGATACGTTGATTTCTTTTTGGGCTCCTACTTTAACTTCCTGAGATTTATATCCCAAAAAGCTAAATACCAAAACCGATTCACTGGTAGCTTTTACTTCGTAGCGGCCTTCATTGTCGGTTACAGCACCTGTAGTGGTACCTTTTACCAGGACATTGACACCTTGAAATCCTTCTCCATTTTCATTCTTTACCACACCTTTGACCTGAGCCATTATGGAAGTAAAAGAAAACAGAAAGAGAACTAAAACAGGCAGTAGCCTTATTGACTTTCTCAATACGGCATTTTCTAAGGTTGTTTTGTAATTGTACAACATCATGTTTAAAATGTTTGAATAAATGAAAAAAATATAATTATGAGTAAGAGATCCGCTGGAGTTTATTTAGGCATTTTCTAGTGATTGAATAATTTTTAAGGTTTTATTTTTAATTTTTTTTAATATGTGTCAAATTTACACGAAAAAATAATTCCAAAAAAGAAATGTTGATTTTTTTTCACAAAATGGTATTATTTTGCTACAGATTTTAGTGCAACATGAAAAATTTAATTAAAAAATTAAAATTGTAATATTATCAAAGGTCAAGCTTATGAAATCTATAATTGCTCTTTTCGCTTTTGTTTTCATTTTTGTTGGATGTAAATCAAAATCTGATTCTATGTTTGAGAAATTATCTTCCTCTGAAACTGGGATTGATTTCAAAAATTTGATGAAACCAACAGATGATTTGAACGCTTTTACATTCACTAATTTTTACAATGGAGGTGGAGTAGGAATAGGTGATTTCAATAAGGATGGCTTAAAAGATGTGTTCTTTTCCGGCAATCAGGTTAGCTCAGAATTATTTCTGAATAAAGGAAAAATGAAGTTTGAAAAAATTACAGAAAGAGCAGGAATCAAAACCGACAGATGGTGCAATGGTGTTTCAATTGTAGATATTAATAATGATGGTTGGGATGATATTTATATTGCAGTAGCAGTGCATAAATCTATGACCAAAACACAAAACCTGCTTTTTATTAATCAAAAAACAGCTATTCCAACTTTTAAAGAACAAGCCAAAGAATATGGATTGGACTATTCAGGCTATACCACTCAATCTGTCTTTTTTGATTATGATCTCGATGGTGACCTCGATGTATTTCTTCTTAATACTTCACCTGATACCCAAAACCCCAGTTATAACCGTGTTGCTATCAACGATGGAACACACCCCTCAGCAAGTAAGCTTTTTCAAAATAATAAAACTGAGAATGGTCACCCTGTATTTAAAGATGTATCGGTTAAAGCTGGAATAGTATATGAAGGGCTGGGACTTGGTGTAGTAGTAAGTGATTATAATAATGATAATATGCCCGATATTTATTGTTCCAATGACTTCCTCAGTTCAGATGTACTTTACCTCAATAATGGAGATGGAACTTTCCGGAATGTGGTTAAGGAGTCAATGCCACATACGGCAATGTCTGGAATGGGAATGGACGCTGCTGATATCAATCAGGATGGCAAGGTGGATATCTTTCAGCTAGATATGATGCCGGAAGAAAATGAACGCCAAAAACAAATGCTGGGCAGGCAGGATTATGACCGGAAAGAAATTAGCATTAATCCGCCATTTAATTTCCAATTGCAATACATGAGAAATATGCTTCAGGTTAATCTTGGAAATCAAAATGGTATTCCACAATTTAGCGAGAATGGTCTTTTGGCTGGGATTGCAAAAACCGACTGGAGCTGGAGTGCCTTGATTTGTGATCTTGATAACGATATGCTCAAAGACATTTTTATTTCAAATGGTTACCGTAAAAATGTAACGGATCTGGATTTCATCAGTTACTACCGAAACAACGATATGTTTGGTTCAGACAGGGCAAGAACCCAAAACCGAAAGAATTTGGTGGAGAAAGTTCCGGAGATTCCACTCAAAGATTATGCTTATAGAAATAAAGGAAAAATGAATTTCGAGAATGTTTCGGAAGCATGGGGATTAGATGAATTATCATTTTCCAATGGAACAGCTTACGCTGACCTCGACAATGACGGTGATCTGGATTTGATTGTGAATAATATTGACAATGAGGCTTCTGTTTTTAAAAATAAAACAGATATAAAATCAAAAAATCATAGCCTGTCAATTGATTTTGAAGGAAGCCAAATAAACCCTGGCGGAATAGGTGCAAAAGTTACTGCATTTGTTGGTGAAGAAAAACTTCATTTTGAAAATTTTCCGGTCAGAGGATATTTATCGAGTATGTATAAAGAACTTATTATAGGATTAGGTCAAAACCATCAGGTGGATTCATTGTTGGTCACCTGGCCTGATGGAAAAAGTCAGACATTTAAAAATCTGGACAGCACTTTAAAAAAGTTGACTCTAAAATATGTGGATGCTGGATTAGAAAATGGAATAAAAAATTCAATCTCACCTTATTTTACGTCTGTTGAAAATATCATTAATTTTGAACACCGAGAATCAGATTTTTTGGATTTTAATGAAAATGCAGCTTTGCATAAAATGCTCTCACGTTTTGGGCCGGTGGTTGCAAAAGGTGATATAAACAGTGACGGACTTGAGGATATTGTTATTGGAGGGGCATTTAGAGGCACTGAAACTTTGATTTTTGCACAAAATAAAATAGGCACTTTCAGTAAAGTACAGGACATTGCAACTTCAAAGGAAATGGAAGTAGGTGCATTAAGGCTTTTTGATGCCGATTCTGATGGAGATCAGGATTTGATAATTACTGGAGGGAGCTGTGAATCGCCTCTTGAAAACCCAATAGCATTTCAACCTCAACTTTGGATAAATGATGGCAAAGGAAAATTTACTAAAAATGGAAATTTGCCCAAGATGAATGTCAGTTGCCAGGTTATTGAGCCTTTGGATTATGACCGAGATGGTGATCTGGATTTGTTTTTAGGAGGCCGAATAACTCCTTACCAATACCCAAAAGAAGCCGACAGCTACATTCTAAAAAATGAAAATGGTAAATTTACTGATGTGACTGCTCGTGTGGCACCCTTTCTGAAAAATTTCGGAATGGTATGCGATGCCGCAATTGGAGATTTCGACCATGATGGTTGGATAGATCTGGCGACCGTTGGAGAGTGGATGCCGCTTACAATTCTAAAAAACAATAAAGGAATTTTTAAAGCAAAGACTAATGAAAACACTGAAGGCTGGTGGAATAGTTTGGAAGCTGTTGATATTAATAATGATGGCTTTTCTGACCTGATACTAGGCAATGAAGGCCTCAATTCATTTTACAGGGCCTCAACTGACCAACCGATGGTGATGATAGCCAAGGATTTTGATAATGACAAAAAGATGGACCCGGTTATGGGGCATTATTTAAAAGGCAAATTGGTACCTGTCCATCCAAGAGAGAACCTTAACTTGCAAATCAATAGCTTCAGAAAGAAATTTATCACTTTCAAAGATTACTCAATGGCAAGGTTTGATGACCTTTTTACCGAAGAGGAAAAGGAAGGGGCAATAAAAAAACAGGCCAAAATGCTTCTAAGCAGCTTCGCATTAAATAATAAGAAAGGAGAATTTGAAATTAAAGCTCTACCCTGGCAAGCACAGCAATCGCCTGTTTTTTCTATTATTTCTGAAGATTTCAATCATGATGGAAAAGTTGACCTGCTTTTAAGCGGGAGATTTTATCCCAATGAAGCACATCAGGGAAGACAAGATGCTTCCAGAGGAGTTTTGTTGCTGGGTAATGGAAAAGGAGATTTTAAGGCTATTGATTTTGAAAACTCCGGTCTCAACTTTCAAGGCGACACCCGTAAATCATTATTTTTTAAAACCTCGGGAACACTCCTGACTTTCTGTAATTCAGGTAAAGCTGAATCATATATTTTAAAACCGAATAAAATAAAAAGTAAAACCAAGTAGGATATTGAAATGAAAAACAATTTTTAAAATGTAAAAAAAAGACGCTGTTTTTTAAACATGCGTCTTTTTTTTAGGCAATAATTCAATTTTAATGGGCTCTAAAATTCCATTTAGAATTGTCACTATTGAAATCAAATTTACCAAGTGTTGGAGTACTGTCTCCCGAAGAAATCAGGGCCAATTTTTCGTTTGAATTAGGTACAACTTTCGGCATAATTCTATAAGTACCATCTATAAGTTGGTCAATCCTCCATAATTGTTCTGCTGCTCCGGTAAATGTCGGAACTGTAATTAATTCGGCAGCTGCAGTGGCAGCCAGAGCACGATCGGTACCAGCAATCACAATTTTATAATACTGACCTCCAGGGTTGCCACCGCCATCAGGCACTGCAGTAATCGTCCATTTTTGGTGTGGTCTTGCTATATAATCACCAGCCCTCACTCCTATTTCACCTTTTGGCCAGGTGTCAATTACATCTTTTAGCTCTTGAGAAGGTACAGGTTTAATCGGTTCGTTGGGGTCACGAGGGCCACGGAAACCACCAGGCATACGAACAAAATCCACTATCAGTTCAAGACCATATCCACGACGTTCAGATTCTATTTGGAAGGTACCTTCTTTAAAAAGTTCACCGCCCATAGGCCAGCCATTTTTCCAAAGTAAAGGGCGAATAGCCAATACACTTCGTCCACTTTGATCTAAGTCAGCTTCATAATGAAGGGACATTTTCTCAACACCTTCATCAATTTTCCAGTGACCGAAGTGTCCCGCACCATTCACTCTTCCACCACCTGAGCCAAGTACCATTTTTCCTCCGCCTTTGAGCATATCTCTTCCCATATTGTCAATATAAGGACCGGTTACCTTTTTTGATCGACCCACCACAATATTATATGTGGAATTGGCTCCATCACAACAAGTACCATGGGTTCCAAGCAAATAATACCAGCCATCACGGTACATTAATGCAGAAGCTTCGCAGTCAATAGCAACATCTATTGCTTTGTTTCCCTCGACTCTTTTACCCGTTTTGGGGTCTAATTCCACAAGTCTGATAAATCCAAAATATGTACCATAACTTAACCAAAGCCTACCATCAGTAGGGTCCAATAATAAACCCGGGTCAATGGCATCGCAATCTTCTTTTCCGTCAGAAGATGCCACCACTATGGCTTCAGTATATTTGAAATCGGGGGATTTTGGATCAAGGGTTTTATTCCACATGGTCAATATTCTACCATTGTGTCCACCACCGAGACCTCCGCCAGTTGCTCCATATGCAATAAGATAGCGATCGCCTATTTTTACTGCATCAGGTGCAGCTCCTCCACCGGGTCTTTCTCCTCCCGGGTTCCATGTCCATCCATCTTCTGATACCAAACCGCCACCCCGGGTACCAAATGTGTAATATTTTCCATCTGACTCCATTATAGTAGAAGGATCGTGAATAAATGGTTTGCCAATTTGGGCATTAATTTCAAAAGATAAACACCCTATTAGTAGGGTCAGTTTGGCAATATTTTTTATATTAAATTTCATAATAAACTTATTTAAAAATTAAGATTTTAAGAGCGAATATTCAATTCTCACTCGCAGGAAATAGAAATGTCTTTGATTGGTTGACCGTTTTCATCTAAGAATCTAACGCAGAAATCACTCATACCCGGACCATTTATGATTGCTCCCCTTAAAACATTCCGACCTTTGTTAAGTGTCAAACGATTAGAAACTACATCATCCATCACCATACGTCTATCACCGGAAAGAAGGGTTGCTTCCTTGCCATTTAGCCACCACATTGAAGCTGAGTTTGAGCCAACAGCCAAGCGTACATTTTTCATTTCACGAGGGCTATCAATTACAGTAACCCCCCAAAACAGCACCCCATAAACGGGTTTATAAAGCCCATAAGCAAACCGAAAAAGTTTCACATTATAATTGGTGCTTTCCAAAGCATGCCAGGCAAGCTCCTGGTCGCCTGCTTTTACTTTTTCGCCATCTTTTGGCATAATTGTAAATTGATTTGGAAAATACTCTTTTGCAAAGTTTTCCCGCAAATAACTATCGGTAAAAACTGTATTGCCACGATTGGGTTTACTTATGGGTTCCAGCAACATCCAACGTTGAATAAATCCCTCATTGTCAGGATACTTTAACTTACTGGTAGCTTTTACAAAATACGGTGAAAGGCTCCGGGTAGTATCAGTATTTACAGAATTATTGGTTGGGAGAGTTGATGCAGATTTGCATCCCTGAAATACCAAGCCTGTAAAAAATAACACACCAGTTGCCAGTGACAAATGTTTAAAAAAAGAATTCATAAAAAATTATGTTTAAGAATGGTTGAAAAAACTTTAAAAAAACTGTAAAACAGTTTAAAAAATCCCATAAATCAGTCAATTACCGAAATCTGGGAACAGGATAGAATCAGACAAGAAAGTCAACTTAAACAATCTTACTCACAAGCATTTTTTAGTAATTCCAATGACTTTCTCATGTCACTTTGAAGGGATTTGTTAAGATATTTTTTGAATAATTTTAGCAACAGGCCTTCCATACTTTCAGTTACCGTGACCTTAGTTTTCCCTTTTAAATCTACAAAAACCCAATTGTGTACAGCATATAGCCCAAATGCTTTTCCGGTCCACCCGATTTGGAAATATGGAATTACGGTATGTAAAGTCGATTTTATGGGCATACCACCTGCAACCCAGTTAAAAGTAGTGTCGGCTTTTAAAGGACCGTTGATTTTGGCTTTTTTGACCATAGTCAACCATTTTGGCCAGCTATCGATGTCGGCTAGTTTTTCCCAAACCAATTGGGTTTCGGCATCAATTGTTATTGATTCCGTAGCATAAAACGGAGCATTTTTATTAACGTCAATCATTTCTATCTGAGATTTATTGTTGGAATTGTATTTTCCGGTTAAAAGCTTCCATACAATTTTTTAACAGGAAAAATTGGGGCAGACTTAAGATTCCACCCCAGATTTTTTATTTGAATAATAACTGAGAAAATAAATACAAATCATGTCTCCAAACCGGCCAGGTGTGTCCACCGGCATATTCGCTGTAACGGTATTTTACACCCATTTCATCAAATTTTTTCATCATTATCTGGCAGTTGGCATGAGCTATATCTTCCACACCACCTTGTGAAATCCAGAATTCCTTGATATTGGAATTGATTTTGTCTTTATTGGCTTGCATATATTGATACTGAGGATCAGATAGTTGTGTATTGTTCGCCCACCAACCAGAGCTAAATACTCCCAAATAATTGAATACATCTGAATTTCTCACTCCGGCATGGAGAGTTTGCAGACCACCCATTGAAAGTCCGGCCAGAGCACGGTTTTTGGCATCGGCTGATACTTTAAAATTGGCTTCCACAAAAGGAATAACTGCATTTTTTAGTTCATTTTCAAATATATTTAACTGCTGCATTCCAAATCCTGCAATGCCACCGGGACCAGAGAAATTTCCATCCATCATCACGATAACCATAGGTTTGGCTTTGTTTTCGGCAATCAAATTATCCAAAATCAAATCGGTTTTACCTTGTATTGCCCAACCTCTCTGGTCTTCGCCACCTCCATGTAACAGATACATTACCGGAAATTTCTCACTGGCATTTTCATATCCCGGAGGCGTATAAACATACATTTCACGCCAGCTATTGGTCACTTTTGAGTAATATTTTTTGATTCTAATGTCACCGTGGGGCACATCTTTCATCGCATAAAAACCACCTTCATTATAAGGAATTTCGATTCCGGAAGCCATACGCCCCATACCATAGAAAGATTCACTGGCGGGGTCAGCCACGGCAACGCCATCAATCAATAAAGAATAATAGTGAAAACCACGGCTTACCGAATCAGTAGTGACGTTCCAGAAGCCTTCACTGTCTTTTACCATATCGTATTTTTTGCCCAAATCAATCTGAACCTTTTGAGCTTCAGGTGCTTTGACTTTGAAAATCACACGATTGTCCGGCAAAATCTGAGGGAATTTTCCGTTTCTGATATTGGTGGCAGCACCTGTACCCAGCACCGAATATTTTGTAAAAGATGACTGATCTACAGGCTTAAACAATAATTGTGAAAACATGTAGAGTCCGTTTTTCCAAACTTTAAAATCATGAACACCAGCCTCGAGATAATAGATATGCGGCACATTGTTTTCGTACAAATAATCATGTGTGCGTTTGCTGAAAGTGATTAATCCATCGGCATCACCGCAGGATATCCAAAGAACCTTCAATATTTTTCTGGCTTTTTCAGGATCCGGAACCAAATCTTTGGGTGCTTTTGTATTTGGAGCTGAAGAAAAACCTCCAACCCAGGCAAATTTATCAAGATTTCCCAATCCAAAATTGAGGGATTGACCTCCGCCCATGGAAAGGCCAGCTATGGCCCGACTTTCACGGTCGGCAATAACAGGGTATTTTTTTTCAATAAATGGAATAAGGTCATTTAACAGATCTTTTTCAAAAGTGGCAAAAGCTTCCACTTTATCTTTTTCAAAAATATTACCTACGGCCCGGTCATCTTTCATAGCTCTGCCATTAGGCATCACTACAATCATCGGTTGCAATTTACCATCGGCGTAGAGGTTGTCAAGAATTTGCTGAGGTTTGGCACCATTGAGCCATTCTTTTTCATCACCACCAATACCGTGAAGGAGGTATAAAACCGGGTATTTTTTCTTTTTGTCAAAACCAGGAGGCGTATAAACCAAGGCTTTACGGGTAGAGCCTACTGTTTTGGATGCATATTTGATACTGTCGAGTTTGCCTGTTAGGATGCCACTTCTTAGTTCTTCAAATCCTTTTGGCATCTCCATATTTTGTGCAAATGCCGCCAACTGGCATAGCATAATGCTCAGGATTAAATAAATCTTTCTTTTCATGATATAATAATTAAATAAATGATGGGTTATTTGACAGGTTCTATGATCCGGTAATTTCCGCTCAGGTGCATCAAGCTAAAGAGATACATCAAACCGTCGTAATAAGGATCGAAGTATCCGTCCGCATAAGGTTTTAGCTGAGCATTCCAGATTTCCTTCACAAAATCTTTGTCTTTCTTTATCAAGGTCGTGGTAGCCGCAGTAGAAACCAGGCCTATAGAATGTCTGAGTTTTGCCTCAGAACCAGCTTTCAGGATAAATTCGGGTTTGGTGCCGTCAATATTAAACTGGTCGTCGTAGGTATCAAGGCCTTTTGATTTCAGGAAATTCTGGAATCGACCGGCATAATCTTCCTGCCATTTTTTGTCTTTTCCAAACCATGCATAATCCATTGCGATGTTCATGGGTACTCGCCACGAGTCATATCTGAACCCTGCTGGCATCCATCGGGTAGGATGAGGCTGGCCATTAAACTCAGTATAGTCGGAATTTAAACCGGTGACAGGGTGACAGGCACGCTTGAAAAATGCTCTGGAGGTATCGGCCACTGCTTTATAGAAATCTTCATGGCCGTCTTTTGCATATTTGGCCCATACTTCCATAAATGCCGGTACATGATAGGAAGGGTCGGTCCAAGAGTATCCAAACCTATCTGGCACGAAGGTGATTTGCTTGTGCTCTGTGTTGAAAATATTATAGACGTTGTTCTTGCCGTCTTTTTTCCACATGGCGTCCAGAATACGGCGGGCTTCCTTGTGATAATCTATACCTGAGTCATTTCCCCATCGGTTGGCAGCAAAAAGTAAGCTTGTCACATAATACAGCTCGCCATCAGAAGCTGAACCCGGAGAGTTTTGCTTCATCGTTTTTGGATTGATACTCCAGGCAAAATATCCTTCGCGAGGCCCGCTTTGGTGTTGCGTATATTTTTTTGACCAACGCCAGATACGATCAAAAACTTCTTTCTTGTCTAACTGTACTGCCACCATCATTCCGTAGGAAAGGCCTTCTGTACGTGCATCGTTGTTTTTTATATCTGAAACATAGGCCATAGAATCACCCACTTCAAAATATATTTTATCAGGCCCTTCAAAAAGATCAGAATACGCCTTTTGCAGCTTTTTATCTATGTCTTTTTGTTTATAACCATGTTCCTTAAATACATTTCTGTATTCCGGTTTTTGAGCATTTAACGAAAATGCCATAATAAACAATAAACCCAAAAGCCAGGATGACTTTTGAGGTTTATTGAATGTTTTATCGAAAGGATAATTCATGAATATCAATTAAGATGTTATTTAAAAAGGTTTTGAGCCATTTGATGAAGAGCTCTTCTCCATGACAAAAATTCATGAGCTGTGCCTTCTGAAATATATCCTTCAGCATTAAATCCTGCCGCTTTTAGTTCTTCAGCAGCTTTTCTGATTCCATCAGGACGCTCTTTACTTCCACAACTCAAATGGATAAAAATGGGTTTTATTTTATCTTTGAAGTCAGCAGATGCATAAGTACCGCCACTCAAAAGTCCAAATGACCCGAAAACCTCAGGTTTGTTCAAAGTGATGGTTTTAGTTTCCATTCCTCCCATCGAAAGGCCGGCCATGGCTCTTTTTTCTCTTGTGGCTATGGTTCTGAAATGGCTGTCAACATAAGGAACGAGTTCATCAACCAAGACGGTTTGGAATGGTTTGATGTCAAATTCACGGATTTTGCCAAACTTCACTTCGTTTGTCATACCATAAGTGTTAACGATGATGAAAGGTTTGATTTTGCCCTCGGCAATAAGGTTATCCATGATGAGATTGGCATGTCCCTGGTTCATCCATGCGGTTTCGTCCTCTCCCCAGCCATGTTGAAGATATAGCACCGGGTATTTTTGTTTGCCTTTTTCATATCCCGGAGGCGTATAAACAAATGCTCTGCGGGAAGTACCTGTACTTGGTGAAGGAAACAGCACTTGCTGTACATGGCCATGAGGAACGTTTTTCAGGGCATAAAAATCCTGGTCTTTGGCGGGAATCTCTATTCCACTTTCCCACCTGATAGAACCATAATAGTTTTTGGCACCCGGATCATTAAATTTTCCGCCATCAATATTTACATTGTAATAGTGGAAACCTTCATCCATTGGTCCTTCGGTAGTGCCTTCCCAGTAGCCGTCAGCATTTTTTTTGAGTCTGGTACCACCCCGACCTCCAAGACCCAGGCTAACTTTTACACTGTCGGCAGCTGGTGCCAGAATTTTAAAACGGGCATATCCCTGCGAGTTTACCATGGGATATTCCTGACCGGGCTGGTTCATAACAGAAGGTTTGAAGTCTTCAGCAATCTGAGCCTGTGCCCACACCATACTTGCTGTAAATAAGGTGCTTAATGCGATTTTTAAAACGTTTTTTTTCATTTGTAGAATGGTTGAGAATAAATAATTATTACTTGAATATTTGTTCTAATGAATTAGCCAGAAACAGTTTACAGTTCATCCAGGTATGGCCACCATCAACTATCAAAGGCTTGATTTTGATTCCTTTTTCTTCAAACATCGCGATGTTCTTCTTCACACTTTCGTACAGGAAATCATCTGTACCCACGCTTATAGTGAAAAGTTTAAGCTGTTGATTGATCTTTGATGCATCAGGAGACCAATTGTCGAAGTTTTTCCTAAACTCTTCGGTTGCAGTAAACGGAGCATACGAACAGATGTAAGCAAATTTATCAGTGTTGGTAAAACCAATGTTCAGCGTCTGACCTCCTCCTACCGAAAAACCGGCAACGGCTCTGCCCGAGCTATTTTTATCCACAGGGTAATTTTCCTCAATGAAAGGAATGATATCATTGATTACATCTTTTGTAAAATCAGGCATCGGAGCCGGACGCACATTTCCGTAGGGCATCACGATAATCATCTTTTTTGCTTTCCCCGCAGCGATAAGGTTATCAGCAATGAGATTGGATTTTCCCACCTTTGTCCAGGTTTCTTCAGTATCTGACCCACCATGAATCAAATACAAAACAGGATATTTGGTTTTTCCGCTGGCGTCAAAATTTGGCGGCGTATATACCAGAAGCTGTCTTGTTACACCCAAAGTTTTTGATTCATAGTATTGATATGAAACTTTTCCATGTGGCACATTTTGAAGAGAATGAACCAAAGGTTGGTCCCCGGGAACATCTACAATGCTACGCTTAAACCGCTCATTGGCAAAAACATAAGTATTATTTGGGTCTTGTACCCCCACACCGTCAACCACAAAATTATAGGGATAAATGTCCGGCTTAATTGCCGGAACAGTTATGCTCCAAATACCTGTGGTATCTTTTTTTAAATCAACCGGTTCCTTTAAAAATTCACCTGAAAGTTTGACTTCTTTGGCTGTTTTGGAGAAAAACCTAAAAGTTACACTTTTGTCAGGATGAACGTCAGGTGAACTGATGGCCGGTGGCCTTTGGGCAATGATTTCCTTCGAAAGAAATATAGATATGAATAAAAACAGTATCCGTATTTTTAATTTTTTCATGGTCATTTAAACAATACAGGTAAAGTTTCGTTCAGATATTGCTTCACATTCATCCAGGTATGTCCGCCAGGGATAGCAAAAGTTTTTACATTAATTTTTTTCTCCTTCAGGTAATTTTCCCATTCGGTAGTGCCTTTATATAGAAAATCTTCAGTACCAATGCCTGACCACAGGAGTTTGAAATCTTTGTTGGTTTTGGCAGGATCAGCAGTGATATTAGTGAAATTTTTATCCATTTCGGCAGGAGAAACATAAGAAGCATAACTGCAAACATAAGCAAACTTGTCAACGTTGTTGAAAGCAGTTCTAAGGGTCTGTCCGCCACCTCTTGAAAAACCACCTATGGCTCTGTTATCACGATTAGGAATGGTTCTGTAGTTTTTTTCTACAAAAGGAATTACATGTTTTACAAGATCATTTTCAAAGAGTTTCATACGTTTCAGGGCATCGTCTCCATCGCGGCTCATCACATCTGATGGTTTTTCTTTTCCGGTTTGCTCTGCAATACGTGCCATTGGATTTCCATAAGGCATCACTACGATCATTGGTTTTGCTTTTCCTTCAGCAATCATATTATCCAGCATCAGGTTTACTTTTCCCACTTTCCAGAAAGTCTCTTCGGTATCAGTTGTGCCGCTGATAAGGTAATAAACCGGATATTTGGCTTTTGTATTTTTTGAATATCCCGGAGGAGTATAAATTACAAAAGTTCCGGTGCTACTTTCTACACCTGGATACAATTCATACGAAATAGTACCATGGGGTACATTTTTGAGGGCATAAACTGCTGGTGTATCGCCGGGAATTTCAACAAGGCTACCTTTAAATCGCTCATTTGGAAATAAATAAGTGTTTGAAGGGTCATTAACGGTAATGCCATCTACTTTAAATCCATAGGGATAAATATCCGGTTTTATCGGTCCAAATGTAACCGACCAAACGCCCTCCGCATTTTTGGTCATGGGAACGTTGGCTGCACCAAATTGACCTCCATCCAGTAAAACGTTAGTGGCATTGGGTGCCAGATACGAAAAAGTAACCGATTTGTCAGGATTTACTTTCGGAGAAACCACATAAGGTCCTCTGGGTGGCTGGGCTTGCCCATAAAAAGTCATTAAAACGGAGAATATCACTCCGAGCAGTTTAAGATTGATTTTTTGTTTCATTTTTGTTTCTTTTTTTGATTGAATAAATGTTTATTTAAAAAGTTTTGGAGCGATTACACTGAAATAATTCTTTACGTTCATCCAGGTATGGCCACCGTCAGTAAAGTACTTTTCATATTTAATTCCCTTTTGGTCAAGAAGTCCCATAAATTCGTTATCTACTTTGTAAAGAGGATCTTCTGTACCTACGCCAATCCAAAGTAATTTGAGGTTTTTGGCCGTTTGGGTAGGGTTTTTGAAAGCAAGAGCATGATTGCGTTCAAATTCTGAATTGAGCAAACCTGGAGCAAAACCGCATATATAGGCAAATTTTTCGCTGTGGTTAAAACCCAAATACATGGTAGTACCGCCACCGCCTGAGAAGCCCGCCATGGCCCTGCTGTCTTTGTTGTTGATGGTACGATAGTTTTTTTCTACCCAAGGCATGAGGTTTTCGTAAAAATCTTTTTCAAACACTTGTAGGTTGTCCCAATTGCGTAAACTACCCGACGATTTTGATATAATTGGATATGCTCTGCCATATGGCATTACAATAATCATGGGTTTCGCCTTTCCCTGAGCTATAAGATTATCCAAAATGATATTGGCCCGGCCCACTTTGGTCCAGGTTTCTTCTGTGTCGGTAGTGCCATGTAATAAATAAAGCACAGGATATTTGACATTAGGATTAGTTTCATAACCTGGTGGGGTATAAATTACTACCGGTCTGATTCCCAGTTCAGCTGATTGATAGTAACGATAAGATACCGTTCCATGCGGTACGTTTTGCATGGTATGTACTAATGAAGTATTGCCGGTAATTTCAACCAGACTGCTTTGAAAACCCTCATTGGGAAACAAGACTGAGTTGTTGGGGTCGGCTACTGTTACACCATCCACCGAAAATGAATATGGGTACATATCGGGTTTGATGGGGTTGGTTTTTACACTCCATATTCCCTGGTCATCTTTTTGTAATGTAAGGGCTCCTTTTTCAAACTGCCCGCTGAGTTTTACTTCTTTTGCAGCAGGAGCATAATACCTGAAAGTGACTGAATTGTCAGGATGAACTTCCGGCGAAATAACCGCAGGACGAGGGACTGGTTGGGCAAAACTGCTTACAGTTGCCAAACTGAAAATTGTCAAGAAATTATTTTTGATCTTCATTTGAATATGTTTTTTTGGTTGAATACTAATTATTTAGCCCATTCTTTACCTTCTGATGTCCTTCTCCATTCAAAGTATTTATCCAAAGCTTTTAAAGCATCTTCACTGGGAACAGGTCCCATAAATGCTTTTTGGTTGAAATACATCACTTTGGGATTTTTAGGTGAAAAGGCTTCCCATTTAGGCACCGAATCGCTATTTGGATGACCATATTTCGCAAAATTGGTCCAGTAGGTCATCATCGTTTCCGAAACGGCTTCGTCAGTTGGGGTACGGTTGGGGTCAGCAGGATTAAGTGTACCAAATACAAATGCCACGTCTTGCCCATGAGGTGAGCCATAACCGTGTTTTGGAGTACCAGCCGGATAATCAAGATGTTGATCGAGATAATAATAAAACACCTTTTCTTTGGATGTTTTAGTTTGGAGATTGGCCCAGGCCCAGGTTTGCCAACCAAAAGCAGCGTCACGAGCTAGATCACGTGCGGTTTTTGGAACAGTATTTTCACCAACAGGATAGGCCATTATCAGACTTTCTGCAAATTTACCATAACGTTTTTGTGTGCTTTCAATATAATCTTTTGGGGTTTTTGGAGGTTGAAAACTCGCCCCTTCGTCAGAATTATAACCTATTAAAACAGGCGTATGATTGTATTTGCCTTTTTCATATAAAATGTGTTGGTCGTCAGGAACCACATAACCGTCGACAATCGGCCAGCCTCCAGGCATTCCAAAGCCACCGGGGAGTTTTTCTGCTGGAATCGCTCTCATTTCAGCGAGCGTTTTTGCACCTGTTTTTTGCATGAATTCTACGCCTTGGCTTTCTGCCAAAGATAATAACTTCATATTTTCACCTGGATAAGTAGTAGTTCTATTGGGTCCAAATGAACCGCCACTTTGGGAAATAGCTCCATGGAACAGACCTTTTGCTAAAGGTGAGGCACAAAGCATACTTACGGCAATTCCACCTGCAGATTCTCCGAAAATGGTTACTTTATCAGGATTCCCGCCAAACTGTTTGATGTTTTCTTTAATCCATTTCAAACCGGCAATCATATCCAAAAGTCCGTAATTACCTGAGGTTTTTTGCGATGTTTCTGCACTGAGTTCGGGATGGGCCAAAAATCCCATTTGACCTACCCTATAGGCAATACTTACCAGCACAACTCCTTTTTTGGCCAGATGCTCCCCATTTGATGTAGGGTCGGAATTAGAGCCAAAACTAAAACCTCCACCGTAAATCCACACCAATACAGGGAGATTTTCATTGGCTTTTTGGGCAGGAGACCAAATGTTCAGATACAAGCAGTCTTCGCTTTTGCCTGATGGTGGATTTCCGCCCTGAAATGGAGCAGGGGCAAATTTTGTGGTCTCTTTGACTCCATTCCAACTTAATGCCGGCATGGGGGCTTTCCAACGGAGTTCACCAACCGGTGGGGCAGCAAACGGGATACCTTTGAAAACAGACAAACCGTTCTCAATCATACCCTGCACCATACCTTCTTTGACTTTAACAGGACCGGTGATTTGGCCAAAGCTAAGAAAAGGCAAAATTAATAATGCCAAAAATTTAATATCTATATATTTTTTCATAATTATTTAATTTACAATAAGTTATTTCTTTTCATCCAGTCAAAAAGTGGATCCATCCAGCCTTTATGGCGAAAAATAAAACCATGATCTCCTTTAGGGAAAATGTGCATTTCGACTTCCACTTTGTTTTTTCTGAGGGTTTCGAAATAAGAAATGCTATTATCCACATCGACGACTTTATCATCTGCAGCATGGGTTAGCCAGGCAATTGGTGTATTGGCTTTTACCTGCAATTCATTGGAAAAGAGGTCTTTGTCTCCTTGTGACGGAGTTTTACCAATTAAAGCATCACGAGAACCACCGTGAGTGAGTGCGTCTTGCATGGTGATTACAGGATAAACCAAAATTTGAAAATCGGGTCTCAGGTTGGTATTTTGAGGGTTTTCTATATATGATTTTTCGAAATGTGTTGCTGCTGTACTTGCCAAATGCCCTCCCGCACTAAAGCCTATTACACCGATTTTGTTCTTATCAATTTCGTATTTTTCGGCATTTTCACGCAAATATTTGATAGATTGCTGTACATCCTGTAGCGGCCCGATTTTTTTATCCAGCATGATTTGATCATCTGGCAAGCGATATTTCAGCACAAATGCGGAAATTCCTTTTTCAGCCAGACTTTTCGCAGTTCCCAAGCCTTCACCGTTGTAAACAATTACCCCATAACCCCCACCGGCAATTACAATAACGGCAGTTCCGTTTGGTTTCTCAGGCTTGATGTATTCCAGGGTAGGTATGGTTACATTGCGGTACATGCCACGTTCAAATGTCTCGGCTTTTTCAGTGGGTTTGGCATCAGGCACGCTTTTAGGATAAAGAATTATTTTTTCCTGTGAAAAAGCAGAAAATCCGCAGAGAAGGGCGATGAATATGATAAGTTTTTTTTCCATACTAAAGGTTGATAAAAATATTAATTTTCAATGACTTGTGTATTGTTGTTTGTGAGGACACAAACAACGGCTGACACAAATAAAGGCTGACACAAACAACGGCTGACACAAATTACGGTTGATACAAACAACGGCTGACAAAAACAACGGCTGACACAAACAACGGCTGACACAAACAACTACTGACAAAAACAATGGCACAAACGATGGTACTGACATTGGCACAGCATTTTTTTATTTTTTTGAATATTGTAACAATGCCTCAGCATATCTTTTCCCAAATTCTCTAACTCCTTCAGTAGAAAAATGAAGTTTATCAGGAACAGCAGGAATTCCCTTTGAAGAAACCACTATTGCCTTCGGAATCGATTGCGGAAGTGTAGCAATGATTTCATTATGAACGGCACATCTTCCTCCCTGATCTGCATTAACCACTTCTCCGGCAATTAATGGAATTGAGTTAGGAGCAAGATTTAAATCACTCAATAAGTCATCATATACTTTTTTAACTTTTTCCGGCCAGGTTTTATCTCCCGTATTTGATTCTCCCTGATGCAGCAATATGCCCTTTATAACGCCTTCTTTCTGTGCAATTTTAGCCATTTCTACCAATCTCTCATAAGGATTTCCGCCATAGGAATCCGCCATTTTAATCATCCAGGGCCGTTCAGTTGCCGAGGTATCCAGATAGGTTTTGTATTTTTCTTTATCAAAGATCTCAATTTTACTACCTGCCACAGCCACATGTACCAGCCCCAATGATTGTTTCTTTTTCATTGATTTCAGCATGGTTCTTCCAAAATAATCGGCAGGCGAAAGTCCGGTTTTACATCTGCAAAGAGGTGGCTTGGCAGTGTACCATTTGCCTTTTTCTCTTCCTAACTCAGGGCAATCTAAAGCCTCCAATATTTTGAAACGACTATCAATATCGACTGTATCCTGAGCCTGGATGCGACCGGCTCCTTCCATATTGGACTGCCCAATACACAGGTAAATATGGAAATTCTTGTTTTGAGCAAATGTTTGGAATGTTAAAAAGAACAGTCCGAATACCAATAAATTTCTTTTCATAATTTTAAAAAATTACCAGGTTAACTGAATTAATGAAACACCCTGCCGGGGCAATTCAAAATTTATATTTGTCGTATTATTTTTAATCCTTTTCCATTCGGGAGAACTTAATAACTCTAATTGCCCTGATTTTTCCAGTTCTTTAAATTGTTCCTGAGTCACATTTTGCGGGCGTCCTATTGCTTTCCATTTTTCGAAGGAATTGCTGTGATTCCCGTCTATTCTATAATGGTGGACAAGTGTTTTTCCATTTTTCAATCCATCGATTTTGAGATTTACAGATTGGCTGGTTCCCAACTCATTGAGATCATGATAATTCCAGACCATTATCCAGACTGAATTACCTTCCTTCGAAGCCAATGCATTTACATCGTTTTTATTTCTAACCCCATTTTCAATGATATTCATTACATTAATACCATTTTCAGTATTGACCAAAATCCGTTTCCCTTGCATCAATCCCAGCATCCTGAACACATTTAATACGGGTTTGTCCACACCATTGGTGGCCAGATCCCTGTATCCTGCAAACCATTCCTGATCCTCGAATTCAAACGACCAGCTTACTGCACCTTTGAGGTTTACATTTTGCTGGTCCATCAATTCATAAATTCTCGCAAAAGAAGCAGCCGTATAGCTGGAATACATAGTGCCGTTTCGATAGGCATATTTGGGTTCGCGTTTTTCAGAGCATGCTGCACAGCCTTCAGGGTCACATTCTCCAATAATAACCGGAATATTTTTGAGTTCAGGGTAGGCATTTATCGCTTCAAATCCTCTCTTGATATCTTTGAGCTGAGCCCCCATGTTCATGGTAACTTTCCCATTTATCAGTTCGGGGGCACCTTTTGCATGAAACCCAATGTATTGAAGAGGAGTTCCAGTCTTGCCTGTCGCATAATTTTTGCCTTTAAGACAATGCTCAATAAAACCGGTAAGAAATTGATAACCTTTTTCGTTTCTTGGGCTGGTCGTGTGAGGACCGCCAATGGTACATTCAGGACAAGCTTTTTTTAGACCGTCTGCTGCAAAATCATATAATTTGCAATATTCTTCAAAAGTACCCGACCAATACGGGATGTCGGGCTCATTCCATACTTCCCAAAGCCAGCTTTGCACTTCTTTTTCCCCATACCTTTCTATTGAATGCTTCACCCATTGATACACCAGTTCCCTCCACTTATCGTAATCTTTTGGCGGTGCTGTCCAGCCTGTCCAGAGTTCTCCACCTTTATTCCAATAGTGCTCGTAGGGTTCTGGTTTTGAAGAAAGGTCTTTGGGCATAAACCCGATTTCCATAAGAGGTTTCATTCCCAGATTTACATAAGTGTCCACGATTGAATCTACCGTTTTCCAGTTATAAACCGGCCGACCATAGGCATCTTCTTTATAGGCATCGGTAAATCCCCATTTCAGGTCAGGACCCGGGCTGTTTCCTTTGCTGGTCAGTAAATTATGAGCCCTTACATAAACCGGCACAGGACTGAGTTGCTGTAATTCTTTCAGCAATTTTTTGCCGTTTTCGCGGGTAGTATAATTGGGTTCATCATACCCAAAAAATGCCCAGAAGGGTTTCATTTCCCCAATTGGCTTTTCAGCATTTACATTAATATTCACAACCTGAGCATAGATTGTACTCATTGTAAATGCCTTAATTGCAATCAGTTTTAAAAATCTTCCGGTCATTTTTTGTTTTTTTTTACTTAATCGGTAAATCTAAGATTATTCAAATTTTATCCAATCCACCTCAAATTTCGAATCCGAATTTGACCTCACTATTATATCATTTTTGCCATTTATCTTTCCTTTAGCCTCAATTTTCACCAAACTCCAATCACCCGAAGCAGGAATGGGTTTACTGATTACAGTCTTATTCTTGCCATTTACAATTTCAACTGAAATCTGAGCATTATTTTCCGATAAGTATCTAATAGTCAAATATTTTGATTTTTTTGTAAATGAAACAGAATTGTAACGAATCCAGGAATTTTTACCGGAAAAAACGGTTTTCCAGCCCAAAAATTTATTTGTAGTATCAAGAAAGGCAATTGAAGCATTTTCGGTACTAATCTGGCTGAATCTATCGATTTGGATTTCTGAATTCGCATCGGTTAAACCTATTCCTCTTAAGGTTGGAATTACTTTTTGGATTGTTCCGTCAGGATTAAAAAACAATGAATCGGCCCTTATTGAACGGGCTTTATCAAATGCAGGAGATAAATCATTGTGATGGTAAAAAAGCAACCATTGTCCTTTGAATTGTACGATTGATTGGTGGTTGGTCCAGCATCCGGTGGCCGATTCATTCATTATTACCCCGGCCATTTTGAACGGTCCAAGGGGACTGTCACTCATGGCATATTCAAGTCGCTCAATGGTGTTTTCGACATGTGGGAAAGTAAGATAATACATGCCGTTTCTTTCAAAAACAAATGGGCCTTCTTTAAGTCCTTTTTTAGGTAAATCACCCAAAATCTTAACATCTGAATCCAACTCTGTCATATTTTCTTTGAGTTTGGCACCATAAATATTTCCTGCCGACCAATAAATATAGGCCTGCCCATCTTTGGCAATCATTACACTGGGGTCAATGCCTCTGACTTTAGCAATCGGATTTTCTTCAGGAACAAATGGGCCTGTGGGAGAATCAGCGATGGCTACGCCAATACCAAAACCTCTGCCATATTTTACAGTATCACGGGGAGCTGAAGGGAAATAAAAATAATATTTTCCGTTACGCTTGATACAGTCGGGAGCCCACATGCTATAGCTGTCGGGACGAACCCAGGGCACTTTGTTTTGGGTCACAATAACCCCATGATCTTGCCAATCTGTGAGGTTTTCTGATGAAAAAACATGATAATCTTCCATACAAAACCAACCCATTCTTCCTCGTTTTTCGGTGGCAAGTATATCGTGAGATGGGTACACATAAATTTTGTCTCCAAAAACTCTGGCAGTGGGGTCAGCTGAGAACTGATCCCTGACGATGGGGTTTTGGGCAGATAAACTGACAGCAATAACCGTCATTAAAAAGCTAAATATTGATATTTTCTTCATGGTTGAATATGATTTTAGAATTCAATAATAAATCCATCATTTCCGGCTAATTTTATTTTTATATTTCCACTTGCCGGAATGGAAATATTTGAAAAACTGAATGAAGGTTCATCTTCTACAGGTTTTCCGTTGGCAATGAGTTTTCCGGTTTTCCCTTTCAAAAATCCCAGATTCAGGCTCAGTTCTTTTTCGGTATTTTCCCCATTGATTCCGGCCAAATACCATCTGTTTCCTGATTTGCGGGCTACAACATAAAGTTTTCCGGGGTAACCATCGATAAATTTCACATCGTCCCAGTGATTAGGAAGCTTTCTGAGGAAATTTTTCACTTCTTCGGGCACATGCTTCATTCCTTCGGGACTTTCGGCGTAATGCTGAATTCCTGATAAGAAACAAACCGAAGTGGCCAACTCAAATGCCGCAGTAGTTTTTCGCTTAATTCTGGGAATTTTATAAAGATTCATTGGCGTAAAGTCCATTGGATCATATAAGTTTCTGACCATCGCAGCCATAGTGGAATGCTCGGCCTCTTTATCGGCAGAATGTTGCGAAAATGTAATCATTTCATAGCCAAAAATGGCCTCTGCAGTCATGAAATTGGGGAATGTACGCTGTAAACCACGCGGAAGGGTGGCACCATGGAAATTGATGAGAAGACCATAATCTGCTGCATCTTTCAGGATATCACGATAATATTTCATGAAAGATTGGCCATCTCCTCCAAAGAAATCGATTTTAAGCCCTTTTATCCCCATTGCTTTTAGTTTTGCAAACTCAGCCACTCTGCTTTCATGTGTAAGTAGTTTGTCTTTAGGGGTATAAATTACTGTATTCCAACTTCCTGCAGAATTGTACCAAAGTATTAAACCAACGTTTTTGGTTTTAGCATAATCAGCAAGAATTTTTACCGAATCATAACCCATGAGTTTGTCCCAGGTAGCGTCGAGCAAACAATATTGCCATTTCATATCTGAGGCGAAATCGACATATTTTTTCTGAACATTGAAAACTGTAGAATCATCCTTTTTCAAAATCCAGCTCCAGGAAGATTTTCCTGGATTGATAATAGCAGGATCCATTTTTATTGCAGGTTGAGCCAAATCAGTGCCCAATGTTGATTCCATCACGGTTTTTAATTCGCCTATTGCCAGAATTCTCCATGGACTTTTCCAGGGAAGGGTAGATTCCGGATTCAGCGTTGGAACGCCATCGGTAAATACCTCGGCCGGCTGAGGGAAATTGATGGTGTACTCGCCACTGGGCGAATTTTGCTGCAAAGCTGTACCGCAATAGTTTTCACCAAGGTCAGCTTCAGTGATAGCCACCCAGGCATTTGTGGTTTTAAAAAGTGCCGGATAAATCCAGCCATTTGGACCCGGTGAAGCTTTTCCAACCGGAATATCCAGCTCATAATGAGCCTCATACGATGGATTACTATGCTCCCATCCCGACTGGGCTTCCGCTTTAGGTTGTAGCCATGCTCTGGCTTCAAGAGGGAAGTGGAAACTGGTGTTTTCAGCAGAGATTTTCTTTATGTCAGTTGATTTTTCAGGAAAAACATACCTAAAAGCCACGCCATCGTTTGAAATCCTGAACACAATGTTCATTTTTTGGCCATCCGCATTTATTGTTTCCCAGATACTTTCATTTGCCTTATAAGAAATTTTGCTTTTTTTGGCATTGACCATATTGTAATTATCAATTACCAAAGCAGGTGTTGATATTTTTACAGTCCTGAGGTTTTTTGAGAAATCTCCGTCTTCCCTGGTTATTCCCAGTTGGGAATTTTTCAAGACAGTTTCTCCTTTAAATTTCACAGAGTAACTATTTGATTTCAAGTCACAAATCACTTCCAGTTGCTTATTTGGGCTAAACAAACTGGCTGTGTTTTTTTGTGAAAAGCTCTGAAAAGATAATCCTGAAACTATCAGAAGTAAGAATATGGTTTTGAATATTTTAGGGGTCATATTTCTGTTTTTTAGGAAAATTATTTTGAGATTTTATCTGAAATTCTGAACCAATCAAAATCAGCCATCCCGCCGGTTTGTTTGGTAGCATAGTTGAACAATCCGAATCGGTATCCCATAAAATGCGGGATGGTGTAAGGCATTTTTAAAGGCTCTCCTATTTTTGTCCAAACTTTTCCGTCAAGACTATAGAAAAAATTAGCGGTATCAATTCTGTCATTGAAATTGCATTCTGCTTTAAAAAACACAGTTTTATTTTTCAAAGGAACTCTTTCCAACTCTACAGGTTTTCCGGTATTGGCACTGGTCATCAGGATGTTAGCCTTTCCATTTTCGATTTTTACACCAATCAAACCGAAGTTTTTCTGTAATAAACATAAACCTGCATAGTCTCCTTCTTTCATTTTACTGATGTCGAGCATTGTAGAGCCGCTACTTTGTGGCCCTATGGTTCTTTGAGTTAGCGTATTTTTAGCAAAAACAAAAGCGGTATCAATTCTTCCTGTTTTTAATCTCAGAAATCCATTCCTTTCCGTAACTGACCAAAGTTTGTTATCAGGATTGTGATTCCATTGCCAAACCAGAGGTAGTTTGGGCTCGCCTTTTTTACGGTTAAACTCATCAGAATGTACCAGATTGGGTATCAGACTTTTATTTGAAGGAAGGTTTAGTGTCATTGGAACTTTCCCATTTTCCCCAATTACCGGCCAGCCATCTTTCCATTCTACCGGTACCCAGTAAGGTATGCGGCCCACTCCACCAAAATCGCGGAAAAGGTAAGCAAACCAGTGACCATCAGGAGTATCTATCAGGCCACCCTGAGCAACACCCAGGTCTTGTAGGCCCATTCTGCCTTCCCATGGTCCTGTGATTTTATCGGCCCGGTGAATTACCACTGTTCTCATACCTCCCCGTGGCCAGGTAATATTGAAAAGATAGTATTTGCCATTGATTTTGAATAATTGTGAGCCTTCGGCTTTTAGCATAATATTGGTACCGGCAGGAGCACTTGCATTTTCAATCAGAACCTTTTCTTCAACATTGGGCATAATACCTGAAAGGTCAGGTTTAAGTTCCAGTAAATTCAACTTTCCAACACCGTAAATAAGATAGGTTTTACCATCTTCATCAAAAAACAGGGTATGGTCATGGTAAGCAGGTGCAAACGATTGTTCTTTCCAAGGCCCTTTAATGCTTTTTGAGGTAAAAATGTGTGTTTTGCCAGATGTTGCGGCAAAAGTACTTACTACAAACATTCCGTTGTGGTAACGCATACAGCTTGCCCAGGAGCCTCGGCCGTAGGTACTTTGCCCGTTGTTGAGGTTCATGGCGTCATTGTTGACCAGGGTATCATAGCAATAACTTTCCAGTTTCCAGTTTACCAGGTCTTTTGAGCTCATTATGGGTAATCCTGGGCTTAAATGCATTGTGGTACTGCTCATGTAGTAGGTATCATTAACCCTTACAATCGAGGCATCAGGCACATCGGCATAAATTATCGGATTGATGGCTTTGTTTTGCCCAAAACTTACTGCATTGTTCAGTAAATTAATGATTATCAGCAATATAGAAATTTGCTTACCTGATTTTATAAAACTTGCCATTACAATCCGAGAATTTATAACTTTCAAAAAATTCATTATTTTATTTTATTTACCCCTTCTTTAGTCTGGATGATTTTCTGAATTGTACCATCTTCGTTGTAGTACATGTAGTCAACACATATTGATCTGCGGTAACTACCTCCTGTTGGTAATGTACCGTTGTGATAAAAGAAGTAAGATTTTCCTTTATAATCAATGATTCCGGGATGAGTGGTAAAACTGTTAGGTACGTTTTCCTGAATTATCCCTTTGTATTCCCATGGTCCGGTTGGACTTTTTGACATACAATATTCTATCATTTCGGGTTTAGTACCTGCACTTGCATATACCAGATAGTACCATCCGTTTCTTTTATATACCCATGGACCCTCAATGTAGTGTTTTGGAGTGTCAACTGTAATAGGACCGTCAAGCTCAATCATATTAGGTTTTAGCTTAGCCCATTTCATACTGCCATTTCCCCAATACAAGTATGCCTGACCATCGTCGTCGATCAGAACAGTTGGGTCAATGTCGTCCCAGGCGTGAGGTTTGTCTTTGGTCATTTCGTTGGTAATCAAAGCTTTGCCAATGGCATCTTTAAAAGGTCCAATCGGGCTGTCGGCTACCGCAACACCAATCGCTGCACCACCTTGACTTACATCGGTTTTTTGATGAAAAGTAGAAACAAACCAATAGAATTTACCATCGCGTTCAACACACTGTGCCGCATAAGCGTCGCCGGTTGCCCAGGAGAAAGTCAGGGTTGAAAGTTTCATTCCGTGGTGTTTCCATTTTTTCATATCAGTAGTAGAATAAATATGCCAGTCGGGCATTTTATAGTTTGGAGCAGTTACTGAAGCCGTATCATGTCCGGTGTAAACATAGAGCCTGCCTTTGTGAACCAGTGGTGCCGGGTCAGCAGTAAAGATGTTTTTGAATATCGGATTCTGGGCCTGTAATTTTGGAAATACAAGTAGTCCGAAAAAGAGAATTGCGAGTGAAAGTTTATTTTTCATATGATTGAATAATTAATTTTTGAATTTAAATTTTAAAATACTTAATGACATTGCAGGTGCTTGATAAGCAAAAACTTTTGTGGTTTTGATGATTGTATTTGATGGTTTTATTTTTTCAGGATTTTCAAATGAATTTTCATCGCCATCGGCTCCTTTTAATATTGTTTGGTCTGCTTCCAAAATAAGGTTTTTAAATTTTGAAAGATTAACATTCATGCTTTTATCAGATTGACTATAATTCACCAATTTCAGTATTAATTCACCTGATTTATTGTTTTTTACACAGGAAGCTGTAAGGGTGCTGTCTTTAGTATCAAACGAAACAATATTTTCATAATAAGTATCACCCATGTTGGTGGAAAACAATTTTTGCACATGATAATTGGGAGTAAGAAAATATCCGGAATTATCAAAGAAAATCATGTCGGTACGCCATTGGGTATGGTTTTTCTTTGCAAAAAGTGGAGCGTATGAGGCCAAGCTTACCACATCACCGTTGCGTTCAAGTCCAATCATAAAAGCTGCTTCAGCAATTGCATTTTTTACTTTATTGCCCCATGAGGCATATTCACCCAGATAAACCTTTGATTTGGTGCGATCATAGGAGTCATATCGGTGTAAGTTAGCCATAAACCACTCCGGCTCTTTATAATAGTGCTCATCTACTATACTTACATTGTTTCTATTTGCTATTTTCCATCCTTCTTCAAAGTCTTCTCCATGTGAATCGGGTCCAACTGTACCAATGATTGTAATTTCAGGGTGACGCTTTTTTACTGCCTCTGCAATCATTTTATATCTAACTTCAAACTCCGGAGATGTTTTGTCTTCGTTTCCAATTCCCACCATTTCGAGGTGAAAAGACTCAGGATGGCCAGCTGCTGCTCTGAGTGCTCCCCATTTGGAAGAGACAGGGCCATTTGCCCACTCTATTAAATCCAAAACTTCCTGAATGTATTCGCCCATTTCGGCCATCGGAACAGCACATTGTCCGGTACCTCCTATTCGCCAGGTACCTCCGGAGTTTTGACAACTTACGGCTGCAGGCAATACCGGCAAAGGTTTGGCTCCAATATCTTCACAAAACTGAAAGTATTCAAAATATCCTAATCCGGCTGTTTGATGATATCCCCAAATATTTTTTTGTGCAATACGGGTTTCAACAGGTCCAACTGTATTTTTCCAGCGATACATATTTCCGAGTCCATCGCCATGAGCCAGACAGCCACCCGGAAAACGAATAAATGCAGGTTTCATATCGGCCAAAGCTTGTGCAAGGTCAGGCCGCAATCCATTGGGACGATTTTTGAAGGTTTTTTCAGGAAAAAGAGAAATCATGTCCAATGCAATTTTACCTGTTGATGTGGCCAAAACCACCAGCGAAGCACTGTCATTTGACGCTGAAGCTGTAAGCGTAGCCGTATATTTTTTCCAGTCTTTGCTTTCTACTTTCAGGTGATTTTCGGCTAATATTTCCCCTTTTTTATTTTGTAAAAAAATCGAAATTGCAATAGGGTTTTCAGTAATTAGTCTCGAAAACATGGAGAAATTATAGCTTTCACCCGCCTTTATTACAATATTATCGAAACCGGAGTTTTTCAATCCAACTCCCGGAATTCCCTGATTTTCAGGAATTTTAGAGAATTTTTCAAGAGTCGAAGGTACACCAATATGCTCAATAGTTAAAACCGCATAGTGGGGGTTATTGGGATGAATTGGCTGTGAGGTTTCTACACTTAAACTTCCATAGCTGAAAGCTGGCGTGTAATATTCCCAGGCAGTAAATGGATGCCATGACCGGTTATCGGTGGGACTGTATTCGAATGAACGATTTTGAACCAATTCCGCATATAAGCCACCATCTGCCGAATAGTTGATATCTTCGAAGAATAGTCCGAAAAGATTGGGGCTAATGCTTTTGGAGGCCACTGCATTTTTATTTTGTGCAGTAATATTGAACTGGCAACTAAAATAAAATATCAGAAGCAAGATTTTTTTCATTTGTAAAGGTTTTAAACTATTGAAAATAAGGTTTTTAAATCATATTTAATCTTGTTTTATCCTAAAGAGCTTTTTTGTGATAAATCAAAATGTGTCAAGCCGGCTTTTTGAACTGCACTCCAGAATTCTGCCGGAATTTCCTCCATCGTCATTTTATAATTAACTGCTACATTCCCGGGTTTTGTGGTATTGAGGGCAATGCTTTTTACCCCCGGTACATTCAAGGCATATTGCACACATGCATGAGCCGGTGCTATCGAAAACTCCTTGCAGCAGTCAAAAAACGTTTCTCGCCATTTAAACAATTCTTCATATTTCGGGTTGCTTTTTTCTGCAAGCTTGTAGTCCATAAAACTTCCCCCAACTAAAAAACCTGAGTGAAAAACTGCCGAATTGATCACGTGAATGCCTTTTTTTGAAAGATCAGTTACAAAATCCAGCAATTCTACGGGATGATGATAGATGGTCAGACTGTTGGCAATCATCACCCAGTCAAGTTTTACATCCGCCGAAATCTTCTGTATTACCTTCCAGTTTTTAGCACCAATACCTATTTTTTTGATTTTTCCGGCGGTTTTCAGGTCATTAAGGGCCTGGTAAGCTTCCAGAATTTTTTGATAGTTTTCATGATATTCGTCTTCATTTTTGGCGGCATCCAAAAACTCATCGGGGTCGTGAACTGAAGCGTATTTTGAGCTAAAATCACCCAAAAGCTCATTCCCCTGTTCAAAACATTCGATTATTCCATCGTAACTGATATTCTGAACTGCATCATTTTGTAAATCTTTCCATACACCGGGCTCAAAGGTGGGTTCACGGGTTAAAAGTGGCACTCTTTTCCATGCCAATTTATTGCTAATGAGCACATTATTTGGCCCAATACCCATTTTTTTCAATCCTTTTCCCAGTGATTCCAAAGCCAGACCTGCACCATATTTTCCGGCGGAGTCAAACATTACATTTCCATCAGATACCTCCACGCTCTGTTTTATGATTTCGTTTTTAACCGAATCATCCAAAGCGGTGAAGAGATTGCCTAAACCGCTGGTCCCGAATATTAATTTTGGTATTTCTGAATTCATGTTTTTATTTTTTCAAAAATAGATTTTCTGTAATATTTACATTTTAAGTTTGAGCTCTTTACCTTTATAGGAGACTGATTTTAAGCTTTTTGCTGAATTTTTGTTTATAAAAATTACATTCATTTGGATACTTTCTGAATCCCCCTGAAATGCACCGGTTTTATTTCCTATTATGAGATATTTTGATTTTTCATCCCAAATAAGAGGGATTTCACTATAGTTACCTTTTTCGTAATTATAATTATCCCCTTCATCATTGTATAGTTTGAAGGATGCATTTTTCCCGGTATAAATCCTTATTTCAAGTGTATCTTGTACTGCCTGAGTATGTTGAATCAAATTACCCATAGGGATGATGGAGCCTTCTTTGATAAATAATGGAATCAAATCCAAAGGTGCAGGAGTACTTATAGTGTTTCCGCCAGAATATGATTGATTTGTCCAGAAATCAAACCAGTTTTGACCTTTTGGAAGGTAAACATTCCAGTCTTTTACTCCCTGCTCAGTGATTGGTGCTACGAGGATGGACTTACCAAACATATATTGAAATGCCTGATCGATGGCCTGAGGGTCATTTTTAAAATCCATCAACAATGGCCTCATCATGGTAGAATTGTCATGGGTTATTTTCCATGCTTCAGAATAAATATATGGAATTAGTCTGTAGCGGAGATTCAACATTTTTCTCATATTGGATTCCACCTTTTCACCATATTTCCAGGGTTCAGTTTCGGTTTGATAACCGTGGCTGCGAAAGATAGGATTGAAAGCACCCCATTGAAACCAACGGGTAAGGATCTCATGGTATTTTTCATCAGTATATTGACCACGATCCGGACGGAAAAATCCACCAATATCAGTGGTCCAGAAGGGCATTCCGGTAAGATTATAATTAAGCCCTGCGACAATCTGTCTTTTGTATGTATCCCAACTCCAGCCAATATCGCCTGACCAGTTGATAGTAGCGAATCGCTGTTGCCCCGGAAAAGCCGAACGTGTAAGAATAGTCACTCTTTTTTCAGAGTTAGTCTTTCTTTGACCCTCATAAACTGCTTTACTCACAAAAAAAGGATAAGTCAAACGGTAAAATTCTCCTTTACCCCAAAAAGTATTTTTTCCTGCCAAAGCATCATTTTCCGGCTCGGTGGCATCCATCCACCAGGAATCAACACCTTTCTGGAAAAGGTTTTTATCCAGCACATTCCAATGAGTGACTTGACTTTCAGGATTGAACATATCAATCCAGGGACTTTCAGGGATATAAAGGTTTTTGGAAATATATTCCTGAGCTATTTCCGATTTTTTATCGATATTTTCCCAAACTGATAATGAAAAATGAGAATTCAGGTCGTGTAATTCTTTTATAAAATTTTCAGGTTCGGGATAGTGCGTTTCATCAAATTTTGGTACACCCCATCCATATTTACCCCAATATTGCCAGTCCTGCACAATCACGTCCACGGGGAGATTACGGTTTCTGAATTCCTTTACCGTTTCAACCAAATGTTTACCGGAAGTATATCTTTCCCGGCATTGCCAAAATCCAAAAGCCCATTTGGGTAACATTGGAACCGTACCGGTCAGGTTCCTATATTCCGAAATAATCTCGTCCGAATTTTCACCCGAGAAAACAAAATAATCCAGTGATTTTGAGTTGGGCGACCTGAAGACGGTTTCGTCGGAGACCTTTTGATAAGCCAACGAAGGGACATTGCTCGATTTGCAATTTATTTTTACTGAGTGTTGCCCGGCTTTAAGATAAATCAATTTTCCAACCGCCGGCGGTAACCATAGGTTTGATTGGTCGATTTGCACAATGTCATCAATCATTAGGAAATGGCGGCTTTCCATATTTCCCAAATCAAGGAAAAATGAATAGTATCCATCTTTTTCAATAGAAAATTTTCCCAGATATTCAGCTTGCTGTTGCCTCATTCTTTGGGTTCCGGAGGTTGTGGTTACATCAGCTTCCTTTTTTTCTTTATCAGTTGAGTCTTTTTTGGATAATGGAATTGAAGTATTTGCAGGATTGAAATAGGTAATTCCGTATTGATTCCAGAGCAAACCGTAACCTTTACTTGACATTAAAAAAGGGATAGCGATTTGAGAATTTACCTGTATTAGTTTTCTCGAAATGTTTTTTAGATTGAAAAAACCATCCTGAAATTGTCCTAAACCAAAAAGTCTTTCGTCATGAGGTGAGTCAAAAGTTTGTGTAACCTCCAGGCACTTCTCTCCATTAAGACTGGCTTCTTTTATAAGCCTTCCACCAATTTTTTCACTTAAGAACACTTCCCCGTTCTTTTTTGAAAATTTTAGCTGGCCTGATTTTTTTTCTAAAGTAACATTAATGGTCTCCGTTAATAGACTTAAATTTTTCTGATTTTCATTTACAGAGAATTTTGGAATTTTCGGTTTATCAATAATCACAAAATCATGTTTTTCTGATATACCTTCTTTTTCAAATTTCACCCTTACTGAATTCTGTGTATAGAGACTAATACTTAGCGTCCCTTCCTTAAAAATAACTTTCAGGCCATCGCTCTGTTTGGAGTAACTTTTATATTCCTGATTGTAAGCCAAAATTGGTATCAGGAGGAGCAAAATCAAATATTTAATTTTTGAATACATCATTTTATTTTAAAGAATTGGGCTTAACAATATCACAAATCCACCTCTGCGAAGCATTTTTATGTCAATCGAGCCTGTTTTTTCGACACTTAAATAGCTGGTATTAAAATCTTTGTCATGTATTCCATCAGCTATAATCGTTGCCTTATATTTTGTTCCTTCTTTCAGAAAATCAAGTTTTATGGTCTTGGTTTTTTCTTTTCTTTCAGATGCATTGATTCCTCCTATATTCCATTGTTCGCCTTTTTTGCGAGCCATAATTACATCCTGTCCCGGATAGCCATCAATCAAAAGAGTGCTGTCCCACGAAGTAGGCACTTCTTTTAGAAATGTTTTTGCAGCTTCAGGTAATTCCCGATAGCCTTCGGGTCTGTCGGCCAAATGTTGCAGAGGTGATTCAAAAATTACAGAAAGTGCCAGCTCATGACCATAGGATGTGATATGAGGGTACTGCGAATTGGTAAATGTAACCGGGGTATAATCCATCGCACCCACTACGTTTCTTGTAAATGGCAGAATGGTATTATGCTCGGGAGCGGTGAGCGTAAATTCCGGACCGTTGTTGTACCATTCGGCACCTCTCACGGCTTCGTAGGTGAGCATGTTGGGGTATGTGCGTGACCAGCCCCGGGGCACTAAAGAACCATGAAAATACACCAGCATTTCAAATTGGGCGGCATCTTCCAGAATATCAAGATAATATTTGATCATATCTTGTTTTTCACTTTCAAAAAAGTCAACCTTGACACCTGCTACACCCAGTTTTTTGAGTTTGGTAAATTCTCCAACACGGTTTTCATGCGTGAGCATTCGGTCTTTTGGGGTAGAAGGTACCCACGTGTGATTACCTCCGGAGTTATACCACATCAATGGTTTTACGCCTTTGGAATGAATATATTTCAATGCATCTTCCAGGTTTCCCCCGTTAGACATGCTGTCCCATTCCCAATCCAAAAGCGTGTAAGGCCAGTTCATTTCTGCGGCAAGATCAGCAAAATCACAAACTATTTTGTAGTCTTTGGTGCCATGGTTGCTTGACCAGTAATTCCAGGAGACTTTACCGGGTTTTATCCATTCTGAATTCATAATGGTGCCGGGCGAAGAAACGTCTTCAGTCAAAGTACTTTCAACAATAGTGGCTAATGTACCGATATGAATTACTCTCCAGGGTGATTTCCAGGGTAAATCGATTTTTGGATTTGATTCACCCATTCCTCTTCCATCTTTAGGGTTGGGGAAGGTGAGTTTGTAAAAATCAATATCGGCTGCATTGCTGAGTTTTGTTCCGCAATAGGTTGCATTTAAATCTGCTTCATGCAATAAAAACCAACAGTATTTGTCAGTTGAATTAAATAGAGCAGGATAACAATATTCTTGCTGTACGATTTTGTCATTATTGGTGGCGGCGTACAATCCTTCGTTGGCAGGGTTCCATTTTTCCATCCAACGCATGGTTTCTTTGGGTACCTGATATGAAGTAAACTCATCTTTGACAATAAAACTGCCTTGTTTTTCAGGGAATTCATACCTGAAAGTGAGTCCGTCGTTATATGCTCTTAAAATAACATTGAGTTTTGACTTTGATGGATTTTCAAACGAAACAACTACTTCATTGGCTTCATTGCTTCGGTTTGATTTTTTCCCATAAGGCATCGTATATTGTTCGTTGATAGTAATCGGCTTAACTGATTTTACAAAAGTTAGCTCTTTATAAAAATCCTGATCACTTCTGGATAAACCCAGTGTGATTTTGGGCAGAATTTCACATTTCCCACTGTCAGAATTGTAAAAAACTTTTAGAAACCATTCGCCCGTTTGACTATTATCTCCGGAAAATAATTCGACCTTTATTTTTTGATTTGGCGATTCAAAACTTACTTTTTGGGAATAAGCAGAAAAGCTGAAAACCAGAAAAAAGACTAATATTTTTAATTTAGATTTCATTTTTTTTGATCAGGAAAATTTATGATTACTTTCTTCCTTTCGTAGGAAACTGATTTTTCACTTTTCGAAACCATTTTTTGACCGGCCTCCGTTTTTTCAGTTATTAAAGTGATATCAAAAGTCCTCTTTTCAAGCATTCCGGGGAAACTACCATTCCTGTCGTTTATGGTTAGTATTTGCTTTTTATCATCCCAATTAAGCTGAATAGTTGAGTAAACACCTTTTTCGTAATTGTAATTGTCGTTTTCATCTTCATAGAGTACAAAAGTGCCATTTGCCCCAGCATAAACATTGATTTGAAGATGATCCCATTTTTTTTCTGTAGCATATTGTACTTCAGGGCCAAAAGGAATAATTGCACCGGCTTTTACATAAAGTGGAATGGTTTCAATTGGCGTTTCCTTAACAATATTTTTACCTCCTGAAATTTTTTCCGATGTCCAGAAATCATACCAATCACTACCGGCTGGGAGATAACTTTCTTTGGTCTTAACTTTTCCAAAATCTTCAACCATTACCGAATCTCCATTTTCTATTTTTTGGCTGACATACATGGCTTTGGTTACCGGACAAACCATAATTGATTTTCCAAACAGATATTGGTCATTGATATCTAGTGCATTTTTATCTGATGCAAAATCCATTACCAGAGCCCGCATCATACTGGATTGACCTGCTGTGACCTGCCATGATGTAGAATATATATAAGGCAATAACTTATATCGCAGATTGATGTATTTTTCAATCACATCGTAGGGTTTGTCTCCTTTTTTTCCAAATTGAAATATCTCTCTGGGGGCATCGGCACCATGAGATCTCATCATTGGGCAAAATGTACCAAACTGTAACCATCTCAAATAAAGTTCGCGGTATTCCGGGTCATTAAGCTTTTTTCTGAAATTCCATAAAAAGAAACCACCTATGTCACTATTCCAATAGGGTATGCCGGTAAGAGAAAAATTTAAGCCCGCTGAAATCTGATTTCTTAGTGCTGTCCACGAAGAGTTTACATCGCCTGACCAGGTATTGGCACCGTACCTTTGCTGGCCTGCAAATGCAGATCTGGTGAGAATAAAAACCCTTTTGGCGTCACTCACCTCACGCTGGTGATCATACACTCCTCCGACCGTCATGAGTGGAAAGGCGTTTCTTACTTTTCGGAATGAACCTAGAAAAGTCTTGTTATTCATATCAGAGGGTTTGAAATCCAAATGGTCGGGTTCGGAAGAATCCATCCACCAACCATCCATTCCGAGTGAAAAGATACCTTTGTTTAAGTATTTCCAATAAATATTTCTTGCCTCAGGATTAAACGGATCATAAACTTTTACTCCTGATGGGTAATTAGGATTGGGTGGCCATTTTTCAGAACCTGACTGTGGCCAGGTTACAAAATTCATCAAGGCACCGATTTTATCCAATTCGGCATATTGTAGGGTTTTGGGGCCAAAAGAGTTCCAGATAGATATGGTCATGTGAGCATTAAGGGCGTGAACGTCGTTGACCATTTTTTGTGGATTTTCAAATTCCGGATTAAGGAAATCCATCGCATTCCAGAGGTAGTTATTCCCCCAATATTGCCAGTCCTGAATGATACCATCGAGCGGAACACCCAATTCCCTGTATTTTTTTACCACACCAACCAATTCTCCCTGGCTTTTGTATCTTTCTTTAGACTGAAAGTAACCAAACGTCCACAAGGGAAACATGGGAGCCTGGCCGGTAAGGTTTCTCATGCAAGCAATGACACCGTCGGCATTTTCGCCATACATAAAGTAATAGTCAATTACATCGCCTACTTCTGATTTGAAAGTTGTTTTTTCGGAATTATCTGTAAAAGTTGTAGGAGAATAATTGTCCCAAAAAATCCCATAACCTTTGGCTGATTGGAAAAATGGAATGTAATCGTCGGTATTCCCCTGAACCATATTTAGGGTCAGGTTTCTTTGTACCATTTTTCCTTGTTGCTGTTGTCCTAGTCCATAAATGGCCTCTTCTTTCTCAAGTGCAAATGCCTGTTCTATATTCCAGGTGTTTTGCCCATTGTCAACGAAAGGAGTAAATACTGAACTCTTTTCTTTTTCATTGAGCAACTGAAGACCTTTTTCATTCAGGAAACTAATTTTTCCTGACAATGAATTAAGCTTTATCTTAATTTTTGCAGTGCCAATCGTAATTTCTTCCGCTTTTTGAGTAGCTAAGAATTTAACAGGAATAGGTTTTGCAATTACTGAGAGGCTGTTTTTCTGTAAAGGAATCCCTTCGGGGGATTTAATAATTCTTACCGTATTTTCTGAGAAAAACTGAATCTCGGTTTTAATACCATATATAGTAGTAATTATCCCGGTCTCAGTTTTTTGAAAACTTTGGGCTTTGACTACATTTCCCAGCAATAACAGCTGTATAATGAAAGTAAAAATATACTTTTTCATTTTAATTTTATTAAATAACCTTTTAAACTTAAAGACTCCTTTATGGTTTAAAATTCTGTAAATCATTCACTTATCAATCGAATCATTGAGAATCTTGGGCTTGGTTTATCTTTTTTTGCCATTATTTTTATTTGAAAATCATCTAAAAATTCTTTCAGGATTATCATTTTTTTACCTTCGATGGTGAATTCCTCAACAAGAGTTTCATTTATATAAATATCAAAATTCTTTGAATCCAGTGGTTCTATGGCCTCCAAAATAAGCTTATTGCCTTTTCGATTCTTGTTTTTCAAATTATAAGAAAAATAGCCCCGGGTACTTCTCCAAAAAAGACCTTCTTCGTTTCCGGAAAAGCTTTTTTCTCCTTTAAAATCATGATCTACTTCGGGTTGTTGTTCTCCACAATTGACTTTGTCGATAGTTATAGCTTCCAGTGCCAAATATTCGGCTTCCTCTTTTCTTCTGGTTTCTTTCAGATTATTGAATTCTGAATCGCTAAAAACCTGAAAATACATTTGATACCTGCTGTCATGGATTTCAAAAAATGGCTGCAATCGCAGGGAATCAAGCTTATAATTGAGCTTGGAAATCACTTGAGGCCTTTCCAAAATTTTATTTTTGTCACCAACCAAAGCGAAAGCATCGTTGATTGGTATCAGCCTTCCTTTTGCTTCATGGCCCATGCGGCTGTCGCCAGCAAACAGGCCATCGAGGTCTTTAGCAGAGGTTTTTGCTGCCAAAACTATTGGCCCATTCATAAAGGCTACCCAATTTGAACCATCAGGCAAGGTTTCGGTTCTGATAGAAGTATTGAATCTGATATTTACCCGGTCACCATTTTTCCAGTTTCTTTTTATGATCAGATAGTTTTCATGATTGGAAAAATCTTTTTGCAATTTATCATTCACAAAAATTTCAAAACTTTCAGCCCATGAAGGTTTTCTAATTCCCAATCCAAAGGTTTTAGCTTTCTTAAGTTTAATATTGAGATTAGAGGAATTTTCATACGGAAAATTGGTGTTTTGTGCTATTAATAAGCCTTTTTCTTTCCAGTTTAATTCAGAAGCAATGAAAAAATTGACAAATAAATTGTCATTTTCATGGCTGTAGATAAGTTCCCCGTATTTACTGTGATTCTCGAGTCCTGAGCCTACACAACACCACATACTGGTTTCCGGTTGAGAGTAAACCCGGTAATGGTTGGGCCTGATAGGTGTAAAATATACAAAACCTCCTTTCTCAGGATTTTGACTGGAAAGAATATGGTTGTACATGGTTCTTTCATAAAAATCAAGATATGAAGGGTCAGAATAATCCAAAAACAAAGCCCTGCTCAACCGTAGCATATTAAAAGAATTACAGGTTTCTGGTCCCTGATTTGATTTGAGCATAGAGCTAAAATCATTTTTAGGGTTAAAATGCTCCCTAACACTATTTCCACCAAATGCCACACTGCGTTCCTGACTTACATTTTTCCAGAAATACTTTGCTGCCTCTGACCAATCTGTGTTTTCGGTCAGCTGAGCAATTTTTTCAAAACCTATTACTTTAGGAATCTGAGTATTGGCATGTAAGCTTGTGAGTTTATCTTCTTTTTTGATCAAAGGCTCAAGTATGGCCAAATGGCTGAACCTTTTGGCAGCCTCAAGGTATTTTCGATCTTTTGTAATCTCATAAACATCGGCAAGGGTTTCATTGATTCCGCCATGTTCGGTACGAAGTATTTGCTGAATCTGTTGGTCATTCAAAGGCTGAATGAGCTCAATAAGCCAGTCTGATAGTTTTATTAAAACAGTTTTGGCCTGTTGATTTCCTGTTTCTGTCCAGGCATCTCTTAGGCCTGCGAAGAGTTTATGAATATTATAAAAAGGCACCCATGTATTATTGAGGCCAAAACCGCTTCCATCTATATCACCTTTATGAATCCTGTCCCAGAAAACTTTTCCCTGGGGTATTCCGCCCACATAGCCGTTACCATTTTTTTGTTGGCAGGCTGCGAGCTCAGCAACCATATATTCCAGCCTTTTTTTGAGTTCTTTATTCCCGGTAGAGGCATACATCATTGCCAGAGCAGAAAGATAATGTCCTGCAATATGTCCATCAAGACCGATGCTCTCCCAGTTCCCATATCGGGGGGACTTTTCGGGTAAACCGGCATCAATACGATAGGGTGCCAGCAGTCGGTCAGGGTTTAATGCCAGGATATATTTTAAATCTATATCCCGGGCATTTTGAAACGGAGAGGGTTTCAGTTTGACCTGATTTAATTCAAATGCATGCATTTGTCCTGCGACAGGCATGCAAAGCAATGTTACAAAAAGAGCGGTTAATCCGGTTATAATACTTTTTCTCATTTCAAAACAGGGTCATTACCGCTGTATTTCAAAAACTTAAATGTTGCTGTATTGTCTGATTTTTCACCTGTTGAAGTGGCATACATGCCATAAGTACAACCAATAAAGCTATTGGCCACCTTGGTGCTCAGGAATTTACCATCAACCTTATCTTTCAAAAGATTCCATTTTTTACCATCAGTCGAATACCAAAAACTGTACAATGCCCCTTCAGATTTAATTTTAAAGTTTACTTTGGAAGAGGGAATGGTCAAAGCCACCTCAGTTACCAATTCCGTAGTTTTGTCCTTGCTTTTAATCAGCTGTACCATATCTTTTCCATCACCATTTTTGGCTTTAGCTATGAAATAATAATGACGCTCATCCTGAAAAATAACCAGACCGGCTTTTTCGTTGGCGTTTTTGGGAGCAAAACTCACCAGTGTCTCAGCAGTACTGTTGAGGTGCTGCTGACGCTTACCGATAAATGACGGATTTGTCAATTCTGAAATGGTTTCAGGCTTAAGATTGAGCGTGAGTCCACTGGCCGAGGTTTTAAACGAGCTGCTATCAACAGTTCTCAAAAACAACATCGAAAGATTGAGGCCTTTATCGAAAGTCATTGTGTAAGAAAAATTGCCGCTTTGAGGTATTGACCCTTTTTGTTTAACCTCTTTGATATTGGTTTTGTATTTATAAGCAATCTCTTTTTCGCCATGTTCAATCATAGGCCAATCGTTAACCCAGGTAAGTGGGGCAATAAACATTTCACGGCCAGTATTGTAAAAATCACCTTCATAAGGGCGTACAGCAAGGAAAATTGAATACCAGTTGCCATCGGGGCCTTCGATGAATTGGGCATGGCCGGCTGAGGTGATTGGGTTTTGGCGATCCTCGGGTAAGCCTCGCTGAGTCAAAACAGGGTTTCCCTCAAAAGGAACATAGGGACCCCAGATATCTTTGCTACGCAATGCCACCTGTGAGTGATTGACAGAGGTGCCACCTTCTGCAGCATAAAGTATGTACCAATCGTTACGTTTCATGATATGCGGACCTTCAATCCAAACCGGTTTTTTGGATAAATCGACTCCACCATTAACCAACTGGTGTTCTTCACCCACCACTTTCAGGTTTTTGTAATCAAATTCATAAATTCTGATGGTCCTGTGACCCGAATACAAAGGCTTTCTATCAGGGGCATCGCTGTTGTAAACTATATAAGCTTTGTCGGTTGCTTCATCAAAATATATTGAGGGGTCAATACCCTTTACTTCAGGAATTTTAACAGGATTAATGTAAGGACCTCCCGGATTTTTCGAAGTAACTACAAAGTTGCCTTCATGGTCAATATCTGTACAAGTCACGTAGTAAGTGCCTTTATAATAGGCGATTGCCGGAGCAAAAAGTCCACGGGTCATCCTTTCACCCATGAATTCCATCTGAGAAGGGCGATCAATTACATTACCTACTTGTTTCCAGTTTTTAAGGTCACGGCTATGCATGATAGGTAAGCCGGGGAAATAAGAGAATGTAGAATGAACTGAATAATAATCAGCCCCAACTTTTACGATACTTGGATCAGGATAAAAACCTGTCAAAATGGGGTTGGTCAAAGTTACTTGTGCTGTTGCTATTTTTGCCAGTAACACAATTAAAATAAGGTTGAAAAATTTTGATATGTTTTTTAACATTTTATTATTTATTTAAATCATTGATTTTAAATGAAATTATTTGTCCTTTTTGGGTTGAAATGTCATAGATTTTTGTCTCTTTCAATAAAGGTTCTTTTATAGTTGACTTTTCTGAAATAACAGGTTGGGCGGTTTCATCAAGCTCAAAAAATGGATTGTTGTTTTTTCCGGTTGCCATTTTTAATTGGGTGCCGTTTGTTTGTACTATTTCGTTGGGAGTTCGTAGCCTTAGATTTCCTCCAAGATTTGACTTCACAACCAATTTTTCCAGTTTCTTGTCTTTCCATTGCATTTCTACAATTTCAAAACCCCCAAAAGTTTTTAATCCGGAAATTTTACCCGAAGGCCAAACGTCAGGCAGAGCAGGGAGCAAATGCACGGCACCGTCGGCACTTTGAATGAGCATTTCGGTTATGCCCGAGGTACAGCCAAAATTTCCGTCAATCTGAAACGGCGGATGAGCATCAAAAAGATTATTGTAAGTGCCACCGGCACCTCGTTCATTACCAATTGGAGTTAATTGATTTTGAATCAGTTTATAAGCATGATTTCCGTCCTGAAGCCTGGCCCACCAGTTAACTTTCCAGCCCATGCTCCAGCCTGTGGAAATATCGCCACGGTAGATTAGAGAGTTTTTCGAGGCCTCAAACAGTTCAGGAGAACGGTAAGCTGAAATTTGGTTGGAAGGATAAAGTCCATACAAATGCGAAATATGTCGGTGGTCGTCCTTAGGATCATCAATATCATCGAGCCATTCCTTCAACTGATTGTGCCGCCCAATGTGCATTGGTGGTAATTTGTCTCTCAATTTTTTCAAAGAATCAACCCATTCCGGATCCTTCTTCAAAATCATAGCGGCATTGATAGCCTTGCTGAAAACATCAAACACTATCTGATTGTCCATCGTGACTCCGGCATCCAGCGATGAACCATCATGTGCTGCGGGAGCATTTTCGGGAGAGTTTCCGGGATTTACCACTAACCAGTTGTTTTTATTGGGATGAGGAATCAGGAAATCGGCATAAAAAAGAGCCGCACCTTTTAGAATAGGATAAGAATCTGACAAAAATTTCTTATCTCCTGTATAAAGATAATGTTCCCAAATATGTTGACTCACCCAGCCACCACCTGCAGTCCACATTCCCCAAAAGGCCCCATCGATTGCCCCGGTTGCCCGCCAGATATCCGTATTATGGTGAGCCATCCAGCCTCTGGCACCATACATGCTTTTTGCAGTTTCTTTTCCGGTTTCCGAAAGTTCCTTAACCATTTTCAGAAAAGGCTCATGCAATTCCGAAAGATTGGTTTTTTCTGCCGGCCAGTAGTTCATTTCGGCGTTGATATTGATGGTATATTTACTATCCCAGGGTGGATTAATCCGGTGATTCCATATTCCTTGAAGATTGGCGGGTTGACCACCGGGCTGAGAAGATGAAATCAAGAGATATCTTCCATATTGGTAATACAATGCCACCATTTGAGGGTCATTGGTATTTCTGAAATTTTTCAATCGCTCGTCAGTAGGAAGTTTAGAAGCGGGGCTATCACCCAAATCTATTTTTACCCTATCAAAATATTTCTTATAAGCCGAAATGTGAGAATTCCTAAGCGTGGTATAAGGTTTCGGGAAAGCTTTATTCATAGTGTTCCCGGCACGCTTTTCTTCATCGCCGCTTAAATCCTGATAATTGTTGAAATTGGTTACTATTGCAATAATAATTGTAGCCGAACTGGCATCTTTTATTACTAAGGAGGAATCTGTTGCCGAGATACTTCCGCCCTCCGATTTGATTTTTGAAATTCCTTTATATTCTACCATGCCTTTTACGGTTTCATGGTCGCTGGTGGTTCCGGTGATGTTAAGTTCATTGGAGTTAGAAGTAAAAACCTTAAATTTTTTTTGAGGAGTGCTGTAGTTTGCTGTAAAAGAGAGTTTTCCGGGTTTGTCAGAAGAAATTTTCACAACAATGACCCTGTCGGCCAAAGAGGCAAATGCTTCACGGGTATATTTTACTCCATCAATGGTATAGGTAGTTTTCGAAATGGCTTTTTCGATATCCAGTTCGCGGTAATAATCTTTATAGTTTTCATGACCAGGGAAAGTGAGATTGAGGCTTCCTACCGGTTCGAATTTTTGCCCGTGTGATTTTTTCGTAATAATATAATCATTGGCTAATTTCTCTGCTTCTTTGTGATTACCCTCAAAAATCAGGTTTCTGATCTTGGAAAGGTTTTCAAGCGACTTGGGGTTATCGTTCCTGTTTGGGCTGCCACTCCAAACGGTATGTTCGTTGAGTTGAATTATTTCTTTTTCCACATTGCCGTAAATCATTGCTCCCTGGAAACCATTACCAATAGGCAAGGCATTTTCCCATACTTTTCCGGCAGGTTGTTTATACCAAAGTTTAAGGTTTTGTGCATTAGAAAATTGAATATTAAACCAGAATCCCAGAATCAGGAGTAAGAAAAAGTTTTTATTTTTTAATTTCATTTTTTAAGGTCTTATCAATTTTTTAATCCCGAAATTCTATCATGGCTTTAATAACTCCATTTTCAGGATTTAGGCAAAAATCAAATTTCTGTTTTACCTCACTAAAATCCATTCTGAAGTTGATAAATGCATTGGGGTCAATTTTATTTTTTGCCAGACAATCCAAAACATGATCAAAATCCTCACGGGTGGCATTACGGCTACTCATGAGGGTGCCTTCGCGTTTATGAAATTCCGGTTGACTAAACGATATTTCACCTTTTTGAAGGCCGATCAGCACATATCTCCCACCATGAGCAAGATATAGGAAGGCATTATTGATGGCTTTTAGATTGCCTGTAGCGTCAATAACCACAGTAGGCATATCTCCATTGGTAATTTCAGAAAGTTTTTCACTCACATTTTCGGAGAGTGCATTGATTACAAAAGGCACTTTCAGGCTGTTTTTACAGAAGTCCAGGCGGGTGTCATTTACGTCAAGGGCAATTACGTTGGCTCCGGCAATTCTGGCAAATTCCATTGTTCCAAGACCAATTGGGCCGGCACCGATCACCAATACAAATTCTCCGGCCTCAACTCCTACCCTTCTGATGCCATGGGCACCTATTGCAAGTGGTTCTACCAGTGCCTGGGCATCAAAATCAAGATTTTCTCCTGCAATTAGTGCTGACTTTGGTATTGAGATGTACTCTGCCATTCCTCCATCGATATGCACACCAAATACCTGCATTTTAGCACAGCAATTGGTCTTACCTGTGCGGCAAGCTACACATTCACCACAATGAAAATAAGGGATAATTGAAACCTTTTGGCCAATACTAAATGCTGAATAACCATCGACTTCGGTCAGGATACCTGATAGTTCGTGACCTAAAATCCTTGGATATGAAAAATAGGGCTGGGTACCCTCATAGGCATGCAGGTCGGTGCCGCATATTCCTATTCTTTTGATCTTAACTATAGCCCCGCCGGGTTGCAGAACTGGTTTCGGAACTTCTTCCAAAACAAACTCTCCCGGTTTTTTACAAATCCAGGTTTTCATTTTTATTTATAATTGATTTTCCTTAAAAATAGGGAAAATTAGTGACTGAATAAATGTGTCAATTATACACAAATGTAAATATAAAAATTTACATTATTTACAAGAAAAGTATAAAAAAAATACCGGATTTTGATAAAAAGAGGGATTTATTCGATTACTTCCCCAACAATGTCGATAAAAAGTTTTAATGCTTTAAAAAGTAAAATTTCAGAAGATTTAATAAACAATTGATAATAAATTGTTTAACATATAGAGAACAAATGAATGAAATGGAAAAAACTGTGGTCTCAAAATGACTTTTCTTTCAATAATAAATCAGGAAATTCAAACTTAAAAAAATTACCAATAAAGTTTTTGGAAAGAGAAATACTTAAGAAAATGATTTGAAAAAAAACTACACAAATTTTGAAAAAGATAAAAATGAAAATAAAGATTTATAATATTGGAATTATAATCTAACTCTTAGAAAAGAGCGATGTATTTTCTTAATAACCATATTTAAGGTTAAATTATTTTGCTTAATTCGAAATATTTGAATTGAAAAAAAAGCATAAAAAAAAGAGCTACATTTCTGTAACTCTCTCATTTTTTGAGCCTCCTATCGGGATCGAACCAATGACCTACTGATTACAAATCAGATACCCATCTAAAAATCGTTCTTCTTTTTATTTCTTATGTATGCTTTTGGTTCATTTTTGGCATTTTATGGCACTTTTTGTGCCATTTTTACAAATTTATTTTCACTTTTATTCCTATATTTGTTTTTTATATGGGCATTTGTATGTATATTGTATGTATAAATAATCAATATATACATAATTCAAGTAACTGTAAAACAATATGTTAGGTGTAACTACTTCAGTAATTCAAGACAAAAGAATTCAGAAAAAGGATGGTACTTTTTCTGTGAAACTTCGAATTACCTTTAATAGGGAACAAAAGTATTATCCTGTTAATGTCTCTTTGACGGAAGAGGACTGGGATAAGAGTCAATCTTTCAAGGCTAGGGGAGAGCATAAAGAACTGCAAAGTTTCTTTAATAAAATTGAGCAAAAAGCTATTGAAATTATTAAAAGTCTTGATTCTTTCAGTTTTCAAGCTTTTGATAAAGCATTTAATCAAAAGACTGATCGCTCAAAAGATGTGTTCTATTACCTCGAAAATTATATGGAGCAACTAAAGAATGAATCTCGAAGCGGCACAGAAAATAGTTATAAATGTGCATATAATAGTTTCAAAAGTTATTTGAAAAGTAAGGGTAGAAAGAATTTTAATTTTGCTGACCTCACACCTGAATGGCTTCAGAGTTATGAAAACTGGATGGTGGGTAATGGCAAAAGTCTAACAAGCACAGGAATTTATTTGAGGAGCTTAAGAACAATTGTTAATATTGCTGTGGAGGATGGTGTAATGAGTAGGGAGTTTTATCCTTTTGGAAAAAGAAAGTATACAATTCCGGCAGGACGAAACGTAAAAAAGCTTTGACCATTCAAGAGATTAAAGCCATTGTAAACTATAAAACCAAAACAGATGCTGAGCAAAAAGCAAAAGATATATGGATGCTAAGTTATCTTTGCAATGGTGCTAATATGAAAGATATTGCTTTACTGAAATGGAAAGATATCGATTCGAAAAGAATAGTTTTTGTTAGAGCTAAAACGGCCAGAACAACAAAGCAAGATACTAAGCCAGTGGTTGTAATGCTTTTGCCAGAAATAAAAGAGATTATTTTAAAATGGGGTCTAGAATCCAAGAATCCTGACGATTATATTTTTGGAATAGTTAGCCAAAGAGATAACTCAGAAGATATTCTAAAAAAGGTTCGTCAATTTATCAAAACAACTAATAAATACATGAAACGGATAGGAACTGCTCTGGAATTAGACTTGACACTTACCAGTTATTCTGCCAGACATAGTTTTGCAACAGTATTGAAACGGTCAGGAGCACCAATAGAATTTATCTCGGAAAGCCTTGGCCATAAGGATTTACGTACAACAGAAAATTATTTAGGGAGTTTTGAGGATGATATTAAAGAATCGTATCAAAAACAGCTTTTAAATTTTGATTAATACATGCATCCATTTGAAAATCTGAAAGAATTCCTTTTTGGTAGCCAGCGTCCTTGGCTACCAGAAAATTCTATTGAAACTAAATACCGGTCATTGCTTTTAGATTTGAAAGAATACATACCAATTCAAAACCTAAATTTTGAATTAAAATTCTTACGTCACATTAACGACAAAACCCAGTTCTATGTAAGATTGATTCAAAATCAAAAACTCCAAGTTCTTGACAAATTGATTCCAGAGATTATAGGTGAACACAATCCACAAGTCTCTAAATTTCTTTTTAATTCCCTTTTAACAAAGCAGCTTCAAACTTTCATAAAAGATATTGGCAAGGTAGTAAAGGAAAAGAGCTTTGATATTGGTTACTTAAATCCAAGGAAAAACACTTTCGATATTGATTCACATCACAAGTCCAACACTTTCATAATTCAGTACTTAAAATTTACGACCTTACAGATTTACCTAGAACTACAGTCACTTTTCCAGATTTCTCCGAGTGAGGAGCTGATAGAAGACGATTTTTACACAACGCTTTTGTTTGAACCTATTCCTGATACTTCCTTTTTTTCCAAAATAATTAGAATCCAAGTAGAGCAGGAACATGAAGTCGACGCCTTAGCATTAAAACCTCTCGGGTTACCTATTAAACGAGAGCCTTCTTTGTTCAATCCAATCAAAGGAGATTTAGCAAATATCAGACTATCTAAGGTAGACTTCGGAATTGTCAAAAATGAAGAACAATTTGCATTAATTGAAACTAACCTTTATGAGTATAGAATAATTGATGTTGATTATAATTTCATTAAAAATAAGGCTGCATCAAATAGTATCCTTTTAGCCGCCACTATGAAAATTCTAATAGAAAAAAACTATTTTAGAAGAGGGTACGCAGGTTTTAAGGGTAATGTTAAAGACAATGACATTCGTGAATATCTAGAAAATAGATATAATACAGAAATAAAACAGCAATTTAGAAAATTAACAGATGACCAAAAAGACCTGGCTCTGCGTAAACTTCCATGGCTAGACAGTTTGCCGTCACTTAGGTAATATGGTATTATGTTCTTTTAATACCATTTTGCACTCCAAGATAATACCACTCATTTTTGTAAGTATCTCATTATTAAATTTTTAATTTGGTATTATCTTTTTCGCCTCTTAATACCTTTTTGTTTCCCCCAATTTTGAATCGTCTTTCAAACGAAGGATGACATTCGGCCGGATGTCCATTTAGAAATTTTCTCTCAAGAAAAATTATGGACGCTTTATTATTACGTCTCGATCAGATCGAGCAACTCATTTTAGAACAAAGTATTAACAATAAGGAGGTTTTAAACTTCACCGAAGCCACCAAATATCTGGAGGTATCAGCATCGCATTTGTATAAACTTACAAGTGCCAACATTATTCCATTTTATAAACCGAATGGTAAGAAACTCTATTTCAAAAGAGAAGAATTAAACGATTGGCTTTTGAGTAACAGGTTTTCAACCAAAGAGGAAATTGAAAGTAAAGCAAGAAACTTTTCATTCAAAAAAGGAGGTGTTTTATCATGACTGAAATCACAATAATGTTTGAAACCCTCCTCAGAGAAATTGAAATTATAAAAACCTATTTGGCAAAAGCACCAGAAGAGCCGGATAGCTTTGATAAAGTTTGGATTGATGGCCAGGACGTAATGCTCTCCTTACATATAAGTAAAAGAACCCTTCAATCTCTGCGGGACACTGGCCTCCTACCCTATTCCAGGATTCAGGGAAAGTTCTACTATAAAAAATCAGATATTGAAAATCTGCTGGTAAAAAACTATAGATCTACACCTTTTAATTTAAAAAACAATGGCACATACTGAGCAGGAAATTCTAATGAATACCAACTATGGTTTGGATATATATGCCCATATATTGAGGGAGTTTTATCCAGACGAAACCGTAATTAATTTGAAAGGCCGTGAAACCCGGCCTTCCAAAAACCCTTTCACTGGCGATTCTTTAACATTAGTTTTTGAGGAAATATCCAATCAGTTTTTTTACAAAGATCTTGTAAAAACTGATTTCCAAGGAAATCCCTTTCAGTTTGCGGAAATGCATTTTAAAAAATCCGGAAATGATTTATTAGAAATAATTGTACAATCTCTGAATCTTAGAATAGGCAAAATAAGAAACAAATTTCCTTTATTTCTTAAACCGGAGGCGAAACCAAAGATTCAATTATTTCCTGTTTCTATACCCCGTTTTAGCTTATTTCATGCACCGGTAACAAATACTATTCCTTCAAAAGAACTCACCTTAAAAGGCGTCTATGAGCTTATTTTGGCCAATTCAGTGATCCAAACTGAACATTTAAGGCAAATTTCTGATAAAAAATTAGCTAGGAAGTACAAGGCGGCAAACTTCAACTATGTGACCTTTTCGGGTACTTTTTCAAGTCGTAAAGACGACGCACTTCTAAAACATTCTGGTTATTTGGCTATTGATTTTGACCATATTCTAGACTTAGAATCACTAAAGGCTCAATTATTAAATGATAACTTCTTTGAGACCCAGATGCTTTTTAAGTCTCCCTCTGGTGATGGCTTGAAATGGATAATCTCAATTGATATTACCCAAAATACACATCAAGATTGGTTTATGGCTATCAAAAATTACCTTGAGCAAACCTACCAGCTAAAGGTTGACTCGGCAGGTATTGATGTTTCAAGAGCATGTTTTTTGCCAAACGACCCCCAAATTTTCATTAATTCAAAACATCTAATGCCATGAGCAAAAATATATTTAAAGTAGAAGATTGGCTTCAAAAGAAAGAGGCCGTAAAACCAGATAATTCTGTAGAAACCAAATCATTTGTAAAATCCGATAAGTATGCCGAAACAGACTTATTGATTCAAAAAATTGAGGAAAGCCGCATTGATTTAACAGCCAATTACCAAGACTGGCGAAATATAGGTTTTGCTATTGCTGATGAATTTGGTGAGAATGGTCGTGATTTCTTCCACAGAATCGGTACATTTTATGCTGATTATTCGACAGCCGATTCAGACAAACAATTTGACGCTTGTCTAAAAGCCAACGGTTCAGGGATTAACCTAAGTACCCTCTTCTATTTGGCAAAAAATGCTGGAATCACAGTTTCGAAAAACCAAACAGAAGAAATTCCTGAAATTGAAGAATCATTTGAGAATAAAAAACTTCCGACTTTGCCAGATGCTATTTTCAATACCCTGCCAACTTTCTTACAAAGAATTACTAATGTCGCAGAAACCAACGAGGAGAGAGATTTACTTTTGCTAGGTTCTGTGGTTACGTTGAGTGCCACCATGCCTACAGTTTTCGGTATTTACCATAACAAGAAGGTTTTCGCCAATCTTTTTCTGTTCATTTCCGCCCAGGCTTCTGCTGGTAAGGGACGCTTAAATCATTGCCGAAAATTGGTGAAACCAATTCATGATGTCCTTAAAGAAGCCAATAAAAAAGCTAAACAACAATATCTTACTGATTTGGCTTACTACAATTCTCAAAAGAAAAATAACCCTGATACTGAAAAGCCGGAAGAGCCACCTATGCAGCTGCTATTCATTCCGGCCAACAGCAGTGCTTCGGGTACATTTCAGCTTTTAAATGACAATGATGGCCGGGGATTACTATTTGAAACTGAGGGTGACACACTAGCCAATACTTTTAAAAGTGATTTTGGCAATTACTCGGATGGCTTTCGCAAAGCATTTCACCATGAAACCATTTCGTACTATAGAAAAACAGATCGCGAACTGGTAGACCTCGAAACTCCATGCATATCAACGGTTTTATCTGGTACTCCCAAACAAGTTCTTAATCTGATTCCAAGTGCAGAAGACGGCTTGTTTAGTCGGTTTATGTTTTACCACATGAACACCAACCCCGCCTGGGCAGATGTCTTTTCGGGTAATACTGAAACGGGTTTAGATGATATTTTCTATGAAATGGGAAAAGAGTATTTACAATTTTACAATACACTCAATGCTTCGCCCCATATCCAATTCACTTTTACAAGAGAGCAGCAAGACCATTTTAATAGTTTCTTTCAGAAATTCTTTAATCAGTATTTTAGCCTCAAAGGTGAAGAATACATTGGTACCATTAGGCGTCTGGGTTTAATTACCTTCAGATTGGCCATGATTTTTTCGGTATTGCGTATGATGGACTTAGGCGAGTTTAACACCAAACTAATTTGTGATGACCAGGATTACAAATCTGCCATAGCTATAGCTGAGACACTTGTGGTTCACGCTTCGCATATTTTTAGTCAATTACCCGAAAATGATAAGCCAGCCCGAAAACCCAACAAGAAAGAAAGGTTCTTTGATGCACTACCTGTACAATTTAATAGAAAGACCTATATGGAAACTGCTTACAAGCTAGGGATTTTAGACAAAACAGCCCAATCATATATTACCAGTTTCAAAAAGGATGGTCTATTGCACCATGATGTCAAAGATATGTACCTCAAAAATACTTAGGAAGTATAGGATTTGTAGGAATGTGCCTGTTTTGTTCTCCAGAATTTAAAAGCTATCCTACATTTCCTAAATCTCCTGTTAATGACATCAATCAGTGCAAAATAACAGTAACTCCATTTGAACCTGATTTTAAACAGTTTTTAATAAGTTTAAACTACCTACAAATTTTCATGAATTTTACACATTTTCGCCGTTTTTGCACAATTTCTTAGAAATCAGCCGTTTCCTGTATTCTTTTCTTTTCTCATGTTTCGCTTTTTATTATTTTTGTAATGCACACTTTGCCTTATATATTAAAGCATTATGTGCTTTTCTATATTACTTATAAAACAAAATATTGAGATGACAACTTTAGAATTTAACGTGCTTACGTTTAAACACTTACCCGGTGACCTCACTATTCATTTTTCAAATCAAGAGTACCCTGGTACACATCGTATTTTTAACAAATTAGTTCCAGCAGAAGTCTCGATCTATTTTGAGGAACAGGAGCATTTTTACATGGACTTTGAGAATCCTTTTCCAAACTCCATTTCTGTTACTAAAAGTATTGCCCCTGTTTTTGAAAAAAAATCAGATACTTCTGGCCCTGAGTCCAAGAAAATTCTTGAACATGCCTGTTTTAATGCCTCCATTGTAAGACGCTTCTACAACTATCAGATTTACAAATATTTCAGATCTAATGAAATATTAGTGAAACCCACATTTGTAAATGATATTGAAGTTTGGCTTTATAATTCAAAAGAAAAAGACCCTAAACATTGGCTTTTTTCTAAATTCTCCATCAAAGTTCAATTATCCAAACTTACAAATTCGCCAGAATTATTAATTAGTTATGAGGGTGTTTCTAAAATCTTAAAAGAACCCTATCGTGATTTAATCCCAAAAATAAATCCCGAATGTTTCAGTTGGTTTTTGTACCAAAAACAGCTTTACAAATACATAAATCTTCCTGAGGGAGCCTTGAGGAATACAGAGAAAGTATATGTTGTTTTATCAAGGAAAATAGCCAATGCTTTGAATTATCCGAATCTTGCCCCAGACAGAGGAAATAAATATGCAAAATTTCAAAAGAACATCGTTGGCTTTTGCAAACGCTATCTTTTTACCGAAGATTTTGAGAAAGTCATACCGCTAACACATAGGACTTTCTTGCCTGTCAAACAAACTAGAATTGGTAAAGTCACAAGCAGTAGCAATCAATTGGTTTTTGGTGATAACAAACAGGGGATTATTCCATATTTGGGCATGAAAGCCTACGGCCCTTTAGAGATTCCCAGAGATAAACAGATATGCTTTTTCTACATTTATCATAGAGAAGATACTGCCATTTTTCAAAAATTTGACAGCTTCATGGAGGGTAAAGAGACTGGCTTTAACGGTTTTCAAGGTTTTTGTCGTTTAGGCTACTATCCTGCCTATAACTTGAATATCGTCTTTTCTGATCGCTCCAACCCTTTGCCCGAGATTGAAGCTGCCTTGAATGTGCAGCAAAACTTCCCTCCAGGCATACGTTTTATAGCCTTTTACATAAGTCCTATTTCGAAAAACACCAATGACCATCAGTTGAAGGAGATTTACTTTAAGGTAAAAGAAGCACTTCTTAAACGTAAAATAACATCTCAAGCTCTTGACCATAGCAGGGTATTTTCAAGTGGTTTTAATTTTAGTTTGCCAAATATTTCAATAGCGGTTTTAGCTAAACTACATGGAATACCTTGGCGGTTATCCTCCACTATCAAAAACGAATTGATAGTAGGAGTGGGGGCATTTAGAAACTCAGTTACGGATACCCATTATATCGGAAGTGCTTTTAGTTTTACCAATACTGGGTCGTTCAACCACATGGAATGCTTTCTTAAAAGTCAAACTGATGAATTGGCGGGGTCAATAATTATGGCCGTAAGAAGCTTTGCAGCCTTAAATACCTCCATCAATCGCCTGATTATACATTTCTACAAAAACATGAGCCAAGAGGAATTAAGACCAATTGAGGATGGCCTTCGCCTATTGGATCTTAATATTCCAGTTTACATCATTTCTATAAATAAGACAGAGTCACAAGACATTGTGGCTTTTGATAAGAATTGGGAAGGGCTTATGCCGGAGAGCGGCACATTTATTAATCTTGGCTTTAATAAATTTCTGTTGTTCAATAATACACGTTATAATAACAACCACAAGCCACATGAAGGGTTCCCTTTTCCAGTAAAAATTGGGATGTATTGCAGTAAAGCCGACTATTTAAAAGAACCCACAATTGTTCAAGAACTTTTAGACCAAGTCTACCAGTTCAGCCGCATGTACTGGAAGTCAGTAAGCCAACAGAATCTCCCAGTAACAATAAAATATCCTGAAATGGTTGCAGAAATATTCTCTCATTTTGAGGGCAATGAAATACCAGAGTTTGGCAGGGGAAATCTTTGGTTTCTCTAAAATAAAAAAAGGTCTGGCTCAATACGACCAGACCTTTCCCGCTACTAAATCCACACAACTTTGATTTAAATATAATAAAGCTTTTATTCAATTTTTCAACTGACCCTTAAAATTTATAACATGTTTCATAAAATATTTTTTAAAATGGCAATATAGATATTATTATTTAGGGGTTTAGATTTGGTTAGTCATTTCAATTTTTAGCTTCTTCTTTTATTTTTCATTAATATTGTTTGCAAAAGTTCTTCAAAACTTTTCATAATCGAAAATCCAAAATAAAATGATTACAATAGAAAAGATTAAGGAAGCCTACTACAAGTTAAAAGCATTTGTATACCACGATTCTTCCGATTTATTCCTCAGAAATAAGTTAGCACTCTTTGAGTGTGGAATTGAAGGTGATAGTTTTGACAAATCGAGCATTCAAAATTTATCATCTTTCACTATTAATGAAAAACTTAATGAAAAATTAAACGAACTAGCTTTTGAAATTCTAAATCATCATGATCAAAATTTTATTCATGAAAAATATCTTGATAGAATAAAAGTTTTCTACCTCCCTAAAAAATTCGACAAGGGGTCTGCTTCGGATAATTTTTTGACCAATAAGAGAATTTCAAAATCGTATCATTTAAATAAAGTTACTGTTTTTGCAGATTTTCCCATTGAATTACATTTAATAGGCATTTTATGGTTAATGGAATTTGGGTACAAACTAGATAGGAAGTTGGATGATTCCTGTGTTGGAAACCGCTTAATTTTAAACAAAGACAAGGAAAAAAGAATTGTTGGAGGAAGTGCATTGTTTAAACCTTATTTTGTTCAATATCAAAAATGGAGAGATACTGCTGTTAAAACTGCGAAAGAATTATTAGAAAATGGCTCAGATATAGCTTTTATTAATTTAGATATAAAAGACTATTTTTATTCTGCTAGATTTAACTTTGATGAAATTGAAAAAGTAATTTTTGATAAACAATCAAGTTCCCAAGGAATTGATAATCTTCATGATATTTTCAAGAAAATACATGAAATGTACACTCAAAAGATTAAGGAATTAGAGTATCCTGATAAATCAATTGATAATATAAGAAACGGGCAAAATGTCCTTCCTATCGGTTTTGCTTCTTCCTATGTTTTGGCAAATTTCTATTTACATGATTTCGATAAACGTTTAAAGAGAACCATTCCCAATTCTTATTTTGGAAGGTATGTTGACGATATAATTATAGTTTTAAAAGATCCATGTATAGATCCAGATAACATTTGCTCAGAAGTAGATTTTAGTTTTTCTAAATACTTGAAAATTGAAAAAAAGAATAAGGAATCAATTTCTTTCGCCATTTCAGAGGAACAATTCCTAAATGATTATCGTGTTTCAAAATCTTCTCGATTCATTTTAAAACACTTATATCCTATCATAAAATTGGTTGATTTGCCCAAAGAATTTGAAAAAGAAAAAAAAGATTCAGATATTGAATGTTGTACATCTACAATTCCGAAGTCAATTTTTAAAATAACCTGTTTTGAAACTTTATTTATTCAGCCCGAAAAAACGTTAGTTTATTATTTTGATAAAAATGAATCAATAGCGGTTATTGAAAAATTAAAAAAAGAACTTAATGAAAGAGCAAGTGAATTTAGAGATATTCCAGAAGATAATGACCAAAATTTTACGTTTGATGACCAAGCCTATCATTTGATTTTTGATGGAACCGAAGGGAAGATTAGAACCTTAAAAGATTATCAAGAAAATAGATATGGATTGAGTATTTTCCTTGCTCAAAGAATTTTCTCAGCTTTAAAAAAAGATTCTTTAATTGATCCTATTGAAAGGGAAAAAATCTTAACTTTATTTAAAGGAATTAATAATTTAGAATATTTCCACCTTTGGGAAAAAATACTTACTTATTTCTTAGTACACAATGACCATTATGGATTTATTAGTTTTTTTAAACATACATGTGAGCAAATTTTTATCCTGAAAAATTCAGGTGGTATGATAGGAAATTCAGCTATTGAAATTACAGAAGTTGCAACTTCACTTTTTGAATATTTTAAAATTTCTTATCAATTAGCAATTTCACTGAATCCAAATTTTATTATTAATAATTCCTTAAAGAATGAGTTAGATCTATTCAACAACTATTTAGAAAAGGAAGATTCTACTGTCAGTTTAGATAATCCTACTAAAATTAAATATAATTCATTTAAGTTTCGATGGTCAAATCTTTTAAGGCATCAATATGTGGCTCATCCTCTATTAAATTACTCGATTTTAACTGAATCATGGAATGAATATAATTTAATTAATCGACATTTCCCTAAAAATTTAAATGATACTCTAAACTATTCATTGATTCCTGAGAAGATGCATCTTTCCCCTAGGAGGGTAAAATTTTGGGAATGTTGCATTTCAACTGCCAATCATTTAGTCCATTTAAGTATAAATGATTGGACATTAGATAATCAAGGAAGGCATGTTACTAGTGATAACTTCGAATTATATAGTTCAAACCTTTTACTAAATGCTAAAGAGTATTACACATCCCTAAATGAAAACCATATCCCATTTAATTCTTCAATTTCTGAAAAACTATTTAAATTAGTTTCAGATAGGGATAATATTGACGCTAATCTACTTATTAATGCATCTCCAATTAAAACAGAGATTCATATTTGTGAGAAAGATAAATTTAAAAAAAATATCTCGATAGCAGTTGCAAATACAAAAGTAAAAGACGAGAATATTGAAGCAAGTATCAAAGGAAATTCAAATCTCACTTCCGATAGATACCAATCTCTAGCAAAAATGCTAAATCAAGCTAACCATGAGAAGGTCGATATGCTGATATTTCCAGAATTTTATTTGCCTCATGATAATGTGTCACTTTTAGCAAAATATTCTGAGAAAAATCAATTCTCAATAATTACTGGATTGGAACATTGGAATATTCAAGATATATGTTTTAATTTTATCGTTACAGTACTCCCAATAGAGGTAGATGGTGTCAAAGATTCTATAGTGTTATATCGCCTTAAAAATCACTATGCTCATATTGAAGAGTTGATTATTAGGGGCTTTGGGTATAAGGTGCCAAAACCTAGGCCTTCCTATGATTTGATTAACTGGAAAAATCTATATTTTACATCTTATTATTGCTTTGAATTTGCAGATACCCATCATAGAAGTTTATTCAAATCGAAGGTAGATTTATTAATTGCTTCAGAATGGAACAAAGACACTCCCTATTTCTCAAATATTGTTGAAGCTTTATCGCGAGATATGCATTGTTATATTGCTCAAGTTAATACAAGTCAGTTTGGTGATTCTAGAGTGACAAAACCTTCCGAGTCCGCAACAAAAGATATTTTAAAATTGAAAGGAGGTAAAAATGATACAATTATTGTAGGTGACATAGATATCATAAAACTTAGAGACTTTCAACTCAAATATTTTGAAAGAATCCAATATGACAATGACAAAACGTTTAAACCATTACCTCCAGATTGGAATTTTGATGATGTGAGAATAAGAATTAACAATGAATGGTTTTTAAAAGAGTCTAATAGTTTACCATTTTAGTAGATTTATAAATTATCTGGAATTAATTTACAATCTAAATACCAAAAAAATAATTGAGAATTGAATAATTTCTGAGTAATTTTTGAAATTTTATGAAAAAAGTTTTGGCAACACTATTTATAATTATCGAAATAATTAAAGCTGTTTTTTATATTTTACTTTCATTTAGTATTCCTTATTTAATAGTTTGGCAAATCTTAAATTCTAATTTAAAAATCTTTGGTAATATAGACGATCCTAAAATTCAATACTATTTTATTTTAACATTTGGCTCTATACTTGTTCATTTTTTGAGTGAAAAAATAAACTCTCTATTTAATAGTTATTCACTAAATCAATTCTCACCTTATAAAAAAAGGGTATTTACATTAGAATATCGAATAGAAAAAAGAAGAATTGAGGAAAGGATAAAATTTTCGCAAAATCTTCTTAACACCCAAATCTTTGCTCTCATGATTTATATTTTGTTTTTCATAATAATAATATATTCATCATTTATAGACTTAACCTTAAAAGTTAAATTTCCTGAATACATTATTTATTCATTTTCAAGTTATATTGCTTACGACAGAATTAGAAAAGGTTGGTCTTCATTCAATATTAATAAAGACTTTTTTAAAGATGTTAAAACGCTAAATATGATGGACATTTATAAAGAAGAATTTGAAAAAGAAATAGATGATGAGCTTTAACATCTGAAATAATTAGCATTTTAGTTGTTGTTCATTATTTTATAAAATATTTCATCAGTTTAATACATTCTTTGCATTTCAATCCCTTTTCAAATTACTAACTTTACAAAAAATCAGAATTTTCGCTCTTGCATTAGAGCCAAGCCATAACCCTGTCACATGAACAAACAACAACTCGCTGCCAAAATTTGGGAATTAGATAAGAAAGTAGTCATATTTTCAAGCTTTCGATGACAAATCATTTTAATGGCCTATCTCTATCCAATTACTGGGCTATATCGATTGCTTAACAAAGCAATTTTACTTTTACTACTTTAATACTTACCTTTGACATGCATCTATCGCAAAGTATTAATTTTGAACAAAAATTTCTGAATAACTAATGCCCACCCTTAACTGGATAGGAAAAGATAAAGTAGTCAACCACCACCGAGACGTGCCATACAGGGTTTTGGAACATCAATATGGCTTTTCTGATGGCCAACAAACACAAAGTGAATCAACGGCCTCTGGAAACCTAATTATCAATGGCGACAACCTCGAAGCTCTCAAAGCTCTACTTCCAAAATACGAAGATAAAATAAAATGTATCTATATAGACCCTCCGTATAATACAGGAAAAGATGAATGGGCTTATTCTGATAGAGTAAATCATCCTAAAATACTAGAATGGCTTGATAAAATTGTAGGAAAAGAGGGAGAAGATTTGACACGTCATGATAAATGGCTGTGTATGATATATCCTAGAATTCGATTATTGCATTCTTTTTTGAAGGAAGATGGAGTCTTTGTGGCTTCAATTGATAATAATGAACTGTATTACTTTAAAATTATTTTAGATGAAATCTTTGGTAGGGGAAATTTTCTTGGAAATATTATTTGGAAAAATGTTACTGATAATAATCCGACTCAAATTGCAGATGAGCACGAATATTTAATTGTTTATGCTAAAAACAAAGATGCTCAGCCTTCAGAATGGAAATCTCCAAATCTTGATATTAAGGATAAATTATTGAATTTGGAATCTGAAATGTTATTTAACCATCAAGATTTAGATACACTTCAAAAAGAATATAGTAAATGGTTCAAGGCAAATAAACCTTTCATGTGGCCTTTTGATAGATATAAGTATATTGACAAAGGTGGAATTTATACCGGTAGCCAAAGTGTACATAACCCTGGGAAAGAAGGGTATAGATATGATATCATACATCCTGAGACAAAGAAGCCTTGTAAAGAGCCTTTAATGGGATACCGCTTTCCTCCGGATTCAATGAAAAAACTTTTAGATGATGAAAGAATTATTTTTGGTACCGATCATAATAAGATTGTAGAGTTAAAACTATACGTTAAGGATTATAGAGCTAAGCTTCCAAGTGTTATTGAAATTGATGGTAGGATTGGGTCTTATACGCTTAAATCTATTTTAAATCAAGATAAATTGCCCTTTAAAAACCCAAAAACTGTTGGTCTTTTAGAGGAGGTTCTTAGTTTTATTACCAAAGATGATGATATCATCTTGGACTCCTTTGCAGGGTCAGGAACTACAGCACATGCCGTGCTCAATCTCAACAAAGAAGACGGCGGCAACCGTAAGTTTATTTTGGTGGAAATGGAAGACTATGCTGACACTATCACAGCAGAGCGGGTTAAAAGAGTAACCAGTGGCTATGGTGAAGGCAATAATGCTACCATCGGTACAGGCGGCAGCTTCGATTATTATAAACTTGGCCAGCTGCTTTTTGTGGGCAATGGACAGGAATTCTTAAACGAAGATATACCCGAGTCTAAAATCAGAGAGTATATTTGGTATAGCGAAACCCGAAGTGCCTTTCTCGAAATTGAAAATTTGGCAGATGCCCAAGGCTTTCTCGGTCAGAGTCAAAATACTGCCTACTATTTTGTCTATCAAAAAAACGAACTCACAACCTTAGACCTGCCTTTTTTGGCAAGTATTAAAACCAAAGCAGAGCAGTATGTCATTTATGCTGATAATTGCTTGCTATCTAAGGAGTTTATGGCCAAGCATAATATTATTTTCAAAAAAATCCCAAGAGATATAAGCCGCTTCTGATATGGAACTAAAAAGCTATCAACAAAAAGTCATTGCTGACCTCCAAAGTTTCTTGGAATACGTGCAGGAGACTGCCCGTATCGACAAGGCCTTTAATCAGTTTTGGGAAGACCGCATAGGCTCTTACAATCCCATTACCAAGGAGGGTATGCAGCCTTATAAAAACAATATAGCTCGGGCTGCACATGTTTGTATAAAAGTTCCTACTGCAGGTGGCAAAACATTCATAGCCTGCAATGCCTTACATACCATTTTTTCGGCCTATGGCAGCGACCTCCCCAAGGCAGTCATTTGGCTGGTGCCTTGGAGTAACCTGCTCGACCAAACAGTGGCCAACCTCCGAAACCCAGAACATCCATATCGCCAGAAGCTGAACAGTCTCTTTAATCACCGTGTGGAGGTTTATGAAAAAAAGATTTGCTGCAAGGCTCAATTTCAACCCAACGGTTGTAAAAGACCAGCTTTCCATTTTGTAATGTCTTTTGGAAGTCTAAGAGCCAAAAACAAAGAAGACCGCAAGGTGTATCAGGAAAACGGGCAGTTGGCAGCATTTGTGCCACAATATTCAGATAAAACCCATTTGCTTGACGACGTAGACGAAACCGCACTTATAAATGTAATTCGAAGCCTTCATCCGGTGTTGGTTGTTGACGAAAGCCATAACGCTGAAAGCGACCTAAGCGTGGATATGCTCAAAAATCTCAATCCGTCTTTTATACTCGACCTAACAGCCACACCAAAAAACAATAGCAATATAGTAAGTTTAGTGCCAGCCATTGAGCTAAAAAAAGAGCACATGGTTAAGCTTCCTGTAATAGTTTATAACCATCACGACAAAACCGAGGTAATAAGCAGTTCCTTACACCTTCAGAAAAAACTCGAAAACCTAGCTATAGAGCAGGAAAAAGCAGGTGGTAAATACATCAGACCCATAGTATTATTTCAAGCACAGCCCAAAACTAGTGAAGACAATACAACCTTTGAAAAACTAAAGCAGCAGTTGCTAAAGGTAGGTATTCCACCAGAGCAAATCAAAATTAAAACGGCTGAAAAAGACGAACTCAAGGGTATTGACTTGCTCTCGAAAGATTGTCCTGTTCGGTATATTATCACTATCAATGCACTAAAAGAGGGTTGGGATTGTCCCTTTGCTTATATTTTGGCCTCTTTGGCTGATAAATCTTCAGCGGTTGACGTCGAGCAAATTTTGGGCAGGGTACTTAGGCAGCCCTACGTTATGAAGCACGGTAGCCCCTTGCTCAATGTGTCTTATGTATTAACAGCATCAGCCAAGTTCAATGAAACCCTTGAGAAAATCGTAAACGGCCTACAAAACTCAGGTTTTAGTGAGCGAGACTATCGCCAAGCAGACCGAATGCCCGAGGAAACAAAAAAACAAGCTGAAATTAAGCCTTTGGAAAGTTTCCTTTTTCCAGAGCAGGTGAATGAGGAAACAACAGAAGACGACATTGATTACGAAAGGATAGCATTCTCGGAAGAGCCTACAAACCAGCCAGAGAGTTCCACTGTAACTGAGATTTTGAGCCTTGCCGAATCTCAAAACCAAATTATGGAGGCCGAAATTCAAAAATCTGCCAACAATGACACCGAAATTAATCTATTTTCTGAAATGGGAGATAAAGTTAAGTACTACCACATGCTAGATTCTAAAAAAGAGCTGGCCAAGTCAATTCGTTTGCATCAGTTCTTTATAAAAGCCGATTTGAATACACTATTCGGAATTGAAGAAGTAAGTCTTAATCAGGAGTCTCTATTGAGTAACTTTAAGCTTTCCAATGAAGACATCAAGATTGATTTCGAGCAGATTAGCTCAGATTTATTCAAGGTTGATATTGAGGAGGTCAATCAGAATCAGTTTGCTCCAAAGTTTCGTAAAATAGAGGATGTTAATTTTAAAGACCCCATGATTGAGCTTATCTTAGCTTCGCCACAAGAGAGTCAAATCAAAAGTATATCTTCTCAGCTTTTGCAAACTATTGGCAATATGTATCCAATTCCCGATCAGGAAATACGAAAATACATCAATCGTATTCTTGAAAGTTTAAATGCCGAGCAATTGCACGACATCTTGGTGAGGAAACTTTCATATACCGAAAGAATAAAAGCCAAAATACGCTCCCATGCCGATGCATTTGCTGAGTTGAGGTTCAATGAGTTATTAAAGATTAATCAGATATATCCAGCACCAAATTGGAAATTCCCTGAACATCTAGTGCCTGGTGCTTTAGGGTCATCTATTGCCAATTCATTATACGAGAAAGAGGCCATGATGAACAATTTCGAGATTACAGTTATAACCGATATTGCTAGCTTGCCCAATATAGCATTTTGGCATCGTAACTTGGGTAGGGGCAAGGGGTTTGCCATAAATGGGTACAAGTCAAACCACTATCCTGATTTCATAGTTGTCACCAACTCAGGAAATATTATTCTGATAGAAACCAAGGGCGATGATAGAGATAATCCTGACAGTGCGGCTAAGCGTCGCTTAGGTCATAAATGGGCAGATATAGGCGGCTCCAAGTATTACTATTTTATGATTTATGATACCATTTCTCCTGATGGAGCCTACAATAGAATTAAAGCAAAAGAACTGATTTCAAAATTATGAAGATTTAAATTTCACTTATAAGTAAAATAGTTTACATTTGCATCCCGATTGACAAAATGAAGTGGAGGTTAGAAAAAATAACACAATTAAGCGGAAATAAGGCCTGAGTCTATTCGGTTATTATTGATGATGAAAAAGAAACTCTTTTTGAAAAGTTTTTGTCAGAGAATAAAACTATATTTAAAAGTGAAATAAGTGATATTGTTCAACGTTTAAGAACCATCGGATTCAAGGTTGGAGCAAGAGAAAATTATTTCAAAAAAGATGAAGGTACTTTAGGCGATGGAGTTTGTGCTTTATACGATAACCCTCATAGCAATTTAAGATTATATTGTATCAGATACGGCTCTCAAATTGTGGTTCTTGGTAGTGGTGGTCATAAACCTAAATCAATTAAAGCCTTTCAAGAAGACGACAAATTAAAAGAGGAAAACTATTTAATAAGAAAAATATCTAAAGACATCACCACATTACTTCGTGATAACGATATAAAATTTTCAACCGATGGCCTGAATTTTGAAGGTTCATTAGAATATAATGAAGAAGACTAAACCTAAGAAAATGAGCAATTTTAAAAATAATGTTTTGGATGATATTCTCAATGATATCGATCCAGCAGAGCAGCGTCGCACCGACCACAGGATGTTATTGGCGGCTGCCATAGAGGATGGCATGCAGGCCAAGGGCTGGAAGAAAAAAGATTTAATGAATGCCGTTGGAATTAAAAACCAATCTATCATTACAAAATGGCTATCAGGTACACATAATTTCACGTCAGATACACTTTTTGACATTCAAGAGGCATTGGGAATTAATCTTTTCAACCTGGAAAAGCAAATCCCTGAAACCAAAATGGTTTATAAAGGCATGGTATTATTGCGTGTAGAGTCTGCCTCAGTCAACCAATTTAGCGACCATAGAGTTACAAAAAGTAATAATTCCTTTTCTACCCAGTCATCATATCTTGTAGTAAAGCCCATAACAGATTAACGAGTATTTCTATATGTCTGACCCAATAGAATATCAAATAAAAGGAATAGAAATCCTAGAATTCAGTGTTACTGAACAAAAAGATAAACTTAACGCAGATCTTACCTATGGTTTCGGTTTCACTTTAGATCACTCCTTGGATATCGAAACCAAAACTATTTCTGTTACATGTAGTCTAAAGATTTCAGATGCAGCCGATAGTATTCAATTTGCGAGTCTAAAAGCTGCCTGTATATATGAACTCACTGATTTTTTGTCTTATGTAAAAACTGCTCCAGTTAAAATAAGCTTTCCGGAGTCTTTTTACAGAGCATCAATTCCGTTACGCTATCTACGATTAGGGGTATTGCTTTTTCTTATTTTAAGGGTACTTTTCTTCATAATGCAATTTTACCCATCATTGACGTTTCCGAACTTCAGCCAATGGCAGGGAATGAACCGAAATAATTTGAAATAGCAATGTTAATTAAATACTATAAATTTTGACCCTAAAAAACTCTTTGATAGATTACATCACAGAGTACCAGTCCAAAGCCAAAAGTGATGAAATATCAAAAATAAGTGAAATCTTAGGCCTCGACCAAGCCAAGCTAAGAGTATTAATGGGTACCAACGTCACCGAAGCCAACATAAACGAATACGGCCGCTTCGACGACCTCAAAAGCACAGTAGACAAAACGAAAGCCAATGCCTATTTCGAAAAACAAGAAGGCACCACCATTGCTCCTTTTAGAATAAATATCAAAATTGATAACCTGCTGATGGAGTTTATTTTAAGGGGTGGGTTTGAGGTTTAGGGCATTTCTTAACCATTGAAAATATAGAAAATTAAGTTACTTTTAAAGTATAAATTATATCACTCGAAAAAGATGGATACCAACACAATTCCAATTGCATCTAAAAAATTCATTCGAAAAATAGGTAAAGATGAATATTGGCTTCAAGATCTAATTTATAAAGACCCCAAAATTTTAGGTTTAGGCAATCTTATCGCCGTCAATAAAGAAAAAAAACAATCTAGTGGAGGCCGCTTAGATTTATTATTGAAAGAACCTGAGCAAAATGCTATGTATGAAGTGGAGATTATGTTAGGCGAAACCGACCCTTCACATATAATACGCTCTATTGAATATTGGGATAACGAAAAACGAAAATATCCTCAGCGTCAACATTTTTGTGTATTAATTGCCGAAAGTTTTGATCGGAGATATTTTAATATACTGCAGATTCTAAGTTTAAATATTCCAATGATTGCTATACAAGCAGACTTATTGGAAGTAAATGGTGCTCACATTTTAAATTTCACAAAATAGTTGACATTTATATTGAGCCAGAGGAAAACGATTATGAAGCTGCCGCAACTGAATCTATATGGCAAAAAGATGCACCTTGGGTAAATGATGGTGCTCATGCATTTTACGAAATGCTAAAACCTCTCTCAAGTAACCTTACAGTCAGATATACTCAATCATATATAAGCGTAAGTATTGCTAGCAAAAACACCTATTGGTTCAGCAAAAGGAGTAAGCCTATTATGGTATTATTTTTTATAATAAAAGTTGATGAGTATGTTGAAGAAGTTAAGCAGCTATGTATCCCCTCAAGCAACCTCATCTTGCTAGTTAAAATTCTGAGGCAATAGAGAGTCTAGATTTTGAATACTGGTTTGGTCGATTTTTAGTATTGTTGCTTTTAGCCAGGCAAAAGGATTGACATTGTGCTTTTTACAGATTGCGATAAATGTGTAAATCATTGCGGCTCTTTGGGCCGACTCTTGATTTCCGGCGAATAAGTAATTCTTGCGTCCAATTGCTATGGGTCTTATGCTGTTTTCGACAGCATTGTTATCTATGTGCAGATTTCAGTTGTTTAGATAGGCCATCAGAGCATCGTAGCGTTCGATGCTATAATTGATTGCCTTTCCTATTTGGCTTTTGGGCAGAACCTTAGCTTTTTGCCCGGCTGCCTACTTAAAAAAGGCATTAATTATGGGTAAGGCCTTCTCTAACCTTAGCTCTTTTCTTTGTGCCGCATCTAGGTTCTGACCATATCTTTCTATTTTATAGATTTGCTGAATCCATATTAGAGCCATTTCAGCTCGGGCTTTGTCGTTTGGTAATGCTTTTTCAAACTCTCTTCGAGCCTGTGCCCAGCAACAAAGTTGGGTGATTTCTTCTTTTTGTGCCAGTTGATTTTAGCCTCCGTAGCCGTCCGTCTGAAGGAATCCTTTGAAGGCTTTGAGTTGCTGAGCAGGGAATGCTCCCGCTCTGCCTTTTTCATATTTGAATATAGGAATATTGCCCACGGGGTCATTATAAACCCAGTAGTAACCCAAATGTGCTGCGTTTTTCCTTTCAGACTCTAGTACTTTAATAGTCGTCTCGTCGACCTGCAAATAACCACATCGGCCTTGCTGCTGCCAGAGGTAATCGTAGAGTATTTCTAGCTTTTCGATGCCCCGAAGTACCCAGTGGTGAATCGTGGGCTCTTTGATATCGATACCCTCTCGGGCAAAGCGTTGGAGTTGCCGATAAAGCGGCAGGTGATCCACGTATTTGTCGATAATGGCTTGGGTGATGGTACCTGCTCCTGCAATAGCTTTATCCAAGACCCTATCGGGCAGTGGTGCAATCATGAATGAACCTTCGTCAGATTTGGGAGCGTATTTACGACGAACGTTACGGTGGATATAATACTTGGCAGGTTCCAATTCGAGTTCCTCTGTGATTTCATCACCTACATGTACCATATCTGTCAAATCGCCCTCAGGCTCAATGATGATCTCTCTTACTTCTAATTGCGTAGGCAGAGGCTGACGGCCTGGATGTTGCTTCTTTTCCTTTTTGGCTTTCTCTTCTTTTTCGAGTTTAATGACTTCTACGGCTTGCTCTACTTCTTTTTGGTCTACCTCGAATGGGAGACTCAGTTGCCCATCAGGTGTAGCAGTAAAACGCTCTCTCTTTTGGCCGAATATCATTCGCTCCAACCATGCTATTCTCTCATCTTTCTGAAGAATCTCAACATCCTTTTTCGTAAGGTTGCCTTCTTGCTTTTGTACAAGATTTTTGAGTCGTATATTTTCCTCCAAAATAGAGGCCATTTCTCTTTCAGAAAGCAAATTGAGGTCGTTTTTGTTGATATAAAAATACGAAAAGTTGCTATGTTTTCAAACAAAAAATGCAAAGTTTTTATGCTTTTTTGGGATCATATCTCCTCCTTTTTTTTTTAGACCTATATAGCTGATTCCTTCCACGATTAACACCAGCTCCGGCCAGCTTAAATGGCAATCCTTTTCAGTTTTTTCGGGCAAACAAAATCGCCCTGCCTCTAGCCGTTTTTGATACAGCACCAGACCGCCTCGCTCCCAATGCAGCAGCTTCATCTGATTGCGTTGCTTGTTGACAAACACAAACACACTGCCTTCAGTTGGGCTACGACCCAGCTCATTCCTAACCAAGCCACTCAACCCATCGAAACCCTTACGCATGTCGCAGCTTCCTCGATATAAAAAATACTCATGCTGACTTCCCAGGCTAAACATTTAAAAGGGCTTTCAAATCTTTGATTGGAATCCGAGAGGATAGTTTCAGACGAACACCGCTAGGATAGATTATCTCCATTGCCTGGCTTGGCACACCTGGGGAAATCTTCACAAATCCCGAGGTCTTTTGCTTGACTAATTTCTGCTTCCAGTAGCGTACCGTGTGAGGTTTAATATCATTGTCCTTACAATATTGGGCTATACTAAGGCCGCTCTGTTCTATTTCCTGAAGTATCTCTTGCCAATTTTCCATGTTCTTGTCTTTTTTGGCAAAGTTCAAGCTACATTTTAGCTTTTAAAAGATGGGGTTGCTTGTGGGGATACGTTTGCAAAGAGCTTTTTAAGATAGTTAAGCTGCTAGGGTTGTGAAATAGGTCTGCAAATTTTTAGCCTTGCTGTAACAACCAATAGTCGGAAGAGGGATATGTTGGATAGGGGATTAATTAAAATTTAGCGTTGTGCAATTTCGTTGTTTTTTCGAGTAGAACTCGCTTGACATTCTCTCCAAGGTGGAACCTTAGCAGAATAGAAAAGATCGTTGGATCTTCATGAGTTATGTTAAAATGAAAATATATAAAGGAAACAAGTATTTTATTCAAATTAATGAGTTGAAAAAAAATATTTAGCAGTTGATTCAGACAAAAAGTTTTTTATAAGGAAGGTTGAAGAGTTTACTGTTTAAAATTACAATTGCTATAATACCCCATATCATATCAAATATAGTAAAAACCAAATGCAAAGAAACTGCCAAAGCCAAACTAATATTGGCTGAAAATCCATATAATATTAAGGTTTGACTTACTAAAAAATGAAATGTTCCTATGCCAGCTTGAGTAGGTCCAGCCCAACCTATTGAAGCCATTATTAGAACAGCCAAAGAAACTATAACAGTAATTTGATTTGTTGTGATAAATGCATTTAGAATCAAATAGGTAGCTGATAAATAGAGTATCCAAATCAAGAAATTTAATAAAAATAAAAATTTCCAATTTCTAACTTTAAAGATAGATAAAACACCAGATTTAACTTGCTTAAAAAGAGAACTTACATAAGACATAAGCCTAGGGTTAATTTTAAACAGAAAAAAGAAAATGAGTGGAACGATAAAAATAATGATCCAGACAATGAAAGAATAATCACTTTTTACATTAAAGTGCAATAGTTTAAGAATTTCAGTGAATTTTTGTGGGTCAAAAGTAAAAATTGCAATGGCAAAAAATACTAATAAAAGAGAATCTACAGCTCTCTCGGTGATTACTGTTCCAACTGTGTTTTGAAGTGGCACATCTTCTAATTTTTCAAGAATATGACATCGAGCAATATCACCGATATGCGGAAAAACGAAATTAGTAAGTGTTCCTATCAAGAATGAAATTAAAAATGAAAATATATTAGTATTCGATTTGATTGGGGATACTAATATTTGCCACCTGGCCGCTCTTAATAAATGTGATAAAAATAACAAAAGACCACTTATAAAAATATAAGATACCCTTGCACTAGCTAGATATTTTTTAACTTGCTCTAAATCAGTAATATGAATAAAATACCAAATTAATGCAATGGTAAAAAAAAAGCTTATGATAATTGAAATTTTTTTATTCAAAATGTAAAGCAGATTTAAAGTTTTTTAATCTGTTTTTCCGACTCCAACGATTTTTGGCTTTTTTTTGAGCCAATAAGTAATAGATTTTAGTTAATTTTATATATATTTGATCTTTGTCAAACTGTGAAATTAAAGATTTGGAAATTGATTTACCTGTCTCCATTTCGGTTTTACTTCCCAAAAGTTTTTCTAAAATGGTTTTAAAGCCTATGGTGTCTGAGGCATTCAAATAATCGTTTTGGTATAATTTTTTGTATTCAGGTAAATTTCTAAAAATTACAGGAAGTCCTGATGCAGCAGCCTCTATTGGTGCCAATGGACAATTTTCTTGATAGGACGGGAAAGCAAAAGCATCAGCCGAAGCATAAATTTGTGGCATAATATCTAAATCCATTAAACCTGGAAAAATCACATTTGAAGGAGCAGATAAAATTCTTTGATTAATTCTGTTTATTCCTTCTGTAAAGGCACCAAAAGGCCTTCCCCCAATCCAAACAAATTTCACTTCAGGCATTAGTTTGGCAATATCTATAAAGTCTTCAATCCCTTTTCGTTTTTGCATTTGTCCCACACCTAATACTACTTTTTCGTTGGCACCAATATTCAAAATTGCTCTACCTAGTTTTCTATTGGAGGAACTAAATGCCCATTTGTCAAGCAAAATTGGATTATTTATGCTTACGATTTTGCTTTTCTTTATTCCTAATTTAATCAAGCTAGCCTCTACCTCGGGGGAGATTGCGACACAAATATCAGCAAAATCAAATACCCACTTAAAATACATTTTTGCGAAAGGCTCAATGAACTTAAAGTAGGGGACAGAACCATTTAAAGTCTCAGGTATCGTATGTACAGTATGGATTTTTCGACCACCATATCTGAGTCCTTTAAAGAAATAGTACAGACCATAAGTATGTGCATGAAATACATCGCCATGGCCATTGTTATTAATTATCACTTCGTGCTGGTTTTTCTCAACTATTAAATCAACCAAATCTTTAAAGGCAGTGTGAATACCCATACCTTTTACACCGAACTCTGTTTCTGAAATTAAATGAATTTTCATTGTTTTATTGGTTTGTGAAATTTAATTTTTAACGTTACCACAAGGCCTAAAACTACAATTAAGATGATGGAAGATCGAGTGTTGCCAAGGTTCAAGCCTTCAGGTTTAGTAAGAAAATCACCAATTGTAGCACCTATTGGATGGGTAAATATTATTCCTCCCCAAAAGAGTATTTTGGAGGGAATATGGGTAGTAAATGCCAAAAATACGATTAAAACTAAGCAAATTGCCAAAGTAAAAGAAGCTCCTTCAAACCCAAGAGGGGTGTTGTGAGCTAAGACATCACCAACGGCTGTGCCAAGCGAACTTGAACATAAGATGGCAACCCAAAATAATATCTCTCCAGTCTTATTTTTATTGTTTTAATTTTTGAGAAATAAATTTCCAAAAGAAAAAGTGAGTGCAAGCAAAGCAGCTAAAATTAATGAACCATACCAATATCCTTGATGCTCTGTAAAATGTAATTCATCTCTAAAATAGGTACGTGTAAAATAATCAGAAATGGTAGTGCCTGCGGTGGAAGCCAGTGCTACAATAACCCAATAAAGGAGTGATTTTAAATAATCTGTAAATAGGTAAACAACTAAAACTATGGTAAACATTGACATAAGTAATAAGGTGCTGTAACCATATCCAATATTAAATGTTTGAGAAATTAAATCTCCCGCAGTTTCACCTAAAGTATTCGCACAAATTATTAATATCCAAAAAAAAACGTCTGACATTTTCATAGGAAGAAACTTTAAAATTATAATCTAAATTTTTAATTAATTGAATAATAAAGAGAAGTAGAAGTGTCATTTTAGGCCATAGAAAATCAAATACTCATCTTTTTTTTTCAAACACTTGAGCTGTCTTTATTGTAGTATTTAATTTAACTGTAATATTTAATTTATTAAACACTGTGATTGAGCCAAAAGAAATTCCATTCTTTATCTAAAGTATCTTTATTTAATTCCATTCATTTGACTATTCTTAGCGTTTTGATAAAAAATTTGGCTGGTACATCAATCTAAACTTTACACCTGCTATCCAATTTCTATCTAAATGGGTATTTGTTCTTAAATATGGTTGAATTTGAAATACATAGTTTTTGTATTTTTTCTCTAATCCAATTACGAAATTCGCATTTTCAAGTATTGGTATTCTATTAGGTCCTTGGTATTTTCCTTCCATATATTGGTTATTATCTTCTTTATAATCAAATGTTAAATTTTGCCAACTCAAAATATTAAGGTCTGATCCTAAACCTGTAAAGGCTGTAAAATCATTTTTAAGCAAAAACCTATAGGATAAGCCGAGTGGTACTTGGACACTGTTATTTATAAATTTTATATTAAGAATGTCGAAGTTTTCTTTTACATAAGGGGCATAGTTTTTTCTAAAGTCTTCATTTTTTTCGTTTAAATATTGATCCGCAGTATAATATTCCTTTCCAATGGATTGATTAAAATTTAATCCACAATTTACCGCCCACCTTGGATTGATAAGTAGCTCATATACTGGTCCATAAGCTGATTGTTCATGAGCAGATAACACATTTATACCATATCTATGCTTTGCATTTTTTAAGGATATATTTGGAAAATGGGCGTCACTTGGTTTTTTATCATTTTCTTTAGGTGAGAATAGAATTCTTGGTAATGATATATTGGTTTCGAATAATAAATTTGAAATTCTAGAAATCATAGATGGTGAATATACACTTAAATCGAAGTCATTATTTTGGGTTTCTGATTGGCTTTTGTTGCTTGAGTCCGAATTTTTATACACATTGTCCATTTCTCTCACAGCTTGGAAATTGCTCCCTGTTAGTCCTTCCTTAGTTCGCTGATGGTTAATATTATTCCTTATTTCTGGCTCAGATAGTACCCTAGGTTCTAATAAGTCAGTTTTTTCGTAGGAATTTTTGTACGAGTCAAATTTATTTATATTGTTAGAGGTTAAATGGTAGTCTTTGTTACTATAATATTTTGCAGCTTCGACACTAGGTCTATTAAAATATTTAACAATAAATTTTGTAATGTAAATTGTATCTCTTGGATGAATTTCAAGTGGCATTGATGCTATTTTTCTATTTATTTTGTTTTGCATCGATATTGTTTTTACTAAGCGTTTGTTTTCATTGTACATTTTTAGATTATGTAATAAAGATGCAAATATTAATACAGCAGCTAGTCCCATAAGCATTGGTTTATATCTGGTATAAAAGAACGGTCTCTCAGTTTGATATGCAGCCGTCACCATAAATTTTTTCATATCTTCCCATTCAGAATCATTATACTCTGGATTAAAATCTTCTATTTTTTTGCGAATAGCATTGTTGAAATTATCCATAATTATTACTCTAAAATTTTTGTATTGTGTCTAGAATAGCTTTGAAATAACTCGGGATGACTTGCCTGAATCATGTATTGAAGCTTTTGTCTTGCTTTTGAAAAATTCGATCGTGAGGTGCCTTCATTAATGTTTAGTGTTTCAGAAATCTCTTTATGACTGTATCCATCAACTGCATACATTCCAAATACTGTTCGGTATGCAGGTGGCAATTTTTGAACGAGCACCATTATTTCTTCTGAAGATATTTTATCGATTATGTTTTCATCAATAATTATGTGGTTGTAATTTTCTAAACTTATGTCAAGATTAAACTTTTTGTTATCTCGGTAATGGCTTAAAGCGGTATTAATAATAATGGTCCGTAGCCAAGCTTTAAATGAAAACTCTTGGTCAAATGATTCTAAATTATTAAATACTTTCAAAAAACCTTTCATAAGTATATCCTTAGCATCATCAACATTTGAAGAATATCTCATAGCGACACTTTTTGCATATCCAAAGTATAGTTTATAAAGCTCGTTTTGGGCATACTCATTTTTTAAAATGCAGGCATTTAAAATATGCTCCAAAGAGGCTTCTGAAAATGATTTTTCTGTAATCAAATTTACTTGCATATATATGGTTGTTTACGTTTACCCCAAAAAAGGAGAAATCGTTGCCTGTAAAAAAAAAATTCATTAATAAGGCTAAATGCTGCTAAACCTTAGGAGTGTTAGTGATGAGCTTTTTTAAAGAAAAGAAATAAGAAAAGGCTTATTAAGAAGATGCTGGTCCAAATATTACCTAAATCTAAGCCTGCTGGTTTAGAAATATAATTTCCTATGGTAGCTCCTATTGGGTGAATTAATATTAGAATGATCCAATAACTTATTTCAAATGAAATTTTATTTAATTTATCCAATAGAAAAACCACTGCCAAAATACCCAAAAGCAATAAACTTCCACCGCCTGCACCTAATGGCGTGTCGTTTGAAAGAAAGTCTCCAGCTGTAGTTCCAAAAGTACTTGACATAAGTATGGCCAACCAGTACAAATAAAATATTGAATCACTTAATTTACCTTCTAGATTTGATTTGGGAGCAATAAATTTCCAAATCAGTAGTATAAAAACAAGGAGTGCCAAAATTAAAAGTGAGCCATAAATGGTACCTAACTTTAAGGGTTCTATGGTTATAAAATCAGCGTAGTTAGTTCCTGCGATATTTCCGGCAACAATCAAAAACCAATATTGCAAATGCCCATTCTTTTTTAATTTAACTACAAGGGCAATCGAAAGGATATATATTATACTCAAAATTATAGAACCTTTGCTATATCCTAGTTCAAAATTTCTAGATATTAGGTTTCCAACGATTTCTCCAATTGTTGTTGCTATAATCATTAGCATCCAGTACTTTATGTTAATTTTTGGAAGTTGTAACATTTTTTTTTAATTAATACCCTTTTTTTAGACCTAACTACGCTGTTTAATTTGCTTAATTAATTATGCATTTTTTTACCATTTCCATCAAAAATCAAATCTTTTCCATTTACCTCTGCCTCATACATTGTTTTTCCACCTTTTGTAATGATGGCAGCTTCTTTTACTTTTTTTCCCTTAAGGGCAGTTTGAACAGCTAGGGGTAACATTGAAAAGGGTATTTCCTTTTCAATTTCACTTATTTGCCCTTTTTTGTCGATGACCACAGATAATTCATCGGCGTTTAGCTTAAATGAGGCTTCATAAGCATTGTCTCCTTCTTTATCCCATTTAGTGTTTTTTGCATTTGGATAAGATTTTTCAAATGATTGTTTAACTTCTAAAGGGATTTTTTCAGATGAAATTTTTTGGCCAATAATTACTGTGCTTGCAATAGTTGCCATCAATGCGACTAAGATGATTTTTCGTTTCATGTTGTTTGTTATTTAAGTTTAACGTTACAACATTACGGCTCAATTATGTAGAGAACTTGTAGAAATGTATAGTCGCAGTTATTTTTTTTAATGATATATAAATCCAGAATTGGTACAGAATGCTAGCCTAGTTTTGAAGAAAATAATTTTAAAATAATTGGCTTTCATTTTTACTTTTATGCGTAAGTATTTTTTAATAATCTCATTTTTAGCAACAAATGTTGCAATTGCTCAAAGTTTGAAAAGTCAAATAAAGGGTAAAGTGATAGATGGAGGAAATGGTCAGCCACTATCATTTGCATCAGTTAATATTTTCAAAGTTCAGAACGGCATCGATTCTCTCATTAGTGGTGTAAATGCATCAGAAAATGGTGAATTTGTTTTCACTAATTATTTTTCTGGAAAATTCAATATAAAAGTTACTTATGTGGGTTATAAAAACATCAGTGTACCAGTAGTCATGATGAACAAAAATTATGAAGTAGGCGTGATAAAATTAATTCCAGATGCTTTGCTACTCAAAGAAGTGCAAATTAAGGGTGAAAAAGATGCCATTTCAATGGGTATGGATAAACGAGTTTTTAATGTAAGCAAAAATTTAACATCAATCGGCGGAACAGCCGAAGCCTTGTTGAGAAACGTACCTACCATTAATATTGATGAGAGTGGCAATCCCACATTGAGAAATATGGCAACCACAATTTATATTAATGGCAAACCAACACAACTTACATTGGCTCAAATACCTGCTAACCAAATTGAATCTGTTGAAGTTATTTCAAACCCATCGGCAAGATATGATGCGTCTACATCTGGAGGGATAGTAAATTTGGTATTAAAGAAAAACAGGAATGCTGGCTTCAACGGAAATACAAGCCTGGGAATAGGAAATAACTCAAGAATTGATGGATCGCTTAATTTGGACTATCATGAAGGTAAATGGAATGTAACTACTCTTTATAATCTAAATTCAACAAAAAACCCTTTGACGGGATATGTGAATAGGACAAACTATGTGAACGGAACGCCTACCAGTTATTTTAATCAAAACACCAATATCAGCCTTGATAATATTTTCAATAATGGTCGTTTGGCGGTTGATTATATGCCCAACAAATACAATACTTTTTCGGTTGCAGGAAATATCGTTGGCGGAAAGTTTAACACTTCTACTAATCAAAAATACGAATATCGCAATGCTGAAAATCTGATTACGAGTTATGGCGGACGAATAACGCAACCACAAAATGCTTATACAAATGTCGGAGCTGAGTTTGACTGGAAACGTACTTTTGCCAAGAATGGTCGTGAATTAAGTTTGGTTACTTCATATACTCGAAACAATGTTTCAAACGCTGCCGATTGGCTCACCACTGCCCAAAATGCCAATGGTAGCAATCAAGCTGGTTTTCCTGAAAAAGATAAAATTACTGGTCGGCAAATTGGCAGTCAGTATTTGGCTCAATTAGATTATGTGCATCCCATTAATGATTCTACTAAATTTGAAATAGGTCTCAGAAGCTATACTTTTGACCGTGACCAACAGTATTTTTTCAATCAGCTCAACAACGATACTCAAGCCTATAATCTTTTGGTTAATTATTCTCAAAATGCCAATGTATTGGAAACCATCAATGCTGCCTATTTTCTTTATGGCAAAAAACTACGCAATAATATTAGTTTGGAGGCTGGTTTAAGAGTTGAACAGTCTTTTTTGCATGGACTTTCAAAGTTTGACAATGCAACTTTTGGTTATACATATCCTTCAAAGAACGGTAAAATTTTGTTTCAAGCACTTTTCCCTTCATTTTCATTATCTAAAAAATTCAATGAGGATTCAGAATTAGGATTAAGTTTGAGTAGAAAAGTTGGACGACCAAACTTTAGGCATTTATTTGTCGGAATTCAAGCGAACGACCGTCAAAACATCACCATTGGCAACCCAAATGTACAGCCCGAATTTGTGAATACTGCCGAGCTGAATTATAACCGAACAATTAAGAATTTGAGTTGGTACGCATCGCTTTATTATATCTACGAAGACCACACCATCAAGCCGTTTATTCAGCCATCGGCTACCGACCCCACAATTTTGGTTACTACTTTTATCAATGTAAAAGCTGATATTCAAACGGGTATGGAAAATACTTTTAAATATACCTCAGGAGCATTATCGGTAATGGCAAATGTGAATGTTTTTAGTTTATCATTGCAGACAAACGCCAGCACAAACCAAGCCATTACGGTTCGTGGAAAAGCGAGTGTGAGCTACCGTTTTCCTGCCAATATTTCGGCACAAATAAGCGTAAATCGAGATGGGCGTTCGCCTTCGTTGCAAGGATATAGATTGCCTGTAAAAGCTGCCGATTTTGCCATCAAAAAATCATTTATGCAAAACCGTGCGAGTATTGCATTTAATATCAATGATATTTTCAATTCAAGAAAATTTGTTTCAACTTACGAAACAAACAACACTTATCAAGCAACAATGAGTCGTCGGGATATTCGTTTTTATAAACTTACGATACAATTGCCACTTGGAAAACCTGATGCTAATTTCAGAAAAAAAGAACGAAAATTAGAGAAACCAGATGTTGATTTTAGTAATTAAGAAACGAAAAACCTTTATAAAATTAATAAAGAAAAACTGATGAAATCATTACTGAAAACAAAAATATTATTCACAATAATTTTGCAGTTGCTAATCTTTTCGATGGCGAATGCACAGACTTTAGTTACAGTTTCTGGAATTGTAAAAGATAAAATGCTAAAATTGCTTTGCCTTTTGTAAATGTAATTTTGAAAACTGAGAAAGATAGCATTTTTGTAAGTGGAACTGCTACTAACGAAGATGGACGATTTTCCTTGTCAAAAATAAAATCAGGAAGTTACTATTTAGAATTTACTTATTTGGGTTATACAACTAAGAAACAACCTTTATTTGTTGGTAATCTTACTGAATTTTTAGATGTAAAAACCGTAGAATTGGATGAAAATACAAAGCAATTAAATGAAGTAGTTGTAATTGGTAAAACTGAAGAAATAAGTGAGAAAATGGATAAAAAAACATTTTCCTTAAAAGATAATATTAGCCAAAGTGGTGGTTCGGTTTTACAGGCAATGCAAAATTTACCAAGCGTTACCGTTCATGATGGAAAAGTACAATTGCGTGGAAACGACAAAGTAACTGTGCTAATTGATGGGAAACAAACGGCATTAACAGGTTTTGGAAGCCAGACTGGGTTAGATAATATTCCTGCTTCTGCGATTGAAAAAATTGAAATTATTAATAATCCTTCTGCCAAATATGATGCAAATGGCAATGCAGGTATCATCAACATTATTTACAAACAAAATAAAAAAGAAGGGTTTAATGGAAAAGTTGGCTTTACAACTGGCTTAGGGTCGCTTTGGGTACGAAAAGAAAATTTACCAAGTATTAGGCCTCAATATACATTTACGCCCAAGTTGAACCCAAGTGTATCTCTCAATTATAAAAAAAACAAAACCAATATTTTTTTTCAGGGAGATTACTTATATACCGAAACGCTTAATAAAAATGAATTTGTAACCAGAAATTATGATAACGGAGATATAATTAATTCTCAATTAAAACGAAATAGAAACACCCATTTTACTACTTTAAAATCGGGTATTGACTACGCAATAAATGACCAAAACTCATTCACGATTTCAGGACTTTTTGGTAGCGAAAAAATTATTGACCGTGGCGACCAACCCTTTTTTAATGCTGATTTTTCAGTACGAAAAAGACTTTGGCAGTTTTTGGAAGATGAATTGAAAACAACCATAATGGCAACGGCGAACTATCAGCATAAATTTAAGGAAGCTGGGCATTTACTAAATATCGGTTTTAATTATACTTTTCATAGAGAGGATGAAAAATATTTTTACGACAACTATCTCCCAACTTCTACAGGGACAGATGCCTTTAAGCTATTATCAGATGAACAGGTTTATGATTTTAATTTTGATTACATAAAACCATTAAAATATGGGCGAATTGAAACAGGACTAAAACTTCGTAATAGAAATATTCCAACAAATATGCAATTTATTCCTGGCATAAATTCTGTATTAGATGTCAATGCTGGTGGCTGGGCAACGTACAAAGAGCTGATTCCTGCCGTATATGGAAACTACATTTTTGAGAATAAAAAATGGGAGGCTGAATTAGGTTTAAGAGTTGAGTATGTAAAAATCCAATACGATGTAAATCCAAATCATATCGTTTATAAAAGCGACGGGTATAATTACACACAACCATTCCCAAATTTACGCTTGGCGTATAAAATAAATGATAATAATAAATTGTCTATTTTCTACAACCGAAGGGTGGATAGACCAAACGAGGTGGATATTCGTATTTTTCCGAAATATGACGATGCAGAAATTATTAAAGTAGGAAACCCTGCTTTGCGACCGCAATTTACCAATTCAATAGAATTAGGCTACAAGACATATTGGAAAAAGGGTAGTTTATACAATGCTCTTTATCACCGATTTGCGGACGGAACTATTACGAGAATTTCAAGCACAGTCGCAGGAAGCCAATTGATTTATGCTACTTTTCAAAATGTTAAAAAAAGTTATAACACAGGTGTGGAGATGGTTTTATCGCAAACAATGTCTAAATTATATTCATTTAATGTGAATTTAAACGCTTATCGAAATCAAATTGATGCTTTTACGGTTGAAAATAAATATCCAGTAACTCATACTTTTTCGGCTAATAAACAAGAAATATTTTCTGGAAATGTAAAATTGAATAATACCTTTCATTTTGCTAAAAGCATTGATGCACAATTAACCGCTATTTATTTAGCCCCCGACATTATTCCACAAGGCAAAATAAAATCACGCTTTTCATTAGACCTTGGGTTAAAAAAGGCATTACAGAAAGGGAAAGGAGAACTATTTTTTAATGCTACCGACTTGTTAAATACGATGATTATTAAAAAAGAAATTATTGGACAAGGTTTTAACTATACAAGCAACGACTACTATGAAACGCAAGTAATTAGACTTGGATATAGTTATAAGTTTTGATAAAAAATCTAAGAATAGAAAACTAAACTATGCCATTCATAACGGTTTATGCTTATAAATTTTATCGTATCTACTGAATAAAAATGACACAAAACAAATTTAGTCAATGAATAGATTAACCGCAATCATTGATGAATGGCAAAAGACTACTATTGCAAAATTATTGGCGGCAGAGTATCCTCGCTTCTATCAATTTATTTCAAATAGGCTTTTTACAAAAAAGTTTAATGGTCTTCCCTTTACCTTTCTGACTATTGTATTCGTGGCTAATCTTTTACTTTTTAATGAAATAGCAGAAAGCATAGAAAACGCTGAATGGATGCTTGCAATTGACAATTCTTTTGCAAAGTATCTCTTCAATAACAGAAATACAATGTTAGCGAATTCATTTTTCTATTTTTCTAAATTTGGTTCGTATCAGTTTATAATACCTTTTGCTTTAGTTGTAATTTCTTTATTTATTTTTCAAAAAAGATTTATCTATGTAATCTCTTTAATGATTGCATTAGCTGGAACAGGCTTGACTTCATTGCTTAGTAAAATTTATTTTCACCGTGTTCGACCAGTTGATTTTAGTTTTTACAACGAATCTTCATACTCATTCCCAAGTGGTCATGCAATGTATGCTGTTGCATTTTATGGATTGCTGTTTTACATCATTATCTTGCACACTAAAAAGTATCAATTGCTCTGGGCAATTGCTTCCATAGCATTTATATTTCTAATTGGCTTCAGTAGGTTGTATCTGGTTGTTCATTTTTTAAGTGATGTTTTGCAGGATATTCACTTGGATTTTGTGGTTGCTATTATCAATTAGTATTCTTGAGATGAAAGTAAAAGATTACAAAAAAACTGACACGTAGAGGTAAGTCACAATACCTAATAATACAAACTCAAAAAAAATGCTGAACAACATCAATAAACTAGTTGAAACCACCAATGCATTTGGTATAATGGTAATGTATATTAGTGACTAAAATCTGAAATAGTTAAAAATCAATCGTTAAGGTATGCCACCTGTTTTCATAAATATAGCTAATCCTAAATCCGTAGGTATCACAAATCTGCTTGACCAATGCCAAGCCCAAACCCAGCGAATCAGATTGTGAACTATCTTTTTGAAAACGTTCAAAAAGTTGCTCCGTTGGCATTGTAAGTGGGTTACCTGTATTTTTTATAATAAGATTACGCTCATTTAGTTCAACATAAAGTTTGCCTCCAATCAGGTTATATTTAATAGCATTACTCATAAGATTATTCAATAAAACATCCAATAAATATTCATTGATTTTGATTGAAATATTTGGCAAAACATGATTTTCTAAATTCAAATTCTTGTGCTGAATCCAAACATCCAAAAGGTTTAGTTTTTCAAAAATCGCTTCTGATAAATTAATGTTTTTAGCAAGGTCAAACTGTCTGTTTTCAATTTTGGTCAAAAGTAATAAGGTTTGATTAAGCTTTGAAAGTTTGCCCAAAGATTCAATCAGAGACCCAATTTGCTGCATTTGGATTTCGGTGAGGTTATTATCTTGTAATAAAAGTTCTAAATTCGAGCCAATAACCGCCAAAGGTGTTTGGAATTCATGTGAGGCGTTTTCGGTAAAAGATTTAAGACTTTGGTATTCTCTCCTAACTTGTTCGGTCAATGAAAGCAGGTTTTTTTGTAATGTTTGAAATTCCGAAATATTGCTCTTTTCAAAAACGATGGATTCTTTTTGAGTGATTTTGAAAGTCTGCAATAAATCCAAAGTTTGATAAAAAGGCTTCCAAATACTACGAGAAAGGCGATAATTAGCAAAAAATAACATTCCGACCAATAAAATTATCAATCCTGCAAAGGCAGCAAGCAAGGCTTCGATAAGGTCTTCTGACTCATAAAGAGCTTTTCGGATTTTGATTTGATAATAACCCTCAGAAGTTTTTACACAAAATGCAATTTGTCGAAGTTCAAGTTTTCTTTGAGGAGAATTGGTTTGCAATACGGTATCTTTTAATTCGACAGGTACAAGAGTTTTTATTGGATAAACCCAAAATCTATCTAAAAAAGGTAAATCATTTTCAGGCAATTTTCCATTAATATTTACAAAATCTTCAAATTTTGTTTTTTGAATATATAACCGCTCGGTATCTTCTTCTTCCAAGATTTGTTTCAAAATAACATAACACAAGACCCCACCAGCAATAGAGGCGATTAGACAGGCAATCAGAAATAAACGAGTGGCTTTGTTTATAAGTGTCATGTAAGACTAAATTTATACCCAACACCATACAGCGTCTGAACGTAGTCGGGGCAGGATGCTTCAATTAGTTTTTTTCTTAAGTTTTTGATATGTGAATACAGAAAATCAAAAGTGTCAGATTGGTCAATTTCGTCGCCATAGAGATGTTCTGAAATGGTCGATTTGGGTAAAACCCGATTGTTATTTGCTATAAAATACATCAACAAATCGTATTCTTTCCTTGTAAATATTATACTCTTTGAATCAACCCACACCTCTTTTGCCTCTGGAAGTATTTTAATTTTTCCGAAAATAATTTCATTGTTACCTCCAAATTGTCTTCGTCTTAAAACAGACTTTACTCTTGAATTGAGTTCTGTCAAATGAAATGGCTTGGTCAAGTAGTCATCCGCACCAAGGTCTAGACCTTTGATTTTATCATCAAGAGCATTTTTTGCTGAGATGATAATAATGCCAGTGGGTGATTGTTTTTTTTGAGTAGTTCAACGATTGAAAATCCTGAGCCATTGGGCAACATTATATCTACCAATACACAGTCATATTCATAAACACCGATTTTATCCTCTGCTTCAGGCAAATTCGAAACCCATTCACATATATAACCTTCGCCTATCAAAAACTTCTGAATATTGATAGCTAAAGCCTTTTCGTCTTCTATTAAGAGTATTTTCATGATACAAAGTAGCAAAAAGATTCTGTATTGATTTTGGATTTTTCAAAATTCAGGATTGCTACAGAATCAGACAATACCTTTCGAATAAAAAAACAATATTTTATTATAGGCCACGAAACACCTTTTATCGGTGTATGGTAGTGAACCCTGAAAGCAAATTAGGGAATCAAATTAATTAAAAATTAGAAAATAACGATTGCCTTACATAATCAAACCAATTTAGATTATTATGTTCATTTTAGTTTCCACCATTATAAAAAAGCATTAGGATAAAATGAATTTAAAAATTGGAAGTATTCAAAATATGTACAAGTCCCTGATTTTCATTTTCGTTTCTATTACATCATGTTATGGTCAAACACAAGATTCATCCGCACATAGTTTGCTTGATGCTTATGATTTAATGCACAAGATTTTAAAAAAACAAACCTCAGATACATCATCAGCAGAAGTATTTAAGCAATCACTCACCATGGTGCCTGGCTTTGGTTATAGTCAATTAAAAGGTTTGGCTCTTGTTTTAGAGGGTAATTTTTCATTTAAGGCTTCAGAGGATGCAAAAGTTTCAGTAATTGTCTTTGTACCCGAAATAACCTTCAAAAAATATTTTGTACCTCGGGTTACTTCAAGTATATGGCTCAATCACAACCAAATAAATATAAATACCGATTGGAGATTCTACAGATACATAGGTATTGATTTTGGAATAGGAAGCAAAACAGCAAGCACCAATTTTAATCATTATAATTTTGATTATTACCGTATCCATCAAACAATTTCCAAAGCCGTATTGCCCGATTTTTTAATAGGTGTAGGTTACAATTTAGACATACATAATCGTATTTCCAGTATAGGAAAAGTAAATGCCTTAAACAGTGATGGTCTGCAGGTAAGTCAAAGTACTGTTTCTTCTGGATTAGTTTTAAATCTATTATATGATAATCGCCAAAACGAAAACTTTCCTGTTGGTAAAGAGACTTTTGCATCAGTTTCCCTTATTCAAAATCTCAAATTATTTAATGGTACAAGTAGGTATGAATCGGTTTTAGGCGATTTCAGAAAATACTATTCTAACCAAACCTTTCCTTCAAATGTCTTGGCTATAAGATCATTTAATTGGTTTACAATTGGTCAAAAAATTCCCTATTTTGATCTGCCTGCCGCAATGAATGACCAGTATAACAGTATTTCTAGGCCTTTCATTGAAGGACGTTTTAGGGGTAAAAATTTAATCTATATGGAGGCCGAATATCGATTTAATATAACAAAAAATGAATTTTTTGGAGGGGCATTCTTTTTGAATTCAAGCTCATTTTCAGAACTCACCTCAAACAAATTTGAAAAAATTAACACAGGGGCTGGTGCAAGCCTAAGAATCAAAGTAAATAAAAAATCAAAAGTCTATTTGGTGGCATCTTATGGCATTGGTAGCAAAGGTGCCAAGGGTTTTAGTTTTAGTTTGGGTGATCTCTATTAATCAGAATGTTTACAGAATTGGTATTTAGCTTTGGCAAAAATTAAAATATTTTTCAATAAGGGCAACATATATAAGGGGTTTAGGGTATTGGGAATATTCATGAAAACTTAAAGAATTTGTAAATTCAAGATTTAAGATTTTAACAAATGACTTTCGATCCAATTTTTATTTCAAAATATCTTGAGAGGCACCTTGGAATTGAATCTATGCATTTAAGTTATACAACCAACCTAAGAGAGGATTTAAAAATGAGCGAAAAAGAAATAGCTGAACTATTGACATTTTTAGTAGAGAAATGTGACCCTTTTTCATCCAAAATTTTGAAAACATCGAGGTTCGAGTACATAATTGATATTATATTTTTCTTTGCATTGAACGAAATTAAGCATGAATTTAAATTTCAAATACATAAAAATTAAGAAAATGAATTGTGAAGAAAAACAGTGGCTTGAATCAGCCGGTTTTTTAGTACTCTCACACAAGAAATATAATTATCAAAATCTGGAATAGTTGTTTAATAATTTTCAAGGAAGTAATCCAATAAATGAAATCAGTGAGTATTAAAATCAAGAATACATGTCAAAAATAAATTTTATAGCAGTCCTAATATTGCTTAGTTCATCATTCAGAAGTTATTCACAAGTGCCTAATTGGCGATTTATCAAGGAATCTGATGGTATAAAGGTATACTATCGCGAAATCCCGAACAAGAATATTAATGAGGTAAAAATTATTACCTACTTTGATTCAAATTTAAGCACAATAGTAGAAGCCCTACGAGATGTTGATGCATACCCAAATTGGGTTTATAAAGCCGTTTCTTCAAAAGCAATCAAACGCTTCAATCAAAATGAAATGATATACTACAACAAGCTTGATTTTCCATGGCCATTAAGTGATAGAGATATCGCTATTCATACTAAAGTAATACAGAATCAGCTCAATAAAGAAGTGGTTTCCATTTCTTATGCCGAGGCCAATGCAGTTCCAAAACTTAAAAATTATGTTAGGATTGATGAGTTTACCTCAAAATGGGTTTTTAAACCTAATGGCAGTTTGGTTCAAGGCGAATATGTTTTTAGGTCAAACCCTGGGGGTAATATTCCAGCATGGCTGGTAAATCTTAGCCTAGACGAAGGTCCTGTTAAAACAATCCAAAATTTCAAAAATATTTTATTGGATAAAAAGTACACCATTAAAAACGATTTGGCAATTCTAAATTAACCTTCAATTCAAATAAAATGGCCTTTAAATATTTTCTTTCCTTGGGCATTATTCTATTTATCTTAAAAGCTGAAGCACAGAGCTATACCATAAGTGGTTATATCAAAGATGCCAAGTCAGGTGAAGCCGTCATAGGTGCAAGCATTTTCATCTCTAATACAAAAAGTGGAACAACCGCCAATACGTATGGGTTTTATTCCATTTCTTTTAAGTCAACCGATACCCTCGGGATTGTATTTTCATCTTTAGGATATAAGCCTCAGATAAAAAAAATACCTGGCAATAAGAACCATGCATTAAATATTAATCTAATGGAAAATTCATCAGACCTTGATGAAATAGTCGTAACTACAACCAAAAACGACGATAATGTTCAAAAAACCCAAATGGGAATTATAGATGTACCAATGAAACTTGCAAATTCTTTGCCTGTAATTTTGGGCGAACGTGACATTATGAAGATAATACAACTATTGCCAGGCGTGCAAGCGGGTAATGAAGGAACTACTGGATTTTATGTTAGAGGCGGCAATTCAGACCAAAATCTGGTTCAGTTAGACGAGGCTACTGTTTATAACCCCAATCACCTTTTTGGCCTATTTAGCACATTTAACTCAAATGCTCTCAATAGGGTCTCATTAATAAAGGGCGGTTTTCCTGCTCAATATGGTGGTCGGTTATCATCAGCATTGGACATTACTATGAAGGAGGGTAATAACAAAAAGTTAGGTGTTCAAGGCGGAATAGGTTTGATATCTTCTAATCTAACGGTAGAAGGTCCACTTAAAAAAGAAAAAGGTTCCTTTATTTTTTCGGGTAGGCGTACCTATGTCGATTTGCTTGCAAAACCATTTATAAAAGGTATTGGCTACACTTTTTACGACCTAAACGCTAAAATTAATTATCAAATTACGCCAAAAGACAAACTTTTTCTAAGTACTTTTTATGGCAACGACAATGCGAATTATACAGGAGCCAGCAGTTTAAATTATGGTATAGGCTTTGGAAATAGCACTGCAACAGTGAGATGGAATCATTTATTCAATCAAAAACTTTTTGTTAATAGTTCCTTTATTTTAAACTCCTATCATTTGGCACTTTCAACTATCCAAAGTGGATATGTTGCTCAATTGTATTCATCTATTAAAGATATAAATGCAAAGGCTGATTTTGAATATTATCCCAGTCAAAGGCATAATATAAAATTTGGGCTAAATTATAGTAATCATACCTTTGCACCATTTTCATCAGGCTTAAAAATCCCCAAGAGTGGTAAAATTCCAAAATTTAATGTGGACAGTTTAGCAATTAAAGCACATACCAATGAAATGGCCTTATACTTCAATGATGAAATAAAAATATCTAATAGTTTTAGTTTAAATATAGGAGTACGAGCCCCTTATTTTTACACCCAAACCGTTTCTTACAAGTATTTAGAACCTCGATTGTCCACCAAACTAAACCTAAACCCCGAAACCTCCCTAAAATTGTCATATACAGTTATGAATCAATTTTTGCATTTGATTCCAAATTCAACGGCCTCGCTACCTACAGACATCTGGATTCCAGCAAGTAAAGTCACATCACCACAAAATTCAAAGCAAGTTTCCTTAGGAGTGTTTCGAAATTTCAAAGACAACACATTTAAGACTAGCTTGGAAGTGTATTACAAAGACATGAAAAATCAAGCTCTATTCAAAGAAGGTGCATTGCTTACTCAAGTCACTGTAATTGAAGATAATTTAGTTTTTGGCAAAGGCAATAGTTATGGGGCTGAACTCTTTGTCGAAAAAACTGCAGGAAAGTTAAACGGTTGGCTTGCCTACACGCTATCGTGGTCTAATCAAATATTTAAAGACTTAAATATGGGAAAAGAGTTTCCATTTGCTTACGATCGCCGACACAACCTTTCATTGGTCGGTAATTACGATCTATCAAAAAAGTGGATACTCTCAGCTGCCTTTGTTTTCAATACTGGTCGTCCCTTCACATTGCCGATAGGTAGGGTGGATGTTGGCAATGGTGGTACATTATACAATGGCACCTATGCTGATTATGGAGGTAGAAATAATTATAGATTAAATAATTTTCATCGCCTAGATATTAGTGCTATATATAAAAAACCAAGAAAGATTTTCCATAAAATGTATGATTCGGAGTGGGTGTTTAGTGTATATAATTTATACAGCCGAAGAAATCCCTATTTTGTTTATTTAAGTACAGATGACATAACCAAGGTGCCAGTAGCAAAGCAAGTTTCACTACTGCCTGCCATTCCAAGTGTCAGTTATAATTTTAAATTCTAAGAAAATGAGAAAACTTATTTATATTTTCAGTGCCATATTTCTTATACCGACTATTTTTTCTTGCGAACAAGTTGTGGTCTTAAAGGCCAAGCCTTATAAGGATCAATTATCTATTGAATGTCTGCTTGTGCCGGGGCAAGTACCAAAATTATATTTAAATAAATCTGTCGCCTTTTTTAGTTCAAAAATTAGTAGTTCCGATTTATTTATAAACAATGCAGTGGTTAAAATTCAAAATGGCGATGCTGTTGATATTTTGCAACCCACATCAGAAAAAAATCCTTTTTTGTGTCAAGAAACATATTATTATTTGGGTAAAATTCCATCAGAAGTTAATAAAACCTATAAGTTGGAAGTAATTTATAATGGAAACACTTATTCAGCCGAAACTACCATTAAGCAATCAAAACCAATTCTCAAAAGTATTGATTATACTTCAAAATTTAACGACGTTTATGGCGAACACGAAGGCATAATATTGAATTTTGAAGACATTCCAAATGAAAGCAATAACTATCGGTTTCAAATGATTAGGCAAGTTGATAGTACAGTGAGGACTGCAAGCAATAAAATTTATAGATCTGAATGCAACGGGGCGATGCCCTTTACAGTAAATGAGATTGGAAGAACAGTTTATAATGATGAAAATAAAAATGGTTTGCCAATGAGCTTTGTTATAGAACCAGCCTATACACACAAGAAAGGGCAGGTGGGCAAAGTATATCTTCAAACAATGGATAGTAATTCTGCTATTTTCTTTGATGCTCTAGATCGGCAAAAATTGGCCACCAGTAATCCTTTCGTTGAGCCAGTTTTCTTAAAAAGCCAAATTAAAGGATGTATAGGTGTATTTGGTCATTTAAACATATCCGATCCAATCGAATTTACATTTCCTGAATAATTACAAAAATATGAATATCACTACCTTTTTTAACGAAAATCACAAGATTACTCATGGCTTAATCTTTATGATTGTTTTTTTAATATGTTTAAATTTGGAGTATCTTTTTGGCGTAAGCGACAAAAAAGTCAAGTTTAAGAACATCAGAACCAATTTAATGTTCATCCTACCAGGGTTTGTTTTTCAAAATATTTTAGGATTAGTATTTGTAAAAGTTTTAATATGGGAAAACCTTAATCATTTCGGCCTATTATCTTATTTTAATATGCATTCCACCACGCAGCAATTAATGATAAGTTTTATTGTTCTGGATTTTTTTTATTGGTTATATCATTTTTTAATGCATAAATACAGTGTCGTGTGGCGGTTTCATGCAGTTCACCATTCAGATAAGGTATTAAATGTTAGTACCTCTTTAAGAGAACATCCAGTCGAAACTACAATTCGTTTGAGTCATTATATGTTAATTACTTGGTTATTGGGACCGATGGTTTGGCTTATAAGTTTACATCAATTTGTTCAAATTTTAAGTAAAATTATTATTCATAGCAATTGGAGGCTGCCTGATAACATCGATAAATATCTATCATATTTGATATTAACGCCAAACATGCATCATGTACATCATCATGAAAAGCAACCTTATACAGACAGTAACTTTGGTGATTTATTTAGCATTTGGGATCGTGCTTTTGGAACATTTCAGTTTTTGCCAAAAGAAAAAGTGATTTTTGGTTTAGATGTAGAAATATTTAAAGAAAACCCCCAAACATTAAGGTTTAAAGAATTAATAAAACTTCCTTTTGGTAAGCAAAAGTTAAACAATTGAAATTGCACTATTTGACCTTTTTTGATGGCTAATGGTTCAAAATTACGATTCTGAAAACATAAAATTTAAATCAATTTCAATTGATCTAATAGCTTATTTTTTACCAATTTAAAGATTATTTATTTCCAAATTAAGAATAACATTCCTATTAAAATTAAACCACCACCAATCAATATTTTAGGCGTGATGGGTTCTTTCAAAATCAAAAATGATAATATTAAAGTAACCACTATACTGGCCTTGTCGATACTGGCGATGTATGAAACAGGTCCTAATTTCATTGCCCTGTAATAAAAAATCCAAGAAACTGCTGTTGTCAACCCTGAAATACTTAAAAATATCCAGTTTTTAGCTGGTGCTTGTTGAATTTCACTGTAGGCATTTTTAAATATAAAAGCATTCGTAAAAACTAGTGCGAAAACGACGGAAGTTCTAATAGTAAGAGCTGTATCACTGCTCAAGTCTTTCATTCCGAATTTTGCAATTACTGAAGTTAGACCAGCAAAAATCATAGAAACGATAGCATAGATTGTCCATTTTTCCATATTTTCTTTATTTTTGTAAAAATAGGGCCATTCGCAACTTATATGGAGTAAAATGAATTAATTTTTAATTAAGGTATATTAGAGAGGTAATTTGGATTTGAGTTTTAACTATAGTTACCCCGATATTTAATACCAGTGATTAAGTTGAAAAAACTTAAATTGCTGTATGAGAAATGTCAAGCGAAAATTTACACCTGATTTCAAATTAAAAGTGATTTTAGATGCTCTTAGCGAGAAACAGACCTTGTCTGAATTGAGTCAAAAGTATAAACTTCATTCAAATCAAATTTCACTTTGGAAGCAAGATTTTTTGAGTAAAGCCCTCAAAGTATTGGAATCAAAACTGGAGAAGGTGCCTCAGGAAGACCATGAGAAAAAAGAACTTTATATTAAAATAGGTCAGCTTCAAATGGAAGTCGATTTCTTAAAAAAAAAGTTGTCATGATACCTAGAGACGAAAAGCATAAAATGTTTTCCTTACAAGAAAATCTCAGTATTCGAAGGCAATGTGAGCTACTTTGTATATCTCGAACAAAGTATTATTACAAGCCACAAACTGAGAGTTTGGTAAACTTACATATTATAAAGTTAATGGACGAGCAATACCAAAAAACTCCATTTTATGGCTTTCCCAGGATGTACGAATTTGTAAAAAGGGCATGTCCGACATGGATTCTTAATAAAAAAAGGGTAGAAAGGCTATATAAAAATGGATTTAAGGTCCGTATTGCCCGGTCTGCATACGTCGAAGACGAATCCTGAAGCTATTTATAAATTCCCCTACCTATTGAAGAAACTAAAAATTGAAAAAGTTAATCAAGTATGGGCTTCTGATATTACTTATATACCAATGCCACGTGGTTATATGTATTTATATGCCATAATAGACCTATATAGTAGGTTTATAGTGAACTGGGGGCTATCAAATAATATGAGTGCTGATTGGTGTGTTACAATCAGTAGAGAAGCCTTATCTAAATGGGGTAAACCAGAAATTTTTAATACAGATCAAGGAGCTCAATTTACCTCAGACGATTTTGTCTCTTTACTTAAAGAGTTTGGCATAAAACAAAGTATGGATGGGAAAGGAAGAGCCATTGACAATATTTTTATTGAAAGATTTTGGCGAACTATTAAATATGAGTATGTTTATATTAATCCAGCAAATGGAGGACACGAACTCTATTTTGGAATTGAATAATACATGAGATTTTACAACTAAGAAAGATCTCATGATGCTCTTCAAAAAGAAACAACAGCCCGAAAATTTGGTGAAGATAAAACAAATATAATTTCAACTAAATATTCAACTCCATTGGTTTAAATATGGGTGTAGGCTTATTTTTCTCAATTTTTTTTGAAATAAATCCCAATATAATAATCACTTTTTGTTATTTCTTATATGCAGTGGTTTTTCTATTTTTTTTTAAAATCTAGTCTTTTCCCTTCTTTTTTAAAAATTTCAAATCGTAAATATTTTGTCGAAAAATATGTATTTTTAAAATATCATATAGGTTCATCATAAAATATTCTAAAACCATTCATTGATTTCTATTTCTACTTACACTACAAGCAATATTAAAAGTTTAAATAATATAATTTGAACCATTACTTTTTAAATGGTAATATGATTTTGAGGTTATTCCTAAAATAAATCTCTCTCTGATGATGACTGCAGGGTTTTCCTCACCCGCACGCCAGCCCTTCGTTGTTTTTTCTGTCGGGGCCGCCGAGGCATACTTTTTGCCCCCATCCGCCCACATAGCAAATTGTTTTCTTCGTTCCTCAGTAAAACAAAGAGCTATTCCAGCCGCACAGCAAAAAGACATTTTGCTTAAAGAGTATAATTCTGCAGAGAAGATATGCCAGAAAAAACAACCCAAAGCTACTTAACATAATAGAGCATTATATAACCAGCCGTAGGTTCCGCTATCGCTTCAGGGTCAAGCCCCTGTTTATATAATTCTATTATGTTAAGTAGCCGCACGGCCAACGCACAAAACCCTGCTTCGTAAAGAGTAGGCCACAATTCCCCACCACCCTGTTAGCGGTGCAGCCTATTAGTAAAGCAAAAAATTCATTCCAATCCATGTGTCTTAGGAAATTTCATTCATTGCACGTCATAATATTTACCATCAACAGGAATTAAACCCACGTCAGCCATTCCGTTCCATTCATTTCACTATCCTAAGCCACCGCACCGCATCAGTGGCTCATGGATTTGGCTTCCGCACCTTTCCGCACATCCATTCCACAAAAAACAAATTCCAACCCTCAAAGCTCTGTTAATTCTTATAAAAGCTTACTTAGTTTACCTTACCACATTTGTTTTTTATTCCATTCCTTTCCCTTCCGCACATCCCGGAATAAATCCATGAGCCACACATGCTTTTTCCAGCCGCACCTTTTTTATAGGTATGCTTTACTTATTGTCTGGGTCTCTCTTGCCCCCATTGCATTGTACCTGTTTCGATTTTAAATTTATGGATATCTGCCACTGGTCGAAAGAAGAAAATTATAAACATCATAATGTGGCTTTTGAAGAAATTGTTCCATAATCCATTCACACACATCAGTGTTGCCTTCAGCAAACTTTGCTACCATAGTGTCAGAATAAAAAACGATTCTGCAATCTGCCTTATAACCTTCTTTAGTATGCCCGATTAACTTGATCTCACTTAAAGACGGATTTCGTTTATTATTTTTTGAAAAAACTTCAACCGTTATTTTTCTATGTATGAGTTTTTCCTCAATAGCACTTTTTAGCTTAATTAATACTTTATCCATTTATTCTTTCACACCAAAATCCACAATTGTATCAAGCCTCTGAAACAAAAATTCCAGAAGTTTTTTAAGATGAATTTCACAACCATTTTTAGCTTCATTTGTAGTTTTATACTCACAATCAAAAGATTGAAACATTGATATTGAGCTTTTAAAACTCGCAATAAATGGCTTTTCAGAATTATTCTGGTTGATCTTGTTATTCCAATTCGGCTGAATGGAATAAGTAATAAATGGTAAGCTCAATATGGCATAGTTATTCCCTTCCATCCATATCAATGATAAATCCTTCATTTTCATAGCCCGAAATTAGTCTTGTTTATTTAGCATCCCTTGCCAATAATTTAAGCAACTTGATAATTGCTAAAAAAGTAAGTTAAAGCAATTAAAAAGAGCTTATGATATTAGAAATATTTTGGGTTCTTAAAGTCTTAATTTTGATTAGACTCAAATTAAGTCAATTGGCTCATTTGGGAAAATTATCAATAAAAATGTCTTAACTTCTTTGATAGAGTTTTTGCAGAAATAAATAGTTTCTAAAATTGTAATGCCATAATTGTATATTAGTTTTTTTTGTATTTTGCAGTAAAATAGTAAAATATGAATCTCACCAGTTTATTTAAACTAGTAATCCCAATTTTTTTGTTCGCCATAATATTAAGTAGTTGTGACGATAAAGGGAATACTCCTGACCCACCAGTTGACACCAAAATTACACCTGAACAAGTATTATTCGCCTCAGCATTTGACCCCACAAATCCTAAGCTCGTGGCCAAAGGCTGGGTCAAGCCCAGTATCCTCGATGGTAAACCTGTAGTAGTAGTACCAGTAAGTCCTGTGCCAAATAATACCAACTTCACCGAACCATTCAAAGGGTTTATGGATATCGAGATTAGACTCATCGATGCGAAATCTGGCTCATATAGTATTACTCCGCTAATCTTTAAGAATAGTGTTGAGAAAATATTTCAGAAGGGATATGAGTTAGTTCCTGGAAAAGGTGAATATGGAATATCAATAGTTAATCAAGCAATTAATGGTAATCTTAAAAGAGATCTGACTCCAGGTATTTCAATTTCAGATAGAGATGATAACAGCCCAAGTACTCCAACACCTTGGATATCTCAATTACCAGAAAAATTTACAATTGATCAAGTTGCTAAATATAATCCTTTTACTTCTATAAAAACTGGCACATTCGATTTGTCTAAATCTGAATCATACAGAATGATTATGGATCTAGCAACAATTGGACAGAAATTCGATACTGTTATTTATTCTATTAACCCTTCAGAAGAGGCATTGAAAGTAGTACAAAACTAAGTCTTTAATAATTATTTGGACCAAGTGGAATGTGTAATTTACAGAAATGTCAGTTCTTTATATTGTCAATATCAAATACCTATAGTAGTATTTCAAATCTCCATTTGCAAAAGCCAAAAAAATGATTAAAATTGTGTAACATTTTGATAATAAACACATTTATCACTAATACAACCAACATCATGACAAAAGAAAACAACACAAACGCAATAGCTCCCCTCTCTTCGGGAGAGGGGCGGGGGGGTGAGGTCATCACCTCAGACACAGTAACAATGTCAGCAGAAGGGCAGAGTACTGATACGAGTAGTTGGGGTAACAAAGTACGCATGGGTACACTCGCTCTCATGACGGCTCTCGCACCAAGTGCTACCACCACCACGATTACTTTGGGAGGTACGGGGCTAGTTGCCACTATGGCTAGTTGTGGTGATAAGGATAAAGACCCTAATCCAGAGGAAATCCCTCTTACTGCTGAGGAGAAGCTTTTCGCTTCAGCATTTGATCCTACAAATCAAAAACTGATAGATAAAGGCTGGGTCAAGCCCAGTATCCTCGATGGTAAGCCTGTGGTAGTAGTACCAGTAAGTCCTGTGCCAAATAATACCAACTTCACCGAAGCATTTAAAGGGTTTATGGATATAGAGATTAGACTTATCAATGCTAAAACAGGACAGTATAGTATTACACCAATTATCAATAAAAGCTCGCTAGAAAAAATATTTACTAAGGCATCAGAAATCAATCCTGGAAAACCTTTTTATTACCTTACACTAGTAAATGAAGCGATAAATGGTGATATAAAGAGAAACCTAATGTCAGGTGTATCTGTTGCAGATAGAGATGATAATAATCCTGCAACTCCAACTCCTTATTTACTCCAACTTCCTATTAGATTTACTTTGGATGAGTTTGCTAAATATAATTCATTTTCAATCGATAAATCTAAAAGTTTCGATTTAACTAGAAGTGAATCTTTTAAAATGATAATGGATGTGGATTTTATGGGAGAGGGTAAGTTAGATACAGTTGTCTATTCTATTAACCCTTCAGAAGAGGCATTGAAAGTAGTACAGAACTAAGTCTTTAATAAATATTTGAACTAGAGGAATGTGTAATTTACAGAAATGTCAGTTCTTTATATTGTCAATATCAAATACCTATAGTAGTATTTCAAATCTCCATTTGCATGGACAACAAAAAATCCTTAAAATTGCATAACATTTTGATAATAAACACATTTACCAACTATTACAACAAAACATCATGGCGAAAGAAGTAAACCATAAGATATCGATCCAACTAATTAAGAAAACTCCAAAATGGCTCAGGTATATATTATTTTCTTTGTTGATAACTTTGGGTGGTTTTAACCTTCAAAATTGTGATAAAGATTCGCCAGCCGAACCAGTAGAAACATCGTTAACAGAAGAACAGAAACTATTTGAATCAGCATTTGATCCAACTCACCCTAAATTAGTTGCCAAAGGCTGGGTCAAGCCCAGTATCCTCGATGGTAAGCCTGTGGTGACTGTGCCTGTAAGTCCTGTGCCAAATAATACCAACTTCACCGAACCATTCAAAGGGTTTATGGATATAGAGATTAGACTCATAGATGCCAAAGCCGGCTCATATAGTTTTACTCCGATTATCAATAAAAGTAGTGTTGAGAAAATAATCGAAAAAGGAAAAGAACTTGTACCTGAGAAAGATTCTTATGGTATGTCATTGGTATGTGATGCGATAAATGGTGATATTAAGAAGAGTCTTACAACTGGTGTTTCGATTATTAATAAAGACGATAATAATTCTGCAACAAGAGCACCTTATCTTGCACAGTTGCCCGAAAGATTTACTATGGAAGAATTTAGAAAATATTATACTAATGGCACTACTTTGGTAGCTTCTTTTGAAATTAATAAGAGTGAGTCGTTGAGGATGATTATGGATATTGCAACAATTGGACAGAAATTCGATACCGTTATTTATTCTATTAATCCTTCAGAAGAGGCATTGAAAGTAGTACAGAAATAAGTCTTTAATAAATATTTGTACCTAGTGGAATGTGTAATTTACAGAAATGTCAGTTCTTTGTATTGTCAATATCAAATACCTATAGTAGTATTTCAAATCTCCATTTGCAATAACCAAAAAAATGATTAAAATTGCATAACATTTTGATAATAAACACATTTACCAACTATTACAACAAAACATCATGGCGAAAGAAGTAAACCATAAGATATCGATCCAACTTATTAAGAAAACTCCAAAATGGCTCAGGTCTATATTATTTTCTTTGTTGATAACTTTGGGTGGTTTTAACCTTCAAAATTGTGATAAAGGTTCGCCAGCCGAACCAGTAGAAACACCGTTAACAGAAGAACAGAAACTATTTGAATCAGCATTTGATCCATCTCACCCTAAATTAGTTGCCAAAGGCTGGGTCAAGCCCAGTATCCTCGATGGTAAGCCTGTGGTAGTAGTACCAGTAAGTCCTGTGCCAAATAATACCAACTTCACCGAAGCATTCAAAGGGTTTATTGATATAGAGATTAGACTCATCGATGCTAAAACTGGAGCTTATAGTATTACTCCCATTATCAATAAAAGCTCACTAGAAGCAATATTTACTAAGGCATCAGAAATCAATCCTGGTAAACCTTTTTATTATTTAACTTTAATTAGTGATGCTATTAATGGCGATATAAAAAGGAGTCTTACTAGTGGAGTTGAAATTTCTAGTGTTGATGATAATAACCCATCAACAAGAGCTCCTCATATAGCACAATTACCGGAAAGATTTACACTTGATGAATTTAGAAAATATTATACAAATGGTACTACACTTGTAAAAACTTTTGACTTATCAAAGTCTGAATCATATAGTATGACTATGGATGTTGATTTTATGGGAGAGGGTAAGTTGGATACTGTTATCTATTCTATTAACCCTTCAGAAGAGGCATTGAAAGGAGTACAAAACTAAGTCTTTAGTAAATATTTTCAATTAGAGCCGAATAGAATTAGTTTTTTTATTGGCAATACACATAAAAATCAAATTACCTTGTAGGCTTGTTACTACATATTCTATTTCATTATTTTAACTAACACAAGATATTATTAATATTGGATCACCAAATAAAACCGAATTCTAACTAAGCTATTCAATTTAAAAAAACAACTATCAAAATGACAACACAAGAAATCAATCACGAAATCCTTATTAAAAAGACTTCAGCACTTTTTGGGCTCAGAGAAATAGCATTTTTACTATTTATTGCATTTATGTCCACAAGTATGCAAAGTTGTGATAAACCTATTCCGATTGATCCTGTGAAAGAGGAGAATCCTAACGCTCTTACAGCTGATGAGCTCAAAATACTAGCTCCCAATAAAGATGGTACACCAAAGAGCTTCAATGTAGATATTAAAACGGCTAACCCTCGTTATGACATGCCTGGAATGATGAAGATAGAAGTAGAGGTCGTTAATGCAAAAACAGGAGATATCAAAATAACTCCTATCATTTACAAAGCTCCTATCGAAACATCTCTCAGAAATGCATACGAAGATGATAAAGATCAATATGGTACAGGTGCAAATATAGCTTTAGGTGCAGAAAGAATCGATAAAAGCGAATATGCTTTAACCTCTACTTTTAGTATACTTTTGTTTGATGATAACAATCCCGCTACACCTTCGCCAGATATTAGTAAGCTGCCAGAGTTCTTTACTATTGATGAGTTAGTAAAGTATTATCCATTGAGTAGCGGAAAACTTGTAAAATCATACACGATTAATAAAACCGATAAGTTTATTTTAATTTTAGAAACCAGAAAAGTCGGAAAGCAGTTTTATTACGGTAAAATTTATCTCAACATAATTGAACAAACAACCCTCGCCAATACTGGAAAATAGCACACTAGTTGTACAATCGGGTAAGCGTTTTATTTATGCCAATTTCCGATAAATACTAAATTTCAATTGGTTTTTAATGCATTTTCTTACTTTTTCAAGATAGTTTCTTAGAAAATTTCAAACATATATCCCCCATATTAGTTTAAATGCTTCGTATTTTTCCTTCCTTATGGATTCAATTATTTAGTAATCTCAAGATGATACCATAAATTTTTTCTTTGCAATTCTATCTGTTAGTTTTTGTTTCCTTTATGGTTATTTTAAAAATAGTTTCTGTTGTCATTTGAGGAATAATTATTCTCAAAAAAAGAAATAGCAAAGGTAAAGTGCCAAAATGAGCCTGTAAAGGTCAAGCCCTACGGGTTTTGATAAAAAAATCTCCACCACGCCAATGCGTGGTAGTATTTTTTTCTCAAAAACCTTGACAGCCCCATTTTGCCACTTTTTGAGGAGCTTGTCTTTTTTTTCTTTTCTGTTTTCGAAAAAAATATTAAAAGGTTGGGTTTGCTTCAAAAAGCCAATCATTTGCTCATATCAACCGCCAGAGGCCTCCAAATCCCGACTTCAACCTTTTCCCCAAAAATCTGAAAATGAAAAACCCTGTGCGTAAAAAATTCATATGCTAAGTTAGTTTGGCGGCCAAACGCACAAACCAGCACAAAAAAATAAAAAAGACTACGGCATAAACACACCCAGCCGCACAAGGCCATCATTTATTCCGTTTCCTTTTGTATTTTTTTATCCGCCAAACTCTGAGAGGCATATAAATTTTTTACTTATGTCACAGTTTTCATCATCTTCAGCTTCAGAGTTTTTACAGCTTTCACCCTACGCCTACCAGCGGTTTGTATCCAGGGTTTTCTTTATCCAGTCTCCCAGGCGGGGCATCAGGGTTTACAGTTTACCGGGTGGTTCTTACCTTTGGGTTCATTCCACAGGTCAGCGTTTCCTTTCAGCATTGCCCTTTTAGGGGGGCAGTGCTTTGAAAATCCTAATGTTTAGGAAACTTAGGAAATCTAGGATTTTAGGATTGGGCATAAAAAAAACCCCACCAAAGGCAGGGCTTAGAATTTTCAAGATGGCTGATCTTATCCACCTGACAAAACCACCTGGCTACCGTTTACACCAATCAAAGTAAGGGAGTTAAACATGCCATTTTTCAATGAATACATTTCTCCATTCACTTCCTGGAAAAACTCGATTCCAAGTACCAAGAACAATGGATGTACACTGTTAGGTGAAACGGAATTACTTAGGGTAATTGGAGCTGTAGCAGTGCCATCCAAAGCGATGATTGAGGTTTCGCTGGTTTCGGTTACAAAAACCTCATTTTCGAAATCTACCTCAGCCCCGGCTGATTCAATTTTGAAATGAGTTGCACCATTAGGAGCAGCAATCATATTTGCAGGAACAAAAGCAGGAATTGTAACTTCCAGCAAACCGGTTGCCCTGCTGAGGTTTTGAGTGTAAGGAGCATAAAGCGTATTTCTAAGCTTCCCTTTGATGTTAAAATCAAAACCAATTAAAAGCTCCGCTTCACCATCAATCACGTTTCTCTGGCCTCTTGTGTTGGTCACATCCGCCTGGATAACCTTTACCATCTCAGCAGTTAACCTGCCAACCATTCTTCCATCTGCAGAACTTTTCAAAACATTGCGTAATGCAGTCCTTAACAATCTACCGGCTTTCCCGGCTCTGCCAAATTCTTCACCGTTTTCACGGGTCCTTTGAAAATTTGGATCGTTCGCGATTCTATCGCCGCTAACTCCGCCTTTTTCACGGGCAAGGTAGCCATCTTTCGATTTGTAGAAGGTAATACCTCCGATAGTACCATCTAATTTAATCAAGCCTTTTTGGCGTGCCATAATATTAAATAATTTAGTTTGGCACGAATATATACCCCTATTTAGAGTCAATATCCATTCTCTGATTCGATTGCACTTTCCTGCATCACTATGCATTTTAGCGTCCTAGATTTCCTAAGAATCCTAAATTTCCTAATCCTAACTGCTTTATAGGAAAGGTATTAAAGAAGTATATTATAAGTATAGATAAAGTATTGCATACATAATTTCTAGAAAGTATCTTCTACTGAGAAATAACTATTAATTTTGCTCCTTTTGGGACATTTAATATTGAACCATTTTTGGTTTCTAAATTCAAGCAGTTACCCTGATCACCAATAGAAATTGATACTGTATGGCCAGTATTAATTATTACTTTACTATTCATATTTGGAATAATTCCGCAAGACCAAACAGTTGGATCATTCCAATTTCCAGATTTTATGCTTTCTATTAAATTTGAACAAACTTCAATGGTTACACCAAGTCTTGTTTCGCTTTCACAATTATTCAAGCATGATGCAAAATAATTAGTATTAGTGTTTAAATTAGGAGTTTGAAATGGATTACCTGAAAACAATAGGTTACCTTCACTTATTGAATCATACCATTTTACTTGTCCTGAACATCCATTTGCCACTAAAGATGTAGAATTACCAGTTAAGATCGATTTTATTCCATTAATTGTGTTTGGTGGAAGGGGTATAAAGTTGTAATTAAGGAAAATTGAATTTGAATTTAAACTCGTTCCGCAGTTGTTGACTGCCCTAACTCGGTAATACAACGAATATTTTCCACATTCGCCAGTTGTCCATTGATTGTGATTTCCTTCTCCAGTAAATAAATCACTAATAAAATAACTTGTAAAATTTGAATTATATGCCCAATCTATTTTATAAAAAATTGCCCCTTGAGAATGTTCCCAGTTAGCGATAAATGACCCTGGATAAGTAGTACCCGTTTTAGCTAATGGTGGTACTGGAGGACCAGAACAAGGTTCTAATACATATGCCATACTATTTTGAATATTTATATTACTCCATCCACAATTATTATGTGCCCTTAGAGTAACTCCATAAATTCCTGGCGTGTTGTATTGGATAATGGGAGAAGTTTCATTTGAAACTGAAGGATTACCCCCTGGGAATGTCCATTCAAAATAATCAGGATTATTACTTCCAGTGGCATTCCATTGAATAGTATTTCCTGCGTTTATCCTATAATGGGTAATCATTCCAACATAACTTTCGGGAATCTGACTACAATTACAGGAATTTGTTGTTATACTGTTTATTGTCGAATTTAAGCTTTGCCCACAGCTATTTTCTGATCGGATTCTATAATAATAAATTGTATTACAATTCAAATTGGAAATATTGTAACCAGAGCCGGTTCCTACTAACATATTATTATAAGTACCAAAAAAAGTTGTAAATTCTGGATTGGTAGAAACATCCATATAGTATTTTGAAGCTTCACTTACAAAGTTCCAATTTGCTTGAAATGAATTTTGACCAATGTAGGTAGGAGAATTAACATTTGGGGGAGAGGGATAATTGCAAGAAGCCGGACTAGTTACACAAATATTGAAGTTAGGATTTGAAGGGTCAGTTATGCCATAATCATATATTCTGATATAATAATTATGCCCCAAAGTTAAATTGGCACTAATAATAGAATTAGGGCTTCCCAAAATATCAGAACAGTTAAGTTCATTTCCATTGCATCCATCATAAAGTGTTGTAACTGCATCAAAACCAGTAAGAGCAGTTACATTTATTGAAAATGCACCTGTGGTATTTGATGAGAACTTATACCAAATATCTTTCATTGCTGGATTTATAAAATTATCACAATTTGGTTTCGCAATTCCGCTTGAAGTTGCTTCATTTAAATTTCCTGAGATATTATTGCAAATGTTGTTAGGTGTCAAAGATACCGCATCATTGCAATTGTCATTTATTGGTGAACTACCACCACCACAAGTTGATGTTGTTACTATTGAATATTGGGAGTAATTACTCGTAGAACCACAATTTCTTTTTGCTCGAACTCGATAATAATAAACTGTGTTACAAAATACACCAGGGACAATTTTAGAAATTCCATTAACTTCAATATTTTCAAATCCTGGAACAAAAGTACCTGGGTTAAAATTTGAAGATGTTGAAACGTTTAATAAGTAAGTATCTGCATTATTACTTGAATGCCAATTTGCGGTAAAAAAGGTATTACTAATACTAGTAGCTGAACCAATTGTTGGAATTGAAGGAATAGTACAAGATGTGTTTAATACATTTATAATAACCGTACTATAATTATTACTTTCATTACATTCATTTATATTCTGATTTCCATCAGCAGAAAAAAAGAGGTAATATAGTCCCGGAGTTGTAATTGTAGGTATAGTTATTTGAGTGCTAAATTGCGATGAATTAGATTGTGCCCCAACACTTGAAACCAAAAAGTCTCCAATCCATTTATCACCACTTTGGCCAGGAGTTAAAATATTGTCTGATGATAAATGGAAACTTACATAATTTTGACCGGCAGGTATATTTCCATTATTTTTTTCTATAAAGGAAACAATTGGTCTATCGCCAGCGGGAATATTTAAAGAGTTTACTGATTGACCAATAATATTTAAATCTGCAAAAGGTGATTTCAAAGCTAAATTATTGGACCGAATTAAACTAGCCCTTCTAGAGAGATTCATTGATTCTTGCATTCTAATTTTTTGACCGTTAGTAAATAACCGTCGGCAAAGCGTATATCCCATTATATTCAGTTCAGTATTTTCTTGGAATGGATTATTCGTACAAGAATTAATTTCATCCGAAGATTTACATTCACTGTGTTCAGTAACCGGATCAGTGTCACATATATAGTCACCGGAATTGCTGCATTCTATTATTGGGAATATACATTCAAACAAACTATCAAAAATATGTAATAAATCAAGGGCATGTCCCATTTCATGTGTTAATACACTTGAAAAAAGGTGACTCGACACTATTACTATTCCATCCTGATTAATAGATACGGATTGACTTGGTAAATGGGAATAACCGACAATTGAACCATTGTCAATTCTATTGACTACCCAAATATTTAAATAATCATTTGGATTCCACCTTGCAAAGTTCTTTAAATCAATATCAGAACAACCATTTCCTGATATACTAGCATTTGATTTTACACCAAATTGACTGTAATTTGGAATTGAAGATGCATTTATTCTTTCTATTCCATTTGTGCAATCATTAGATGGAGTTCTTTTTGCGAGTTCAAATTGGATTTGAATATCACCAACTCCTACAATTCCTGGATAAGTCCCATTATAAACTCTATTTAAATAATCTATTGAATTGAAAATAGTGATATCATCGATATTTGTACCAATACCAATTTCCTCTCCATTGTTCATAATATGAATTACAATTGGAATTATAAAAATATTTGTTTCATTGATCTTAGATTTATAACTTTTATAGTCATTTATCTTTAATTCGTTTAGTTCAGTATTACGGGAAACAAATTCTTGAGAATATTCAAAGTTTGTTTTGAGTAAATTTTGATGAATAGAATCAAATCCACATTTATCTTGAGAATAAGTTAAATATGGTACTATTAGAGTGAATATTAAAATTAGGTTCTTCAAAGTAATTTGATTTTTGTTAAATAAACCAAACCCTAAATTTGATTTCAAAATATAGGATATTTTCTTAAAAAACCAAATTTTTATCAAACCATTTATACAAGAATTTGATTAAAGTCTAAAAAAAATCTTTCTTGTAATTAGTCAACAATAAAAAGTAAAACGACAATAGTATGTATCTTGTATGTATCAAAAAAATAAGGGGTCATGTTTTTCAACATAACCCCTTGATTTTCAAGAGCCTCCTATCGGGATCGAACCAATGACCTACTGATTACAAATCAGTTGCTCTACCAGCTGAGCTAAGGAGGCGTTCCTTAATTGTGATGCAAAATTAAGACCAAATTTCGCACCACGCAAATCATTTTTTCAAAAAATTAAAACTTTTTCTTAACCTATTGAAAATTAAGGAATATCAATTGGCAGCATTTATTAATCTCAGCTTGTCTTGCAAGTCTTTTAACTCCTGCTCGCCTTTCCTTACCTTTTTCATATACTCTTCTTTGAGTTTCTCTGCATTTTTAGAGTGCCCAAAAAACTCAATATTGTTTTTGGTAAGGGTGATTTCCTCCTCCAGAGTTTTCATTTTCCTCCTTATTTCATTTTCCTGTTTGTCAAGATTCTTCGAATTTCCTCCTGATTTTAATACCACCTCAGCCTCATTTTGTAGCATGAGTTTGTCTTTTTCAGACTTATCAATTCCGGAAGCCGATTTTACATATTCATTTATGGCTTTTATAAATCTTGACTGAATCTCCTGCATATTTTTGCGGGGCACAAATCCAATGGCCGCAAATTTCTTTTTATAATCAGAAAGTTTTGAAAGCTCTGAGTTACCGTCAGCTGCTGCTTTTTCCACTTCTACACAAATTGCCACTTTGGCAGCCAGATTGGAATCATATTCAGAATCTTGTGCCTTGGTTTCGTTTCTTTTCAGATCAAAATACTGATCACAAGTTGCTTTAAATTTATTGTAAAGCGTATCCTTGTATTTTTCAGGTACATGGCCTATGGTTTTCCATTTTTTCTGTAACTCAATAATTTTATTCGTATTAGGAGCCGAATGATCACCTGTTGCCAAAATTTCGTCCGCAGCTATACATAGTTCTTCTTTGGCTTTATAATTGGCCTCACGCTTTGCTTCCAATTTTGCAAAAAACTCACTTTTATTTTTGAAAAACTGCTTTAAAGAATGCCAGAAATCTTTGCTGACATCTTTGCCTTTTTCACGTGGCATTGCTCCTTTTATGGAATTCCATTGTTCCTGAATTTCAATTACCTCTTTTGACTTGGCGTTCCATTCGTTAATGCTGTCACTTTGGAAGGTTAAATAGCCCTTCAAATTTTCAAGTATTTGATTTTTAGCTTTATAAGTATCTTCCAAAAGGGTCTGATTTTCTTTACCCAACTCCCTTTTCTTCTCATAGATCACATCAAAAGCGGCTTTAAGCCTAGCCCAAAGTGCATCCTGTTCTTCTCTTATTCCCGGACCAATATGCTTGTATTCAGCCAAAAGGTCATTGGCTTTCTTCAAAACTACATTGGTAAGTGGTGAGTCTTTCAATTCCCCGGCAATGGCCTCGATTTTGATTACTACCCCTTCCTTATTTATTATATTTTTTTTGCGATCAAGATCTTTGAGCTCGTTTTGGATACTCCTAATGTCAAAATACCTGTCCACAAGGGCATTATAAGCCGACCAAAGTGTACCATTGTGCGGTGAATTTACATTCCCTGCATTTTTCCATTCGGTTTGTAGCTTTTTGAAGGCTTCCCAATTGTTTTTTGATTCTCCTTTCTCTTCGGTATCGACGATTTCTCTTAATTGCTGTAGCAACCTTGTCTTAACCTCAAAATAATCTTCTCTTTCTCTTTCAAGTTTTTGAAAAAATGCCTGACGCTGGTCTCTGATTTGTATCAAAATTCCTTCAAAACGAATAGAATAATTGTCATTCCTGAAATCAAATCCTTCCTGATTTCCGTTTTCGGCAATATATAATTTTCGGGCCTCGGCTTTTTCCTGAGCATGCAGGTCGTCAAATGAAACCCGAACTATTTTAAGTACGTTGTCAATATTCTTAACATCAGCCACGCTTAGATTGCGGGACTGCATGGCATGAAGCATCTTGTCGGCCAGATCAACGAAGTCTTTCTTGGAATAATTACTGAAATCGTCATCAAAATGTGTGACAGTCGAAATCTCCTCAATTTCTTCCAGGTCTTCCTGTATTTCATCTCCCATTTCAGGCAAATCAGTTTTGATTTCTGCTGCCGGCTCCTCCGAAGTTTCAGTAGGTTCTGATGTTGCAGTGATATCAGTCATTTTTTCCTCTGAAATATTTTCTGAACTTTGTGGCACAGAAGCTGTTATTTCCGGGGCTGATTCCTGGGTAATTTCTTCCTCAACAGAAACTATTGTTTCCGGAGTCTCCGAAGTTTGGTTTTCGGCATTGATGACTACTTTTTCATCAATGTTGCTGGCTGGTTCTAAACTAGGTTCGATCATTAAAAATTTTTGATGCTTTTTGTGATGCAAATTTAATAATAATACGTAATAATAATAATAAAGGTTGATAATTATGGGAGATACAGATATTTCGAAACTTCGTCAAAATTACACCAAACTTGAACTTACAGAAGCCCTTGCCAGCACCGACCCAATGAAGCAGTTCTCGGAATGGTTTGATAATGCACTAAAATCAGGTATTTTAGAGCCTAATGCAATGATTGTCTCTACTGTAAGCGGTGGAAAACCAAAATCGAGGGTGATATTATTGAAAGGATTTGATGAGAGAGGTTTTGTTTTTTTTACCAATTACAGCAGTCACAAAGGGCAGGAATTGGAAGAAAATGCCGAAGGAAACATGACTTTTTTCTGGGATAAACTTGAAAGACAGGTAAGGATCGAAGGAAAACTTGAAAAAATATCTCAGGAAGAGTCCTCAGAATATTTCTGGTCGCGACCAAGAGAAAGCCAGATTGGAGCCTGGGTCAGCAACCAAAGTGAGGTGATTGCCGGACGGGAGGTATTGGACGAAAAGCTGGCTTTTTATCATGAAAAATTCAAAAATGAAGTAATTGTACCTAAGCCTGAGCATTGGGGCGGATACCTTTTAAGACCAGAAACGATAGAATTTTGGCAAGGAAGACCCAACAGATTGCATGACCGCCTGCTCTACACTTTAGAAGGGAGCGTTTGGAAAAGAGAAAGGTTAAGTCCCTAAGATTATTGACCGGGTTTGGAAATCCTGCTTTTTCTAAGGTTTTTGGGTCTCTTTTCGGTCGAAATTTTGATTCCAATCAAATCGCGTATTACCACCGAAGCTGCCACTCCGCCAAAGGCTGCAGGAAGGTAAGAAATGGTACCGTATGCTGAATGTTTGAAATTGCTGCCATCGGTCAAAATAAGAGAGTTTTTGTCCATTTCTTCTGTTGAAAATACGGCCTTAATGCCTGCTCCTACGGAAAGTTTTTTTAGTCTTTTTCTTATATAAAAAGCTAATTTACAAACCATTGTGTCATAAAGGTCAGCTACCCGTATTTTGGTTGGGTCGGTTTTTCCACCGGCTCCCATGCTACTTACTATCCGTTGGTTGGTTTTGGCAGCCATACTCAGTAAGGTGAGCTTTGGCGTGATGCTGTCAATGCAATCCATCACATAATCAAAATGATTTTGAAGCAAATCTTCACATTTTTCAGGTGTAAGAAAATCCTGAATCACATGCAATTTCAATTCCGGATTGATCGCCAATAGCCTCTCCCCCATCCATTGGGCTTTGGGCACACCATGGGTGGTAAATAATGCGGGAAGCTGACGGTTTCGGTTGGTGGGATCAACCACATCACCATCCACAATCGTCATTTCGCCTACGCCTGCCCTGCAGATAAATTCAGCAGCAAAAGAGCCTACGCCACCCAAGCCAACAATAAGCACGTGAGAATTTTGAAGTTTTTCGATGTTTTGAGTTCCAATCAACAGCTCACTTCGCGAGAGCCAGGCGAGGTCTTTCATATAAATAATTCGAGGTAATTCTGGTAAATAATTTCTATTAGTTCTTTTACAGGTATTTTTTTTATATCAGCCGCTATTTTATATACATTTTCAACATCCAAATCCAAATTATCATCAGTTTCAAAAAAAACCTTTTCTAATGGTACGTTCAGAAAAACCTCCTTTAGCTTATCATTAATAATGAGGTCATTACCAAAAGAAAGATAAAAACCTTTTTCAATCAACAATTGAGCGATTTCGATTTTTTTATTGAAGCCATGAATTACCATTGGTACTTTAGGTCTTATAAGTTTTTTTATGGCAAAAAGCTCATTGAAACTTCTGACACAATGGATCACCAAAGGCTTTTTAAAATGCTCGGCCAACCTTATTTGCTTAATAAAAACTTCTTCCTGAGTTTTAAAATCAGGACCTTTGAGTTTATCTAAGCCACACTCTCCCAGTACTTTAACCTGGGGATTTTTTAGGAAAATCTCCAGCCATTCATATGCTTCTTTGAGAAATTCAGGTTCAATATCCCAGGGATGAATCCCTGCCGAATAGTTTAAGTCCGGATTAAACTCAAAATGATCGATATCCTCAATTATTTTTCGACTGAGGGTAATATTGCTAAGTTTTCTTATTTTAGCATCGGGTGTCGTTTGATGAGTATGAAAATCGACCAGCATAAAATCAAAATTTAGGCAAAAATACTATGCTAAATCTGGAATGTAAACCTTTCGGTGAATTAAGTACCGATGAGCTGTACAGAATCATGTGGCTACGGCAGGAAGTTTTTATTGTGGAGCAAAACTGTGTTTTTTCTGATTTGGATTACAAAGATCAGAAAGCCTGGCATTGTATGGCCAAAAAATCTGACGGGCAAATTGTGGCCTACACCCGGCTTTTTGATGAAAATGATTATTATGAAGGTTTTTTATCGATTGGGAGAGTGGTATCCATTCCAACTGAAAGAAAAGAGGGTTTTGGCAGAAAAGTATTTGATTTTTCTGTGAAAAAAGTCAATGAATTATTTGGAAATAAACCTGTAAAAATTGGAGCTCAGGCCTATCTGGAGAAGTTTTATGAATCATTTGGTTTTAAATCCATAAACCAGGATTACATCGAAGACGGTATTGAGCATAAGTTGATGGTGAAGGAGATAGATTGAAATTATTGACGATTTTCGATTTTCGATTTACGATTTACGATTAGTAATTTTTAAAAAAAAAATTAAGTTCAGATATTTTAGGAATAAAGACAAAATGATTACCTGTTCACTCTCACCGCTTTCTGTAATTTTTTTATGCCATATTTAGAAGTCATTTCTATTAAAAAAACATTCCCGGTTTCGGTTATTCCTTCAAATCCAATTTCATTTTGTCCTTGATTTAGTAAAGCCGGTTTTTCCTGAATCAATTTGCCGTTAATGGTAAACAACCTAAGCTTAACTTCTTGTTTTTCAGCAACATTAATCATTAAAAATAACTTGTCGAGAAAAGGATTTGGAAAAACTTTAAAAGAAATATTCTCGTTTTCGGGCTCATTTTCTAAAGTAATGTACTCTTGGGGCATATTTTGGTCGAGCCACCAAAGCCGGTCTTTAAGCCAGGTCTTTAGCTCGTTTACTTCACCCAACCAGCTAAAAGGTATTGGCTGAGGATTAGGCCACACATATTGACCCAAAATTTTCCATTTCTGGAAGTTCCGTGTCTGACCTTCGTTTAACTCCTTTGAATAAGCATCAATCTCGGCCATCAGGTGGTCATCATTCAAACCCCCCCCTGGTTTTCTTGCATCAAAATATTGAGCCCTTAACTCGCCCACAAAATAGGGGTCACTTATCATACGGTCCCAAAAACCTGGTACTTGCCAATAATCTCCCGAACAAATACTATTAAACCCGTAGGCCCACAAATCGAATCGATTTCCCTGACAATAATCGGCATTGCCATAGCTGATGTCATAGTCCCAAGGTGGGCCAGCTATAAGTTTGGGATTTTTGGAATCCTTGTCTTTATAAAAATAGGAACTAATACGATAACCGTCGATATTCCTTGATACTTCATTGACTATAAACATCTTAACAAAAGAACTCACATCAATATATTTTTGATAGCCCGTTTGCGGATCTTTGTAATTTGAACCATAAACTGCATCCTCAAATTTCCGGACTACATCTTTTATGTAATTTTTCTGAGTGCTTGTAATGGTTTTTGGTAAATGATAAAAATATTCTGACCGAGAGCCATTTCTGTTTGGATAATTTGACACGAAGCTCCCCAGATTGTTACCGGTTGATTTGTCAATTTTAATAATATAACCCCCGTCAGGTCATCACCGGTGTTTTCTGTTTCATTCAAATCCGCAATATCTACCCGATCATTATCCACTTTGATTTTCTCCATCAGAACATAAACACCCTGATATGAACCATTTACGACCACTTCAACATACCTGGTTCGGCTAGCATACATACCCAGTTGCCGTGCAATACTCATACTCAGGACGTTGTGCATCAGACTTTTTTCATTGTAAGAGGCAAAAAGTATCCAGTCTGATTCCTTGGGCAGGCCACAAAGAGCAATTGGATTGTTTTCACCTTTTTGATTCCTGAGTTCAAAGCCATAGGGTTTTTTCGGGAAAGATTGAGAGCTGGACCCGCGTAATTCAAACCCTGCATAAGAATCATAATGAAAAACCTTATCTGTCAGGCTGTTAACTTTCCCTTCCCCATTGTAAATCACTTTTAATTTTACATTGGTTTTGGGTTCATCCACAATAGTTTTTCCTTCTGTATCAATAATAAAAATAGGTAGATTGGAAGTCGAAAGCTGTGCTTTGGCCGGGGAAAGAGTTATCGTAAATAATAGCAACCATATAAAAAGTGGTCTCATTCTTGATTTAATTAAGGGTATTTTATTAAATTTCAATTGAAGAAATTATGCGAAGCCCTTTGATATTGGCAAAATCTTTATCTAAAGTAACCAATTGCATATTGTTATAAAATGCAGTTGCAGCAATTATAGCATCGGGGATTTTGAGTTTATACTTATTTCGGAAACCAACTACGGTTTCAATTATTTCATCTTCAACTGAAAACATTCTACACTTCGACAAAAAAATGAGAATCTGATTTTTTTGAAATTCCGAAAAACCACTCCAAGACAAAATCTCAATTTTGGTTATAATAGAAATCTCAATATTAATATTGTCAATTAAAGAAGCAAGATTTTGATCCAGTGAACCATTTAAATATTTTATCAAAACATTTGTGTCTATCAAAAATTTCTTTGCCATTCGCTTCTGGTTTGATTTAAATACACTTCAAAATCTTTTTTTTGCTCCTCAGTCATTTTCAAAGAGCCTCTAAATTTTGAATTTTCATTTGAAATTTGTAATTCTTCATCAAATTCCGCCTCCACATTCCATGAATCCAGAATTAACTTCAAAGCAGATAACTTTTCTTTATCCAAGCCTTTTCGAATTACAATTTTTGTCATTATTATTTAAATTGATAGACAAATCTAAAAAAATATCTTAAAATTCCCTTATTTTCTCTCTCTGCTATTCTTATACATTTTGGCAGCATAAAAAAGTATTACCCCAAAGGCTATTAAACCTAAAAATAAGCCCAGAAAATTGAGTAAATCCTTAACAACTGCCAAAATCACTATTGCTACCAAAAACAAAGTAGGTACCTCGTTTAGCAACCTAAAATAAAACGAAGACTTACTTGTATCACCATTTTCCAGTTTTTTAATTACCGTTTTACAATAATAATGATATACGGTGAGCAAAATCAAAAGACCCAATTTAAGCCAAATCCAGGCTTGTTCGAAAAATGAAGGTATAGTAATTAGCATCAAAGTACCAAAAATCCATGTGATCCACATAGCCGGCGTAGTGATGATGTTGTAAACCCGCCATTGCATGAGTGTAAATTGTTTTTTCCAGTCTTCTCTGATGCTCTCCGGTTTGTCTTCGGCTTCAGCATGATATACAAACATCCTTACCAAATAAAACAATCCGGCAAACCAACTTACAAATCCGATTATATGAAATGCTTTAAAAAATGAGTAAAATTCAATCATCTGATTATTTTTGCTAATGAAAACCCAAAAATAAAGACAATTTTCCATCGTTTTAAGTTTGATATCATCTAAAAATAAACTGGATTAGTTTTTGTTTTATCAAGTATCAACAAATACCACTTTGAAATGAAGTTTTTCAATAGTTTTCTGTTTCTTATTTTCTTTTTATCTATTCAAATAAATGCTCAGGACAAAAAAGCTCTGCAATATTTCGAAAAAGGCAAAAAGGATTTCATGGAACGGAATTATGAATCAGCCATCAATAATTTCAATAAATATTTTGAGAAAGATTCCAGCCTTCAGGAGGCACATTTCAGAATGGGACAAATCTATGAGTCGTATAAAAATCAATCCAAAGCGACTTTTTTCTATAAAAACACTATAGCCAAAGACTCTGTAAAAGTAAACTATGTGCAAGCATACACCTATCTTGGATCGAGGGCATTGGAAAGTCATAATTTTGATGATGCAAAAAAATATCTCACTGTCTCACTTCAAAACACCAACAAGAATTCGATTATTTACCAGCAATTGCTAAAGCAACTCAAATCGGTAGAGTTTGGGCTGGAAGCCATAGCCCATCCGCTCAATATTAAGCCTGAGCCTCTGGAATCTGTTATTAATTTTAAGGATAAACAATATTTTCCGGTGCTAACCGCTGACAACCAAACGATTATATTCACGGCCAGAGATGAAGCTGCCGATGAAAACATTTACCTTTCTATAAAAAATAATGATCAGTGGTCAAGGCCAAAAAGTATAGCACAGGAAATAAATACACCTTATAATGAAGGTACCTGTAGCATTTCTGCCGATGGAAAAATCATGGTTTTTACTTCTTGTGAAGGCCGGGAAGGTTTTGGAAGCTGCGATTTATTTATCACCAAAAGAGAAGGAGATCAATGGTCCACACCCAAAAACCTGGGCGAAAATGTCAATTCAAAATTTTGGGATTCTCAGCCTAGCCTCTCCTCTGACGGCTCCAAACTGTTTTTTTCATCTGAAAGACCATTCGGACAAGGAAAAAAGGACATCTGGATGAGCCAATTGGATGAAAACGGACAATGGATGAAGGCCATAAACCTGGGGCCGGGTATTAACACCAACCTTGACGAAGTCTCCCCATTTATTCATGCCAATGGTTTTTCACTCTTTTATTCGAGCAACGGTAAACCCGGACTTGGCAAATTTGATATTTACCTGACTACCATCAAAAACCTGAAAAGTATGGAATCGGTAAATTTAGGCTATCCGATCAATACTCCCGATGACGAACTCTCTTTGTTTATTACCGCCGACGGGCAGTCTGCTTATTATTCTGTGGATAAGGAAAACACTGTGAAGCTTTATAAATTTACGATTCCGGTTGAGCTTTCCGACAAAATAGACCGAACGTTTTATCTGAAAGGGTATATTCTGGACCAAAAAACCCAAAAGCCTCTTTATTCCAGTATAGAATTGGTAAATACCATTACCGGTCAGAGGATCTCAAAATTCCTTTCTGACCCTATCACTGGTGATTATATGGTGATTTTGCCGGGCGATGGTGAATATGTGATGTATGTAGAAACCCCGAATTATTTTTTCAAAAGTGTGAAATTTGATTTTTCAAGAAAAACCTCTTCCAATCAGTTGGATATATATTTACAAAAAATTGAAAAAGATGCTGTAGAGGTTCTTCAAAACATATTTTTTGATAGTGGAAGCTCTGTTTTAAGAAAAGAATCAGACATAGAATTGAATAAATTGAAGGATATTTTAAGTAAAAACCTGAATCTAAAAGTGGAAATATCTGGTCATACTGACGATATTGGTAACGATGCTTTTAATCTTGAATTATCAAAAAAAAGAGCTCATTCTGTAGTTGATTTTTTGGTAAATGCAGGCATAGGAAAAGATAGAATCAACGCAAAAGGCTTTGGAGAAACCCATCCTAAAGCCAAAAATGATTCAGATGAGAACCGTCAGTTGAATCGAAGAATAGAACTTAAATTTTTATAAAACCCATTTTACATAAAAAAGAAACTAAAAGTTGAATTGTAACATTTGTCATGGAATTCAGCCTTTAAATTCTGAACTTTGCAGCCGGAATTTTGATTTAATTAGAAAGAACAAATAAGTATAATGACGCAAGAAAACGTAGAAATTTTAATATTGGGCTCAGGCCCTGCAGGTTACACAGCTGCTATTTATGCCGGAAGGGCTGGTTTAAAACCCGTAATGTACCAGGGAATGCAACCGGGCGGTCAGTTGACAATCACCAACGACGTCGAAAATTTTCCGGGCTACCCTGATGGAATCCAGGGGCCGCAAATGATGGAAGACCTACAAAAACAGGCTGAAAGATTTGGACTTGATAATCGCTATGGAATGGCCACTTCGGTTGATTTCTCTACACCACTGGCACATAAAGTTATCATAGACGAAATGCATGAAATCACGGCCAAAGCGGTGATTATTGCCACCGGGGCTTCTGCCAAATGGTTGGGGCTGGAGTCAGAACAAAGACTTAACGGCATGGGCGTTTCGGCCTGTGCAGTATGTGATGGTTTCTTCTATAGAGGCAAAGATGTGGCCATAGTAGGTGCAGGAGACACAGCTTGTGAGGAAGCACATTATTTATCGAAACTTTGTAAAAAAGTAACCATGTTGGTGCGTAGGGATGAATTCAGAGCCTCGACCATCATGCAGGAAAGAGTAAAAAACACTCCAAATATCGAGATATTATTTAATACCGAAACAGAAGAAATTCAGGGCGAAAACGGAGTAACAGGCGTAAGGGTAAGAAACAAAGTGAGCGGTGAAATCAAAGAAATTCCACTTGACGGTTTCTTTGTAGCCATAGGTCACCAACCTAATACCGATATTTTCAAAGGATATCTTGATATGGACGATGCCGGGTATCTGATTGTAGAAAAAGGAAGTTCAAGAACCAATATTCCGGGGGTATTTGCTAGTGGTGATGCTCAGGACAAAATCTACCGTCAGGCCATTACAGCTGCCGGTTCAGGATGTATGGCGGCACTTGATGCGGAAAGATATTTAGGGGAATTTCATTGAGTAACGAATTAGTACAAAAAAGGGTGGCAAGTCGGTGATTTGTCACCTTTTTTTAGTTTATGTCCAGAGTTTCGGTCTTTGTCAATTTTTTACCGGAGGCGGAAATAGAACTAAGCATCACAACAATTTTCGATTTCTTTTTTTGCAAGAAATTCACATTTTCACCTTCAAATTTTTTCCCATTTATTTCCCAAAAATACTTATAGCCTGAATCCGGATTTTTGACTTTTAAGTCCACTTTACTCATTCCTGATTTTTGGGAAATAGAAACGAAATCAAACATGGGTGCTTGCATAAATCTCCCTTCTTTATTGAACTCGACTTCCATAATATACTCATTTACAAGAAAATACATAATACCAGAAGGTGAAACCACAAAAGAGGAAATTTTTCCGTCGAGGGAATTAAAAACAAAAGGCTCTGTTGATACCAAATCCGAATTTCCGATATAGGTATCGACTGAAATACCATTTTCTGAATTCAGGTAAATCCTCTTTTCAAAATAATAATCCGGAAAAAAGAAATTTTTAGCATGTGAACTATCTGGCCTGGCAAAAAAAGAATTAAAAACCGGCAAAGAAGACGCTGCCTGAAAATCATCCCAATACAGTTGACTGTTAAGCTTAAGTTTTTTTGCTAAAAAAGTAGTGGAAGTGTCTCTAAAATATGCATAAAGGCTTTGATTTGCCAAAAATTCAGGATCTAAACTGAGCCCTAAAGCTTCACCGATTCCGGGAGTAATTCCCATGTTTTGTATCGTTGAGTTTTTCTGATCGAAAACTAAAACACTATCATTTTTTGCAATTAATAGTAGTTTTTCATCAGGTAATAGCAGGATTTTATGCACTTCTTTGGGGACTTTTATCAGCGTATCCATTTTAAATTGACTTTCCAGAGGGAGCGTTGATTCAATTTTTTCCAGTTGATTTTTAGAATTAAAAACACTCAATAATCCACCAAAAAAATGCTTTCTGAAATTCTGATTTTGCAGATTTATGGTATCAGGAGTAAAAACCGTATAAAATATTTTGCCACCATTTTCTGATTGTCCTGTCCAGGCCAGATTGTTCCCTGAAAAATCCATCAATACCGGATTCAAATTTTTTGCAGGTTTAAAACCGCTCATTTTCGAATTATCCAAGGTCCAAATGGGCAATTGGTCAGTTCCACCTACTGATTTCAGGGTAATTATTTCTCCGGAAAAGATTTCATTTGGAACATTTTTTTTGAAACCCAATGCATTGCCAATCCAATTCCAGCGATATTTTTCTTTAACCGTAAAACCGCAAGCCATCAATCCTCCACCGTTTTTCAGGAAGTTCACCAAAAGGTTATTTTGCTTAATATCCAGTAAATTTTCATCAAAATCTAAGAGTAAAACTGCCGAAATTTCATTGATATTTTCGGTAGTGATTTTTTCCTGAAAGTCTAAGTGGACATTATTTTCAAAGGCATATTTTTTTAAATTTAACTTTATTTCAGAATTATTTAGGCTACTTAAAACCAATACCTTTACTACCTGAGCACGCACCTCAAGAAAAGAAAGAAAAATAAAGAAGACCACCAGTTTCTTCATATTTTGCCAAGAATTATTTGTAACATTTCACCTGTTGAAAGTTCTGCAGGTAGCCAGTTGAAATGTATCCCGTTTTTTTCCATGCTTCTGAAATATGTCATTTGTCTTTTTGCGAAACGATGAATTTCGGTTTCAAGTTTGACCAGCATTTCATGGAATGATAGTTTATTTTGCAAATAATAAGATATGTATTTGTATTCCAGCCCATAATATTGCAAAGTTTCATGAGAAATTCCGTTTTGCAGCAAGTTTTCAACTTCAGCTATTAAACCTTCATTTTCTAACCTGTCTTTCAGTCTTTTAGAAATATTGTCCCGGCGAACTGAAACTGGTGGATTCAGTCCAAAAACTACAAAATGGTATTTTGCTTCATTTTTTTTAAATTCAAAATCAGGATTTTTAGAAATATATTCAGCAATTTCAATACCTCTGATAAGTCTTTTGGCGGTAGATTGATCAATATTTAAATCCAGATTATAAATAAGATACATAAATCTGAGCTGTTGAATGGTCATTTTTCCCAGTCTATTTCTCAATTCTATGTTTTCAGGCACCCGGGTATATTCTTTTTCCGATAAAATACTGCTCAGATACAAGCCGGTACCACCACAAATTACCGGCCGGCTGTTCTCTCTAAAAATCTTTTCGATAGCTATCGGGTAATCCTCCTGAAACCTCGCCAGATTGTATTTTTCACCGGCATCCAATATATCAATCAAATGATAAGGGATATTTTTACCATCAAAAACGTATTCTTTCAGATCTTTACCAGTACCGATATCCATTCCCCGATAAACCTGCCTGCTGTCAACACTTATCACCTGGCCATCAATTTTTGCGGCCAGAGCCACAGCCAGTCGGGTCTTACCCGATGCAGTAGGACCAAGTATAATGGGGATAGTTTTATGGTTAGAATCCATTTTTAATAAATTTCAAGCTCCCCGAATTATACACATCAAAGTCATCTGCTTTCGCAACGGGTATTCGCTCATTATTATTTCCCATTTTATAAAATACCGGCCCGGTACTTTCGATAAACTTAAAACCCATTTTTAAAAAATTTTGCCCATCAGACCAGTCAGCATCCACATAAGTCATGATATTTCCAGGCTTCTTTTCATTTACAAAAAAACGCATCAATTTTGAAAATCCACCGACAATGTTAAAGTAAGGCAGCGTTCCAAATCGCACCAATTCAAAAGAATTAACGATTTCTGTCCCGAAATAATACTTTTTCGCAGCTGAAAAAGTCATGACAGCAACCAGGATTTCTTCTTCATTATCAATAAATTGGAAGTCATTTTTTAGTAATCTGAAATATTTATTAGGTAAAAATAAGCCATATTTTAGCTTTGCTCCCGTTGATTTTTGGAGATGATTGAGATTTAAAAAATCATCTGACACCAATTTGGTTATTCTTTTGACCTTACAAACCCGGGCCGGAAGCGTAAAATTGAGTCCAAAACGGGATTTCAGCCTTGATTTTATAATTTCTGGTGCTAAATCCCATTGGTCTTTCCAAATTCTAATGGTTTTTGGATCAAAAAATAAGGTACTATTTTTAAATAAAAACCTTATCGACAAGTCCATCTCCGGTACTTTCCAGAAAAAAGGCTCTTTTTCTTCAAAAACAAGATTTGCCGATAATTGAAGGTCAGAAATAAATTGTCTGAAAGAATCCGAATTGGTCTTAGTTACAGAATTTGAGATGATATAAAAATTTTATTCAAAAATAAACGTTTACTATTTCAAACTGGCAATATTATTGGAATAAAATTACCCAAGAGCTTTATTATTAATTAAAAATCAATGGTTTATATGAAAATTGCTTACAGAATCTTATTCATTTTGAGTATTTCAGCAAGCATAAGTCTGGCACAATCAAGCAATTACCTTAAAGAAGAGGCGGATGAATATTTCAAAGCCGGGAGATATTGGGATGCATTTTTTCAGTATAGAAATATTTTAAAAATACCTGAATATCAAGGTGATGCAAATATTGAATCTCAGATTAGCAATAGCTCAAGGGCCATGTATTTATGGAAAAAAACACTGGATTATAAGGCATTTCGTAAATATGACATTGCCAAGCAACACATGACTGAGCTAATTGTGATAAATCCTTATGACCCAAACAGAGGCATGTTACCAAGATTATCACTTGAGCATGCTTCGGACCTTCAAAGGATGGCTGCCAGTCAAAGGACTTCAGAAGCACGTGCCGATTATCTTAAAAGGGCAATCGGGCTATATCAGGCAGCACTTGACGAGGGGCTGAAAGATGAAATGGTATTTTCTTTGATAAAACAATGTGAAAATGCCCTCGAAAAAAGTAAATATGACAAAGTTAAACAGCCGACTTCTTACGGAATAAATTTTGAAAAAGAAAAGAAAATAGAAGAGGAAAGGACACGAAGTGTTGAAATTATTAAGGCTAAAGAGAAAGACGGAGACAGCCTATAAAAAAACCGAAAGCCAAAAATATGACTTCCGGTAAAAATATAACAGAATAGTAAAGGGTTAAATACTAGTTTTTTAACATAGAATTGGACAGTCTCACAGATAACTTGGTGATCATTACCGGGATAATACTGACCAAAATCAAAACTGTTCCCAATCCTAAAATTGCCCCGATGTGGGCAAAAACTTTCCCCATTGATAAAATACTTAAAATCAATCCTGAGCTAAAAGGCAAAGAAAACGCCAGAATTAATACGGCAAACTCTACATTAAATGTTCGTTTTTCCTTTGCAATTCCAAGATGATCTTCTTTGATATTAAATGCTGAAATATGAGCAAAAGGCCAGAAACTCGCTGAACTTAAAGGTATTACCAAAGCCAACAAAGTAAGTGTTGGGTCTGAAATTTTGAATAAAACTATAACCAGTGCACTAAAAAGTACACTTACTCCGGCTCTAAAAAACAACAGGCTCACAATCACTCGTTTTTTGCTTTGTTTTAACTCTACCGCTAATCCAATGAAAATCAGGATCAATGGAGTCATCATGGCACTGGTTTTATCGAAAATGTCGGTAACCAGACGGGGAAGCGAGTCATATCCAATTCCTATTGAAAGCAAGAAAATAGCTACGAAAATTATAGAATTAATGGGTTCCCTGATCAGGCTTACCAAAAGACTCCTGATTTTACTCCACATATTTGATTTCTGACCTTTATTTTGTTTGAGAAATAAATTAAGAGCAAAAATATATAGAAAAATTAGCACAAAAACTTTGTTTCCCACATCGGCCATAGCGGCCATTGCAAGACTTTTTTGACCTAAAAACTCTGCAATAAATGGAAAAGCGGACAATCCTGGTGCCAAAGAAGGCATTAACATAAGAATGGTGCGACCTGTAGAGCTATCCTTCTCAATCGTAAAAAAACCTAATACCGGAGGAATCACATAAAAGATGAAAATATTAAAAAGTATCGTAATCAGAGGTACAATCATCAATGATTTGTCCAAAGGGACTTTCATTAAAGCTGTAAATATGGTGGCCGGAAGAGCAATGGTCAAAACCAACTCTTTTATTCCTCCAACCATCTCTTTTGACTTAAACTTTGATCTCAAAAAATACCCGAGGGCTATCAACAATATGAGTACAAGTGATTTTTGTAAAGCCTCGCTCATAAAAAAATTGCTTTAATGATGAAAAAAATAATATCAACAGACCGGCTTTTCAGTCGGCCTGTTTTAAGAGCATTCAAAAAAAATCTTTAAGAAATCTCGCCGAAAGATTTAACAAAAAGCTTCATCTCGTCCATTGTTCCGATGCTCACACGGCAATAGTTTTTGCCTTGAATCTGAAATGCCCTTACACCTACCCCTTTTTCCGTCATTTTTTTGAGCATCTCTTTTCCATCCATATTTATCGGAAATAAAATGAAATTGGTATAAGATGGAATGTACGAATAACCCATTTTCTTGAGCTCAGTGTACACATAATCTTTGGCCTCGGCATTGAGTTTGATACTCATATCCTGAAACTCTTTATCGTCGATTGCAGCAGTTGCACCTAAGATCGAAGTGTAAGAAATCCCCATGCCACCGCGGGTGATTTTATTGATATCTTCCAAAAATGATGGTAATGCTGCAACATAACCTACTCTAATACCTGCCATTCCCATTACTTTGGAGAATGTACGGGCGATGATAACATTTTTCTTTTTTCCAAGAAGTGATACCATAGATTTGGTTTTTCCACCTGCCAGCTCAAGATAGGCTTCATCAATAAAAATTGGCACTTTTTCAGAAACCCTCGAACAGAAATCTTCCAATTCCTGTGCGTCGGTAAGTGCCCCTGTTGGGTTATTTGGGTTACAGATATAAACCAGTTTGGTTTCTGAGTCGATGGCAGCTTCCATGGCTTTCAGGTCATGCGACCAGTCGTTTTTACACGGCACAGCCTTCCATTTTGCTCCAACTGATTCGGCAACTTTTATCAACGACATATAGGTAGGATCAGCCGAAACAATATTTCCGCCTTTCATAAACAACACAATAGCCACTTTTTCAAGTAAATCTGAAGAGCCGGGTCCCATCATAATATGGTCTGGAGTAACCCCTTCTTTTTTAGAAATTTTGCCGATCAGATCAGCCATTTCTTTCCAGGCATATCTGTTTCCTCCTACCACAGCTTCCTTTATGGCATTCTGAGCACTCATCGGAGGGCCGTAAGGGTTTTCGTTGGCATTAAGTTTGGCAAAAATTCCTTTAGGAAGGCCTGAATTATTTGTAAAAAACTCTTTGGTGTCAGGTCCCAGAATAATATTATTGTTTTTATCAAGAGCCAAAGGTGTATTTGCAAAAGCCCCTTCAAATAAATGGGGAGCGGCTCCTACAGTACCCAATGTCAACAATCCTTTTCTAAGCCAGTTTCTTCTGTTAATTTTTTGTTCCATTTTATTTTAGTTTAAAATTTAAATATTTGATGATTGGGAAAAGTTTTTTAATAGTTATTTACCTGTTACGATAAAGAATTTTGAAAAAGCAACATCTTTATAAGTGCCCGAAGCCATTAATTTTACTGAGCTGCCGGCTTTGGGTGATGAGATGCCTAAACTCGACCAGGTTGCTGACAAACTTGCCACCCCAGAATCGTCGGTTTGTACCTCTTTGATCAAAGTTCCGGATCTCAGCTTAAATGCTATTTTCAGACCTTTTACAGGTATCGAATCTATTCCAACTTTATCATCCAGAATTCCGGTTTTATCTAATTCCAAAACTTTAACTTTCAAAGCAGCATCCACAGAAGCCGGAACACTTACGGTAGGTTCGGTAGTGAGGCCATTTGAAGGAACCCCGTCACTTCCAATTACAGATACCAAAACCGGTGAAACTACCCTGGCGACAAACGGATCCTCTACCTCACACGAAAGAAGTACAACAGATAAAAGGCTTATTACTAATATTTTAATTTTCATATTTTTCATTTTCAAAAAATTTAGCTTAAAAAAATCTATTTTTCTGTCCACCATAATTTGGCCTGCATATTGTCAGTCCCTATGAGTTTTATACCCTCGTCAAGCTTGGCTTTATTTAGCGAATATTCTGTAGTAGGATAAGGAAGACGAGTTGGTAATATTCCCCCGTTTTCAAAAACTGCTCTCGGATCTTTTGCAGGTAAAACAGGATAACCGGTACGACGATATTCGGTCCAGGCTTCTACACCCTGACCAAACAAGGCTATCCATTTTTGCTCCAATATTTTCTCTTTGTTTATGTCACCCACTTTTGAATAATAATCGGCAGAAAAAGGAGCACCAAACTGGGAAAAAGAAGCTTCAACGCCTTTTTTGAAGTAAGAAGTAGCGTCTCCACTGATGTCACCATCGATTGTGGCTTCGGCCAAATCAAGCATCAATTCAGAATATGTCATTAACACACTGGGAGCTGATGCTTTAGTGAAATAGGTTCCAAGTGTTGCCGCAGAACTTAAATAGGTAGTGGCTATGGCATCAGGTAAGCCATTTGGAATGCCCTCAAACACACCTTTAACAGGTGTTCCAAATACCGAAAGTCTGGAATCTGAAAGGACAGAAAGCTTATCAACTAAAGTTTTGCTAAGATTCCAATCGGTACGACCGCCAACTATCATTACCTCATTCCATTCATTATTTGATGGTCTGGAGTCGGTGTTTTTTAAAACTGCGTTATCATCATTGGAAGTAAAAATGGGATATTGAGCCGGAGAGCCTAATATTTCGGCTAAAATGGCTTTTGATTCGGCAGGTTTTTTCCCAGCCTGACGATTAGCAATTCTAACTCTTAATGAATTGGCAAATTTTTTCCATTTCAGGATATCACCTGAATATAAAATATCGCCGGATACAGCTGGTCCGTTTACTTTAAGTTTTTCATTAGCTTCCTTCAGATCTTTCAATAATCCGGCATAAACTGCCTCCATTGAATCATAATCCGGCGTGTAAACTGGCTCCTCGGCGGTTCCTTTAATTGCATTACTATAAGGAATTGGACCATAGAGATCAGTAAGAAGCATAAAGGTCCATGACCGCATCACAATGGCAATACCTTCATAATTTGTATTAGGTATATTTCCATCAGCTTTGGATTGAGTAATAATCCTTTGGAAATTTACAAGGCCATCGGTATAAAACGACTTCCAGGTATTGTTATAAAAGGTAGGTGTAATACCATAATTATCCCCTTCGCTGGAGTAAATATTACGTGATAGATATTGCATCCACAACATCATACCATCGATATTCAGACGCTCAAATCTTACATTTCCACCCCAATATCTGTCAACAGTTTTTTCGATTGCATAAGGCAAAAGATACTGCGGAGATATATTGGTGGGGTTATTGGGGTCAGTATTTAGTTCATCAAAACTCTCGGTGCAGGCAGTCATGCCCAAAACCAATGTCAGGATGAATATTTGTATTTTATTTTTCATAGTAAATTCAATTTTTAATTATGATAATTAAACCTTAAAATCCAAGATTCAGATTAAAGCCCAGACTTCTGGAACTCGGAAGCTCACCATAGGCAAATCCTTGTGAATTCCCTCCAAATCGGTCCACTTCAGGGTCAATATGAGGGGTATTTTTGAACAGAATTGCCAGATTTCTACCAACTAATGAAACTTTGGCACTTTGAAGACCAATTTTTGAGATTATGCCAGCGGGAAGTTTATATCCAAAACTCACTTCTCTGAGCTTTACATAAGAGCCATCAAATATGGCGGCTTCATGATACCTGCGAGGGTTATTGTAAGCATAAAACTGATTTGCTGCAATCATGACATCATTGGGTACATAGTTAGGAGCATCAGCAGTACCAATATTCATCACCCCTTTTCCGATTACCCCTTCTTCCCTTCCAATTGCAGTTTCGGCATATTGTCCTGTCCAGCGAGCAGTACCTGTTCCTTCATCAAATAAATCGCCACCAAATTTCGCATCCAGTAACACACTGAGCGACAACTTTTTATAAGTGAATGTATTACTAAACCCACCCATCCAATCGGGTTGAATATTGCCCAAGGCTTTTGGAGTATTATCGACAACCGGCAAACCGTCTTTGAAAATAAGCTGACCATCAGGTGCATGCATAAAACCAATACCATAAAGAACCCCGTAAGGTTGCCCAACTTTTGCTATCGAAATAAGTCCCCTTCTCTCCTGCAAAGTATAGGTATCGAGTCCTTCGGCCAATTCAATAACTTTATTCTGGTTTTTAGAATAATTCAAACCTACCTCCCATTTAAACCCGGATATTTCAACAGGTGTACCACTTAATGAAATCTCTATACCTTTATTTACGATTTTTCCGGCATTAAGAATTCTCTTGTCATATCCACTTGCTTTAGATATCTCAACACCCAAAATCTGGTTTTTTGTGGCCTGATCGTAATAGGTGATATCGAGTCCAATTTTATTTTTCAAAAACTTCAAATCAAGACCAAATTCTAGCCCCGTTGTGATTTCGGGTTTTAATGTAGAATTTGAAATGGTAAGGTTTTCATAAAATTGAGGTATGCTACTATTCCATGAACCTGAGGCTCTGAAAGTCTGAGCCAATTGATAAGGGTCGGCGTCATTTCCAACTTGTGCCCACGATGCTCTCACTTTACCGAATGTCAGAAGACTTTGTGGTATGCTAAAAAGTTCAGTAAAAACTGCACTTGCAGAAACTGAAGGATAGAAATAACTCCTGTCGATACTTGGAAGTGTACTAGACCAATCATTTCTTGCAGTAACATCTAAAAAGAGAGCATTTTTGTAGCCCATTTGTGCAGAACCATACAAGCTTTGAACCTGTGACTGTGTAATCGCACTAGCAACGGTGTTTTGGCTTGGGTTCGAATTTCCAAGGTTATAAACTCCGTCAACCACTAGCTCGCCTACGTTGGTAAAGTTTCTTTTGTAATAATTAATTCTTTGGGCACCTCCAGCTGAAGCAACCAATGAAATATCTTTTCCAAACATTCGATCATATGTAAAAAGAAAATCATGGTTGGTCTCCTGACTTCTGATTACTTCTTCTGAGTACCTGCCAGGCGTTTTGTTACCGTTCCTAACTCTTTCAAAGTTGACAATATTGATTCTTGTGTCGGTCCACATATCGGTTCCGGTTCTAAAAATTCCCTTTAAGTGCTTTGAAAAAGTTGCTGAAAGTGAGATGTTACCCAAAATCCGGTCTTTGTCATTGGTATATGGCAAATACTCATTTAAGTAAAAAGGATTTGTGAAAAAAGTATGTTGCCAGTTAGCAGGGTCTGTGTCAGGTAATTTTCCAACCACTGCCCTTTGAATATGAACTCCGGCATACTCCTTATAATTGGCCAGTTGATCCCAGGAAATGTGCCTGTGAGACCAAATAAACTGGTCGCCACCCGTGAAAGTACGGTTTCCACCATTTTTCACATACTCACCTGAAGTATTGACCGTAAGATATTTATTTAATTTATAACCGCTATTAAGTTTGAAATTATGACGTGTGTAACCATTAAAAGCGGCAATACCTTTTTGATTTAGGTTGGCATAACTCAATCTGAAATTCCCTTTATCATTTCCTCCTGATAGTGCCAATGAATGCGTCATTGAGGTGCCGGTATCCCAAAATTCATCCCAGTTATTGGGTTGGGGGAGTAAAGGGGCAACCTCTTTCCCAGTAAACCATTGACGGACCAATCTTCCATCGAGGGGTGCTCCCCAGCTTTCATCTGTTCCGTCAGTTCCGGTCGTTTTTCCGGGCGAAACAGAACCATAAGCTGCAGCGTATTGAGAATAGGCATCGGGTTGAATCACTCCACTCCAACCGTCAGAATACCATGTACGGTAACCATTACCACCACCATAAGTATTCTGGAAATCAGGCTTTACCAAAGGTCTTTCCGCTGTAAAATTTGTATTATATTCTATACCTAAACCCTTTGTACCTGCTCCGTTTTTTGTAGTAACCAAAATCACCCCGTTTGCTGCTCTTGAACCATATAGAGCAGCTGCATTTGGACCTTTTAAAACTGAAATTTCCTTAATATTGTCAGGGTTGATCTCTGAAATACCACCTCCAAACTGTTTGTCAAACTGTTGTTGCATTGGCACTCCATCCACTACAATCAGGGGTTGGTTATTTCCTGATACAGAACTTGCCCCCCGGATCTGAATCGTAGAGCCACTTCCCGGGCCACCATTGGAGCTTATTCTCACCCCGGCGATTTTGCCTGAAAGCCCATTGGCAACGTTTGATGATCTTGATTCAGTCATACTTTCGCCTTTGATTTCCTGTTGGGAAAAACCCAGAGACTTTTTTTCACGGGATATACCCAATGCCGTAACCACCACTTCCTGAAGTAGTTTTGAGTCAGTTTCGAGTTCCACAGCATAATCATTTGTATTTGTAATGATTACTTCTTTGGTATGGAAACCAATTGCACTAAAAACCAATGACTTGCTTTCGCTGCTCAGCCTTACGGTAAATTTTCCCTGTGCGTCTGTCACTGCACCATTTGCTGTTCCTTTAATTAGAACCGAAACTCCAGGCAAAACGCCCTCTGAAGCCGAACTTACCACTCCGGTAAGTGTTCTTCCCTGGGCAATAACCCCAACAACGGAAGACATCAAGACAAAACTAAATAGTAGTAGTTTTTTCATAATTCTTTGGTTTTTGTTTGAAAAAAAATCCACCAAAACATAATCATTCTGTTTCCCCGACCGCTCAGAGGCAAAATAAACCATGCCCTGGTGGAAAGTCTTTTGTGAGTATCCTCACACACTCTTCAAAGTGGCTTATTGCCGTACTACAATTCTAATTTTTCCGCAATTGCGAAATGAATAATAAGTGTGGAAAAAAGCTATTCATTTATTGCGGTCGGGAATGAATAACGAAGAATAAATATTGTATTATTTTAATATTTATGACCAATATTATATTTTCAAAAAATCACTTCCTAATATATCAATCAAAAAACATATATTTTTTATGTTTTCTGTAAAAAAATATAATATTCTATTGCTTTTTTACAATTTTTAAAATTTTCATACATATTTTCCATATTTCTACGTATTTTATTTGATACAATTTTTAAATACTTTTAAACCTACTTTCTTATATTTTTATTTTTTTATTTACTTATATCATTTTTTTCAAACCTATTTATTGTCTTTTTTATTTTTTATATCAGGTTTTTATACTTTTTAAAACATGTTAAATTTTTGACATTTATATAATTTTTACTATATTTGCACAATACTTCATTTTCAATACCAAACAGCAGGCCTTTAAATTTCAATAATTTAAAGGCCGTTTTTTTTAATGTTTTTTGAAATTTGAGATTTGAAAAGTATCTTTGAAAAATAGCCATTAAACAATCTGTGGAAGTCTCTTCGCTTTTAGGACTTTTTAGTATAAGTTTTTTCTGGGTACTTGGAATTTATTTCTTGTTTGCCGGAAGAATTTCACATTGGTATATGGGGAGTTTTCTGTTAATTCAGGGGCTTGCCAACGCCATACTTTGGTTTAACCTGACACCTACAGTAAAAGCTTTCCCATTTCTGATTTTTGCGGCTATTCCGTTGAGATTTTTGTGGGGTCCGTTTCTGTTTTTTTTTATAAAAGCATTTCTTGAGGATACCATCAGGAAAAATACCCGGTATTATCTTCATTTTCTACCTTTTATATTAATAACGATTTTTCTGGTTATCCAATACTTCAGTCTCCCACAAGCAGACTTACCTCATATTGTCACTGACAAAGTATGGCTATTTAAGAAAAACAGATTTATAAATATTCTCATTTTCCTGCAGAACGTAAGCTATATCATTTATTTGTTGATTTTTATATTCAAATATCAAACCAAGCTGTCCAAACAAAACTCCAAAACGGAAAGAATCAGGCTTAACTGGGTTATTAATATTTTAGTTATGCTGGCAGGTGTACATTTTCTTATACCAGTTGTACTAAATTATATAGGGCCTTTGTATTTCAAATATTTGTTTGTGATCCATATCCCGCTACTAAGTTATGTAGCCTGGCATTTGATTAAGACTCCCGCTTTATTTCAAAATGAAGAAAAAGGTGAAGATGAAAAACTAGTTCCAGCAACCGTAAAAGATGAGAAGATAGAAAAGATTCTGACTGACATCATGAGCAATCAAATGCCATTTCTCGACACTGAGTTTTCAATTAAAAAACTGGCCCACCTGGTGAATATCCCCGCCTATCAACTATCAGAGATTTTGAATCGTCAATTTGGAAAAAATTTCTCTGAATTTACGAATCAATACAGAATTGAGGAGGCAAAGCGTCAATTATTGACCCCGGAAAACTCACACTTAACGCTGGAAGGAATTGGTCAAAACTGTGGATTTAAATCAAAGTCAACTTTTTTTAGCGAATTCCGAAAAAGATGCGACAAAACACCTGCCGAATTCAGAAAACAACATAGTATTAGTAATCAATAGTTTACAAGATTTTACACTCGCAAAATAGTTCGAATTTATAAATCCGAACTTCACCAAAGATTGGATTTCCGTTAGATTTTTTAGTTTCGCATGTTTTCGATTCCAAACGGATTTTGAGGTGTAAACTGATAGCCATGAAAGCATTTTATTGAAAGGCAGTGTCTTCAATTTAAAATGCATCTGGAGTTTCGATTACTTATTTTTTAATAATGGGAACATTGGAAAAAGCTCGACTTTGTCGAGCTCTTTTTTTTTAGAAAACCTTTTCCAAATAATGTTCTTTTATTCCGAACAGTTTTTTTAATTCAGCGATTTCAAGAAGTTTCTTTTCCTTTATTTCTGGTTTTTCACCTTTAAATACTGCAGTTATCATAAGGTTTTTAGGAGTATGTTCTGACGATATAAATTCAAAGGCTTTTACCTGGTAACCAAATGCTTCCAAAACCAGACATCGGATAATATCTGTGATTGACTCTGCGGTACGTTCCTCAATGATCCCATATTTTGAAAAAAGACTGACGGGAAATTCAGGTTTAAACTGCTTTCTGATTTGTTTGTGACAACAGGGTGCCACCATTATTACCGAAGACCCTGCCTTAATTCCTTTATAAATGGCGTCATCAGTGGCGGTATCACAGGCATGTAATGCCACCAAAATATTGATATTTGATGCGTCAAAACTTTCAATTGAACCCTGAACAAATTTCAAATTTTCAAATCTTGCTTTTGTTGCCAGATGATTGCATAAATCCACCATTTCCTGACGGTATTCTATTCCATGAATGAAAGGCGAAATCTCAGTTTTTTCACTGAGAAAATGATACATCGCAAAGGTTAAATATCCTTTTCCGGAACCCATATCAGCTACCTTTACATCACCTGATAAGCCACTTTCCTGAACCGCTTGCTTATAAAACTCCAGATATTTGTTGATCTGGACAAACTTATCGGTTTTGTCTTTTTTTAAGAATCCATCTTCAGAAAACACACCTAATAGCTTCAAAAATTCGATATTACTTTCCGGCAAAATCCTATTTTTGGGTCTGTTATGATTAGTTTCCACAACTCTGACCGGCAAATTCTCTTTTTTTATGAGCTTTGATTTTCCGTCAGGTTTATACTGCAAGTGATATGATTCTGTTGCACATAATAAATCGGCCTGGAGAAAACTCTTCCCTAACCAATTTTCAATCAAACTTTTAGCTTCTGAGTAAGAATAGTTTTTGGTTATGTCCTTTTGTGGATACTTGTAAACAAAACTCAAAAGTTTTTCCTTTTTACTCTGAAATATTTTTATCAGAACCGACTTATATTCATTATTTTCAGAACTTATTTTATTTACATTACTAATAATTAGTTTTGAAATTATATTTTTTTCAAAATTTTCTGAAAATATATTTATGAATTCTATTTTTGTATTCTCCGGCATTATTTTCCTAAATCATTTTACTATAATGTAAAAATTCCGATCTACTTCCAGTTGCTTTCCAGCGATAGAATGAACTTTGGAATCTTTCGGGTAAATCATCTTCTCTACGCCATCAATTTTTACTTTCAATGGCATATCAAATCCCTCAACCACATTATTCCACCGATAAGAATAGCCTTTTTTCGTCTTTTTTAGTTCCAATTCCGGAATTTTTGTATTTCTTAAATATTGATCAAATACTTTTGAAAAATTTATGCCCGACTTATCAGAAATATAATTTTCGATTTGTGCCGATTCTACAGTTTGATGATAAAAATCTTTATTTAATCCCCTCAAAATCTGCCTGAATTTCTCATCGTCATTAATGGCGTGCCTGATAGTGTGCAGCATATTTCCACCTTTGGAGTACATGTCACCTGAGCCACTTTGATTTAAATTATAAACTCCAATTATGGGGCGATTATTCAGAATGGACTTCCTTGTACCTATTACATAATCTTCGCCTGCTTGTTTCCCATAATGATATTCAGTAAAAAGTGTTTCGCTATAATTGGTAAAGCTCTCGTGAATCCACATATCGGCGATATCTTTGTAAGTGATGTTGTTGGCAAACCACTCATGACCACTCTCGTGGATAATTATAAAATCCCATTTTAACCCCCACCCTGAGCCGGAAAGATCTTTGCCCAGATAACCGTTTTTAAATTTATTTCCATAGGTCACTGAGCTTTGGTGTTCCATACCCAGATAAGGTACTTCTACCAGCTTAAATCCGTCTTCATAAAAAGGATAGGGTCCAAACCAATGCTCAAAAGCTTTCAACATACGCGATACATCTTTAAACTGTGCTTGGGCCTTTTCAAAATTGTCTTTAAGCACATAATAATCGCATGTCAAAAGTCCTTTTTCACCCTGAAAATCTTCATTAAAATGCACATAGTCTCCAATATTGAGGTTTACTCCATAATTGTTTATGGGATTCCTTACCACCCAATCTACTGTGCGTTTGCCATCACTGCTCAGACACATTTTTTCAATTCTTCCATTAGAAATATCCCAAAGACTGTCGGGTACAGTTACCGAAATACGCATACTATCGGGCTCATCGTACATGTGGTCTTTGCATGGCCACCACACGCTGGCACCTAAACCCTGACATGATGTGGCGGCAAAAGTTTTACCATTTGCGTCGGTGTGCCAGGACAGTCCACCATCCCATGGGGCTCTTTTGGCTATTTGGGGCTTACCGGCAAAATAAACCTTAAGTTCTTTTTCATCTCCGATTTTTGCAGCAGTTTCGGTTTTAATAAAATATGCATTATTGCCTTTTTTTACAAATTGCAATCTTTTGCCATCTTGCTCAACACCAGTCATTTCCATCGGAATCTGCAAATCGATCTGCAAAATATCTCCTTCCTTAATTTTTTTATATTTGACAGTATTTACCCCTTTCAGGAATTTCTCTTTGGGCATCACTTCAACCTTTAGAGCATAATATTTTAAGTCCCACCAGGCACGCTCAGGAGTAATACTACCCCGCAGCGTATCATCAATGGTATAGGTCTTTTGAGCCATAGAACCAAAATAAAATAGGCCTGAACATAAATAGATGGCTGTCGTAATTAAAAATTTAAATTTCATGTTTATATGAGAAAGTTTGTCTCTGAATAAATTCGCTTTTTTATGCAATATAGAATTAATACGATTATCAATAGGAAAAAATGAATCAGTTTGAGGAAAAAAATTAAAAAGTTTTCAGATTTCTGTTTACTGATAATTGAGCTTATTAATACTTTTTGAATAAAAATATGAAAATTGTATTATCTAAAGACTTAAATGTATTTCAAGGGAAAAGCGAAAGGGTTTTATGATATTGAAAGGGTTTTTATGTGATTAGAATTATTATAAATAATCGAAAAAGGGGCTATTTTTGTGAAAAAAATAAGATAAATGACCAAAGGAATATATATAACCGCAGTTGAGGATCATTCCGGAAAATCGATGATTTCGCTTGGAATGATGCAAAAATTGTTGGGACAAATGCCCAGAGTTGGTTTTTTCAGACCGATTGTAGAAGACGAACATGCTGACAATCACAGCCGCATAATGATTAATTTTTTTGGTCTGAAAGTTAAATATGAAGATACTGTAGGTTACAGTCGGGCAAAATTACTTTCATTGATAAATCAGGGAAAAACCGGAGAAGTAATAGATAATATCATTTCCAAATACAAAAAAATCGAAGAGCAAAATGATTTTGTATTGGTGGAGGGAACTGATTTCGTGGGTGAAGGAAGTTTATTGGAACTTGACTTTAATGTTTTGATAGCAAGAAATCTTGGACTACCGGTAATTCTGATTGGAAATGGTGTAGGCAAGTCAAAAGAAGAGCTTAGCACTGAAATGCAGATGGCTTATAACAGCTACAAAAACAAAGATGTGGAGGTTTTGGCTATTATCAATAATAAGATAAACGAACAAAATCTGGAAATCGCAAATAGTGCAATGAGAGAATTTCTTCCAGATTCTGTTGAAGTCTATGCAGTTCCAAGAATTGGCTCTTTAATAAATCCTTCGATGAAAGAAATCGTAGATCTTCTTGAAGGAAGAGTGCTTTTTGGTCACGATTATCTCGAAAACCAGGTGGGATCAATTGGTGTGGGAGCCATGCAGTTGAGGAATTACCTTCCCCAAATCAGAGAAGACAATTTGGTAATCACACCGGGTGACCGTGCTGATATTATACTGGGAGTTTTACAAGCCAATATTTCGAAAAATTATCCCAGAATTTCAGGGATCCTATTAACCGGGGGATTATTGCCGGAAGAACCAATTATCAAGCTCATCGAAGGTCTTCCCAACACTATTCCGATTGCCTCCGTTGAAGAGGGCACTTTCCAGATTGCCAATAAAGTAGGTGCTATAAAGTCAAACATTTACGTTAACAGCTCGAGGAAAATCAGAACATCGATTGAGGTTTTTGAGAAGTATGTACCTATCAGTCAGCTCCTTGATAAACTGATGAAGTTTGAAAACAAGATACTGACTCCGAGAATGTTCCAGTATGACCTTGTCAGAAGAGCCAGCAAAAGTAAAAAGAGAATTGTATTGCCCGAAGGTTATGATGAAAGGATATTACAAGCAGCAGCAAGACTGATTGATAATGACCTCGTGGATATTATTTTAGTTGGTGAAGAGGCAAAAATCAAAACCAAAGCCGCAGAATCAGGAATAATAATCAATTTCGAAAAGCTAACCATAATCAACCCAATTGAGTATGTGCATTTTGAGGATTATGTCAATACCATTTATGAGTTGCGGAAACATAAAAATGTGAATATGGATATTGCACATGACCTTATGCTTGATGTTTCTTATTTTGGAACGATGATGATATATAAAGGTCATGCCGACGGTATGGTGTCAGGTGCTGTACATACCACACAGCATACTATAAGGCCTGCTTTGCAATTTATCAAAACAAAACCCGGTGTAAATATCGTTTCTTCGATATTCTTTATGTGTTTGGAAGACCGTGTATCTATTTTTGGTGATTGTGCCATCAATCCTAACCCAACGGCTGAAGAACTAGCCGAGATTGCGATATCGTCAGCACAAAGTAGTTTGGCATTTGGCATTGAACCCAAAATCGCGATGCTTTCGTATTCTTCAGGGTCTTCAGGCCAGGGAGAAGATGTTGACCGGGTGCGTGAGGCAACTGAAATTGTGAAACAAAAAAGACCGGATTTGAAAGTTGAAGGTCCAATTCAGTATGATGCGGCCGTTGATATGCAGGTAGGTAAAAGCAAACTTCCAAATTCGGAAGTTGCAGGTCAGGCGAGTGTTTTGATTTTTCCAGACCTAAACACAGGAAACAATACTTACAAGGCAGTTCAAAGAGAAACCGGAGCGATTGCCATTGGGCCTATGCTTCAGGGACTAAACAAACCCGTCAATGATTTAAGCAGAGGTTGCACTGTTGATGACGTTTACAATACAGTGATAATCACCGCAATACAAGCTCAGGGCATTTAAAAAAACAGATTGGTCGCATTAAATATTTTTTAGAAACATTTTTAACATGAAAAAAATACTGGTAATCAATACCGGCAGTAGCTCTCTTAAATTCTCACTCTTTGAAATGCCTTCTGAGGAGGTAATTGCAAGTGGAATAGTTGAAAGAATAGGCATGGAAGATGCGGTTTTTAGATACAAAAACCTAAATGGCAAAACTGAAAAATCCCTGTCAATAAAAAATCATTTTGCTGCCTTAAGGCTGGTTGCAGATCAACTTCTCGACAAAGAAAATGGCGTATTGCAATCTCCCGACGAGATTGATGCAATCGGGCACAGAGTAGTGCATGGAGGTAGCCTCTTTACCGATACCACCATAATTACTGACGAAATAAAATCAAAAATAAAAGAACTGTTTAGTTTGGCTCCACTGCACAATCCACCTAATTATACTGGGATAGAAGTTGCAGAGAGTATTTTCCCAAATTCCAAACAAGTGGCAGTGTTTGATACTGCTTTTCATCAATCCATTCCCGAAAAAGCTCACCGGTATGCCATTCCTAATAATCTATATGAAAAAGATAATGTGAGATTATATGGTTTTCATGGAACAAGTCATAAATATGTAAGTCAAAAAGCCGCGGAATATTTAGGAAAACCCGATGCGAAAATAGTAATTCTGCATTTGGGAAATGGCTGTAGTGCAACCGCCGTAAACGCCGGTAAAAGTATAGATCATTCACTGGGTTTTGGACCGGTAACCGGTTTGATAATGGGAACCCGCAGTGGTGACCTGGACCCTGCGGTGGTTTTATATTTAATTGAAAATAAAGGACATACAGCTAAAGAAGTAAATGATATCCTAAATAAAGAAAGCGGAATGCTGGGCTTGACTGGTTACAGTGATCTACGGGAAATCGAAGCCAGATATATGGAAGGCGACCAGCAATGTAAACTGGCATTGGAAATGAACGCATACCGCATCAAAAAATATATTGGTGCTTATGCTGCAGCTATGAATGGCCTCGATGCCGTAGTTTTTACTGCCGGAATAGGTGAAAATAGTGAGATTATCAGAGGTATGGTGTGCGAAGACATGGATTTTCTGGGCATAAAAATCAATAAAGAAGAGAACGATTTACGTAAGCCTGGAATAAGGGAATTGCAAACTTCAGATTCACAAGTAAAGATTTTGGTGGTTCCTACTAATGAGGAAGTTGAGATTGCCCGACAAGCGTTTGACATTTAAATTACTATACTATTTATGTTAAAGCCTGGATATAATTCAGGCTTTTTTTTTGAAACTTCTGTTATTTTTTTGATATTGGCCTTCGATCGCCAAAAAAGCAAATATTACTTCAAATATTGATTTTTCAATTAATATCCCAAATGAAAACATTAAGATTTATACATTTATTTATTATTTTTTCTTTTTCTACCTTATTTGTTAATGGCCAGGTTACGATCAACCAATTCCCTGAAAATTTACAATTATATGTCAGAAATGAAAAAAACATTTGCGAAGTAAAAGTCTCTGGTAAAATAACCAATTCTTCATTTGATTTTGTATCGATAAAACTTTTCAAAAATGACTCTTTGCAATTAGAAGCTATCAGTTCCCCAACAGATTTCAATTTCAATATTCCCATCAATTCGGAGCTATCTGAATATACGTTTGAACTTTACACAAAAAAAAACCAAACAGCTACATTAATAAAAAAGTCGGAAAAAGTCCTTTGTGGTGATGCTATTCTTTTGTTGGGGCAATCAAACATGGCAGCAATGATAGGCACTGATGAATTTAATTCAAAAGAGTCAGATAGATTTATGAGAAATTTTGATTTTATTGATTTAGAAGATACTACGGTTGCAAAATGGTACCCCTCAAAAAAACCATTTGCCAAAGTAGGAACAATTGGAAATTATCTGATGAAAAACTTAATTGACTCTGTTCAAATACCATTTATGGTTATAAATCAATCCGCTGGAGGAGCTAATTTAAGATGGATATTACAAAGAAACCCTGACAATCATTTTGATAAGAAATTTAATTATGGTAAAATGCTTACACGGTTAAAAGAAAGTCAGGTATTGGACAAGATTAAGTATATGGCGTTTTTACAAGGAGAAGCTGAAGCTGGTAATTGGTATATAGATTGTGATGACTATCCCGGATATTTTGATACTTTCATAAAAAACATCAAGGAAGACCTTCCCGGTTTGAGAAAATTTTATGAATTCCAAATAAACATCTTGATGGTTTCCGGGATTTACAATTACAATGAAAGGGCCAGCTACCTCAGGGAATTTCAAAGACAAACTAAAAATAAATATCCTGGCTTGGTTGAGATTATCAGTACGGTTGGCACCGACTTTTACGACGGAATTCACTATCATACAGAAGGTTATGTCTCAAAAGCCAAAGAATTATCCGATTTGGTCTTGAGAGATTTTTATGGCAAAACCTATACCGAAGGCATCGACCATCCAAATGTACAATATGCGTATTACAGTCCGGGAAAAGACTCAGTTACGCTGGTTTTTCAGGAACGTCAGAAATTAAACTACCCGGTCACATATTTCTATGGCAATCATTACAGATATATGCAAAACTATATTTACATGACCATGGACGATTCACATTTAAAATTTAATCAACTAAACACCCCTGTTATTGCAGGATCAGGAATTGACAATAAAATTGTTCTAAAATTAAATGCTCCTCAAAATTTCAAATATATAACTTATCTACCTGCTTGTTTTTCAGATATTTATAGCATCAGTTATAATGGCCCGCATTTTTTTAATCAGAAAAATTTAAAAGCTTTTTCGTTTTATTGTTTGCCCGTTCAAAATACCCCTCCCATAATTGATAGAATCCCAAAAAAGCCAGAAAACCTTACAACTTCAGGCGTAAATACATCACAGATAAATATTTCTTGGCGGGATATTTCTTTAAACGAAGATTATTTTATTTTAGAATCATCAATTGATTCAATAAATTTTAATACAATTTACAAGGGAAATAACACATCAGCAATTGATAATGGTTTGACTCCAGGAAAGAAAAAGTATTATAGAATCAAATCATGCAATTCCAACGGTTGCAGTGAATATTCTGAAATTAAGAAAGCCTTTTCATTTGATAAGATCAACTATAATTGTTTAAATTTTCAATATGAAGGCCTCTTGAAAAATTTAAGAAAAACAATCATTGCAAAAAAAATAATTACGGGTGCTTCACATCAACTTAGCGAAATTAAACTTGAGGCAGGTGAAATAATTGTTTTAAATCCAGGCTTTAGTTTCAAAGCAAATAATGGTAAAACCTTTGAGGCGGTTATTGAGGGATGTCGTTAATCTAAATATAATTCTTAATAAATATTCAAATAAAAAGAATAAAGAAAAAAACTCAATTTTTGCCTAAATAAATAAAATCAACCTATGCATACCACTTATAGTAATAGGCGAAAAAGGAACGAAAATTACTTATTTTTGATTTAAATTAATAAACCTTTTAAAATGATAAAATTAGCTTCAATCGCAATTATCAGTTCGCTGATTTCAATAAACGCTTGTGGTAATAAGCAAATAGAATCTGCCAAAAACGAATCTTTGCCTGATACTACAATTGCCCCAGTTGAAACCAAATCACCTAACTCTAACTACAAACCGGCATTTCCGGGTCAAACTAGAATTAATGGAACTAAAACAAAGTCGGCATATACTTTCAAAGTGTTAAGTGAAAAGCTAAACTCACCCTGGGGCATAGCTTCCTTACCTGACGGCCGTTTGATAATTACCGAAAAAGCAGGATTTCTTAGGATTTCGACCACCTCAGGGGTTCTAAGCAATAAAATCACTGGACTCCCAAAGGTTGACGAAAATGGCCAGGGAGGGTTATTGGGTATTGCTGTTGATCCTGATTTTGCTAAAAATCGAAAAATTTACTGGGCATTTTCAGAGAATACCGGAAATGGAAATCATACCGCTGTAGCCAAAGGAACTCTTTCGGCTGATGAAACTAAAATTGAAAATTCAACTGTAATTTTTAGGTCTAATCCTACATATAGAGGGAATCTTCACTTTGGAGGTCGCTTGATTTTTGATCCGAAAGGAAATCTTGTCCTTGGAACAGGCGAAAGATCAGATACGAAAACCAGACCAATGGCCCAGGATAATACTACAGCTTTGGGGAAAATCATAAAAATTACAACTGAGGGTCAACCTGCCCAGGGAAACCCTTTTGTAAATCACAATGACTACAAAAAAGAGATATTTTCTTATGGACACAGGAATGTTCAGGGGCTTTCAATAAACCCTGTAACCGGCGAGCTTTGGTCCAATGAGTTTGGCCCTCGGGGCGGTGATGAAATAAATCGGGTAGAAGCCGGAAAAAATTATGGATGGCCAACCATTACCTATGGTATAGAATATAGTGGAAGCAAAGTTGGTGAGGCAATACAACAAAAAAGTGGTCTGGAGCAGCCGGTTTATTATTGGGACCCGGTAGTATCGCCCAGCGGAATGACATTTTACAACAAAGGACAAATAAGCGAATGGAACAACAATCTTTTTGTGGGCTGCCTTAGCGGAATGCATATTGCGAGACTGATAATCAAAGATAACAAAGTAATTGGCGAAGAGCGACTTTTAGACCAGGAATACCAAAGGTTTAGAGATGTTCACCAGGGAAAAGACGGAGCCATATACGCAGTAACAGACCAGGGAAGGTTATATTATATAGGTAAATGATTTTTGTGAGAGAAATCATATTGGAATATTTTCTATCCTGATTCAAAATCCATTAAATTTGCATCAGGATGCCCGGATGGTGGAACTGGTAGACACGCTATCTTCAGGTGGTAGTGCCATTGGTGTGCAGGTTCGAGTCCTGTTCCGGGTACAAAAAGAGGTTCATCGGTATGATGAGCCTCTTTTTTATTTGCATTAATTTCCGGCGAAAGGTGTACCAAAAATCCCAACTGCCAATTCAGCCCAAATCAAAAACAGAATTATCAAAAGAGCAATAATAATTACTACACGGGAACTTAGATTATGAATTTTCCGGATTGCAGTTTCAAGCAAGAAGCCGAAAAACATTAAAAGACTACCAGCAACTAAAAAATCAGAGATCGTCCAGTTGACTTCTGTGTTAAACTGCATAGCCACCAAGGGTATGACCAGAATAAAAGCGATTCCGGCAAGGATAAATTTCAGGCTTTTCGAAATTGTTATCATTTTCCACTTATTTAAAAGTACTTTTTATTACAAAGTAAAATACTTTTAAACTTTCTACCAAATTTTTTCTCAAATCTTTAATTATTTTAAACCGGGAAATTAAAAATGAAGGATGAAAATGTGGTCTTACATTTTCAAAATCTAACCTGAGAGCTCAATCTAAAAGAATATATCCAGAAGTATTTTCCGGGATCAAAAACACTTTCCTGATGTACAACAGAGAATCCTGCACCGATAAAATTGCGGTTATTGAGAAATTTGAAATTATTACTGATGTCAAATTTTTGAGATTTTAGATTAATCACCGGCTCAAAAGCACTGTCAAAGCCAAATCTGTTGATTTCTGGTGAGAATCCAATTCCGGCTGAAACTGCAAAAAATTGATCGGCATTGGCCCTGTATTTTCTATATGTAAAGGTAGATGACTTACTCCATCCCTGGTCACTTTTGATCAGATAAGGCACGGCAAACAGAAACGAACTGCCGAAATATTTGCCAACAGAACCCGTAAAAATATTAGTGAATTCTTCTCCAAATTTCAAAGATCTGATACCCAGGGAAACTTCATATGCCTGTGGAAGAGATTTGTAAAGCTGAGCACCTAATCGCCATGATGGAAATATTGAAGAACCCGAATAGCCTAAATTTAAATAAGCATAAAGGCCTTCAGTAATACTCGGGTAAGCATCAAACTCAAACTGAGACCCATATTTTCCAAATTTTTGATTTAGATTATATCTGGCAATTAGGCTTCCTTTTGGGGTAATTTTTCCGTATTGTAAGGAATAATAATGCATAGGGTCGTAAATCTGGCTATAGGCATCTGTAGAATATATAATCCCCACAGAATTGGTTGCTAAATCCGCCTTGATTTTATCATCAAACTGACGTACTTCCTTATTTTCAGGATATTCCGATAAAAAAGCCAATAATGTAAGGTGTGCTTTTTGAAACTCACTGTTATTTTTCTGTGCAGTAGCCTTCAAAATTATTAATTCTGGTGAATCAGGAAATAAATTCAAAGCCTCATTAGCCAGATTTATTGCAAAGGATGGCTGGTCGGCATAGATTTCATTTTTGATATATGAAATCCAGAATTCCTTATTTTTCGGTTCTTTTGATAACAAATATTCAAGTTCATTTTTTGCCAATTTATATTTCCCTTCCCAACCATAAACTGAAGAAAGGAAAAGCCTGACATCCAGATAATTGGGATATTTTTCAATAACATTTTTCAATGAGGCTATGGACTCATTTCTCTTCCCATCAAAAGCCAATTTTCGGGCTTGAGCGAATACCGAATCAGGGTCAAAATTATTTTCCTGTGCAAAAACCCCATAAATGGAAATAGTCAGCAAAAACAATATTTTCAAAAATACTTTCATATCAATTATTAAACCTATTCATGGCAATTTTCAGATCATTCAAAAATTCTGTTTTCCCGGCATTATTATTTTTTGCCTTTATCATCAGACTTCTGGCTTTATCAGGACGATTAGACCACCAGTAAATATCCATAAGGGCACTATATGCATCGGAATACGTCGGACTCCTTTCTATAATTGCCTTCAACTCGACTTCAGCTTTTTCATAATCACCCATCCAGGCCATTATTCTACCTTTGAGCGTGCGGCAATCAAAATTATTCGGACTGTCAGTTATTATGTAATCACATACTATTAGTGCCTCTTTGTAATTCTTTTTGAATGCCAAATCACGGGCTATAATAAACCGATCTGTATCAATATTTTTTCCAATATATTTATTTACAACATCTATTTCCGCTTTTGTCAAGTTCCTTTCTTTTGGTTTGTTTTGCACCATTTCCGGGGGAATAATTTTGTTATTTTGCGTTACATAACTATTGACTTGCTGGAAATACTCAAATTTCGAAATTGCCATGCGGGTTTCCTTTGTTCTGGCAGTTTCTTCTGTTGTCAAATTATCACCTAGCTTAAAAACCACATTGTCTGAAATAAAATAATCGCCAGTGATATAATCTTTTATGGTGCCTTTGTATCTCGTAAAAGGTATGTCTTTGTCATTATGAAAAGTAGAAGCAGAACTTAAGCCTGTACCAAGCCAATGCACCTTTTCAGGCATTTTGAAACCATATTTATTTGAAATCAAAGCCAAAATCGAAGGCATTATATCAAAATGTGAGCTAATTCCTTTAAAAACCTGAGGCCTGGAAATCATTGGGCTATAAACAATCAGGGGAACATGAAATCTACAAATTTCATTTTTCTGATTGACCGGAATCAGCCTGTGGTCGCCCGTAATAAGAAAGATAGTATTGGCAAAATTGGGGCTTGATTTGTATTGATTAATGAAATTTCTAATGCAATCATCGGTATATAAAAGTGCTGCAAACACTTCTTTATTTTTATTGATTTCCTCTAATTTCTTTTCCTCAAATTTCCCTTTTGACAGAATTTCGTTAGCCATTTTTAAATAATGCTCTTTTCTGTCAAAAATAAAAGGCTCATGATTACTTATGGTCAGAATCATGTCAAAACGAGGTTTGGGAGCAGGTTTTAGTTCTGTCAATGTTTTCCTAAAAATCTCAGAATCGGGATAACCCCATGAGAAACCATTTTGTGCAGCCACTTTCTTATAACCAGAACCAAAACTATTTTCGTCAATAATTTTCTCCATTCCTTCATGATTGAGGTATTTTAGCTTTCGGTCAAAATCAGCATTTCCGCCTTCAAAATATGAAGTTTGATAACCTGCTTTTTTAAGTTCCGAAATCAAGGAAATGTGGTCAGGTAATTTTTCTAATTCAAGAAAACCTTTTTTTCCAAAAGGTAAGGATCCTAAAATTGAAGGTAAAGCCCCAAATGACCTGCCGGCATTACTCATAAAATTGGTCCAGGTAAGGCTATTATTAGATAGGGAGTCTAAAAATGGTGTGAATCCCGGATATTCGGCATCAATGCCCGAGAAATCTCTGCCTAAACCTTCGACCAGAATAAGTACAATATATGGTTTTTCGGAACCAAGATTCATATTTTTCCCTAAAACATCTTCAATATTTGGATTAGTTCTGATTAAAGGATAAGGATTTGGGGATTCCCATTTTTTAGATTCTGCTTTTTTACCCGATAAAAAATAACCATAACTGTCTTTTAAAAAATAAGTTAAGTTAGTATGAGTTGGTTTTGAAAATAAAGCATTTAGAATTAAAAACAATATTGAAAATAAGAAAAATAAACCTAATCCAGGTGCTTGTTTACTTTTAATATTTATGATAAAAAACGAAAAAATATAGGCAAAAATCGCAAAAAATGGAGGCAAAAAAGAATACCAGTCTATATCAGTGGAATTCTGAACAATCATTTGAATTTCATCAATAGAATAGCCAAATAAATCACTCCCCAATTGAACTTTCGATACAGAAAAATATCTGTTGAGAATAATATCCATCAATATCAAAACCAAGCCAAAAAAAACGATAAAAACTCTGGCAGAATTACTTGAAATTAATGAAACCAATAGAAAAATAGGAGAGCCCAAAAGTACCCATATTGCCGCAACCCCAAAGTCAATCGGGATCGTTTTAAGGGCATTTAGCCAATTTGCTTCATTGCTATAATAAATCAATGAAAAAAGGTCCATCAGCAAAATGAATACACCAATAATAAGGCAAGCCTTTACTAAATACCTAAAATGCTGATTATTATAAATTTTAAAACCCATGGCAATGATTTTAATTTAGAACATTTCTGAAACTAAACTATCTCAATATTTATACCAAGGGAGATTTGAAAAATCAGGACATGACCCGTTTGGATTGAATTTCTATTATATTTACTTGTGGTTTGGAAAATTTCCAAACTAAATATTGCTACTTAATTTATTATTTATCAATACTTTATACAGAATTCAGGCATATGCAAAAATAAAGAATTTTATTCTGTAGCCTTTTGATAAGTTTTTTTAAATATTTCATAAATAAATAAAAATCAATCATTTACACTTTTTCAGAATGACATACAAAATTATGTTTTTATTGGCACTACAATAAAAAACATGGAATAAAAAGCATTTGACCATTAAGGAAACCAGAGAAACATTTAGATTTCTAAAATTCTATAGAAATTTATCAGATTTTCCTGAGGAGTTTTATCTTAATGTTTCTATGAACACAATTCTTCTCCGAGAGCCTTTATTAAGGTTCCTGATTTGTAAATAATTCAGTCGATTTCAGGAATAAGAAGGCCTGACTACCCAACTTTTTTTGTTAGTGGTACGAATTACCAGCCAATAGAAAAAGAACAACGAAAGTGCTACAATGACAACCGTTATACTCCAGTCAGGAATTATATTTTTAAGGTCAATCAGAAGTCCATCCTTTTCAAACTGGCCAAATCCAAATAAATTGGGAATCCTATACCAATAATAGCAAGATACAGCTGAAGCAGCAAATATATTAGTCAATATACGCTCATTGGCTTTGCTGACAAATCCGGAAACCACCAAATAAATCACTAAAGTGGTAATTAAACCAGCAAATGGAAGGTAATAATTTTGAATTAATTCTGAAAAAGAGCTAAAACCGGTAGCATCAGGCACTTGAAACCAACCCCAAACAAAGCCCGGAAAACCTCCTATCAACAACATGCCTGATATCTTCTGATAGATATTTTTCTGTACTATTTTTGGATGTACATTAGGAGTTGAATCAGGACAAGGAACTGAACATTTCACGCATGAATCACAATGAGCGTTGGGAAGTGAAATAAGTGTGTTTCCTCCATAAAGCTTTTCAACCGGATGAATGGGACAAAGGGATGAACACCAACCGCTTTTCCAATCATAAACAAAACCCATTGAAACACCGATAACAACTGCGATCATAAACATAATTGCGGTAGCTAAACCATTGTTATTTAAGAAAGCATGTCTGAGTGGGACTATTAAATATAAAGATAAAACTGAAATCAAAAACAGAATAGATTGTAATTCCACCGACATTTTTTTCTTTTTCGAAAGGTTAAAATGCCTTGGAAAAAGGTTAGTTGTGGCTAAAGGACATACATTTCGCCATACTCCTACCGACACAACCAGCAACAATGGAGCTATGGGAATAAGGATGTCCCAAAGCAAAGTCAAACCAATATTCGGATAAAAAATCAAAGCTAAAAATATTACGAGGCCAACTAAAAAAACGGCTGCTTGTACGATACGCCAGATAAGAATAGAGGAAGAAGAAAGTTCTTTTCCTGATTTGAATTGGGAATGTTCCATATTTGTAAAACTCGATGGTTTATTAAACCTGAAAAGTAGAAACAAAAAATAAAACATACACTGATGCAAGTCAGGAATGGGATTTATTTAAAAAAAACTTTTTAATAACCGCGGTTTTCTGTCAGAAATTTGTTGGAAATTGGTTTAACAGAAACCATACATTTTCAAAACAATTTATTTTCTATTGTTTCAAAAAAAAAATAAAGATAAATTCTTAGAAAGCTTTACTTACTTGTATCCACCAAATGATTAACCGCTCTTGCTGTCAATGCCATATAAGTTAGTGATGGGTTCTGACAAGGCGAAGATGGCAAACAAGCTCCATCCGTCACAATCACATTCCGGCAATCATGAACCTGGTTCCACTTGTTAAGAATTGATTCTTTTGGCTCATTTCCCATCCGGGCTGAGCCATATTCATGGATGGTTTTACCTGGAATTGGATTTTCATTGTAAGTGCCAACATATTTCATCCCGGCTGACTCCAGCAATTCTTTGGCTTTCTCGGCAGCATCAATCCTCATTTTTCGGGTATTTTCATCAAATTTTACATCTATCTCAATTTTAGGAATTCCAAGAGGATCTTTTTCGGTCTTGCTTAAAGTCATTTTGTTATCTTTATTGGGTAAAGATTCACAAATTGCCCAAAATCCTACTTCCCACGGACCGGCCTCAGACAAGCTTTTTTTGAAGTCGTGGCCAACACCGTCTATTTCAAATCCTTTTTTCCATGATTTTCTTTCTGAAAAACATTCATATGCATATCCTCTCAAAAAATCTTGTTTATCGTCTCCTACATTTCTGAATCTGGGAATATACATCGGATTGGGTTTTTGCCCGAAAGAAAAATGGTCAGAAGCAAACTCGGCGATTCCAAATGCCCCGGTGCTATCGGAATGGTCATTGAGATAATGACCCAAAACACCATTTGTATTTCCTAAACCATCTGGAAAATCAGTGCTGTTTGAATTTAGCAAAATGGCTGTAGAGGCAACAGCAGAGGCATTGATTGAAATAAATTTGCCATAAAACTCCGTTGATTCTTTGGTCTGGGTATCCACAATCCTTACACCTTTTGCATTTCTTTTTTCAGGATCAAAAATTACGCTCTCCACTGCCGAATGTGGTCTGATGGTCAGATTACCAGTAGCCAATGCAGCGGGAATAGCACCGGAATTGGAACTATAATATCCGCCATAAGGACAACCTCTCCTGCATTGATTTCTTGCCTGGCAAGGGCCACGGCCATTGTGTGCCCGCGTGAGAACCGCTGCACGTGCCTGAATGTACTTAATGTCTTTATACTGAGATTCTATCCTTTTTTTTACCTCTTTCTCCACGAAATTCATCTCAAAAGGAGGCATTAATATCTGGTCAGGAAGACTTGGTAATTCACAATTTTCACCACTTAAGCCTACAAATTTCTCGACATAATCATACCAGGGTTTAATATCGGCATATCTGATTGGCCAGTCGTTGCCATGTCCGTCTTTGAGATTGGCTTCAAAATCTAATTCACTATATCTGTAGCAATTTCGGTTCCAGAGCAGGGACTTCCCTCCTACCTGGTTGCCCCTGAACCAGTAAAATGGATTTTTCTGAATATAAGGCCAATTGGTATCCTTTACATAGAGCTTATGATTGTCCCGTCCAAACTCCCAGGCCTTTTGTTGAATTGGATAATCTTCCAACTCTTTGGCAGTAAGCTCGTTGTTATAATCCAATTCCCAGGGAGCTGAAAGTGCATTGGGATAATTGGGATGCACCATTTCGTTGCCTCGTTCGAGTAGCAAGGTTTTTAAACCTTTTTCACAAAATTCTTTAGCTGCCCATCCACCTGATATACCTGAGCCAACTACTATGGCATCGTATGTATGTTGATCTTTTCCTTTGCTCATGATTATTTCAGTTTATCCAGATTTTGCCCAATTCTGATTTCGATATATCTGCCCGATATTTACCGGGTACTGCCACATATTGAAAATTCTGCCTGATTGCTTTTTCATTCATAAAATATCCTTTTAAAACCATCACTTTCAATCCTTTAATAAAACTACGGTGATCACCTTTTTCATCCTGAGCCATTTGCCTGGTCAAACCTTTTGAAGTATCTCTTAAGCTAATTTTTAATGATTGCAAATGAGCTAAATATTTGACAAACATTTCCTGAAATGCCTTTTGTTGGGTTTCAGATGCCACATTTTTTAGAAACATATCCACAAAATGCGGTACCCCGGCTTCAATTGCCCCCAGCGTTTCTGATTTCGGTATAATAGTTTGACAAAGAATTCCCAGGGCTTTGAATTGTGATTTTTCGAAAAAATATTCAGAATTACCATTAAAAAAAACTTTAGAAAAACCATCGCCAGGTAAGGCTGTCACAAAACCAGCCTGAAGCAAAATTTCGATATATTTTCGACGTGTCATGGTGTTTGGAATTGTTTAAAAACAGTTGAATAATGACCTAAAATGAAAGGATTAAATTTCGTAATTTTTTATTAAAAAAAATAGATTTTTATAGAAAAAAATAAGGTCTGGATATGCTAAAAAATATATAAATGAATTTATCCAAAATGATTGAATAATTTTTTCTTTAACTTGTAAAAGTTTTTTATGGGTTTGAAAAAAGAGCACAAAATATTTCTCATTGTTGGATCCATGGCCATTATTTTTCCTGTGGTTTTGGTTTTCGGCGAGCGGATTATTTTCAATTCCGGAAAAAGATTTTTATCAATCAGTGATTATTACCATTCTCAATTCAGATACGTGTATTTGGGATTTATTGCTATCACTTCGGTTTTAATCTCTCAAATCAAAAGTTTTGAAAACCCAGGAAAAAATGTGGCACGTTTGGCTGGAATATTTGAACTGATTGCAATATTTTTTCCAACAATTGATAAAAATTCTACTGTGATTAATGCGTTTTCCGGGTTTTCTATTTATTCAAATATCATCCACAATTTATTCGCTTCTTTATTTTTTATATTAATCACATATATCAATTTTCATTTTTTGAGAATACCTTTCAAAAAAGCAAAAAAAACGATATTACCCGGGACATTTATTTTTATATCAACTATCATGTTGTTTAGTATGATTTTAGTCGCATCAGACTATTTTTTCCATAATTTACTCCCACAAAACTTGCGTCATTGGCCCTTTAAAATCATTTTCGAATGGATTTGGTTATGGTCAATGGGTATATCCTGGCTTATTTATTTTTTTAATATTAAAACAATAACCCACAAACAGAATTAGTTCTGGCTGAAGATTGAAATAATTTTTTCGGTTCCGTCATCAAAATATGCTTTGGCACCCACAATCCCGAATTTATGATTGAAAATGTATTCCAGTTTTTTAACCCCTGGTATTGACCTGCCGGTTTCAGTCACTTTCATTACTTTTATGTCTAAAAATCCCCAGGCATAGTCATTATCCGTTGACTTATAAGTGATTTCTCTTGTCACTTTTTTTCCATCAATTTTGTGGGTGTATTTGTCACCAACAGCTCCGTCATATTCAATTAAAGTAAAATTGCCGTCATCCAACACATTCTGAATTCCTTTGTCAGTTATTCTGAATTTTTTAGAAACAGAAATATTGGAGCCATTAATTTTAAAATCCGGGCTTGATTTAGCAAACTCTAACAACTTAGGGTCAGTTACTGACATACTACCGGAAATCGAACTCACACCGTCGTCTAATGTTTTGACTTCAGCCTTAAAAGCCGAAAGTCCGATAGATCCACCCAAATCGTACACATTTCCTACTTTTCCGCTTGCTACGGTAGTTCCACCAATATTTTCATCAGCTTTAATGTCAGAATCAATAAGCCCGCAAGAGGTAGCAATCAAAGCAGTTGTAATCAAAAAGACAAGTCTAGTTTTCATATATTCAGTTTTTTAATCCAAAACACTCTGTAAACAACTAAATATCAGATAATTTGACGAAACTAACAATGACAAATATCAGGAATTGGATAATTTAAAAAATAATATAATTGAATGAAAAAAGCCGGATTATGTTGATAATCCGGCTTTTTTCAAAACTAAATCAAACAAAATTAAACTACTTTTTCTTGGGCGGCGGGCAACAGTTGGTCATATACTCTTCCATAAATTTGGAATAAGCCTGAGGCGTAGCACTTGAATAATCCCCTGCATCAATTTTTGGATGAATCCGAGGGCAATCTGAGAAGAATTTTTTAAATTCTTTTTTATCAGTTTGAAATGCTTCCAACTGAAAAGCAAATTCTTTTCCGTTACGCTTGAAAAGAAGTTCATTTCCCGGGAAAATCTCCTGAAATAAGGTAATCTTTGTGCATACAGTAACTTCTTTTACCAAAGCATACCTTTTACCATCCGCAAATCCCATAACCTGAATCTGATATTGATCGCCGTTTTCAGCTTTCAATGACATGATATCACTCAAATCGATTTTCTTAGGTTTCTTTTTACCTGTAATCTCGACCTCCACTTTAGAATTTTCTATTTTATTGTCGCGTTTTAACTTCAACAATCCACCGGCAATTTGTGCCGCGGCAATATAACCGTTATTGGAAAGGTCAACCGTTTCAGGGTCAGAATTGTACCCCGGAAGGTATTCAAATGTAGGATTATCAAAAGTAAACTTCACATTTCCTGTTAATTCTTTATCGGTATCATATTTTACTGTAGCATTTTTGAATTCAATGCCTTCAAAATTATACTCAACCTGATCGGGTTGTTTTTGAATCGGTTCAATATTCTTAAAATCCTTTGAAAGGGTTTGATAGGCTTTAATTGCAGCTATTTCACTTTTGATTTCTAAATCCCGCATGGTCATACCGAGAATAGTCCTGTCATTGGCTTTAATGACAGGCAAAAGTTTCTCAGCATCTGTAAGTTTGTTTTGCAATATATAGGCAACCGCCATATTGAAACTTGCAGCAAGTTTAATATCCATCAGCCGGTCCTTTTCTTTAATCTTATTGTATTTTAGAAATGGCTTCCAGTAGTCAATAACACCATCAAGAACCGAATTCTGTTCACTTTTTTTGATATCTTGCAAGGCATCAAAAACTTCAACTGATTTACTAAATTCGGCCAAATCGGGAATTTTCTCAGTATCACTAAGATTGATAACAATAGTATTTAACTGTGGGCCGTAAGTATAATAATAATTAAACTCCATTATGAGTTTGTCATAAATATACTTGAGAAGAGTGTTTGCATTTTGTCCCAGTTTAAGTTTTTTATTTATCACATAAGCTTTGGTAACCGGCTCCATATATCTTGAGTAAATCAATTGATTGTCGGCATCCAGCACTTTCACATTTGCTTTTAATCCAACTAGCATTGATTTATCGTCGTCAACCTCCGAATAACCGTTAAACTGGAATTCTTCAACATCAAAAGTTATTTTAAACTCCCCATCCTTTTTTAGTTTCATGCCACCTCCAATTGTTACGGATTGGTCAGCAAACTTGTTGGGATCAAAGGGTTGTTTGTTGTCTTCAAAAAACTTTTTGAGCTTAGGTGTATATGTAAATGTTGAATTATAACTTACATAATCAATATATTTTTCAGAAAAAGGCTTTACAGTACCTGCAGAATAGAAATACTTGTTTTTTCTTTTCTGTGCATTTGCCACAAAAGTGGTCAATATCAATAAAAAAATAATTTTTAATTTCATTTTAAAGGAGAATTATGGGTAGAATTCAATTTAGTTTTTTTGAAAATATCAACCAGAATCTGAGCATTTTCCGCTAATTTCTCTCCGTCTTTTTTATCGTAATCATTTTCTATCAATCCTTCAGCCTGAATTATTGCGAGATCGGGTTTATCCAGATAATAATACAATTTTGACAAATTATAGAAAGCACCATACCTCAGCTTTTTATCTGCCTTTTCATCGGTTTTGTATTTTGATTTTATTGATTCAAAATATTCGATTATAGGTTCTAAATTTTCTCTCAAAGCATCGATGGGTTCATCGGCCTTCATTTCAGCAAAAAGCATTTTCACAGCTTGGGCAGCATCTTGTTGAGCCTGATATTCGGGATGACTCTTCGTGTCAACAATCCAAAGATATTCTGTCTCAGCCACTGGTCTGAAACCGAAATAATAGTTACCAAGGTCTGTTGATCTTCTGGCACTTTCATCCACAAAAGCCCTCAAAAGTTTGTCAGAAATGCTACTTTGGCTGGCTTTGAAAAAATCAACGGCTTTCGAAGACGTCTCATATTTATCGGTGGAGTACCTTCTGCTGGAAGGAAGATTCTCCACTTTAAAATCGGCATCACTTTTTGCCTGAGCATTAAGATTAGTTTTTGCCAGAAATCTGTTTGTTGCTACTTTTTCTTCTTTTTGTTTCTGAGCGTCAATTTCTTTTTGGGTCAGTTCTTTTGGACTAAAAGGCCCTGATATTTTGATTCTTCCATCCTGACGATACTCGGCATTAATAAAATACTGGGCAGTACGGCTAATTACTTTTCCCGATTTGTCTTTATTTTCATTTACTTCTTCCTGCAATTTTGAACTGATAAGCGAAAAATCAATTAAGTCGAGATTGATTGTAACGGTCGGGTTATCTGCAGTCTTTTTCCAACCATTGATGTTAATTTTTTGATTTAAAACATTTTCATCTACATAGGATTTTACAGATGGACCCAGTGTGCTGGTAACCTGAAATGTTCTTTTGTCAAGCGGAACATTTTCAACTGGTAGTACCTGAAATCTAACTTCGAATTTTGACTTATCCAGATCGACTTTCTGTGAGAATAATGAAGTGGAAATAAGAGAACCTAAAACAAGTATTGTGATTTTTTTCATTTTATAAAAATTATATGTTGGTTTACAAAAATAGTTACATATTCATATTTGGGGGTTTAAAAAACATTTTTTTTAGTTTAAAAAAACTAATTAACAATTACATTTTTCAAGAATTTTGTTATAAGTATCTGATATTTAAATATTTAAAAAATTCAATATGTATCCTTCAAATTCATAACCTTCACGTCTTTTTCCGAAAATGAAATTCCATTTTTTACTTTTACTACCTTTTTTTCTCCGGGTAATAAATCGAAATAGTTGTCGCTAAAGACATTTATACCACCTGGAATTGAAAGCCACACGTACCGGGCAAGCTTATCGGTGCTGATTTCTAAAGTGCTGGAATCGAGTTTCTTTATCGAAATTTTTGGTGAAGGCAATTTCTGATTTTTGGGATTTGTAAAGTAAAATGTATTTACTGCCAAAGTTTTGCCGCCTAAAGTTAAGCTAACTTCCATCAAGGTTTTTTCAGGAGCAAATTTTGAAACCAAAGCCTCCCAGTCAAAGGTCTTAATCACAGCACTACTATTGGAAGGAATTTTAATATTTTGGGTGATTTGTTCCAGATTTTTCCCATCAAAATCCCGAAATTTGACATTCAAAATGGCATTAATTACCTTATAGTCGTCTGAAATTGCATATATTTTCAAATCATTTCCTTCTTTGAAAACCGATACCATTTGGGGTTCAAAGGCTTTTTTCGCCATATATTGCATGGCTTTCCATCTTCCATAATAATCCATACTGCTCCAGCTTGCCACCGGCCAGCAGTCATCAATTTGCCAGAATAATGTCCCCATACAATAAGGCATGGCACGACGATGGGCCTCAATCGCCATTCTGATTCCCTCTGCCTGCAGGACTTGACCTACATAGAGAAAATCTTCAAATTTTTCAGGGATTATAAACCTGTCTTTCATGTAATAAGTTATCGTTCCATTGCCAATTGAAGACCGCTGGTGGGCTTTCATCACTTCAGATTCAATATTGTAATCTTCCGGCAAAGCATACGTTTTTACAGTTTCTAATTCGGGAAATGACTGAAAACCATATTCACTCATAAAAGGGAAAACATTGTCATTGTATCCTTCAAAGGGTACTTTTCCCCACCAAACACCCCAATAGTGCTGGTCGCCGCGAGCTTTGTCCACACTGTTGGTCATGTCATAATTTTTGCCGTTGGGACTGCTGGACCAATAAAATTTTTCGGGATCATTGGCAAATACCGCTGAAGGCAATATCTGATGATAAATATCCTGATACATATAATAAAACTCCAGAGAATCTTTTTTGGTAGGAAAAACAGGTGCTTTTTCACCCCAAAAACCTCCTGTCATAAAGCCAATGATTTCATTGTTACCACACCAAAGTGCCATTGAAGGGTGATTTCTGAGCCTTTTTACCTGATATTCAGCTTCCGTAGCTATCGATTTTTTCAATTCTACCAATGGAGGATGCATAGCACAGGCAAACATAAAATCCTGCCAAACCAAAATGCCTTTTTCATCACACAGATCGTAAAAAACATCATTTTCATATATACCCCCGCCCCAAACTCTCAGCATATTCATGTGGCTTTCTGCCACGGTATTTATCACATGAGCATATCGTTCGTGTGTGACTCTTGGAAGAAAATTATCCTGAGGAATGTAGTTGGCACCTTTCATAAATACAGGCTTACCATTTACTTTAAAATAGAAGGATTGCCCCTGGCTGCCATTTTCCTGTACTACTTCAATTGTACGAAAGCCTTTTTTAATTGTCTTATTATCAACAATTTCATTCCCATTTTTCAGCAACACTTTAAAATTGTAAAGTTTCTGTTTTCCCATTTCGTTGGGCCACCAAAGCTCTACATTTTTCATATCAAAACGGAGATTTATCTGGTTTTGACCTTTGGTCAACAGCACCTCTTTTTTTAAAATTGGCTTGTTTTCCGCCCAAACTTCAACTGTGGAATTCATTTTACCTGCGGCATTCAGGGTAAGCTGCATTTCATTTTCGGCCTGTTGATTTTTCAACGACAGTTGTTTCAAAAATACATCATCAATTTTTACATCATTCCAGGCATTTAAATGTACAGATTTCCAAATTCCAGAAGTCACAAATCTGGGACCCCAATCCCAACCATAATGGAAACCGGCTTTGCGTGAATAGGTCGAAACTTTGACATCGGCCTGGTCATTGGAGCTCACAGGTACCACATAACCCAAAGATTTGTACTCAGGCAACACGGCCTTTATCGGCGACTTAAAATAAACTCTCAGTGTATTTTCTCCTGATTTAAGGTATCGCTTTACGTCTGATTTCCAGGCAAGAAACATGTTGTCGGCTGTGAGTACTTTTTGACCATTAATAAAAACATCTGCATAGGTATCAAGCCCTTCAAATTCAATTTCAATATTTTGTTTTTTCAGAAAATCTTCGGTCACAGAAAATGTCGTTTGGTATTCCCAATCTTCTTTATCGATCCATTGCAGGTCTTTTTCGTTGGTTCTGAAAAATGGTTCTTCTATTTTCTTGTTGGCCAGTAAATCGGTATGAACGGTTCCGGGAACTGTTGCGGGAAGCCAGACAGACTCTCCTAATTTTTTAAATTTCCAATCGTTTTTATCCAAAATTATTTTTTGGGCAAAAACATTGATTGTAAGCAAATTAATAATAAAAAAAATAAAAAATGGAATGTTTTTTTTGAATTGAAATTTCTTTGAAGAGCTTATCATTTTTAGCAAAGTTTTTACTATTCAAATCTCAGATTAATATTTTCTTCAAAAAAATACTTTAGTCATATTAATAAAAAGGAATTTGTGATTTTGGATTGAATCAATAAGTTAAAGAGAGTAAAAATCCCCATTATCATCGAATAAAAACACGGATACGTCAAATAATACAATTATTGATATATTTTTTCTGTAATTTTCGGAGAGAATAAATAATCAAACCTTAAATATCAGAATGAAAAGAAATAATTTCTACAAAATTGGTCTGCTCGCACTCTATTTTTTCCTTAATCTTACGGTTTTTGCTCAAAAAAAATGGGGCGGCATGACCCTATACACTGTTAGAAATGAGATGGGCAAAGACCCTAAAGCCACTTTGAAAGCGGTTGCCGATATGGGTTACAAATACATTGAAGCGGTGGACTACAACAAAGGGAAGTTTTATGGAATGACGCCTTTGGAGTTTAAAGCTTACGCCAAAAGCCTGGGTCTAAAACCCATCAGTGTACACATGGGAATGATGACCACCAGCAATGCGGACGAACTCATCGCCGATGTAAAAACGGCCGGATTTAAGTATTTTGTGGCACCGGTACCTCCGATGGGGATGTTTAAGTTTGACCCAAAAACACGGTCTCTTACCATGACTCAGGACCTGGATAAACTGGTAGGAGTATTGGACACCATCGCCAGAAAAGTGGATGCAGCCGGACTAAAGTTTTTGTATCATAATCATTCTTTTGAATTTGAGAAAAACTCCAACGGTATAGTCCCAATCGATTATATGCTTGAAAAATTGGACCCGAAATTTGTGAATTTTCAAATGGATTTATACTGGGTTGCCAAAGCTGGAGTTGACCCTGTAAGCTATTTCGAAAAGAATCCCGGCAGATTTAAGATTTGGCATGTAAAAGACATGGATACTGAAGGACGTTTTGCACCTGTGGGAAAAGGGACAATTGATTTTGGCAGGATTCTTAAAAATGCTAAACTTTCAGGCATGAAATATTATATTGTAGAACAAGACATGGTTTTTGATGGCATGGACCCTATGGAGGCCACCAGATTGAGTCGGGAAGGATTGATAAAATTTGGCTTTAAATAAGAAATCTATATTCATTATTAAAAACAGGGTTCAGAACTGAACTCTGTTTTTTTATATTAAAAATTTCAATTTCAGAATTAAAGTTCTTTGCCTGCCTGTATTAAAATTATCATCGCTTACTAGATACAAAATCTTTTCATCAGCCTCGTTTTCACCCCAGGTCATACCTTCCATATTATCAGGTTTAAGACTTTTTTGTCCGTACAAAAATTGATTATTAACAGAAAAATCAAAAAGCTCATTCTTAATAAAAACATTCCCTGGATCTGGCAAAGTGGCCGAAAAAAGTTTGATTGTATTTTGCTTTCCATCAAAACATCGTTCCAATACCAGAAGCCGGTCATTGTCTAAAGGAAGTATCTCCGAAATTCCATTTCCAAGATTAGCATTTGCAGTATTATCGGGGTTCAAACATGATTTTGGATCAAAGGGATAAAGAAAATTCGATTTCTGATCAGAATTATAGTTGTTTTTGGAATAATCGAAAGGCAATTTAAAAAATGGTACCATACCATTTAAGGAAGATTCAAAAGCAAACCACAAGTTATATTTTCCATCAAAACAAAGGCTTTCAATTCCACGGTTATCAGCAGTAAACTCGGAGTTATTCATCGAAAAAGACAGCAGTTGATTGGGTTGATTGTTTTCATTCAAATAACCTACACCAGTAGAGTCATCCCTTTCAAAAGCATAAAAAATCTTTCGGGATAAAGTATCAAATCTTATCGATTCAGCATTTTTAACGTTAAAGAATTTGAATGCTCCGGAAATAATACCCATTGTATCCATCTTAAAAAGATAGGAATTTTCAGAAGGGTCGGTTTTAAAGGATCTGTCAGATATCAAATAGAAACCATTGGCAAAATATTCAAGGCCTGAAATGCCACCAAACTGAACTTCATCAGGTATTCCTGTTTTAATATTTCCCGGCAAAAGAAAAACTGAATCCACCCCAATGAATTCAAAATGAGGAGTTTTTTGACCGAAAATCTCAGTTGAAAAAAGCAGAATAAACAAAATAATTTTCTTCATAAAAAATGCACACCCCTTTTGAATTATTCAGGATGTGCAATTTATTGGCAAAGAATCAGAAAACCTAAAAGGATTAATCTGGAATTAAATAAAAACTAATATTTGGAACAGAAAACAATGTGAATTTAATGTTAAAACCCGGTTTAAAAAAGCACAAAAAAGGTACGATTTTGAAAAAAACCAATTCCTTAATATTACAATTGGTGTGGTTTGAATCTAGAGCTAAAGGCAAAAGAACAGGCTTACAGGAATTGACAACTGTCAAAAAAAATCAAGGAATATTATTGAATCCTGCCTTATATTATTTTAACTATCACAATTGGTCATGAAATTTTTACATTTTCTTCAAATAAAAAACAAAATCAAAAGACTTTATACTTTTTATTCTTCAGACCTACATATTCTGATTATTCTTAAAAAAAGCATTTCATTTAGGCCAATCAGATTCGCTAAAAAGCCTTTAACAAACTAATTTTCAATTATTTAAATATCTAAAACTAATTTTAGTGAGGACAGATATTCTAAATAGCTAACAATTCATAAATATGTCTAATCAAAAAACCCCCATTTATATAATGAGGGATTTAAAAACTATCTTCTTCTACTTCCTGAATTTTGACTATGACTCCTTCTATTATAGTTGCCCCGATAGTTACTTCCTTCATTTCTGTTGCGATGGGGGTTAGACCTGTAATATTCATTGCGAGATCTGTGGTGGTTATAATGGTGTGGTGCTCTGTTATAATACACTCTAGGTGGTGGTGCCACATATACACGGTTTGTGTAACCATACCTGGGACCATAATATCCGTATCTATAATAACAGCCGGAATTTGCCATTGCCAATACAATAATCAAAAGTCCAAAAACTGAAGTCCTGAATAATTTCTTTATATTCATCATTATTAATAAATATTTAATTTTTAAAAATTATAATAAATAGATGTTTTTAAAATTTAAACGTTGTATAAAGAGATGTTAATGGATTGTTAAATAAAAGATTGCACTAGTTTTAATTATTCTTATTGAAAATTTCAGGCGAGAAATCGGAAACCTCTACTTAATCATATTAAAAACTATTATTATATGATAAATATCAAGGTAGAAATAATTAAAATACATTACCTTTATTGAATGGTAGTAAAAAACAAATTCAAAATATTAAGTCCACATATTTCTTCAGAAAAAAAATATCCCTATTTCACATTTTTTGAAAAAATAAAAAAACATTTTTTGAAATTTTAAAATTTTTATTTTTGAAATTTTAATATAAATAACTGTATTTTAGATATTTACAAAATTGAAATTTTATTTTTTTCTTTTTTTTTAAAGATAAATTAACATTTGTCATTTATTTATTTAAAAAAAAATTGTTACTTTAAAAATCTTTTGCATTGAAAAGATTAAAATTATTCCCATTAAAATTTTGAATTTGTTCTAAGCTAATTATTAAAAATGAAAAATAAAACTACTGAAAAAACACCGTTTTTTTCCGAATCTGAAGTGCTACAAGAGTGCCTTTCCTATTTCAATCAAGATGAGCTCGCCGCTACTACCTGGATGAAAAAATATGCTATGCGTGATGCATTGGGAAATTATATCGAAAAATCACCGGTAGATATGCACCGCAGAATGGCAGGTGAGTTTGCCAGAATAGAAAAAAATCTGGAAAGCAAAAAAAATGAAGGTCTTTCTGAATACGGTTTAAAAAGATCTGAACTTAACGAAGGCAGAATATTTGATCTTTTTGACAAATTCAAATATGTGATACCTCAGGGTAGCGTAATGTCGTCGCTGGGAAATACTTCGGTCATCGCCTCTTTGTCAAATTGCGTGGTTATACCACCTGTATATGACTCCTATGGTGGTATTATCCATACCGACGAACATCTGGCTCAACTTTTTAAACGCAGATGTGGTGTGGGTGTTGACATTTCCAATCTCAGACCTAAACATTCTTTCGTAACCAACTCTGCCGGTACTACCACAGGTGCGGTTTCGTTTATGGACAGGTTTTCAAACACCACCCGTGAAGTAGCACAAAATGGTCGAAGAGGTGCTTTGATGTTGACGATGGATATAGCACATCCCGATATTGAGGATTTTATTCTTATCAAGCAGGACCTCAATAAAGTAACCGGAGCCAATATCTCGGTGAGATTGTCAGATGAATTTATGACTGCAGTAAAAAATGATACCATTTTTACGCATCGTTGGCCAATCGATAGCCCTCAACCTAAATATACCAAAACTATTAAAGCCAGAGAATTGTGGAATACCATAATTCAATGTGCCCATAATACCGCTGAACCCGGCCTGATTTTCTGGGATCGCCAACACAAATATTCAACTTCGTCTATATATCCCGGTTTCAAAAATGATTCAACCAATCCTTGTTCAGAAATTGCGATGCAAGGTGGAGATAGTTGCAGATTGATTGCGGTTAATCTTTTTGGATTTATTAAAAATCCTTTTCATAAAAATGCGGAATTTGATTATGATAAATTTTACGAAGTAGTTTATGAGGCACAGCGACTTAATGACGACCTTGTTGAGCTCGAACTGGAAGCTGTTGACAGGATTATTGGTAAAATTGACTCTGACAACGAACCTGATGCGATAAAACGCAACGAAAAAGAGATTTGGGAACTGCTAAAAACTACCGGTAAAAAAGGAAGACGCACAGGACTTGGCTTTACCGCCCTTGCCGATGCCATCGCTTCACTAGGTTTTGGATATAGCTCACAAGATGCCCTTGATTTTACTGAGAAAATGATGCAAACCAAGCTTAGGGCTGAGTTTGACAGTTCTATTGACATGGCAATAGAAAGAGGACAGTTTTCGGCATGGGATCCGGTTTATGAAAACAAATCAGAGTTTGTTCAGATGATCCAAAAAGAATTCCCTGAACTGTACAACAGAATGATGAAATACGGTCGCAGGAATATTTCTTTAAGCACTGTGGCACCAACGGGTACTTTGAGTATGCTTGCTCAGACCTCCTCCGGTATAGAGCCGGTATTTTTGATGGGTTATAAACGCCGCAGAAAAGTAAACCCTAATGACCCCAATGTAAAAGTGGCATTTGTTGATGAAATGGGGGATTCGTTTGAAGAATTTGACGTTTGGCATCACAAAATAGCCGAATGGATGGAGGTTACCGGACAAAAAGACGCTTCAAAAAGCCCTTATGCAGGTTCAACATCACCTGAAATCGACTGGATGAAACGCGTAGAAATGCAATCTTTGGTTCAAAAATATACCACGCATAGTATCAGTTCCACCATAAACCTTCCCAATGACGTAAGTGTAGATAAAGTAGGTGAAATTTACATGGAATCGTGGGAAAAAGGATTAAAGGGTATTACTGTTTACCGCGATGGCTCCAGATCAGGTGTTTTGATCAGTAATGATGAGAAACCTAAGGATGAAACCAAAGAGGAGGCAATTGAAAACACTATGAGTTTGCATCCACCCAAACGACCTTCCAGAATCGAAGCAGATGTAATCAGATTCCAGAATGAATATGAGAAATGGCTGGCAGTCATAGGTATGATTGATGGTATTCCTTACGAAATATTTACCGGAAAAATGGAAGATGCGTTTAACCTTCCGGCTTATGTAAATAATGGATGGGTTTTAAAACGTAAAGACGACGACGAAGAAACTTCAAGATATGATTTTCAATACATTGATAAAGAAGGCTATAGAGTTACCATTGAGGGTCTCAGCCGCTCATTTGACAAAGAATATTGGAACTATGCCAAATTGATTTCAGGAATTTTGCGTCATGGTATGCCGATAAAATATCTGGTTGACCTTATTAACGGTCTGAATATGTATGACGACAATATCAATACCTGGAAAAACGGTGTTGCAAGGTCATTGAAACGCTATATTCCGGATGGAACAGTAGCAGATAAAAAATGCTCACATTGCGGAGACCCGGAAGGGTTGGTTTATGAAGAAGGCTGTTTGCACTGTAAAAGTTGCGGATATAGCCGTTGTTGATAAATTTCTAAATTAAAAAAAAGACCTTTCGGAATCTACGAAAGGTCTTTTCTTATTAAAACCTATGCTACTCTTTTTTTATAATTAAAGATCGCCAACATATTAAACAATGCACCTAAGCCCAAAAGTGCATAAAATGTTGGAAGCAAATCAGAAAAAGTACTTCCTTTGATATAAACTGCCCTAAAAACCGTAATTAAATAAGCTGGAGGATTGATTTTGGTAAGCATTTTAGACCAATCAGGCATACTCTCAATAGGTGTAAAAAGGCCGCTCAGCATTACAAAAACCATCATAAAAAAATAGGCAAAAAGTATAGCTTGCTGTTGATTGTCGGCAAATGTACTGATTAATAGCCCTATGCCTAAAACCGAAAACAAATACACCCCCGAAAACGCATAAATCGTTAAAAATGAACCTTCTGGAATCAATCCAAATATCACAAAGGCTACTGTCATCCCGATGGTGATGGAGACCATTCCCAAAACCCAGAATGGGAGCAGTTTCCCAATAATAAATTCATATTTTTTTACCGGTGTTACGTTAATTTGTTCAATGGTTCCTACTTCTTTTTCAGCCACAATATTGAGAGCCGCCATAAATGACCCAATCATAGTCACCAGAATAACCAGAATTCCCGGCACCATGAATAATTTATAATTATTGCCGGGGTTATACCAGTTGGCAGAGGTAATTTCAATTACCGGGAATTCACTGTGCCGTGGCATTACCATCCATTCCTCTCTGATTTCTCTATTAAAATCCCCGACTATCATGGCTGCATATGCACTACCGAGGCCACCTTTGATCCCATTTACTGCGTCTGCCGCCAAATGAATCGTTGACTCATTTTCTTTGATAAGTTTTTTTTCAAAATTAACCGGGATAGTCAAAATCAAATCACTTGTTCCGGCACCGGTGCTTTGAAGTGCTTTGGAATAATTATCCTTAAATTCAACCACATTGATGTATTCTGATGCATTTAATTTTTGAATAAGCCTTTTTGAATAGGAAGATTTGTCCTGGTCGACCACCGAAAGCCTGATATTTTTAACTTCAAAGTCAGATGCCAAAGGCAAAATAATAAGCTGTACAATTGGCATTATCATGATCATTTTCAGGATATTGGAATCTCTGAAAATCTGTTTGAATTCTTTTTGTAATAAAAAATATAAACTGCTCATAGTGTTCAGGCTAACCGAATTTTGAATTTTTTAATCGCAATAAAAAGATAAGTCAGGGTCATCAAAACCAATATCAAAGTGGGTTTAAGCACATATTCAAATCCCAGCCCTTTAACCATTACACTTCTGACTATACTGTAGTACCATTTGGTAGGAATCAGATTGCTGATCACCTGAAGAGGAATCGGCATGTTTTCAATCGGAAACATAAAACCGCTAAAAATAAGTGAAGGCAACATAAGTGCAACCAGTGACACAAACATGGCGATCTGTTGGGTTGAGGCAATTGTGCTGATTAACAATCCCAGAGAGAGCGTTGTAATGATAAACAAAACACTTTCGGCCAGTAATAATACCAGACTTCCCTGAATCGTCATTCCCAATACAAATACAGCCATCAAAAGTATAAGTATGATGTCGGTGAAACACAAAAGCAAATAAGGAACGGCTTTGCTCAAGACCACTAAAATCGGCTTCATGGGTGAAACCAAGAGCACTTCCATTGTGCCGGTTTCTTTTTCTCTAACAATAGAAACCGATGTCATCATAGCACCTAAAAGCATCATAATCAAAGTCATAACACCAGGAACAAAATTAAAAGCACTTTTTAGTTGAGGATTATATAGCATCTTGGTTTCGAGATTGATGGTATAAGGAAGTTTCAAATCTTCGTTCAGCTCATTTTGATAATCGCGGATTATGGCCGATGCATAATTGATTACAATATTAGCCGTATTGGGGTCAGATGCATCAGCAACGAGTCTGATCTGGGCTTTCTTTTCATGTGCAATGCTATTTTGAAAATCCTGAGGAAAAATAATTGCAAGTCTCGATTTACCTTTCCTGAAACTTGAAACAATTTCTTTTTCTGAAGATAGATTTCCCACAATACTAAAATATTCGCTGTGATCTATACGGTCAATCAAAGTTTGGCTGGCATTATCTTTGGAAAAATCCAGAATTACGACTTCGGAATTCTTGACTTCGTTGGTTAAGGCAAAGCCAAAAAGGAGCATCATTACGATGGGTAAACCCAGCAAAATGACCAGGCTTCTTTTGTCACGTAAAACATGCCAAAACTCCTTTTTTATTAATGTTAAAAATATTTTCACTTATATTATTTTTTATTCAAAATACTGATAATAAATACTATAAAAACCCTACTCTGACCTTTTGGCATTTCTGGCCAGCTGTAAAAAGACTCCTTCCATGCTGTCGGTATTAAATTGCTCTTTGAGTTTTTCAGGTGTATCGAGAGCGGCAATACTGCCATCAACCATGATTGAAACCCTGTCACAATATTCGGCTTCGTCCATATAATGAGTTGTGACAAATACGGTGATCCCTTCATTGGCTGCTTCGTAAATTAAGTCCCAAAATTGTCGCCGGGTAACGGGATCCACACCTCCTGTGGGCTCATCCAAAAACACGATTTTGGGTTTATGTAAAATCGCTACAGAAAAGGCAATCTTTTGTTTCCAACCCAATGGTAAAGAACCAACCAGTTTATCAGCCTCGTTTTCAAGTCCAAGCCTGTTAATCAATTGCTCGGTCTTTTGGTTTAAATCTGCTCCTCTCAAACCATAAATACCACCATAGAATTTAATATTTTCTCTTACTTTCAGGTTTTCATAAAGAGAAAATTTTTGACTCATGTAACCTATGTGTTTTTTTATGGATTCGTTTTCAGAATAAACATCGAAGCCGGCAACGGTCGCTTCACCGGAACTAGGTGAAAGAAGACCACAAAGTATTTTCATGGCGGTAGTTTTTCCGGCTCCGTTTGCACCTAAGAAACCAAATATTTCGCCTCTTTTCACCTCGAAACTAATGGCATTTACTGCAATAAAATCTCCAAATTTCCGGGTTAGCCCTTGGGTATGTATTACTATATCAGTCATTTGTATTTTCCTGCATTAGTTTTATAAAAACATCCTCGATATCAGGTTTCACTTCTCTTATTTCCAGATTTTCAATTCCTTTTTCTATCAAAAATCTTTGAAATTCTTCTTTACTCTTAAACCCATCATTTAAAACCACATGCTGTTCGCCACCAAATGCAAAACAACTTTTTAAGTTATCAAACTGATTTATAGCTTTTACCAAATCATAGCGATTTGCGGCTTTTACCCCCAAAATCTCCTGATTATTTTTCTCTAAAATATGATCCAGGGTATCCACATCCATTATTTTTCCTTTTTGAATCAAGGCAATGCGGTCGCATCGGCTGGCTTCGTCCATATACGGTGTTGAAACTAAAATTGTGATTCCTCTTTCTTTTAGGCGGCCCAGCATTTCCCAAAATTCTTTTCTTGAAACCGGGTCAACACCGGTGGTAGGTTCATCCAAAAACAATACTTTTGGCTCGTGAATCAATGCACAACAGAGAGCCAGCTTTTGCTTCATACCACCGGAAAGCTTACCTGCCCTACGGTCTTTAAAAGGCTCAATCTGAACATATATCTCTTTGATAATATGATAGTTTTCTGCTACTGTTGTATTAAAAACCGTGGCGAAAAAATTAAGATTTTCCTCAATACTTAAGTCCTGATATAATGAAAATTTGCCAGGCATATATCCCGATATTTTCCTGATATCCCACAGATCGTTGACAACATCAAAGCCTTCAACTGTTGCTTTCCCGCTATCGGCCAGCAATAAAGTGGTAAGAATCCTGAAAAGGCTGGATTTGCCGGCTCCATCAGGCCCAATTAAACCAAATAGTTCCCCTTTTTTAATATCCAAAGAGATACCATCCAAGGCCAGCACTTTGCCTTTTTCGTAAGTTTTGGTAATATTTTCTATTTTTATGGCCGACATATCTTTCGTCATAACTTCAGTTCGCCGTACATTCCTATTTTCAGAAAACCATCGTTTTTCACTTTCACTTTGATAGCATAAACCAAATTCCCTCTTTCGTCTTTGGTCTGGATGGTTTTGGGAGTAAATTCGGCTTTTGATGAAATCCACTCAATTTCACCGGGCAACTCTTTATATTCATCTTTATCTTTATCGACAAAAACCTTCACTTTGCTGCCAATTTTGATTTTAGCCAACTGATCGCCGGTCACATAGGCTCTAAGAGTCATATTTTGAAGGGCGGCAATTTTATATAGGGGCTTGCCGGGGCCGGTCACCTCGTTGGTTTCGGCATATTTCACCAAAACAGTTCCTTCTAATGGATTGACTATCAAACAGTGACCGATTAAGTCGTTCATTTGGGCTACTTTTGCCTCCAGGGGTTTTTTCTCACTTAAAATCCCTCTGTTTTGAATACCTACCTGCTGCTCAGCAGACTTGATTTGTTGTTTTAAGACTCCCAATTGAGACTCTGAAGTGCTGATCTGTTTTTTCAAAATATCCACCTGACCACTTATGTCATCGAGTTGTTTACTGGGTATGGCTTCTGCCGCTACCAGATTTTGTAATCTTGCTTTTTCTTTATCCAAAACTCTCAACTGCTCTCTTTGGGTGTTAATTTGAGCCGCCTGAGTGGTCAACTGCTGCTTCAGGATTTCCACCTGTGGTGCTGCATCATTTTGTTTCAATTTGAGTGCTTCTATTGTTGCTTCTAATTGCGTTTTTTGAAGATTAAGGTTTTGGCAGTCTATCTCCCCAAGTTTCTGGCCGGGTTTGAGCTCCTGTCCTTCCTGAAGGTCAAAAGAAATGATTTTCCCCTGAGATTCTGCCGAAATCACAGTTTCAGTAGCTTCAAAAACTCCACTGGCATCAAAATCACTATTGCCAGATTTGCAGGAAGTTATAATCCAGGCCAGGGCAATAACCGATACTATTTTTATTCTTATCTTTTTCATTTACAAAAAATATGTTTTAATTCTAATATTATTATTTTTAAAAATCTTCTCCGGTAATAACCTTCAAGTTTACTTTGGCCTGAAGGTATTGTACCTGATGAATCGCCAAAGTCTGTCGGGCTAAAATTTCATTATTAACTTCAGTGATATAATCAGAGGCACTAATCACACCATTTGTTAACTGAGCATCAGCAGTTTTCTTGATTTCTGACCTTATTTCAACAAGCTTTTTGTCTGTTTCCAAAATACTGCTCAATCGCTCCAATTCTGCTTTTTGGTTGGCTAACTTAACATTCGAAGCAAGGAGAAAAGCCTGCTTTTGGCTTTCAATTTTTTTTCGGTTGACACTGAATTGTTCAATTTCATTTTTTTGTGAACCCGCATACAAATAACTCAATGGCACCTTCAGCTGCACACCTCCAATAAAATATGTCTTAAAGTCAGATGCTAGAAAATTTAAGCCTGGCTTACCATAGCCTCCCGTACCAAACAAAGATATTTTAGGAAGGTTTTTGGAACGGACCAGATTACTATTGATATTTTGCAATTCTGACTGATTATCAAACCAGACCAACTCAGGACGACGGATTTCATTACTGCTAAGCGAAATATTTTCTTCCGAAAAAAACTGATCATTGACCGAAATAGATTTTCCGGTCAAGATAGAAAGTGCTTCTACTGCAGACTGTTTCCTTAACTGTGCTTCAGTATTTTGCTGCTTTAGATCCAGAAACTTGGCTTCAAGCTGCAAAAGTGAAGATTTCATTGCGACTCCATTCTGCACAGAAGCTTTGACTTTTTCGATTTTCCCAACCAACTCATCCATTACGAGTTGTGTATTTTCCAAAAGTTTTTCTGATAATAGAATACCAAAAAACAAAGCACTTACCTGATCCTTAATTTGATACAAATCGACTGCAACTTTCTGACTTTCTACTTTTGCCAGACTTTGGGCCATATTTTTTTGACCTGAGGTGAGTCCTCCATCCCAGATATTCTGAACTACATCAATGGTAGCTTTGTATTGATCTTGAGGAGGAGTGGGTACGCTCATACCGGGAATGCTAATAGGAAGACTGGTTACTTCAGACTGCCAGGTGGCTGTGCCCCCAAGACTTGACTGGGGTAAATAACCCGCATTCAGGATTTTTTTCTGCAAAGTGGCATTTTGCTCAATTAACGGAATCTGGGTGGCCAATGGGCTATTTATATTCGCAAGGTCGATACATTGTTTCAAAGTGTATTTTTCTTGTGAATACCCATAAAAAACTTCAAAAACTAGCAGTAATAATATTGGAACTTTTTTCATATTTATTTACTTAAAAAACTAAATTTCAATTAATTAAAGATCAGGGAGTAAGAATATACCTTACATATTTTTTTAGTTCTTCTACCCTGCCTTCCATTAGATCGTCATAAATTCCGGCTTGACCTTGAAGAACATGCATAATTGCCGGGCGGGCCAAATAAGGAAAGACGGTCATTCCCAAAACACTAAAGGCAAATTGGAGTGGATGAACAGGCTTGATTTTTCCATCAGCGATTTCCTGAAACATGCTACCCACAAAAAAATCACGGAAGAAATCCACCGGAAGGTTTTTAGCAAAATGTTCGTTGCCTTTTTTATTCATGGTGGTGATCACAAAAAGAGGTAAAAACGGGTACTGGCTCAACAGTTGATAATAGGTTTCAATAAATACTTCTACTTTTTCGATGAAGCTTTCTTTCTTTTTTACATCTTCCCCTATTTTAGGAAATATCAACTTAATTTTTTCCTGAAAAATCTTTTCAAACAAAGCATCTTTTGACCTAAAATAATAATGCAACATGGCTTTGTTGATACCTGCACGGTCAGCAATTACCTGCATGCGGGTACCATCGAAGCCCTTTTCCATGAATTCATTCTCAGCGGCAAGAAATATTTTTTCTTCTGTTGTCATTTATCAACTATTGAGTTTAACCAAATGGTTAATTTTAATACAAACGTAATTAACCAAATGGTTAATACCAAAATATTTTTTTGTTTTTTTTTAAACTAAATAAGAAATTCGAGGTAATTACACTAGCATAATACTTTTACATTTTCTTCTTAAAACACTATCTTTCAAATAATTATATATTTTAAAATAGTTTCATTAATTTTAATAATTATATTATTACTAATTGTATTTTAGACATCAAAAAAGTGTTAATAAAAACAAAAAAGGCCGGAATCACTCCCAGCCTTTATGATAAATATTCTTAAAATCAAATCTCTTCCAGAATCCTCTCCATACTTACTGCATAACCAATTTTCTCTTTCAGATCAGAAATTGCCACTCTTTCCTGTTCCATACTATCACGATGACGGATGGTTACAGTTCCATTTTCCATGGTTTCGTAATCCACAGCAATACAGAATGGCGTACCAATCAAATCCTGCCTGGTATAACGCTTACCAATCGCACCACCATCGTCATATACAGTTCTAAAACTCGATTTAAGCCCTTGAGCAATTTCCTGAGCTTTTTCGGCCAGACCGTCTTTTTTAACCAGAGGCAAAACAGCGGCTTTTATTGGAGCTAAAGCCGGGTGTAATTTGAGGTAAGTCCTTTCTTTTTCACCGGTTTCAACAGTAAAAGCATTACACAATGTAGCCAAAAACAACCTGTCGGCACCTACAGAAGTCTCCACTACAAAAGGAATGTAGTTTCCAATAGCTTTTCCATCCTCGCCTAAATCAGGGTCGAAGTATTGCATTTTCTTTTTCGAAAGTTCCTGATGGTTTTTCAAGTCAAAATCGGTACGGGAATGAATACCCTCAATCTCACGGAAACCAAACGGAAACTCAAATTCAATATCTACAGCAGCATTGGCATAATGAGCCAATTTGTCGTGATCATGATATTGTAACTTGGCTGCCGGCAAACCTATGGCCTGATGAAATTTCAGACGTGTTGCCTTCCAGTTTTCATACCATGCCATCTCTGAACCAGGACGTACAAAAAACTGCATTTCCATTTGTTCGAATTCTCTCATTCTAAAAATAAACTGACGGGCAACTATCTCATTTCTAAATGCTTTACCAATCTGAGCAATACCAAAAGGCACCTTCATACGGCCAGACTTTTGAACATTCAAAAAGTTTACAAATATCCCTTGAGCAGTTTCCGGTCTTAAATAAATAATGCTGGAATCTTCCGCCACAGAACCCACCTGAGTAGAAAACATGAGATTAAACTGGCGAACCTCCGTCCAGTTGGAAGTTTTTGAAATAGGACAAACTATATTTTCATCAATAATCAACTGTCTTACCTCGTCAAGTTTTTCGGCACTGAGCAACGCCCCCATTTTTGCCAAAAGTGCCTGAGCCTTTTCAGGTTGACCGGCATTGGTATATTCTTCCGCTTTACCTTCGAGCAATTGGTCGGCACGATATCGCTTTTTTGAATCTTTATTATCAATCATCGGGTCGTTGAAACCATCCACATGGCCCGAAGCTTTCCAGGTGAGTGGATGCATAAATATGGCTGCATCTATACCCACAATATTGTCGTGAAGCTGTGTCATGGCTTTCCACCATGCTTGTTTTAGGTTATTTTTTAGCTCTACCCCATTTTGACCATAATCATAAACGGCCTGAAGACCATCGTAAATTTCAGAAGATGGAAATACAAAACCATATTCTTTGGCGTGAGCTATAATATCTTGTAATGTCGTACCTGGAGCAGAAATCTGACTCATTTTTAATTTTCTTTAGTAAGTAATTTGCAAAAATAAAAAAATCAGGCTTAAACCTGATTAAAACGAATATAATTTAATTTTTAGAGGCATCGTAAACCGATTTAATTGCCGCCATTTCTTTTATCAGGAAACTTTGAAGTTCTTCATTAAATATTTTTTGTTCATCAGCAGGGAGTGATGCATAAAAATCTTTCAACTCTTTGTTGATGGCAACCTTTTCATCCTCTGAAGAGGCATTCATTGCCCGAATATGGTAAGCTTTAAAATCAAATTTCCCCATGAATTAAAATGATTTTATATTAACATTTGTCTCATTAACATCCAGTTGCAACATTTCACCCATTCTGATGGCAAGATTTCGATTTTCATGTCCGAAAGGAAATCCAAAAGCAACAGGATATTTATATTTTGATACATGCTCCATCACAATTTCTTCTATTGTTTTTCCAAAAGGATCATCAGAATTATCTTTTGAATCAGAGAAATCACCTAAAACCATTCCGGAAAGATTCTCAAGTTTCCCTGCCCTGCCTAGTTGTAACAGCATTCGGTCAAGATTATAATATTGCTCTCCTATATCCTCCAAAAATAGAATTTTACCACCAAAAGAAAAATCAGAAGCTGAACCCACATTGTGTGCCAATAGAGCCAGATTACCTCCTATAGCTTCCCCATTGGCTTTTCCAGAGCGATTAAACTCCCTTTTCTCAAAATCATAATTTATCTTTCCACCAAAAAGCACATTTTTCAAACTTTCATTTGACAGATGGTCATAAACCATTGTTTTGGCCATAGCTCCATGTATAGCCTGATAATCAAAACTTTGAACTTTCATCAACAAGGCGGTGATGTCAGAAAACCCGACAATCCACTTCGGATTTTGCAAAAATTTTGAAAAATCTAAACTATCAATGAATTTGGAGCATCCATAGCCCCCGCGGGCAGAAAGAATGAGTTTAATTTCCGGACTATCGAGGTATTTTTGGTATTCTGCTGCACGATTTTCCGTAGTATCGGAAAAAGTAAAATAGCCTGAACCCACTGTAGCACCTACTTCTACATTCAAACCCCAGTTTTGAAGAATTTCCAAAGCAATCTGAATAGTATGCCTTTCAAGTTTACTTGCTGGAGCAGTAATGGCAATTTTGTCGCCTACCTGAAGAAAAGGAGGGGCTTTAAGCATAAATTTTTCTAAATAAATACTACGTCTGAAATCAAATCCTGACCAATTTCTTTGTTGAGAAGTGTGATCATTTTTGATTTAGCCAAAACCAGCTCCTGAGCCAATGATGCAGAAGAAAGTCTCAAAAACAATGTATGGTTTTTGATATAAATTTTCTCAGTTCGTTTGGCTATAGTTGCACCCATTATTTTTTCCCAGTAAGCCACCAGATAAGTTTCATTGAACTTAGACTTAAGGTTATACACATCCAGGAAAGATTCAAAAGCATCTTTCAAAGGAATAGATTTGGTATTTCTGGCGGTTATTGACAATTATTAATAGATTTTATTAGATTTTTCTGGCTACAGCTGATTTTTCGTAAGTAAGTTTTGCACCACCACCGGCTGAAAGAGTAACCGTAGTATCGTCAACAGAAACAACTTTCCCATGTAAACCACCGGCAGTAACTACTTCATCACCAGCCTTTAATGAGTCAACCATTTTCTGTTGATCCTTTTGTTTTTTTTGTTGTGGTCTGATCATGAAAAAATACATAATCACAAACATACCCACCATCATAATCAGGAAACTTGTATTGCTTCCTCCCAATTGTAAAATTGCCATTTTTTTATTTTTCGTTTATTTCTTTTACTATTACATCAAAACTTACTACTTCCTGGGCGTTTGAGGCATTGGAAGTCACAGTTACGAATTTCTTATTTACTCCTACTTTACCTTTACTGTTGAACTCCACTTTTATTTCGCCTGTTTCCCCAACACCAACCGGATCTTCCGGTTTTGAAGCCACTGTACAACCACATGAAACCTGTACATTGAAAATCTGAAGAGGCATGGTACCAACATTTTTAAATTTATAGGTAGTGCTTACTTTTTCGCCTTCTTCAATTTCACCAAAATCGTGATTGGGATTTTCGAACACAATTTTTGCGGAGTCACCCTGAACCGTTCCGTCAGCCACTTTCTTATCTTTACCTCCACATTGACATAGAAATACGGTTACACCACTTAGGACCAAAATGACCAATAATCGGATTTTTCTATAATTTGACATATTATAAAATTATTTCAATCGGAAATATTTAAGATTTGGATTTAATCTGGCTCATCAAATTTTCTACATCTTCAAGCAGTCTTTCGGCTTTTTGGCGAGCCTCATTTACAACTTTTCTGCCTTCTGCTTTAGCCTCACTGTCTCCGCCTGCCATTTCGAGTGACATTTCCTCACCTCTTTCAATCAAATCGGCAATAAATCCCTGTAGCTGGTCTTTATATTTGGAAAGGATTGTACCCAATTTATCACGGGTAACTTCTCCCTTATCAGGGGCATACAATATACCGATGGCTGTACCAGCAGCAAGTCCTGCTAAAAAAGCAATAAATGATTTTGATGAACTACTCATTATCGTTTAAAAATTTTTCTAAAATTATTCTAAATTTAAGCTTCAGACAAATTTTCGACACTATTTGTTATCGATCATTCCTCTTCCCGATTTTTTCAGGATTTTTTTGGCTTGAAGATCTTTTACCACTGAGTCTAATATTCCATTTACAAAATTACCGCTCTTGGCAGAACTATAGCTTTTTGATATGTCAATAATCTCATTGATAGTTACTTTAACTGGCACACTAGGGAAGTTAATGAGCTCACTCACAGCCATTTTAAGCAATATCCTGTCGGTCTCGATGATGCGGTCAATTTCCCAATTCTTAAGAAATGGCACCAAATGAGCCTGCAATTCGTCGTCCTGATCTACAGTGGTTTTGAAAAGAGTTTTCAAAAAGTCTTTGGTATCATCCCATAGCTCATCCAACTTTTCAATTTCAACATTACCTGTATCTGGAAATCCCTGAATAGAATGAAACAACATGGTTCTGAGGATTTCGGTATCCTCCACCCAGTAAATGTGCATTTTTTCAAAAAACTCAGCACATTCTTCTTTTTTCAGGAATATATTTTTGATGATATATTTAAGTACTGCTGTATCTTCTTCAGAAGAGTGATTTACTTTTCCGGAGTATTCCAGAATATGCGGATTGTTTTTTAATGTTTCATTATAAATCCTGGAAACAAAAGCTCTTTCGTTTTCCCAATTAATACTGCGTTTAAGCATCTGATGCTCAAGTTCTTTCGAAGCTTTTAGAGCAGCTAGCACTTTATTTTTTGACATTGCCGAACCTCCTTCAAACCTGGGAGCTATTTCGAGAAGTAACGCCAATAAATAAATATATAAATCGTACACTTTTTCGGCATCCAGGACAATCTGTAAGCTAAAGAACTCAATATCTTTTTTGTTTTTGAGTCTATACATTTCCCGGGCATTGGCTAATGCCAGCTTCACTGTCGAAGGTAAACCTGAGTCTTCGGTAAATATTTTAGATTTGATTTCGTCCTGAAATATGGACTGCGTGAGTTTTTGAAGTCCCTGTAGCTTGTTTCTGTCTTGCTTCTCCATAGAATTAAGATCTGGAGCAAAAGATTCAGCTATAAAGTCGTTGGCTAATAAAAAATTGGCGGCTTTGGCTTTTTCAAAGGCATACAGTGCCTGCATTACCCTAATTCTAACAAGACGTCTGTTCAGCATAAAGATTCAAAGAACTGTTTTTTTTCGGCTGCAAAGATAGTAAAAATGCTTAATTTTGAGGACAAATTGATGCATTTTTCGAAAAAAAATCAATCAGAATATGCATTCAAACAAAATTTATCTGTTTTTTTAGGCTTAGTTTTAACAAGCCCTTTAAAAATTCTTTTTATTCTATTATTTAAAAATTACCCTGAAAACAATGCCAAAAAAGCTAATTCTAAGTGCTTTGAGACAGACTTTTATCTTTTTTTTATTTTTTACAAACGTTCATTTTAGTTTCGGTCAGAAAAAAATTTCCAAAACTGATCTGATTTCTGATTTAGAATTTGCTAAAAAATCTCTGGAAAAATACCATCTCGGTATGTACTATTATGAATCAAAAGAAGATTATGAAAAACGATTTTCAAATATTAAAAGTGAATTGCCCGAATCACTAAATCTGCAGGTGGCATATTATGCAACAGCTAAGTTGGTTGCCGGACTAAAAGACTTACATACAGGAGTTTATTTCCCAAAAAAAGCACAAAAAAACTTCAAAAAAGCCTTACCGTTGGTATTAAGAAAATATGGTGACCATTTCTATATCCATTATAATCTTTCAGAAGACAGCACAATAATCAGAACTACCGAATTGCTTGATATTGAGGATTTTCCTGTTGCGGAACTTTACGAAAAATTCAGGGAATATTATGGTACTGACAACGGCAATACTCAAAGCAAAAAATACTATGCTGAAAGAGCATTTCCCAGATATTTAAATTATTTTCTGGGTAAAAAAGACAGTGTTAACATTCGTTACCGGGTTGCACCTGACTCAATAATTCAAAGTAAAAAATTGGCTTTGGAAACTTCAAAAAACACTAATAAAATACTTAAAAAACGATATAAAAATGCAACAAGGGCCAATTTTGGTTTCAAAATCATTGACTCCACAAATCATGTGGCAGTTTTGGATATTATAAGTTTTATGCACAAAAACGGCAAGCTGGATGTTTTTCAGAGAAAATTTAAAAAAGATCTTACCGAAAAAATAAAAATTGCCAACAAAGCCGGAATTGAAAATCTGGTGATTGATTTAAGAGCCAATGGCGGCGGACTTATTGCCAACGTAAAAAGACTTACCCGTCAGTTTGCAAAAGAACCATTCTATATGACAGACTCTGTAATTGTCAAAAAGGCTGCTTTTAAGAAAATATTCCCGGTTTATTCCCTATCAAGACCAATTGCCCGCCTTTATTTTAAACCATTCGGTGAGGATAAATTAATTAGGCTCAAAAAACCTAAAAACTTAATTCAACCTGCCAAAAAGAACCATTTCGATGGGAAATTATATGTATTGATGGACGGCGGATCATATTCAGCCACGACCTTTACTATTGGCTTGTGGAAAGACATGCAATTGGCAACATTTGTTGGAACCCGGCCGGGAGGAGCCAACTGGGGAAGCTTTGCAGGTCAATGGAAAGTTGTAAAACTTCCCAAATCGGGCATCAGGGTGCGAATACCGGCATATAAAATTGTCCATTCACAGGTAAATCAGACCAACAAAACATTTTTTGTAGAGCCTGATTATTATGTGGAGCAAAGTTTTGAGGATTTTAAAATAAGAAAAGATACTCAACTGGATTTTGTTCTTGATCTCATCAAAAATAAATGAGTCAGCTCATTATATTTAGTAAAGCAATGATGCTATTTTTGTAATTAATTCTTAAAAAAAAAGAGTATCCCGGACATTGATTAGAGAAATTAAAAACCTGATAATAAAAGATTTAATTCTTGAATGGCGACAAAAATATGCATTCAATGGCATGATTTTGTACGTAGTATCAACGGTTTTTATGGCTTATATGAGTTTCAAACTCAAAACCAATTCTATCGAACCTATCACATGGAATACACTTTTCTGGATTATTCTGTTGTTCTCCGCAGTTAATTCTATTACCAAGAGTTTTATCCAGGAAAAAGCCGGCCGCCAATTGTATTATTATCAGATTGCCCGCCCAAGTGCAATAATCATGGCCAAAATCGCCTATAATTTCATCCTTATGTTGTTTTTGGGCATCGTTGGCTTTGCAATTTATCTGGCTTTTATGGGTAATCAGGTTCAAGACATGCCAATGTATCTGCTGGCATTGGGGCTTGGTGCTTTGGGTTTTAGTTCTTCTTTGACTTTGATTTCGGGAATTGCCTCCAAGAGCGACAATACGGCTGGTTTGATGGCAGTCCTTAGTTTTCCGATAATTTTGCCGATGCTTACCATGCTCATTAAACTTTCCAAAAATGCCATGGATGGTATAAATGCAGCAAGTAGTAAAGACGAAATTCTGGTGATTGCCGGAATTGATTTGATTGTAATTGCGTTAAGTTATATGTTATTTCCATATTTATGGAAAAGTTAAATTGCAGGAAATTTTTCCTGTTTGTTTTTTAAAGAAAATAACAATTAGTATTTATTCAAATGAATAAAATTTGGTGGAAATTTTTGGCTTCAGGGCTACTTTTATATACCGTTTGGTTTGGATTTTCGGGTGAAGTGCCTCGTCAGCCCATCCTCAATGAAACCATTAGGAACGTATATTTCCACGTACCAATGTGGTTTGGGATGATGGCCCTGATGATTTCATCTTTGGTATTTTCAATTAAATATCTTCAAAAAGGTAATATTGAAGATGATATCAATGCGGTAGAATTTGCCAATGTAGCCATTGTATTCGGAATCCTTGGTTTTTTAACCGGCTCACTCTGGGGCAATTACACCTGGGGTTCTCCGCTTCCCAAAGACCCGAAAATCATTGCGGTTGAGGTAGGTTTACTCATTTACTCGGCATATTTTGTTTTAAGAGGTTCTTTTGAAGACGAACAAAAAAAAGCCAGATTATCAGCTGTTTACAACATTTTTGCCTTTGCTTCATTCATGCCTCTGGTTTGGATTTTACCCAGGCTCACCGATTCACTACATCCCGGAAATGGTGGCAACCCGGCCTTTGGAAAATACGACATGGACAACTCCATGAGAATGGTGTTTTATCCTGCCGTGATGGCCTGGATATTAATTGGAGTCTGGATCAGTACTTTGAGAATCAGAATCAGAATTTTGAACAACAAAATCAATAGTATTTAACTTATATACCTATAATTCAGTAATTTATAATAAAAAATGAAGTTAATTTCGATACTTATATTTGCCGCATTGCAACGGATAGAAATGGCGGATTCTTTAAGAGCAAATGGAAAAATCTATGTAGTAGCCGGCGTATTTTCGATTATCGCTTTAGGAATTATTGGCTATCTTTTTTCTTTAGATAGAAAAATAAAAAAACTTGAAGAGGAGATAAAGGATAAATAAAAGACAAATGTTTGTTTTTTAGAATATTACAAAGAATAAAAACATTTCAACAAATGAAAAAATCATATATTTTGGGATTGGTAGTTATTGCGATTGCGGTTGCAATGATCATCTCGACCATCGGCGATGCCAGTACTTATGTTAGCTTTGGAGAGGCAAAAGAATTGGCATCTAATGGAAATAAAAATGCTATACATGTTGTGGGAGAATTGGTAAAAGGAGCCGACGGAAAACCTGCGGGAATGATTTACGAACCCTCAGTTGACCCCAATCATTTTGAGTTTTTGATGACCGACTCTCTCAATATTCAATCCAAAGTTGTCTTCAAACAACCAAAACCACAAGACATGGATAAGTCAGAAAAAGTAGTGGTAGTGGGCCATATGGATCTTCAAAAAAATCAGTTTGAGGCAGATCAGATTTTGCTAAAATGCCCTTCAAAATACAACAACACCGAGTTGGTAGCCGAAGAAACCAAATGATAGAGTCGGTCACAACTAAAAATACAATCTATGCGGGCGACCTAATCAATAGTTGTCTTCAACTAAATCTGCCCTTTGCCCTTTACAGACTTCCCGGGCAAAGTGTTTTTCAATTGATCATTTCTGAAAATAAACTTGAAAATCGAAAAAAAATTGATTTTGAGGAATGTAAACCCGGTTTTGTAATTGCACCTTTCGACAACGAAATACCCTACTTTTATGAGGCTGACCATATTTTAACATTTGAGAATAATGAAATTCCGAAAGACCTCATACCTGATTTTCTAAAAACTATAAATAAAAATTATGATCCAAAAGAGGCAGGGTTTAGTTTTGTACCTGCCAATGAAGACTCAAATGAATCACGTGAGTATTCCAAAAAAATAGAAGCGGTAATCCAGAGAATCACGGGCGGGGAATCACAAAAAGTGGTTATTTCGAGAAAAAAACATCTCGGAACACTCCAAGAAAAAAACTATTTCAAAGCGTTTACAACGTTATCAAATAGCTATCCATCTGCTTTTGTATCAGTATGTAATGTACCCTGGAAAAACCAGATTTGGATAGGTGCTAGTCCTGAAATATTGGTTACGCAAAATGAAAAAGGCATTTTCAAAACTGTGGCTCTTGCCGGCACACAATCGGCCCTTAACAATGTCGGTGAGGAGATAAAGACCATCGATGCATTGTGGTCACACAAAGAAATAGAAGAGCAGGCATTGGTGAGCCGGTATATTATAAATTGCCTTAAAAAAATCAGAGTGAGGGAGTACCAGGAGTATGGTCCGAAAACCGTAAAAGCCGGAAATCTTTTACACTTATGCTCTACTTATTCCATTGACTCGAAAGAAATTAATTTCAGCAATCTGAGCTCAGTAATGCTTGATTTATTACACCCAACTTCGGCGGTTTGTGGTATCGCTAAAGAACCTTCGCTACAAATCATCAAAGAAATCGAAAACTATGACAGGGAGTTTTACAGTGGATATCTGGGGCCTGTAAACATTCAAAACGAGAGCCATGTTTTTGTAAATCTACGCTCAATGAAGATCGAAAACGACGAAATTTTTGCTTTTGCCGGGGGCGGAATTACCGAAGATTCAGTGCCAGAAAAAGAATGGAATGAAACTGAAATCAAGCTAAAAACCATCCAAAAATCCTTCGATTTTTAAATTGTGTTTTTTACAATTATTTGTATTTTTTTATTTTTTTTTAAAAATAATTCAAATACCAATAAATAAATATAATAAGCACCTATTTTACTAACAATCAACACATTAATCTACTATTTAAGATTTAATTTAAAAACTTTTTGTGCATATTCATTGTAAAAGAAAAAGGAAATATTATTTTTGGCATGATTCATGTGAAACGTATAATAAATTCCTAATATATTCTATAAAAAGAAACTTTTACCCATATGCAAAAATTAGCTCTAAGTCAATCACTCCAGCAGCGATTATCGCCGCAACAGATACAATTTATCAAACTCCTGCAAATACCAACTGCTGAGTTAAACCAACGAATCGAAGAAGAGTTGGAGATAAATCCTGCTTTGGAGGAGGGTATGGAACAAAAAGAAAAATCAGCCGATGATATGGATGATATCTATGGTGATTCTTCATCTTCTTCCGACAGCGATTATGATGACGAACATTATAGCGAGTTTGAAAGTCTTGATCAATATGGGTTAAATGATTTCAATGTAAAAGATTATATCAATCAGGATGAATACTCGGGCTACAAAATGGCCAGCGATGGATGGGGTGACGAAGAAAAAGAGTCTATGCCGGTAGTTTCAACCGACAGCCTTACCGAATCTCTGCTTCAGCAACTTGGCTTTTTGAGATTAAGCGAAAGAGAAAACCTGATAGGACAACAATTGATAGGTTCGATAGAAGATGACGGGTATTTGAGAAGACCAATCAGGTCGGTGTGTAATGATCTGGCGTTTGGTCAAAACATCTACTCATCAGAAGACGAAGTGGAAAAAGTCTTAAAGAAAATTCAAAAATTTGAACCTGCCGGTATCGGTGCCCGTGACTTACAGGAATGCCTTGTATTGCAATTGGAAAAAAACAGAAATTCATTAGAAAACAATATTGCACTCACAATATTGGAAGAGCATTTTGAGGAATTTACAAAAAAACATTTTGAAAAAATTCAGAGAAGGCTCAATATCACCGAAGATACGCTCAAAAAATCTCTTGCTCTTATCACCCGACTCAATCCTAAACTGGGAAGTGTGGCTTCGAGTGAAAACAACGTGGCATATCTCATGGCCGATTTCATTGTGACTTCCTTAAACGGAAAACTTGAGATTATCCTGAATTCTAAAAATGCACCACAACTGAGAGTGAGCCGTTCGTTTTCCGAAATGCTCGAAACTTATGATAAAAGTGACAAACAAAACCGTCACATCAAAGAAACAGTAAGTTTTGTAAAACAAAAGCTTGACGCCGCCAAATGGTTTATTGAAGCCATCAAACAAAGGCAACAGACACTATTGAAAACTATGGAAGCCATTGTGCTTTTCCAGAAAGAGTTTTTTGAAGAAGGCGACGAAAACAAGCTTAAACCAATGATCCTTAAGGATATAGCCGAAAAAATCGAAATGGACATCTCGACCGTTTCGAGGGTGGCCAACAGCAAGTCTGTTCAGACCGATTACGGTATTTATCCGCTGAAATATTTCTTCTCTGAAGGTATCGCCACCGAATCCGGTGAAGATGCATCAAGCAGGGAAGTGAAAAACATCCTGAAAGAACTCATCGAAAACGAACCAAAACACTCACCGCTTTCTGATGACAAACTGGAGAAATTACTCAAAAAACGTGGTTATAACATAGCCCGAAGGACAGTTGCAAAATATCGCGAACAACTGGCTATTCCGGTGGCGAGGCTTCGAAAAGAGATGTAAAATATCGTTTTTTTCGTATATTTGAGGCCTAATTGAATTTCGGAAAAGTGCTTTTAAAAATATCAAAGATTATCACCTATTTCTTTCACCCGGTATTTTTACCTTTTTTGTTATTCCTGCTACTTTATTTAGTTGCACCGTTGCCATTATTTTTTTCTTTTTTTACACCCAAAAGCTTCGCAGCATTTTTGGGTGTTGTTTTTTTATATACTGTTCTCTTCCCGATTGTATTTACTTTTTGGCTCAAAAAAACCAAACTCATATCTGATTTGGAAATCAGTAATGGTACCGAAAGACCAAAAGCCTATTTTATGGTTTCAGCGTTTTTTGTATCTCTTACCTATTTCTTATATTCAAAAGGTGGATTACTGGCACCCGCTTCAGTGGTTTTGGCGATAGTTTCAATAATCATTCTCGGACTCGGATTTTTTAGTTTTTTCTCAAAAATCAGTGCACACACAGCAGGAATGGCCGGAGTAATTGGCATTTTGGCAGGATTATATCTTAGATTTAATGAAATTGCCCTTTTCATTCCAATGTTGGGTGCAATTACACTCACAGGACTGGTTGCCTCTTCAAGGCTTTGGCTTGGGGCACATACTTTGAAACAAGTATTTTGGGGTTACTTGTGGGGAATTTCAGTCGGATTTTCCGGCATTTACTTTTTTCTATTAAATTAAGCTGGTATTTTTTTTAAAATGAAAATAAAACTAGGAACCAGAGGAAGTCTATTGGCATTATGGCAAGCCGATTATGTAAAAAATAAGCTTGAAAATGCCGGTGTAGAAACTGAAATCGTAATCATCGAAACAAAAGGCGATAAAATTCTGGACAGAGCCTTGTCAAAAATCGGTTCCAAGGGAGTTTTTACGGAAGAACTCGAGGAACAACTTCATAGTGGTCAGATAGATATCGCAGTGCACAGTGCCAAAGATTTGCAGTCAGAAATAGATGAAAGACTGGAAATTATAGCTTTTACCGAGCGTGAAAAAATCAATGATGTACTAATCAGTCATAAAAGCATCGATTTTTCGGAAGATTCAGAAATCACGATAGGAACCTCTTCTACTCGTCGGGTGGCCATGTTGAGAGCTTATTTTCCGAAAATCAAAATTGTAGATATGCGTGGTAATCTGCAAACCAGGATTAAAAAACTTCACGACGGACATTGTGATGCACTTTTGCTTGCTTATGCCGGTGTAAACCGCATGCATTACAACGACATGATTGTGCATGAATTTGACCCCAAAAGATTTGTACCACCTGTGGGTCAGGGTACTGTGGCCATTGAGATTTCCAAAAATCTTTCTTCAGAAAAAAAGGAAATGCTTAGGAAGGTTTGTAATGAGCCCACCACCGAAAAATGCCTTTTGACAGAAAGGGCTTTTCTAAAAAAGCTTCAGGGAGGTTGTTCTATTCCGGTTTTTGGCAATGCAAAAATGATTGATGGAAACATAGAATTTACCGCCGGAATCGTATCCTTAGATGGTAAAGAACTGATCAAACAAAAAATCATTCAAAAAAATGAATCTTCCGAAGAATTAGGCATAAAAATGGCAGAGGAAATATTGTCGAAAGGTGGTGATGAGATTTTGAAATCAATCAAAGCAAACCTGGCAAACTAATTTAAATAAAACATTGACAATCAATATTTTTCAAAAAATAACAAAATGAAGAAACTTGTAACATTATTGGCAATTATCACCTTATCAATTGCATCAAAAGCTCAAAGAAAGGATTTTTTGGTAACTTTAACGACCACCAAAGGCACTGCTCATATTGTTTTATATGATGAAACCCCGCTTCATAAAGCTAATTTTCTAAAACTCGTCAATGAAAAATTTTATGATAGCCTTATGTTTCATAGAGTTATTGAAAAATTCATGATTCAAGGTGGTGATCCCAATTCAAAAAATGCAAAACCAGGTGCCCGTCTTGGTAATGGAGGTGGGAATATGGAGAAAATTCCGTTTGAATATTCACCGGAAAAAATCCATAAAAGAGGAGCTTTGGCAGCGGCCAGAGACAATAATCCGGAGAAAAAATCAAGTGCATGTCAGTTTTATATTGTGCAGGGAAGGAAATTTGCAGATGAAGAGCTTACCAAAAACGAGAAAAACAACAGTCTGACTTATACAGCCGATCAAAGAGCCACCTACATGACAACAGGCGGCACACCATTCCTTGATAACAAATACACGGTTTTTGGGGAAGTTGTTGACAACCTGAAACTCATTGATGATATCGCCACTGTACAAAAAGATGAAGCTGATCGCCCGGTAGAAGACATCAAAATGTCGATGACCGTAAAAAAACTGAGAAAGAAAAAAATCACTAAATTGTACGGTTATAAATATCCGAAAAAGAAATAATTTTTATATTCGGTAAAATTTTGAAATACTTTTCCTGATATAATAGAATAAGAGATGCAAAAAATTCTTATCACCGGCTCCAATGGTCTCCTCGGACAAAAACTGGTTGAAAAACTAAAAAACAATCCTGATTTTGAGATAATTGCAACAGCCAGAGGAGAAAACAGACTCCCGAAAGAGGAAGGTTACAGATATATTAGCCTCGATATCAGTGATAAGGAACAAGTGAATTCGGTTTTTGAAAAAGAAAAACCGGAGGTGGTAATCCATACGGCAGCCATGACCAATGTGGACCAGTGTGAATCAGAAAAAGATGCCTGCTGGACACTCAATGTAACCGCAGTTGAATATCTGGTGGATGCTTGCCGGGCAAATGATACATTTTTTGTGCACCTTTCTACCGACTTTATTTTTGACGGAAAAGCAGGACCTTATACCGAAACCGCTGAAGCCAATCCAGTGAGTTTTTATGGCTGGAGCAAATACGCCGCCGAGAAAATTATAATCAACAGCGGAATAAAATGGGCCATAGCCCGCACCATATTGGTTTATGGCATTGCCCATGACATGAGCCGCTCTAATATCATCCTTTGGGTAAAAAACAGTCTTGAAAGTGGTAAATCTATCAATGTAGTAAACGATCAGTGGCGTACCCCAACGCTTGCAGAAGATTTGGCCGATGGTTGTATTCTGATTGCAAAACAGAAAGCTGAGGGCATTTTTAATATTTCCGGAAAGGACCTTCTAAATCCATATCAAATGGCCATCATGACTGCCGAATATTTTGGTTTGGATAAATCGCTCATCAACGAAGTAGATGGCTTAAAGTTCTCTCAGCCCGCCAAAAGACCCGCTAAAACAGGATTTATACTTGACAAACCCATCAAAGAACTGGGCTACAATCCGATGTCATTTAAGGAAGGTATAGCGTTTTTAGCGAAACAGATGGGGTAAGTGTAATCAACCCTTTTTCATCAATTTTACTAAAAAAAGCTCTTTTGATTGGGTGAAAATATAGCCCACAATGCCGAGTGTCATAACCCCACCGAAAACTATGGAAGGTACTACCCCCATGATCTTTGCAGCCAGACCTGACTCAAAGGCCCCGAGTTCATTGGATGCACTTACAAATACTCCGTTTACAGCACTCACCCTGCCTCTCAGATGGTCGGGAGGCAGCATCTGAAGTATAGTGGACCTGATCACCACACTTACACTGTCAAATGCTCCGGTCAGAAACAATGCAAAGCAGGATAAAACAAAATTCTGCGAAATTGCAAAAATTAGCGTGGCGACTCCAAAACCTGCAACGGCAATGAGCATATTACGCCAGGCACGGTTAGTTGGAGGAAAGAAAGCGGTACCCAACATCACCAAAACAGCCCCAATCGCCGGTGAGGCCCGCATGACACCCAGGCCTTCGGCCCCCACATGCAAAATGTCTTTCGCAAAAACCGGAAGCATGGCTATCACACCACCAAAAAGCACTGAAAACATATCCAGTACGATGCTATACCAGAGGATTTTCTGGCCTTTTACAAAATAATAACCCTCTTTCAGGCTTTCAAAAAAGTCAGCTTTGGTTTGATTCTCAATGTTTTTCGAGGAAATCTGAAATGCACAAAAAATTGTAAGGCTCAATATCACTACAACTACCCATAAGCTATAGATAAACCCAATATATGCAAAAAGAAAACCACCTGCCACGGGGCCAAGTATCCGGCCGATTTGCCAAAATTGTGCCGACCACGAGGCAGAATTAGAATAATGCTCGGGTTTTACCAAAAATGGCTTTAGTGAAGACCAGGAAGGTCCGTAAAATCCTCTTGCAATACCAAAAATAAACACACTTATATAAATTACCCAGGGTTTGGAGCTATCGGCAATGGAAATAAGACTATTCTGGGATAAAAATAAAATCAAACCTAATGTAATCAATGCAACTATCAGAAAGCTAAGCATATATACCTTTCTGCGGTCGTAACGGTCGGCAATATACCCGCCAAATAAGGCCAAAGAAATAAACGGAACGGCTTCGGCAAGACCAATCAAACCCAGAGCAAATGGATCGCCGGTAAGCTCATATAAATAATACGAAAGTACCACTTCCTGAATCAAAATGGCCACAGTAAACAAAAACTGGGCAACAATAAAATACCTGAATTCAGGATATCGGAGCGAGGAATAGGGATCTGTTTTTAACATATTAATTTTAAAAGCAACTTTTTACATTCAAAGTTCATCTTTAGTAAAAAACTCAGAGAATTATATCGAAAAACCTCTATCCAAACTAAATTTTTATATTCAAATGAACAAAAAAATGAAATATCTGGCTTTGTTTTTCGCAATTTTTACGCTTACTAGCTGTGAAGAAATCCTTTTTCTGGATGGAGAACCAAAAGGGGGTTTTGAAACCAAAACTTTTGATGAAAAAGATTTTGACAAAATAGAAATCAATAATGCTTTTTTTGTGACCGTCAAATATGCTCCTGTCTATAAAGTATCCGTTAAAGGTGCTCAGGACGACATTGATGACCTGGAAATCACAGTAAAAAACAATAAACTTTCGGTTGAATATGACAAACGCTTCAATCTGAAAAGAATCAGACGCTATAAAATGGAGGTCGAAATTGAAACACCGAACCTGAAAGCCATCAATTGTGCCTCAGCCAGCAATACCGAAATATTTGGTTTCGATAATCTGACTCAACTGGATGTCGAAATAAGTGGAGCTTCCAAATTAAAAATTGATTCCAAAATCAAAACCCTAAATGCGGGTATCTCAGGAGCTTCGGAATTGAAACTAAAAAAAGACGTTGAAACCATTGACGCTCAGCTATCGGGAGCTTCGACACTCGACGGATTCTCTGCTTTCAGCAAAAATGTGTATTTAGAGCTTTCTGGTGCCAGCAAAGCTGAGATTTATGCCACCGAAACTTTAGATGTAGAGGCAAGCGGTGCAAGCAAGGTCTTGTATAAAGGCAACCCAAAAATCACTGAAGAACTATCGGGCGGGAGTAAAATTTCCAAAGATTAATACAGAGGGCTTCGGCCCTCTTTTTTTGCTTAATGGTCAAGGATTTTTACTAAAATATTATTTCCTGCAAATTGTTTTTTCTACTTTTGAATAAAGCAAAAAGGTTTTTGAAAGTTTAAAAGACCTGAACTTCATCAAATGAAAAAAATAATTTTTACCATACTTTTGTTGACATATAATTTTGCATCGGCTCAAATCACGCGACGTGCTGAAATTATTTTAATCAAAAGCAGTGAAAATCAATTAGTTTCTGAAAATATTTCTATAAAAAAAATACGACATAATCCTTTCATATCACTTTCAATAGTACTCGAAGCCCCTAACATCAGACATGAAATTGACAGTGTTCTAATCCGGAAAAATGACGATTCCTGGACCAAACTTGAGCCAGACCACAGGGTTGAAAATAACAATATTTTCATATCACAAATTGACCTTAAAAACCAAAATAAGAAAGTTAGTATCCGGGTATTTACCCAAAATAAAACCCTGAACATTTTAAGGAAAGAATGGGTAGTATTTGCTCCACTTGATACAAAATACTTATTAAAAAAAGTTAAAAAAAAAGCTCAGGCAACTACAGAAAACATTGAAAATGAAGACTGTAACTGTAAAAAACCTTCAATAATTTCAAGAGAGGAATGGTGCCCTGCCGGCAACTGTCCACCCAATCCGAGCCCATCAGCCACAGAAGTAAAGTTTTTGATTGTGCACCATACCGACACTCCCAATGACGACACCGACTGGGCAGCCAGAGTACGACAAATCTGGAGTTATCATGTTAATTCCAATGGCTGGGCTGACATTGGATACAATTTTCTGATAGACCAAACCGGCAAAATCTATGATGGCCGGGCTGATGATACGCAGGGAGCACATTTTTCGGGCTTTAACCGCGAAACTTCCGGCATGTCATTATTGGGGAATTTTGAAAATATTAAACCTCCTATAACCGTAATCGAAAGTCTGGAAAAACTAGTGGCCTGGAAAGCCTGTCAAAAAAACATCGATATCCTGGGGAAATCATTTCACAGCTCCTCGGGACAAACCCTCAATCACCTCTCTGGTCACCGGGATTCGGGTATTCCGACACTCTGCCCAGGCGAACAAATGTATAAATTGCTGCCAGAAATCAGGCTCTCCATTTCGAACAAAATTCAAAGCTGTCAGGTGGCAAAACAAGCGGACTTGGTGATAGAAAACATTGCTACTGACCCGGAAAACCTTTCTGCAGGCCAGGCTTTTGATTTGATAGTGAAAATTAAAAACAACGGAAAACTAGATGCAGACTCCGTAAAATCCGGTTTAAGAATCAACAACAAATTGATTTATACTAAAAAAGAACCCAAACTCGCTTACGGACAATCATTTATTTTCACCTATAAAAATATAAAAATTGATACTTCGGGAATAATGAATTTTTGCGTTGAGCTCATTCCTGACTCCTCTGAAACTAATTTTTCTGATAATAATCTTTGTAAAACTCTAAATATATTTGGTCAAAACGGACCTGAAGATTTGTATTTGAGCAATAGTCAGATTGTCGCCGGGGATATCATTTCGCCCGAATCAAAGATTGAGATAAAAACGCAGGTCAATCATCAGGGAAAATCTGGTACAGGTAAAACTACGCTGGATATTTATCTCTCGAAAGACTGTAAATATGATGATTCTGATTTATTGATTGCATCGATGCAAAATGTTGAATATACTGAATCAAAATTTGCTGTCAATCAAAGCTTTACTATACCCATGGATATGCAAATCGGTCAATATCAAATACTTGCGATTGTTGATAAAAACAAGAAAACACTCGAAACCAACGAAGCCAATAATATGGTATGCATGAATCTGAAAATTGCCCTGCCATTGGGTATTGAACGTGAACTTGAAATTATGGCATTTCCTAATCCCGGAACCGGAACAATTAAGCTTTCAGGTTTGAAAAATCAGATTGTAGAAGTCTTTTTGTATAATCAGGAAGGAAAAATTTTAGATAAACCTATATTTAACGAAAAAAATGAAATTCATTTTCCCGAAAAATATAAAGGAGAGTATTATCTGAAAATCATTGATTCGAAACAAAATGTATTCAGCAAGAAAATTCTGATTGAATAAAAATTCAGGAAATATTAGTCTTTTTTTCTGTAAAAAAACTAATAATAAAAGCCGCCAAACCGAATAAAAGCACAAAAAGAACCCCTTGTAATGTATGCAGAAATGTGGCAAGGCTCACTCCATCTTGCTGACTCAAGCCATATAACACCACGATTTTACCCACAAAGAAATGATAACTACCCAATCCTCCCTGTGTAGGGATAGCCATGCCAATGGAGCCCATCACCAATATGGTGAGAACTGCCAAAAATGAAAGCTCCTGCCCTATCGAAATCGCCTGACAAAGCAAATAAGTGCCAAAATAATACATTGACCAGATAAATAGGGTATGTAGAAAAAACAATCCAGATTTTTTAATTTTAAGCACACTCACAAAACCACTCCAGAGACCCTTTCCTACTTCAAAAATTTTCTTTACCAGATTAATATTCAGTATTTTATCTTTATATTTCAGGAAAACAAAATATGCTATTCCCACAAACACAAGAAACCCAATACCCAAATAAACTAGATTTTGAATACTATTGAGTTTACCTCCAAACATCTCGATTACTAGAGATTTTAATCTGGAAAATTCCAATAGAATATTTACCAAAACCAAAACTCCCAAAACCAAAACATCAATCACTCTCTCGGCAATAACCGCCCCAAAAGACTTGTCAAAGGGTACATTCTCACTTTTTTGCAGACTCGCTGAGCGTGCCAATTCACCTGCACGGGGAAAAATCAGGTTGGTTAGGTAACCTATCATAACGGCCACAGAAGTATTTAGCAAGCTTGGTTTGTAGCCCATCGGTTCAAGCATAAGATTCCAGCGATAGGCTCTGCTTACATGAGCCAGCAAAGCGACCATCAAAGCCAAAAACACCAGAAAATAATTTGCCGATTTGAAATCCGAAATAGTGGCTACCAGATCCACATCTTTAAAAACCCAGCGAAGTAAGGCCAGGCCTATCACAAGCGGGAATAAGTACTTTAGTGCTTTCTTCAAAATTGATTTTTTTATTGTACCACTCTATTGTTTTCGTCAGGAAAGACCACCGTTGGTTTGTGTTGCTGGGCTTCTTCGGGGGTCATCCATGCATAAGATATGATAATTATAATATCACCCGGTTGTGCTTTTCGGGCAGCTGCACCATTAAGGCAGATAATACCGGAATTACGCTTGCCTTTAATGGCATAAGTTTCAAGTCTTTCGCCATTGTTATTGTTGACAATCTGCACTTTTTCGTTTTCCATAATACCGGCAGCTTCAAGCAGGGCCTCATCAATAGTTATGCTTCCGACATAATTGAGCTCGGCCTGAGTAACTTTTACCCGGTGAATCTTTGACTTAAAAACATTTACCAACATATAATGCAGCTATTTTTTTTACAAAATTACGAACATAATCCTTAGAATCGCAATTTGACACGATTCAAAAAACTTCATTCAATAATAATTTGTAAATTTGTAACACATTTTAACACATCATGAGCAGAAAGCTAATCTATTTTACTGCCGGACCGGCTGAACTTTATCCTAAGTTTGAGGAATATCTTCAGGAATTCGTCGATGAACAACTGGGTTCGATTTCGCACCGAAGCGGTCAATTCAAAAAAATATACCAACATACCGATGAACAACTGAGGGCTTTACTCAATATTCCAGAGGAAAACGCCATCATGTTTACCGGTTCAGCATCAGAAATATGGGAAAAAAGTATCCAGAGTTTGGTAGAATTTGAATCTTTCCATCTGGTAAATGGCTCATTTTCTGAAAAATATTTCCAGTATTCACAGGCTTTGGGTCGTCAGGCAGACGCTTTGAATAAACCTATGGGTGAGGGATTTTCTTATTCTGAAATTGTAGTTCCCGAATACGCCGAGTTGATTTGTGTAACTCAAAACGAAACTTCAACGGGTGTTCAGACCCGCGAAGCTGATATTCATAAACTCAAACGCAGCCACAGAAACAAGCTTATTGCAGTGGATATGGTATCTTCTGCTCCTATACCTGAGCTGGATTTTTCATTGATTGATACAGCTTTTTTTTCGGTGCAAAAAAGTTTTGGATTGCCCGCAGGTTTGGGGGTATGGATTGCCAATGAAAAATGTCTGAAAAAAGCTAAGCAACTGAAATCAAAAGGGAATTGCCTGGGAGCTCACCATGACCTGCCTACCCTGTGGAAAAATGCCAAAAACTATCAAAATCCTGCCACTCCTAATGTTATGGGCATATTTTTATTAGGAAAAGTAGCAGAAGACATGAATAAAACCGGCCTGGAGGCTATCAGAAAACAGACAGACGAAAAAGCCAAAATGCTTTATAAGTTTTTTGAGAAAAAAGAAGGCTATGATATTTTTGTTAAAAATCCGGATCACCGTTCCAAAACTGTTGCTGTAATCAATACTGAAAGACCATCATCTGATATCATTAATTATTTGAAAACCAAAAATATGATAGTAGGTGCCGGATATGGACCGGGGAAAGACAGCCAAATCAGAGTTTCCAATTTCATTTCCAATACCCCCGAGCAAATTGAGGCACTTTTAAATGAAATTGATAAATTTTAAATCTGGATATAAAAAAATTTTAATTTAGACTCAAAATTTTTCTCCAACTAAAGTAAATAGTTCTAAATAAGAAATATTTTGAGTTTTTAGAAGTACTCTTTTGTAAATAAGAATATTATTCTTAATTTTGCAGCCCAATCGAGGAATAAAGGTTTTAATAAAATAAAGAAATGAAAAAAGACATTCATCCAAATTATAGAGAAGTAGTTTTCTGGGATTTGACTTCAGACGAAAAATTCCTTTCTCGCTCATGCGTTGAGACTAAAGAAAACATCGTGTGGGAAGATGGAAAAGAATATCCGGTATGTAAAGTCGAGGTAAGTTCAAAATCTCACCCATTCTATACAGGTAAAAACGTATTGTTGGATACAACAGGTCGTGTTGATAAATTCAACAGACGTTACGGAAAAAAATAATACTCTCAGGTATCTTATAATTAAGCCTTTTCATACATGGAGAGGCTTTTTTATTTTTCAAAAATGAACTCAACCCGGAAAACACAGCGATCCTCCCGTCCAAAGACCAGGAAGAAAAAAAGCTTCTTTGGGAAACGGAAATTTAATTGGAAACCATTTTTGATTTTTATCATCCCAATTATAGCCTTTTTTGGGTACTTCTACTATCAGGAAATCAAAGCCGGATACATCAAATACAAAGCATTTGGAATATATATCCCATCGGAATACGGCATTCATGGCATCGATGTATCTCGCTACCAACAGATTATCAACTGGAAGTCGGTGAAAAATATGGAAATCGAAAATGTTAAAATTGAGTTTGCATTCATCAAAGCAACCCAGGGTGTTAAAACCATTGATTATCATTATTTCCAGAATAAACTGAGAGCCAAAAATGCCGGAATAGCCGTTGGTGCCTATCATTTTTTTGTTGCCACCAAAAGTGCAAAAGCTCAGGCCGATCTTTTTATCAGAATAGCCAAGCTCAAAAACGGAGACCTGCCACCTGTAGTTGATATCGAAACTGAATATGGTCAGTCTGACCAAAAAATTAGAGAAGGTTTAAAAACCTGGCTCAGATTGATAGAAAACCATTATAGTGTAAAACCGATTATCTACACCAATGCAGATTTTTATAAAAAGAAACTTCAGGGATATTTTGACAATTATCCGATCTGGGTGGCACATTATACCAAAATGGGAAAACCCAATCTGGACAGGGATTGGCATTTTTGGCAAATAAGCGAAGAAGCCACTGTAAATGGAATCAAAGGAAAGGTAGATTTTAATGTATTTAATGGCACCAAAGAAGAATTTGAAGACCTTTTGATCAGGTAAATCTCCTTTTCAAAATTGGATGTAACATAACCGTCAGCAAGACCAAAATACCTCCCAAATAAAATTCAAAAGACATCTTTTCACTTTCTCCAAAAATAAAATAAGCCAGAATAACCCCATAAACCGGCTCCAGATTTAGAGATAAGTTGGCTGTAAAAACCGAAATCCTCCGCATCAAACTTATCATTTGGGAATGTGGGATAACCGTACAAACCCAGCTCAATATCAACAGCCAAAACAAATCATTCTGGCTTAATTTTAGGGAATTAAAATCTCCGGCAAACAAAAATATAACCGCCATAAAAAACATAGCCGCTGAAAGCTCCACCAAACTTATGACCTGACTGTCAAACCTATGCGTGAGCCGGGAATTGACAATCGAAAAAACTGCCGCCAGAAACGCCCCCAACAATCCCACCAATATGCCGCTCAGATATCTGATTTCGAAACTAAACATAATAGACACCCCTATCACCACGATGATTCCCAAAACAATCTCATACAATACTATTTTCTTTCTGAATAAAACCGGCTCCAAAATACCCGTAAAAAACGAAGTGGTAGAAAACGTGACCAGACTTACCGAAACCGTAGAGAGTTTTCCTGAGCCAAAAAAACACAACCAATGCAGCCCCAGCACCAATCCGGTGCCAAACAATACTGCAAAATCACGAAAGGATAACTGAATTTTTACTTTTCTGAAATACAAAATAACATACAAACCTAATGCAGCAAACAGTGTGCGGTACAGCACCAAAGTCAATGAATCAACAGAAATGAGCTTTCCCAGAATTCCGGTAAAACCAAATAGCAATACAAAAACATGTAGTTTGACGTAATCTTTAAGCATACTAAAAAAATGACCTGCAAAATTCGGAAATTTTTACTTAATATCTAATACTTAAAAAAACCAGTTTAATTTTGAGTAACATCAAATGAGATATACATCAATTCACTAAAAAAGCCGGAGAATTTCTCCGGCTTTGTCTGATGAAAAAAAACTCCTACTTGACTATGCTTACATGACCAGTCAATTTTTGACCTGGGGAGACCACAGAAATAATATATTGACCGGGAACAATGTTCTTACCTGTATCAAATTTTAATGCATTTCTGCCTTTAACACCAGAAACCGACTCAGTTTTAAAGGCGAATCCCGCAGAATTTAGCATTTGAATGCTCACCGGACCATCGTTTTCAAGACCAAATTCAATTGTTAACTCACCTTCCGACGGATTAGGGCTAATTTTCAAAGCAGTTTCAAACTGTATCGAATCTCCTTCTGCTGATTTCCTGGCATTTGCATCGCAAGTTACTCTTGCTCTTGCCCAGTTGGCATGGTCACAATATATATTGTCACCGCCATCTTCCACCACAAGTTTCAAATATCTGACACCCGCAATGTTTACACTCATATCGTAGGTTTGAGGAAGGCCATAAGCTGGATTACCCACAACCGGAGACTGTGCCAAAATAGCTCCTGTGGCATTGTTTACCACCTTGAAAACCAAACGGTTTTCGCCACATACCGACTCATTGTCTTTTCCTACGGTAGATTTAAAATACTGGAAAGTATGGGATGCCCCCAAGTCATAAATGATCTCTGAAAAGGCATGTGTACCTATACCAGTACCTGGATAACTTGCTGTATAATTGGTTGAACCCATGGTCATATCCCCATTATCTATTGATTTCCCAATTCTTGGGAGACCGGTCGTAGAACCTGCTGAACTTGCATAGGTCCATGAATTTATAAGATTTGAATTACTACAACTGGGAGGTGCCGAAATAGAGTAAAAATATCGTGTTCCGTTTGAGGCATTACATGGTGGAGTAGGGCATTCATATCCCATTGCAAAACCATCAGGGGTTGGAAACTCGGTGGCATTAGGGCCGACTAACCCACCATAAGCACTGTGTACGAAAGCAAAACAATTTTTCAATTCTGGATTAGTGATACTGTATGGTGGGTTAACATCACTCCTGTTAAGCATTTCAGAACCACGAACTAAAAAGCTCTCGGGATTAGTTCCAATTCTTTGTGTTAGCCAATATGCATTATGGAAAGATCTTGCTACCAGAGGATGACCAGTCACTGTCCAGGTTGAAAGTTGTACATTGTTTTGAACAGAAGTACATGGCCCTGTGGGAACTGTTATAGTAACACCCACCGAATTAGAAGGATTACAACTACCACTTGTACAAGTTACAGAATAAGATGTAGTAACTGTTAAATTCACTGTTATTGGGCTACCTGTTTGGCCTGTGTTCCAGGTTGGAGTTCCACTGGCACAAGTTGCCGAAAGCTGAGCTGAACCACCTGATGAGCCTAAGTTTGGAGGGTTTGCTACTACATTTGTTGGCATAGGATTAGAACAACTTTCTCCATTCAAATACATGTCTATCCAGTCGGCATGATCAAAATAATTACCATCGGTGCTTGTTCCCACATTTAATTCAATCGTGGTTTTACCAGCCTCATCAATATTAAAACTTTGAGCATTGGTGGTATTACCATGTACAGTAGATGTCCAGAGCGTAACACCATCACCTTTTATTGTAAACTCCACATTGCCGCTGTTGTAAGTATTATCACTCTCATCGTCACGACCCACTTTGCCCGATAGGGTGTTGTACTGCCCATTGAGGTTAAAAAACATACTGCTAGGAGCATGGGTGCCAATACCCTGGGTGTATTGCACCCCACTGACCATCATGGTGTTACCATCTGTTGAATTATTGAGTTGATAACCAGATGAATTGGCATTGGGGGTGATGGAGGTGAGAGGGGTGGATGTTCCTGAAACAGCTGGTTGAGTGACTACAATACTTTCTGTATAAGTCCCACCTAATTCTTTGATTGTTATTTCTTCAGACTTTGTAGAACCTGTAGTATTAGCATTTGCTGAAAAAACTAATTCGCCCGTAGGTTCAACATAAGTCAATGTAGAATTTATAGGAGCATTCACTATCTCCCAATCACACAAAACAGCAACTACTTCCGTTTTTGCCTCTCCGCCAGTTGAGGGAATAATTAAATTATTGTTACCAATTCGTATATTTTTTGATTGAGCCGAACTACCAGGTACTAAATAAGGTTGAACAGGGTGTAATCTGCCGTCTTTAAATACATAACCAACTAAATAATCACCTGGAATCGCATTATTAAATGTAGCTGAGTTACAATTATTTGTTATCCCCGTTGTACTTAAACAACTGGCCATTCCAACATCTAGCATTGGTGCTTGAGAATTTTTTACCCATATATATTTTACAGCGGGGTAATCAACCAGATTATTTGGATTACTATTTGATTGACTAGCAATGGTTAAAGTGTAATTATTATCCGATTTAGTTACACTCATCAAAGGAATTAGTGGCGACGCTGCAATGCTAGAATTTGAAACAGATACATTAGATGAATATAATTTATCATACCAACGATTTGCAAAGGTATTTAAAGAATTTATGCCACTTAAATGTATTAAAAACCTTGACGTTCGGTTGTTAATTCCAATTAAGTCATCAGTTGCAGGCCCCCTCCTTATATTTAAGTGAGGAGTATTTGGAGGCACAAAATAAACAGAATTTGTTGCAATATTTGGTGGCGAGATTGGTCTATTTCGAGTTATTGTTTGACCTACAGATACTAAATTGCTAGGAGATGTCCAATTTGATTGACTACCACTTGTCAATCCAATATATGCTGTAGGTATTGGATTAATAATACTTGAAACAGACCCTAATGAATTACTTGGAGTACTTGAGTATGGTAAGTAGGACACATCAGAAATAAACCAATTAAGTTTTGAGCTCTCTTTCATACTATTATCAACTGCCTGCCGAGTCCATTCAATAATTTGAGATAACCCTGTATTGTATTCATTTTTATAGTTAGATGATTTCGATCCGCTGAGGTAAGATAAATGATCATATTCTCCTTGATGCCATAAAACGGCTTTTGCACCAAAGGGACCAGCAAAATTTAATAAGGTATAGTCTAATTTTCCAATAAGTGATGAAGGATTGGTAGGATTATCCAACCAGCTATTAAAACCCGTTCCTTGATTAATCGTAGTTCCTCCAACAGCTGTGTTGAACCACAGTGAGGGTGTACCCTCATATTTCCCTCCTCCATCAATATTATTTGTGGCAATTTTATATCCTAAAGGACCATAAACCCAGCTATTATACCCGTTTGGGTAAATATTAATTCTATTATTATCCTGATCAGATGCCGAAGTAGGGGTTGCTGGAATAATTAACTCTTGAAAAATTAAAGAATTCTCAGTATTTGATTCATACGGAATTCCTTTTGAAATTGATTGACCACCACCATTCATTCCACCATTGTCGCCCTTAAAGTTTAAAGTCCTTGCCATTGGAGAAGATTTGGTAATTTCACCAGTCGTTGAAATGGTATTATCTAAAAAATAATTCCCATTTTGATCTTTATCATCTCGCCAATACCAACCTGATGCATTTGATTGACCAGCAATGAAATAAACATCTCCAACTCCAAAATCTACAACACACTTTGTTACCTTACGAGCAATTGTATTAAATAAAAGATTGGAATACTGTCTATAAACTACTATCCTGTAAAAGCCTTTTCCAAGATTTGTGGAGCCTACATAATTAAATATTTTAATATTGTCTGCACAAACATTCCCAGGACAAGGTTGATAAGTTAATGATATATTATTATACTGCGGTACAAGTACGTACCCCCCAGTAGAACTACGTTTAAAAACTGAAAAATTTAAGGAATATGTTGAGGAGGTTTGACCAGCAAAACGAAACTGATGGCTATCGTTATTGGAGTTATCCATCTGAAAACAGAACCATTAACTGGAAAGGTAATTTTTTCTGATGAATACCTATTTGATATAGCAAATTGTGCAAAAATCGGACTATATAGACACAGAAATATCAGCAAAGAACTTATAACTCTTTTCATTATATTGATTTTTAAGGTTTTATATTATCTTCTAAGGTATTCAGCAGTAGGTATAAGCTCAATATCCATCATATAAAAGCTATTCATGATTTTTATAACCTCATTGGCTATCACCGCCTGTCCAAATGCAGAGGGGTATACCCCATCGGTTGAGAAAAAATTCCCTCCAGGCCAGGTAGCATCTACTTTGATTCCATCTGAGGTCACCACCGATCCATTCAAAATATTTTTATATAATTTATTAATATCACATATAGGCATATCAGCATATTCGCTTAATATTCTTGAGTTAGAATTTTTTATAGCAATGCTTTCATTTATTCTTTTTCTAGTATCGCCACTAATTATATAGTTATCGCCTGCTTCACTATTATAGTTTACCCTTGTAGAAACCCAAGGTTTGATTGATAAATTTACTCTGGGTGACAACAACGAATCAATGCTTGGTGATCCTAAAACTAAATTTTCATCTCTCAATAAATCATAAAGATTAAGTCCGTAAGTATCAGCAAGTTTTTTAATTTCAGCAACATAAGTTTTTCGAAAATATGGCAGATCTTCTAAGTCTGGACAATTCAAAATAATACCACGATTTAATTGTTGACTGACTAATAACTTAAATATTGTTGTATAAACTTCAGATCCTGATACAGTAAGTCTATCAAAATTATATTCTACTTTTACACCTGCTTTTACTTTTTGTAATTCAGTTAAATCATATTTGGGAATATTTGATTTTAAGCCATTTACTAGAATATCTTGCAAGCCATTTTCAAAAAGTAAGAAATCAAATTTTTTGGAATTTGTTAACAATCCATACCCAAAGTTATTTGTAAACTGAGTATGTAATTGATAATATGAGCTCAACCTATCCATATTTATTTCATACTTTTGTAAGCCATTTATTGCATTTATCAAATAATTATCGGGCTTAGTGATATATTTATATTTTTTCACTCTTCCATCTTCAATTGCTAAATTATTGATTACCTCTTTTTGCTTGGGAACTGGTCCTGCTGTAGGATTAAAACTACTTGATACTTTGCGACCTATTCCATTATATTCTGATGGATCAAAGAGGGTATTTTGAAAGTCGATTCCCAATTGATTAGCAATCAAGGTTGGGTAAGAAGTTAACATACCTTCATTAAAAATACCACCATCACGCATGCCTTGTGTAAGATTGCCTCCTGCAGCCACTAGTTTAAATTGCTTACCTTTGAGTTCAGGAATTTTAGAATTTTTATATTTTGTAAGGTCTGATACTTTTGATGGTTTAAGCTTTTTGGGCAATTTGAATACCAAGATAGTATCACCAACCACAGTGGTTTCAAGAAGTCCGCTACGGTCATTTTTACTTACTTTATCCTTAAGTGCATTATCATTCCTTGTTTTTATTGTATCTCCATCAATAACTACAAAAGCGGGGTAATCTAAGGCAGGTTCCAAAACCTCTTTCGGATTACAGCCAAGCAACATAGTGCCGGCCAATAGCATAGTCGTAAGCATAATGTTTTTTTCCATTTTAAAATTAATAATTAAAATCGTTTTAAAAATGGTGACGCATATTATAGTGCAGCTCAGGGAGTGGCTGGTAGGTGAGGTACCTATCGGTTACCGTGGGCGTTGCTGTGATTTACGTACCGGTATATTTACAAAGTTAAGAAATTTAGTAAATACTGTGTCCTTTAAAGTGTTATTTATCAATTGATGATGTAAAGTTGAAAAAAAAAAAAACGAACTTTCCTAATATTAGAGTAAAAAAAGAATTAAAGTTATTTTACGGTGCATAATTTTTCATATTTCACTAAAATTCAATATTTTATAAAATTAAATAATTCGAGATTTGATTAAATTAAAACAAAAAACTTTTGAATAAAAAAATAATCAAAAAGCCTAAATTCATTTAAATTAAAGCTTTCAATATTTTATTAGTTTGGAAATAACAATAGCGTCAATGTCTAAATAAAAAAATGAGTTCGTGTCAAACACGAACTCATTCCATTCTACCTTTAATATTCTCTATACCTCGCTGAGTTCTCTCTGAGTCTTTGGGCTGGGCTGAACTTTTTTTTTACGTTCCTCTCTTCTTAAAAGTATCCGCTGCTTCATGCTCATCCATTTTTCATAGAGGCTTGATTCTGTCAGAAAATCCCAAAACTCCGGCTTTTTGCCTTCTTTTACTTTGTTTTTTTCCTCCTCGGGGTCAAACTTCATGCCTGTGCACAAGCAATGTGCCCTATTGGTGCGGTTCAGTATATCATAATTGACACAGCTGGAGCAACCTTTCCAGAAATCATCCTCTTTGGGTAGTTCCGAAAACGGCACCGGCAGATAGCCCAATTCTGAATTGATTTTCATCACGGCCAGACTGGTGGTCAATCCAATGATTTTTGCATCGGGATATTTGGCTCTTGATAAATTGAAAGCCATTGATTTTATGGAAGTTGCAATGCCGCTTTTACGATGATTGGGATGTACTATCAATCCTGAGTTGGCCACAAACTTGCCATGCTCCCAGGTTTCGACATAACAAAAGCCCACCCATTCGCCATCGGAAGTCGTGGCTATTACCGCCTTTCCTTCTTCCATTTTAAGCTTGATGTATTCAGGCGAACGTTTGGCAATACCGGTGCCACGAGCTTTGGCCGAAAGGGCCATCTCCTCTACAATCACCTGGGCATAATCAAAATGCTCCTCTGTGGCTACCTGAACCACATATTTTCCAATAATACTTTTTTCTGTAATGTTCATCGTCATTTGCAAGGGGCTCAGACCCTAAATGGAGACGGTGTATCCGCTGTTTTTGTTATAAGATTTTTTTAAGAAAAGGTGGAAGGAAATCCACTAATAAAAGTAAATATCCTTATGCTTGGGTCCTCACGGACCTAAGTCGTCGAAAAGGGGAAATGGGGAGCAATATCTGTTTCATTGTATTATTACGCTGCAAATATAGAATTAAAAACAGACATAAGACCTGATTTGAAGCTAAAATTTTGTTAATAAATTGTTACCAATCTGCAATTTTATAAACTCCTGTATATCAAATAAGTGGAAAACCGAAAATTCAAAATTTATTATATCTGAATTATTAAGGCACTTTTCAAATTATATGCAATTTTAAATACTTTGAAATTAACTTTTGAAAAAACAAACTCCCCTACCGTCTGTTATCATAATTTTCATACATACTTAAGTAGCTTCTGTACCGGCTTTCGGCAATATCTCCGGACTCTACTGCATCTTTGATGGCACATTTGGGTTCGTTGATATGGTGGCAGTTATTAAATTTACATTCTCCCAGCAGAGCCCTGAATTCGGGGAAATAATGCCCCAGTTCGTTTTCATCAATATCCATCAGCCCCAATTCCTTAATTCCAGGCGAATCGATAATCCTGATATTTCCCGGCAATTCAAACATTTCGGCGAAAGTAGTGGTATGTACACCCTTATTGGCAAAAGTCGAGATTTCAGACGTAGCCAGATCGAGTTCGGGATCTATGAAATTAATCAGTGAAGATTTACCAACACCTGAGTGACCTGACAATAAGCTGGTTTTGTTACTTAGTTTTTCTTTAAAAATATCTAAACCTACACGAGTAACCGTTGAAGTACTGATACACGTATATCCCAGGTTTTCGTACATTTCCATCAACTCGTCCTGTATTTCGACGGCTTCGCTATCCAAAAGGTCTTTCTTATTAAAAACCAGCAAAACAGGTATCCGGAAGGTTTCGGCAGTTACGAGCATTCTGTCCACAAAACCCATTGAAGTACGCGGGTGTGCCAATGTGATGATGACCACGAGTTGGTCTATATTGGTGGCCAGCAAATGACCATGGGCGGTTTTGTGAACAGACTTTCTAATGATATAGTTGTTGCGGGGTTTGATATCAAAAATTATCCCGATATCTTCATTTTCAACTTCAAAAACCACTTCATCGCCCACCGCAATCGGATTGGTGACTTTCAAGCCTTTGATTTTGAACTTACCTTTCAGCCTGCAGGAATACATTTCACCGGCTTCGGTTTTTACCTCATACCAGCTACCCGTTGACCTGAAAACTACTCCTTTTAGTACATCCAAAATGCTCAAATTTTTGATGGACAAAGCTACCTTAAATTTTCCTTAAAAAAAATACCAACCTTTTAATAAAAATTTTACTATTCTCATTAAACTTTGGATTAATTTTTGATTCTAATAAAATGAACGCCAACAAAAGGGGCAAATTACCGTAAAATAATTTTTAAGGAAATTTTAAGCTCTTGTTGTAACAATTGTTGAAAATTGTGCGTTATCTTTAAAAAGCAAATGAAAAAGCTATTTTTTAGAAAAAATTAATTGTTTAAATATTTAAAATTTTAAGGTTATGAAAAAAGGGATTTTATTCGGGTTGGCAGCTCTGGCAGTTGGCGTGGTGGTATATTCTTTAGGAAACAAAAAAGAAAAACCAACTACTTATCCAAATCGCCACATTTACAAATGATTGCTGATACATTCTTAAACCATTATGTAAAAGTTTTATAGGCCGAAATTTTGCGGTCAAGGTGTTTTATTGTGCTTTTTCAATTCCACATTTTAATAATTTCTTCCTACCTTATACCCATCTGATAATTTTATTTTGAATTCCTTAAATTCCCATTCGGAATTTAGTGGGATATTGATTTTTTTTGGCGAATTTTACTACACCAAAACTAATTACCAGATGTATAAAGATTTAATCTTCGAAAAAAAAGATTCGAAAGCCTACATCACACTCAACAGGCCCGAAGTATTTAATGCTTTAAGTCAAAATCTCATATTTGAGCTCAGAGAGGCATTTTCTGTTTGTGAAAACGACCCGGAAATAAGGGTAATAATTCTCTCTGGCGGGAATTTGAAGGCTTTTTGCTCCGGGGCTGACCTCAAAGAAGGTCTGGGCGACACCAATCTGGGGAATATTCTGAGAGCAAGATACAATCCATTGATTTTGAAGATGCGATCACTGGAAAAGCCAATTATCTGTAAAATTAATGGTGTGGCTGCAGGAGCAGGACTTTCATTGGCTTTGGCTTGCGACTTACTGATTGCTGATTCTTCTACTTACCTTACTGAATTATTTGTTGGAATTGGCCTCATGCCAGATGCGGGTTCTATGTATTTTCTACCAAGAATAGTAGGTTTTCAAAAGGCTTTCGAAATCTGTAGTACCGGTCGCAAAATATTTATGCCCGAAGCTCTTCAACTAGGATTGGTTAACAAAATTGTTGAAACCGAGAATCTGGATGCAGAAATTGAGAAAATCGCAGAATTTTATGCCAAATCGGCCACCGGAGCAATAGGAAAAATGAAAAAAGTGCTCAATCAAAGTTTTAACTCCAGCCTGGAAGAAATATTAAATCTGGAAGCCGAAGGTCAAACCGCTTGCGGACATTCAGAAGATTTTGCTGAAGGTGTAATGGCATTTTTACAGAAACGTGAGCCCGCATTTAAAGGAAAATAGCCTTCTAAGTTTTAATCTTGTTTTAAGAAATTGTTAATTATTGCCTTTTCAAATACATAAATATTTAACAATCAAAATAATTTCTTGTATTAAACAAAGTAAAATTCCCAAAATCGATATAGTTTAAAATTATCATATACTTTCTAATATTAAATTAGCTTTTTGTACAACAAACAAAACTTATGTCAGAAGAGATTAAGGAGAAGAGTTTGAATTTTATTGAAGAGATAGTGGTAGCTGACCTCAAATCAGGTAAGCACAGTGGGAGATTATTGACCCGGTTTCCTCCTGAACCCAACGGCTATCTGCACATAGGCCATGCAAAATCAATTTGCCTCAATTTTGGATTGACTCAGGATTACGGTGGCGGTACCAACCTTCGGTTTGATGATACCAATCCTGTAACCGAAGACACAGAATATGTTGACTCCATCAAGAATGATGTTAAATGGCTGGGATTTAACTGGGTTAATGAATACTACGCTTCTGACTATTTTGATCAGCTTTTTAAATATGCCAAAAAACTAATAACCAAAGGGTTGGCCTATGTCGATGATTCCACTTCGGAAGAAATGGCAACTTTAAAGGGTACGCCCTCACAGCCCGGATCCAACAGCCCATACCGGAACCGAAGCATTGAAGAGAACCTTCAACTATTTGAGGCCATGGCCAATGGTGAATTCCCTGAAGGAAGTAAAGTATTACGGGCGAAAATAGATATGGCCTCCAGCAATATGCTCATGCGTGACCCTATCATTTACCGTATCAAATACGCCCATCATCATCGGACAGGTGATAAGTGGTGTATTTATCCTATGTACGACTTTGCTCATGGTCAGTCAGACTCGATTGAGGGTATCACTCACTCAATATGTACGCTGGAGTTTGTTTCACACCGCGAATTGTATGATTGGTTTTTGGAAAAACTCGAAATTTTCCCTTCAAAACAATACGAATTTGCCCGGCTCAATCTCTCCTATACCGTGATGAGCAAAAGGAAACTTTTGCAACTTGTCAACGAGAAGAATGTATCGGGATGGGATGACCCACGCATGCCTACTATTTCGGGTATGCGTAGAAGAGGATTTCCTGCCAAAGCGATTGTGGATTTTTGTGATCGTATTGGCATTCAAAAACGTGACAATCTGATAGATGTAAGTTTGCTTGAGTTTTTTGTAAGAGAAAATCTCAACAAAACCGCAGCCCGTGTGATGGCGGTTTTCAATCCATTGAAAGTTACAATTACGAATTTCCCTTCGGATATTGATAGTATTGAATGTAACCTTGAAAACAATCCGGAAATTCCTGAGAGTGGATCAAGGACGGTGAATTTTACCAAAGAATTGTTGATTGAAAAAGACGATTTCATGGAAAATCCTCCCAATAAATACTTCAGACTTTCGCCGGGAAAAATGGTGAGATTAAAAGGGGCGTTTATCATTCAATGTGAAGAGGTTGTTCACGATGAAAACGGTGAGGTGACTGAAATAAAATGTTCTTATATCCCGACTTCAAAAAGCGGTCAGGACGAAAGTGGTATAAAAGTAAAAGGGGTGATTCACTGGCTACCGGCAACCGAATCGCTGGAAGCAGAAGTAAGAATTTATGACCGACTCTTCAAAGTGGAAGATCCAAGCTCTGAAGAAGGTGATTTTAAGGCCTTTATCAATGAGGACTCACTGGTAATCACCAGGGCATTTGTAGAGCCATCTTTAAAATCTTTTGAAGCGGGTACAAAATACCAGTTTATCAGAAATGGTTATTACGCCGCAGATATTGATTCAACTCCGGAAAAACTAATTTTCAACAAAACTGTAGGTTTGAAAGAAGGTTTTAAAATTTAAAAAAAAGCAGAATATTTAAGAAAGTTTGTTTGTAGTTTTGACTCAAACAAACTTTTTTTTTGAAAAATTCTTAAAAAAATGACACGTAACAGCACCCATAGGATACACTCAGAAGTAAGATTTTTGGAAGGGCCACAGAGCCGCTGGAAAGAATTCAGATTTGTATTGGATGTAATGTGGGAATTTATCAAAGGCTTCAGAATATTACATTTTGTGGGCCCTTGCGTAACAATATTTGGTTCAGCAAGATTTGATGACAATAACCGGTATTATCACGAAGCCCGGCATATTGGTGCAGAACTGGCAAAAATGGGCTTCACAATTCTGACCGGTGGTGGTCCCGGAATCATGGAGGCAGCCAACCGTGGTGCCAAAGACGTAGGCGGTAAATCGATAGGCTGCAATATTGTGCTTCCACACGAGCAAAAACCCAACCCTTATCTTGATAAATGGGTGGACTTCAAATACTTTTTTGTAAGAAAAACCCTGCTTATCAAATACTCTTATGCATTTGTGATTTGCCCGGGTGGTTTTGGGACCTTAGATGAGTTTTTTGAAGCCCTGACCTTGATACAGACCGGCAAGATTTCCAAATTTCCTGTAGTTATATTTAATGACGGATACCATTGTCATATCATTGAGCATATAGATAAAATGCTGGAAGAAAGGACTATTTCAGAACATGATAAAAAAATGTATCTGATTACAAATCAGGTTGATGAAGCGATTTCCTTCATTAAATCTCGAATTGGCAATGATTTGGGTTTAAAAATTGTTTCTAAAAGCTAAACCAATCAGAAATAATATTCATTTTTTTATATTTTTTTTCAATTAATAAATTATCTGAAAAAAAATAAAGATTAAAATTGGATTAAAAAGAAATTAAAATATTTAATTGCCATCGGAATTTTTAAAATGATTGGAAATGTTTAGACGGCAAATGTTTTTGATGTACACCATCCTGTTCATGATAGGGATGGGTTTGCATGTGCCATCAAAAAAAGAAATTTCCGGCTCTCTTCATTCAAATGCTTATTTAAAAGCTCATTCTGGTCCTGACGAAAAATTTATTTTCCGATTTCTGAATGAAAAATTAGAAGAAAAAGAGGAAGAAGATAACCATGAAGATCAACAGGATCTTTTCATAATTCCTGCACAATTTACTGACATAACCTTTAATTACACATCTTTCATAATACAAAACCCTACAAATCAAACTGTTGGGTCATTCTATAATAAAAGCAGACTATATATTCTAGTCCGAAACCTCAGGATTTAAGATTCATATCTATCCTAATTTCAAACCGGGCTTTATGCCCTGATTAAAATTTCATTTTAATTTTTACCTCTTTTCTTAATGAAAAAAGAAAAATCAAATTTCGGATTTGACTTAGATCATGTTTTGCATGAACTTCACCATTACCTACCGGCACAAGCTCCTTTAAAGGATTTTGTTCATCATAATACTTTGCACGCTTTTCAGCATCTGAATTTTCATAATGGGATGCAAAAAGCAGCCCAAATATTTGGTTATCAGGTATATTTAACTTTAGCAGAATACAAAGAATTATTCCAAAAAGGAAAAATAAATGAAGCGATTCTCGAAAATAGAATAATTGAAAATAAGGGAAAAGGAAATCTTTCGCTCTGGAAGGAAAAATTACTGGAAGTTGACTACGATGAAACCCATAGTCAAAGAATTGGTCGATTTAGAAAAATTTGGAAATCAAAATATAAAATCAATCTCGACAAATATGTGCACCCCAAACTCTTCAGATCAGTTGGTGCATTTCTTGACCAGGGGATAAGTATTGCCAAATTTCCCTTCCATGACAAACTATTTTTGGAAGCTTTAAGGAATATTGAAAAAAACAGTCATACCAGTATTTTCAAAACTCAAAGAGCCCAAAATATTTTATTAAATGAAAAAAATCCACTGGATGTATTGCTAAAAATTGTCGTTGGCGACGAAAATTTCTATGAGAGTTATTTGTTTGAACAGCAGTTTGGTCATCCAGGGTGGTCAGGAATGGTGTGTGCTATTGAAAAAAGGCCTCAGTCGCTATTGGACAAACGCAGAATTTCTATCAAAGAATTTATTATTTATGAGCTATTGATAGAATTGGACCAACTCGATCAGCTTTATGGAGAAGTATGGAAACCAATAAGTGAGAGTCTGCCAGAAAACTTTGAAAGCGATTTATTCAAAGAAATTCCAAAATCAGAACTTTTTGAAGTTTACAAAATTTGGCAGGAGGCTTATGAATGGTCTTATTATGATCAGGTTATCAAAGGATTACAGAAAAAACAAGAAACCAAAAGCTCTGAGAAAAAAAGTTTCCAGGCGTTGTTTTGCATTGATGACCGCGAGTGCTCTATCAGGCGACACATTGAACAGATAGTCCCTGATGCAGAGACTTTTGGAGTGGCTGGCTTTTTCAACGTGGCATTTTTCTTTCAGCCTGAGCAGAGCAAATTTACGACCAAGGTATGTCCGGCACCAATGACACCCGACATCCTGATTAAAGAAGAAGATGCGGAAAAAAGGCACAAAAGGGACAACCATTTCAACCGACACACTTATGGCTTTTTTGGTGGATTGATTATCGCTCCAACTTTGGGTTTGTGGTCGGCACTGAAAATGGGAAAAAGCATACTTTTCCCTTCAGAATCGCCCGCGATGGTTTCTTCTTTTAAGCATATGGACAAATATGGAAAGCTAACCATAGCCTACAAAGGCAAGAAAAGTCAGGGCTTGCAGGTAGGTTTTACGCTGGAAGAAATGATCGAAAAAACCGAAGGTTTACTAAAAAGTATAGGTTTGGTTGAAAATTTCGCACCCCTGGTTTATATCATGGGCCATGGTGCCAGCAGTGTAAACAACACGTATTATGCCGGTTATGATTGCGGGGCCTGTTCAGGCAGAGCAGGATCAGTCAATGCACGGGTTGCCAGTATTCTTGCCAATGACCCTCAAGTCAGAGCCGGACTACGTGAAAGAGGTATAAATATTCCTGATTCAACCTGGTTTGTGGCTGCACTTCACGACACAACTCGTGATGAAGCCGACTATTTCGATGAAGATCTTCTTCCGAATAATTTGAAAGAAAGTCATAAAAATTATAAATCTGTAATTCAGCAGGCATTAAGTGCCAATGCCAAAGAGAGGTCCAGAAGATTTTTGATGACCAACACCAAAAGATCGGCAGAAAAAGTACACGCTGAGGTAAAAAAACGTTCGATATCCTTGTTTGAGCCACGCCCAGAATGGAATCACGCCACCAATACACTCTGCGTAGTCGGTAAAAGAGAAAACAACAAACATTTGTTTTTTGATCGGCGGGCATTTCTCAATTCATACGATTATGCAATTGATCATGACGGTTCCATTTTATCAGGGATTTTGAACGCCATCGCTCCGGTGTGCGGAGGTATTAATCTCGAATACTATTTCTCAAGGGTGGACAACTACCGCCTGGGAGCAGGTTCAAAACTCCCTCACAATGTGGTAGGGCTAATAGGCCTCTCCAACGGCATGGATGGAGACCTGCGACCCGGATTACCTGTGCAAATGATCAATATTCATGATCCGTTAAGGCTGTTGATTACTATTGAACATTATCCGAAAGAAGTTTTACGGATAATGCAAATCAATCCGGCTACCTATGAATGGTTTATCAATAACTGGATAAATCTGGTAGTGATTCATCCCGAAACTAAGGAGGCTTTTGTTTTTGATCAGGGTAATTTTAAACCTTATGAAATTATTACCGACAAAATTGAAGTGGCCAATAATCTGGAAGAAATTTTCGAGAATGAACATGGCAATTTACCCATCTTAGAAATTATCAGAGATTAAACATGGAGACAAATAATATAATTTTAGGTTTTGTGCTAATACCGTTTATCGGTTTTATCGCGAGTTTGTTTTTTTCGAAAAAACGAGAATCTGCGATCTCCTGGCTGGCAATTATCACCACTGCTTCACAATTAATCCTTGTGATTTACTATATGATAATTTGGATACTTAAAGGTACCCCAAAAACCAATATTCAGGAAATAGTACTTTACAGCTCAAATGAATACCAATTTTTAATTGATTTTTATTTTGATAAAATCACCATGACCTATCTGTTGGTGGGTAGTTTTATCACTTTCCTGATAACCCGGTACAGCCAGTATTATATGCATCTTGAAAATGGATACAAAAGGTTTTTTAATACAGTGTTATTCTTTTTCCTGGGTTACAACTGGACCGTAATTTCAGGTAATTTCGAAACGCTGTTTATGGGTTGGGAAATGCTGGGAATATCGTCATTCTTACTGATTGCATTTTACAGAGAAAGGTATCTGCCTGTGAGAAATGCTGTGAAAGTTTTCACCATTTACCGGATTGGAGACGTTGGAATATTGGCAGCGATGTGGGCAAGCCATCATTTATGGCACGAAAATATCAATTTCGTAAAACTCAGCAATTATCATTTGGTTCATGAACATCTTATGAGCCATAGTGAAACGGGCATATTCATAGGCATTGCGTTACTTGTAGCTGCAGCAGCGAAGTCGGCCCAAATTCCATTTTCATCATGGCTACCCAGAGCTATGGAAGGGCCAACACCCTCAAGTGCAATTTTCTATGGGTCATTATCTGTGCATTTTGGAGTTTTTTTACTGCTTCGCACCTATCCGTTTTGGGAACAACAAATGGCAGTAAAAATATTGATTGCTCTCACCGGATTGGTTACGGCTATTATTTCCTTTTTTATTACGAGGGTGCAATATTCCATAAAACCCCAGATTGCTTACAGCTCAATAACGCAGATTGGGTTAATTTTTATTGAGGTAGCTCTTGGTTTTCATATTCTTGCTTTGATTCATTTTGCAGGAAATGCTTTCTTGAGAACTTACCAATTATTAATCTCTCCTTCTACGGTGAGTTATTTGATTCGTGACCAGCATTATAATTTTCATCCGGTTGAAAATCAGAAAACTAACAAGCTAATAAATACTTTATATATTCTTTCGATCAGAGAATGGAATCTGGATTCTATTTTGAATAAAAAAATATTCAATCCTTTAAAAAACATTGGAAAGTCTCTCAATTTCTTATCCCCGAAGAATGTATTTTATTATTTTTTCCCTTTTTACCTTTTAGGCTTGTTTCTGTTTTTCAATCAGGAATACATCCCAAAAGACATGTATGAATATATACCTTTTACATATGCACTTTCGGGATTAATTATGGTTTTAAAATCATTTTCGGAGCGACTCCATCCCCGACTTGCCTGGATTTTGATTCTGTTCAATCATTTCAGTTTGGTATTGGCGGTGTCATTTAATGAGCATTTTGAATTCCGTGAGACATTGATATTCCTAAGCGGAGTATCAGTATCCGGAATAATCGGATATCTGAGTTTGGCAAGATTAAAAAAGCTGGAGCCAGATTATTTTGACCTGAATGAATATTACGGACATATCAGTAAATATCCGATTCTGGGTTTTGTCTTTCTGATTGCTATGTTGGGATTAACCGGTTTTCCGATTACACCTTCTTTTATTGGTGAGGATTTGCTTTTCAGCCATATTAAGCAAAACCAGTTTTTTCTGGGCATGTTTACCGCTCTGAGTTTTATCATCAGTGGTATAGCATTAATCAGAATATATGCCAGATTGTTTTTGGGACCACAGCAAAACCCTATGCAATCAAACCCAATAAAATCTTCTTAAAATATTTTTTTCAGAATAAATAAAGCATTAAAAAACAATAACATGAGTAATTATTTAAAGAATTTACCAAAAGACGGTTGGGCCGGTTTCAAAGAGAGTTTCTCTTCAGATTCCATTTCCGGATTCATCGTTTTCTTATTGGCTCTTCCACTTAGTTTGGGCATAGCCAAGGCTTCAGAATTCCCTCCAATCATGGGTCTTCTAACAGCCATTATTGGCGGAGTGGTTGTGAGTTTTCTTGCAGGATCACCGCTTACAATTAAAGGTGCCGCGGCGGGTTTGATAGTAATCGCTGCTGAATGTGTAGCTGAATTCGGTGGTGGCGAAACAGGCTGGCATCTTGCACTGGGTGCAATTGTTGTGGCCGGTGTGGTTCAGGTTCTGTTTGGGCTATTTAAATTAGGAAAACTTACCGACATTTTTCCGCTTTCTGCAGTTCATGGAATGCTGGCAGCAATTGGAATTATTATTATTTCAAAACAAATACCGATTTTACTGGATATTGACCCGGCCCTGACCAAAGGAAAAAGCACTTTTGAGTTAATCGGAAATATTCCATATTATTTTATGCACCTTGACCCAAAGGCTACTTTGATCGGAATCGTAAGTCTGGCGGTGATGCTGATCTGGCCTATGCTTTCAGAGTCTCCATTGAAAAAAATTCCGGCACCTTTAGTGGTTCTGTTATTTGCAATTCCTGCCGAGCTAATGCTAGATTTCCAAACCACTGAGCCTATTTATGCATTGGTACATTTAGGCAATTTGGTTGACAGTATTAAAATCAATGTGAGTTTTGATGGTGTGCATGAAATAGGGGTATTCACAAAATACGTAATCATGTTTGCCTTGGTAGGAAGTCTTGAGTCACTTTTGACCGTAAAGGCCATCGACATGATTGACCATTATAAAAGAAAATCAAATACCAACAAAGACCTCATAGCAGTGGGAATAGGAAACATCATAGCCGGTGTTTTGGGTGGTTTACCTATGATTTCAGAGGTAGCACGTAGCTCGGCCAATGTTGCCAATAAGGCACGCACACGCTGGGCAAACTTCTTCCATGGATTCTTTATTTTGGTTTTTGTATTGTTTGCTTCACATTTGATTGAGCTCATTCCCAATACTGCCCTGGCCGCAATGTTGATTACGGTGGGAATCAGACTGGCACATCCTAAAGAGTTTATGCATGCATTGCATATTGGTAAAGAGCAACTTTTCATTTTTGTTGTGACTATCATTTTTACTTTATGGATTGACCTTTTAGTGGGAATTGCCGCTGGTATGTTGGCTGAGATTATCATCAATCTCCTGAACGGAAAACCGCTTTCGGTTATATTCAAAACGCCAACTGAGGTTTCGTTTACCGAAAACAAATACCTGGTTAAAATCAGCAAAGCGGCTGTATTTACCAATTTTATGGGTATAAAAAGAAAATTGGAAGCTTTGCCACCCCAGTTTTATGTAGAAATAGACCTTGAAGATACCCTTTTGGTTGATCACTCAGTGATGGACAACCTTCATAATTTCAAAAATTCTTATGAAAATGAAGGAGGAAAAGTGGTAATCAAAGGTCTTGACAAGCATAAGCCTTTGTCGGGGCATGCTGCATCGGCACGTAAAAAAGTATCCTAGTCTTTTTTAATCAGGGGTTTCCTTTAGGGTTTTTGGAAACTCCCTGATTTTTTTATGAAATTTCCGGAAATATTTTTTGCAAATAATCCCATGATCTCTTCTTTTTTTGGGCTTAACAATAAACCATTTTAGCTCAAAATCAATCTGTTTTCTTGAAAAATAATTTCCGGAATGTTAATTACATCATTCCCTGGATTCATTTTGCAATATTTTAATTGAAATCTCAATGAAGAATTACATAAAAATATTAACGATTTTATCTGTCATTTCAAACCAGCTCAATGCCCAAACTATCTCTCATAATAATGACATTTGGTTGCATTATTTCGGAAAATTTAACCTCAAAGGTCGCAGTTCGGTGAGTTTTGAAGCTACCAGCCGTTATGCCAACGGTTTCTCTGAAAAACAACAATATTTCATAAGGCCATCGGTTGACTATAAATTTTCAAAAAATCTAACTGGCAGTGTTGGGTACTCACATTACAAAACCTATGTATATGGAAAACCGGCCATTAATAAAATCCCCATTCCGGAAAACCACGCTTGGTTACAAGCCACTATAATCAGCCAAATATCAAAATTAAAAATTACCAACCGGCTCCGGGATGAGAACCGTTGGGTGGGTATTGCCGGAAATGAAAACAATAGCAATGAGCTCACTATTGTTGATTATACCTATCGAAACAGGCTACGTCATATGATTTTGGCCATTTACCCCATCATCAAGATATCTAAAAAATACCAGTTAAGTGCAATAGCAGGTGATGAGGCTTTCTATAACATTGGAAAATATGCAGGAGCCACTTTTTTGAACCAAAACAGAATAATTGGAGGGATGGGTCTCACCATAAATCCTCATATACAGTTTCAACTGGCCTATATACACCAGCATATCTGGAATTTCAGCAATACTATCAGAGAATCAAATCCTACGGTCAGGTTTTCGGTTTATACCAACGTTGATCTTTTTGGTTCAAAAAATCAGTGAGTTTTTGGTAAAATCCTTTTTGCAGCCATTAAAATATTAACCTTCGCAATACAATATTAAACAGTATTTAAAAAATAATTATGATGGGCAATTCAACACCCCTCATTCTTAGCAATTGCATAAATCACTTTTCCTGAAACGGTGAGATTGAATACTTTATCATCCACTGTCGGATGGAGTAGTTCCCAGTGTTTTCCTTTATCAGAAGATCTGTAGATGCCTTTGGGGTGACCGCAATAAAAATAATTGCCTGCCTGTATCACATTCGCAATGTTAGCATGCGGAGGAAGTCCGGCATCAATGGCCTGCCAGGTTTTTCCGTCATCTTTTGAAGTTCTCACCCTTCGGGTCTTTGAAGTGGTGTTATATGTAATACCCACAAATCCATCTTTTATACGGGCAAGATAAATACCTACCCCACCCTCACTTACAGCTTTTTTCCAACTTACCCCATTATCTGTTGAACGGATGATTCCTTCCTGACTGGTAGCCAATAGCACCCCATTGGTCTCCTGAATATTCCCCATAGAACCTTTATGCACTTTTTTCCAGGTCTTTCCACCATCTGAAGACCTGAAGAGTCCATTATCCCCGGCAATCATAAAGACGCCACTTTTTAATTCGGTTAAATTTCCGGGATTTTCATCAATAGGAAGGTTTTTGAAAACAGGTGACCATGTATTTGTTCCTGGATTTTTCTTCGAAATCTTTCCATTGTAGGCAACTGCATACATTCCCGACTTACACATTGAAATTTCACCATGTATTTTGAGTGCAGGGTCTTTTTCCCAGGCAGGAGACAATGAATTTGAATTTCTAGTATACATTTCATCTTTTGAGTGTATGTAAAGCTTATTACTGTTTGTTAAAAATTCAGGGTCCTCCATGTGTGCGGGCAAGCCATTGCTGATATCCTGCCAGGTTTTGCCATAGTCAAGTGACTGAAAAATCACATTACTTCCACCAAAATCGCTACTTTTGAGAAACTGAGGCATGGGTTTTAAGAAAGGATTCTCGGAAACCGGAAACAGAAAAACTAAAATTTGAAAAATGACTAAAAAAGATACTTTCAAAATATTCATTGCAAAAAATGGTTTCGTGAAATAATAGGGTAAAAGTATGTTGATAAAATTTTAGGGAATTATTAATTATGTAAAAATGTGTAAAGGAATTGTAAAATAATAAATGTAATACTTTTTACCCGGGAGTTCCAATGATTTGAAAAAAGTCTCCGGAATTCTAAAACTGCGATAAACCGACATAAAAAATGTTAACATTTTCAGAAGAATTTGTACTTAAATATCGAATTTGAAAACTTTCTATCAAAAGAATACCACCTAATCGGATTGATGCTTATATATTATTAAATTTCATATCCGGAAGCCATATTTTGTGAATTGCCGGTAATTAAGATGTGTTTTTTTCAGTATTCCTTCTACAATAATTTTTCTGGTGATTTTACTTTTCACCAAAAAAACAATTGCCTTCCAGCTTTTCGAAACCTAAAATTTCCTTTAAATTTTCGCAGTCCAAATTATTATCATCTAGGGGGTTTTATTTTCTTAAAAATTGGAAAACTAACTTTTCTAAATAAAGCAAAATACTTCAGAAAAATCCATATAAACAGATTGTTTAACGCATTGAGATTGTTGATCTTTTGAAATAAATCATATATTGTAATGAGCCGTAAATCAAAATACTACTTTTTATCCTTTATAAAACACGATTTCAAGTCAAGTATTACCGTTTTTTTTGTTGCATTACCTCTTAGTTTAGGTGTAGCACTTGCTTCTGATGTACCCTTGATCTCAGGATTAATTGCTGCTGTAATCGGGGGTATCGTGGTGTCAATTTTCAGTGGTTCACACATGAGTGTAAGTGGTGCTGCAGCCGGACTTACTGCTATCTGTGCCCAGGCCATTGCCGATCTCGGAAGTCTGGAGTTTTTCTTTTGGGCTGTAAGCATTGCAGGGGTATTCCAAATATTATTGGGGCTATTTAAGATTGGCGGCTTCACTCACCTGGTACCCTCGGCGGTAATCAAAGGGATGCTGTCGGCAATCGGTATCCTGCTGATTTCAAAGCAGATACCCACCGTTCTCGGTTACAACAAACCTGATTTTTGGAACGACACCCTTTTTAACCTATTGACGCTCAACCACATTTTTGGCACTTTGCAGTCATTTGCATTAAGTATTTCGCCCGGAATTATTATAATTTCAATTTTTACTTATGCCCTGTTTTGGGTTTTAGAGAAATATTTTGAAGCTCTGACCAAGATTTTCCCTACTACATTTCTGGTAGTAACCCTATCGAGTGGATTTGCCTGGATCTTGTTTTTGCTTTTTCCCGACCGACTCAGTATCGACGCTTCACATTTTGTAAATATTCCCACTGATACATTCAAAGATTTCAAGCTAAATTTATTTAATGCCAATATTTTAAACAGCAATATCTGGAGAAGTGCCGTTGTGATAGGTTTTGTTGCTTCTTTAGAAACCCTCTTAAGTCTTGAGGCGGTGGACAAAATGGACCCGCATCACAAGATTTCTCCCCAAAACAAGGAACTGTTTGCACAAGGTATCGGAAATTTCTTCAGTGGCATTTTGGGTGGACTACCGGTTACCTCCGTGATTGTAAGAAGCAGTGCCAATATACAAGCCGGTGCCCGGACCAAAACCTCTGCTATCATGCATGGGGTATGGATTCTTCTTGCCATAACCCTGGCTTTGCCAATAATAAATAAAATCCCTTATGCGATTCTTGGGGTAATCCTGATCAGAACGGGTTATAAACTCGCCAACCCAAAAATGATTATGGCTTTGGCGAAACAGGGACGTGAGCAACTCCTTCCTTTTGTGTTTACAGTTGGCTCTATTTTGTTTACTGATTTGCTCATTGGTGTGGTGATTGGCTTTGTGTATTCTATCTTTTTTATCATCAAACATACTTACAGGGCAGGTTATACATATCATGTCAATCAGACGGGTCATAATCCCCACTATGTAATTGACCTGGCCAACAATGTGAGTTTTTTAAACAAGAAAAAGATAATGGAGCTGCTGGATCAAATTCCCGAATATGCCATCGTAGAAATCAATGGAGAGGATTCGGTGTATATTGATTATGACATACTGGAAATCATTGAAGAATACAAACAAAAAGCTCACATTAAACATATTGAGCTTAGAATGAAAGGAATCTCCAAAGTTTCGGTTTTGAGGCATCATTGAGGAGGAATTATAAACTCAAAGAATAATTGCGTTCATTTACATTCTCCATAGTTTTGTGTTTTTAAAGAAAAATCGCATTAATTTTATATCCAATTGTCATGCTGGATATGAAAGCCCTTTTCGCTCATTTTGATACCTTTTTAAAGCTTTCGGATAATGCCGCTGAAGAATTGGAATCTATTACAATTCTTCAGTCTTTAAAGAAAAATGAAATTTTGCAGGATATAGGGCACACCTGCCGTACTATTTATTTTATTAAAAAAGGCCTTGCCCGCATATATTATTACAAAGATGGCAATGACATCACCGAACATTTTGCTTTTGAAAATGAAATTGTAGTGAGGGTAGAGAGCCTTTTTCGTGGAAATCCATCTTCAAAAGGGATTCAAATGCTGGAGGATTCTGAAGTCATGGCCATCAATGCTACGCAATTGTTCAAACTTTATGACAAATATCCCGACATTGAACGGCTTTTTAGGTTAATATTTGAAAATGAGCATATTAAAACACTCCAAAGACTCGAAAGCCTGCAGTTTCATAATGCCACCGAACGTTATGCTGAGCTTTCAAAAAAACCTGAAACACTACAAAGAATTCCTCTAAAACATATCGCTTCCTATCTGGGAATCACACAGGTAAGCCTGAGCAGAATCAGGGCTACAGTCAAATGATTATTTAGGTTCATTTCGTGTTAAGAAAAGTGTATAATAAATAAGAATCTAGGTAATGTAACATTATTGAAATTAATTGTTCTAAGTTTTAAAGTCAATTAAAAACGATAATATTAGATTTGCTTTATGAGACAGAAAAATTTCCTCTTATTTCTTATTCTTTTTATTGCATTTCAATTTGTGGCGTGTAATCATGAACAGGAACCTAAATTTCGAATTTTGTTCCTTCAATGTTGTCATGACGAATGGAGGGATGTAATGAATAGCGAAATGAAGAGAGAACTTGCCTTTCATCCTGAAATAGAGATGGAGATAATAGAAGCCTATAGCTTTACTGATAAACAGGTAGAACAATTAAAGGAATTAGTTGACAAGAAATTCGACTTACTAATAATAACACCGAATGAAGCTAAACCACTTACCTCAGCGATTGAAGAAATTTACAAGTCTGGGATTCCTGTAATACTTGTAGATAGAAAAACTGACTCCAACAATTATACAGCATTTATTGGTGCTGATAATTATGAAATTGGAGAAACTGCAGGAAGATATATTGCAAGTAAATTTGGAGGAAATGGAAATATTTTAGAGGTTCAACTTGAGATGACATCTTCTCCTGCCATTGAAAGAAACAAGGGATTCATAGATGCAATTTCGGCCTCAAACAATCTAAAAATAGTCAATTCAATTGAAGTAAGAAATGGGATAGAAATTCTTGACACAGAATTACCCAAAATACTAAAAAAATACCCGGAAACGAATATTGTTTTTGCACACACAGATTTTCTTGCATTCTCAGCTTATAAAGTTGCCAAAAAAGCTGGAAAAACTAAGGATTTATTTTTTGTAGGTATAGATGCAATACCCGTAAATAAAGGGATGCGAGATGTTAAAAACGGAACATTGAATGCTACTTTACTTTATCCAACCGGCGGGGCTGAAGCTATTCAAACTGCAGTAAAAATACTAAATAAACAACCCTACAATAAAGACAATAAGCTTTTAACAAATGTAATTAATTCAGAAAACGTAGATATAATGCTCTCTCAAATTCAAAAAATAAAAGAGCAACAGGTTGAAATAGAGCGAGAAATTGTAAAAATTAATGATCTAAATAGGACATATTCTTCTCAGCGAAACAGACTTTATTTTATAAGTGCTTTGCTAACTATTGTGATAATATTGGGAGTCTTTTTATTTTTCCTTTTGCAAGAGAAACAACGCTCTAATAAAACATTGGAAGAAAGGAACAAAGCCATACTTGAACAAAAAAATGAAATAGAAAAAGTTTCAAAACTTGCTAGTAAAGCTACTGAAGATAAAATGCGGTTTTACTCTTATATTTCCCATGAATTTAAAACCCCACTTAGCTTAATTTTAACACCAACAGAAGATTTAATTCAAAGAAATAGTTCTGATAAAAGGGAAATTACTTCAACATTAAAATTAATTTATAAAAATGCAAATCGCCTGTTAGGATTAGTGGACCAATTACTTGAAATGAGGAAGTTGGATGCGGGGAAAATGGAAATTGAATTGAGTAACCAGGATTTGGTCGGTTTTATTAGAGAAATCGTTGACGATTTTAAAGTAAAAGCCAAACAAAAACAAATTGATTTGCAATTTTCAACTCCTTTTAAAGAATTAACGGCATTCTTTGACCCTCAAAAATTGGATAAAGTATTGTTCAATATTGTTTCTAATGCTTTTAAATATACACTGGAAGGCGGTCTTATTCATATTTCAATTTTGAAAAATATTGATAAAATTGAGATAAACATTGCTGATAATGGCATTGGGATGAATGAAGAAGATAAAGAACACGCCTTTGACTTATTTTACAGAGGAAACAAAAATATTTCATTAGGAACAGGATTAGGCTTAGCACTATCACACGAGTTTATTTCGCTGCATGGAGGAGAAATCAATCTTACTTCTGAAAAAGGGAAAGGAACTACATTTAAGATAATACTTCCCGTTATTGAAAGCGATCAGAATTTGTTTGGAAAAAATACATTTATTGAACAAAAAATAAATAAAGAATTTGAAGAAACTGAAACTATAATCCAACCAAATAAGCCAAATCAATCTTTTGAAAACACACTAATTCTTATTGAAGATAATCATGATTTAAACAATTTTTTAACAAAAAAACTTGAAACGACATATACAGTGGTTGCAAATGATAATGCAGAAAAAGGATGGGAAGAAATATTATCTTACATTCCTGATGTTATTATTTGTGATGTAATGTTGCCTGGTATGGATGGTTTCACTTTAACTCAAAAAGTAAAAGCTGATTTCAGAACCTCACATATCCCCGTTATTTTATTGACAGCAAAAAGTCAAATTGAAAGCCAAATTGAAGGGACAAAAGCCGGAGCAGACGCATATATAATGAAACCATTTAACCAGCAGCTATTAGAAGAAAAAATAAAAAGTTTAATTGAAAATCGGGATAGAATGAGGAAACGGTTTTCTAATGAAGTATTAACTCCGAATCATTTACAAAAAGGCGAACGAAGGTTTTTATATGAGTTGAAGCTTTAATTGATAAGAACATTAAAGATAGCACACTTTCGGTTGAAAAATTAAGTCAGGAGCTGGGTATGTCCAGAGTTCAGTTATTTAGAAAAATTTCAGCATTAACAAATAAAAATGTTGCAGATTATATTGGGGAATATAAGCTTCAAAAAGCAAAAATTTTATTAAAGGAACAAGAACTTAACATTGCTGAAATTGCTTATGAATTAGGCTTTAATTCACCCAGCTATTTCACAACATTCTTTAAACAAAAAACTAACCAAACTCCTACGGAATGGAAAAATTCCAATGGGTAACAATAGTGAAATAATTTGTTACAAAATTATAATTATTTCAAATTGTTAAGGTTGTTTTATTACTTAAAATATTAATCTATAGCAACTTATACAATTGAATCAAAATTGATAGTATTTGATTCAATACTGATGTTTTCCCCGATATTATTAAAATAATTTTGGCTCATCAAAAACTTTACAAAGTTTACAATGAATCAAAATTTAAAGATTTTTTTCTGGTCTTTATCAGCAGCCCTGGGAGGTTTTCTATTTGGTTTCGATACGGCAGTAATATCTGGAGTTGAGCAAACACTTCAAAAGCTATGGAACCTAAATGCTTTTGAGCATGGAATTACTGTTTCTATCGCTTTGATCGGAACCGTAATTGGGTCTATAATAGGCGGATTTCCAGCTGATAAATTTGGACGAAAAATCTCACTTTTAATTATTGCCTTACTTTATTTAATTTCTTCAATAGGCACAGCCTATGCTGTTGACTGGCCAATTTTTTTAATTTTCAGATTTTTTGGTGGCCTTGGAGTAGGAGTATCTTCTGTTGTAGCTCCCTTATATATATCCGAAATTGCACCAGCACAAAAACGAGGCAGATTGGTCGCTATGTTCCAATTCAATATTGTTTTTGGTATCCTCATGGCCTATTTATCAAATTTTCTACTTTCCGGAATTGGTGAAAATGCCTGGAGATGGATGTTGGGTGTTCAGGCTTTCCCTTCATTGATTTTTATTATAACAGTATTTTTTATTCCCGAGAGTCCCAGATGGTTGATTTTGAAAAGAGGAGATATCTCCACTGCCAGAACTATTTTAAATACAATTGATGGTGAATCTGCTGAAAAAATAATTGAATCTATAAAAAATACAAAGTCAAAAGTACATGTCAACTTGTTTCAAAAAGCATATAGTAAACCAATTATGCTGGCTGTTTTATTTGCGGTGTTTAATCAAGTTTCCGGAATAAATGCTATTATTTATTTTGCCCCAAGGATCTTTGAAATGGCTGGAATAGGGAAAGATTCAGCGTTACTATCTTCAGCAGGAATTGGCCTGATCAACTTAGTTTCTACATTATTAGGGATTTCTCTAATTGATAAATTTGGCCGTAAAATATTAATGATTGTTGGATCGTGCGGTCTAATACTTACGCTAATTCTGGTAGCACAAGCCTTTTATACAAAAAATATGGGCATGAATGTTCCTTTCTACCTGTTCGCTTACATAACATTTTTTGCTTTTTCACAAGGTGCAGTTATCTGGGTATTTATTTCAGAAATATTTCCTAATGAAGTGAGGGCAAACGGGCAGGCATTAGGAAGTTTTACCCATTGGCTTATGGCATCAATCATCACTTTTACTTTTCCATATATAGCCGAAACCTTCGGTGGAGGTATAGTATTCAGCTTTTTTGCTTTTATGATGGTGCTTCAATTAGTTTTTGCTTTGAAAATAATGCCCGAAACTAAAGGAAAAACGCTTGAAAATATGGAACAAATAATCATTGCTCACTAAGGATATGGAAAATAAAGAAATAGTCTGTTTTGGAGAGATGTTGTGGGATATGTTACCTGCTGGAAAAATGCCTGGAGGTGCTCCAATGAATGTTGCGATTCATTTAAAGAATTTTGGCAATAATGTGAATTTGATTAGCAAGGTAGGAAATGATGATATGGGAATTGAACTGTTGGAATTTGTTGAAAGTTGCGGCCTGCCCACTCATTTTATTCAAAAAAGTGAAACACATTTGACCGGCATTGTAAAGGTTAATCTTGATAATAAAAATAGTGTTACTTATAAGATTGTTGAGCCGGTTGCCTGGGATTATATAGAATTGACTGAAGATGCCCTGGAAATAGCCAGCAAAGCAGATTGTTTGATTTTTGGAAGTCTGGCAGCCCGATCGGCCATTACTTTTAATTCATTAAAAGAATTGTTAAACGTTTCAAAATATCGTGTTTTTGATATCAATCTCAGAAAGCCATTTTTTGAAAAGAGTAATATCAGGTTCTTGCTGGAAAATACTGATTTGCTCAAACTTAATGAGGATGAATTAGAAATTGTTACAGGATGGTTTGACAAAACTGGCACACAACAAGATAAAATTGAAGGTATCTCTGAGCTCTTTGGTGTAAAGACAATTTGTGTTACACTTGGTGAGCGAGGTGCAGTTTTGTACCATAATAACCAGTTTTTCTTCAGTGAAGGATTCCCTGTTGAGGTAAAAGATACAATTGGTAGCGGTGACTCCTTTTTAGCATCATTCATTTCCAATTTTCTTCGAAACGAACCAATTCAGGATGCTTTGACCAAAGCTTGTGCCACTGGAGCAATGGTTGCTCAGCAAGACGGAGCAACACCAAAAGTTAATGAACAGGATGTTCAGTATTTTATAAATAAAAGACTCAAAATGAGCGAATTATAATTAATTATTTAAAAATGTATAACTAAAACTTAACAGAATGATGAAAAAAACTTTATTATCTTTTATTGCAATGTTGCTTTCCCTGCAGCTGGCATTTGCCCAAAGAACCCTTACGGGGACTGTTAAAGGAAGCGATATAAATGACAATCTAATTGGAGCCAGTGTAATTATTAAAGGTACAACTAAGGGTACATCTACTGATGTAAACGGGAAATTCAGTTTGGAGATACCTAAAGAAGGCACAATATTGAATGTTTCGTTTGTTGGCTATCAGCCTAAAGAAGTAGTTGTCGATGGAAGTCAAAATAATCTTTTGATTGAATTGGCTCCGGGAGCTGAATTGAGTGAAGTTGTGGTAGTAGGATATACCACTCAGAAAAAAACAGACTTAACTGGTTCGGTGGCAGTTGTCGATTTAAAACCTGTAAAAAATAATAGTTCGGGAAACCCCATGCAATCACTCCAGGGTAGAGTATCCGGCTTATATATTGAGAAAGATGGCTCACCCAACGGCTCTAATGGAAGAATATTGATTAGAGGGGCAAATACTTTAGGAAATAATGATCCATTATATATCATTGATGGTATTCCAACCACCAGACCAGAGGTTTTCCAAAATATGAATCCTGCAAATATTGAATCAGTGCAAGTACTGAAAGATGCCTCCGCAGAATCAATATATGGTGCAAGAGCCTCCAACGGGGTAATTATCGTAACTACTAAGAACGGTGGTGATACAAATGGAAAAGTTGAATTTCAATTTAATAGTAGCATTTCGACTCAATCAGAGAAATCAATGCGTTTTACAATGCTAAATGCGGTTGATAGAGGTAAGGCACTTTGGCAAGCTTCTATAAACGACGGCCAGGATCCTGCAGCGGGTTACGGAGAAATCTACAATTTTGATTGGAATAATAGCTATTCAAACCCAGTTCTTAATGGAGTAACCGTAAAACCATTTGTGGGTGGAGACCAAAATACTCCGGTTGGAGATACCGATTGGCAGTCAGTTATGTATAAAACAGGTATTGTTACCAAAAACGATTTGACAGCTTCCTACGGTAATAAGTTTTCATCTCTGGAAATCAATTTAGGTCACTTAAAAAATACCGGTATGTTGAAATTTACTGGTTATGAAAGATTAAGTGGAAGTATTAATGCACTGACAAGAGCTTTCAATGATAAAGCCCGCTTTGGAATAAATTTAAGAATTGCAAACTCAAATGAGACGCTTACAGCCAGAGATTTGGGAGGTGCAGCCACTTCATTTCTTGCGGTAACCCTGGCACCAACAATACCGGTTTATCAAAAAGATGGATCAACTTATGCCGGTGCCTCAGGTGGTGGGTATTCCGATAGAAACAACCCACTTCACATGCAGGATATAGCCAAATGGAACAATGCTAACAGGCTGAGTACATTTGGAAATATTTTCCTTGAAATTCAGCCAATAAAAAATTTGTTTATCAAATCAAATTTAGGTGCAGACAATGCAACCTTTCTAAATAAAGTAATAACTCCAACATTCTCTGAAGGGGCATTTAACAGAACTACAAACAGCCTGGCATACGACCAAAATCACTATTTGAGCACGACATGGTCAAATACGGCACGATATAATTATAAACTGAATGATAACAATGATTTCAAATTCCTGGTAGGAACTGAATATATCAAAACTAATCTGGATTATCAGTTCAGCAAAAAAGAAGGATATGCTTTGCAAACTGAAGATTATTTTACCCTTAACGCAGGAACTGGAAATACGACACTAACCGGAAGTTCCACTGGTCATAGTCTTCTTTCTCAATTTGGTAGAATTGATTATAATCATGCTGATAGGTATCTTTTGGCATTAACAGTTAGAAGAGATGGTTCATCACGTTTTGGAGCCGAAAATCGCTTTGGTATTTTCCCAGCTGCCTCAGCCGGTTGGAGAATTGACAAAGAAAATTTCATGGATGGAAATAAGGTTTTTAGTGAACTTAAAGCCAGAGTTGGTGTTGGTCGCGTTGGGAACCAACAGATTGGAGACCTTGCACGATTTGGGCTTTTTGACACCAGATACGGAACAACCCAGGCACAATTGGTTGGTGGTTTTTGGGAACAATATATGAACATTGGCACAGCTTATTCGCTCTCGGGAGCTAATGGCGGTACTTTACCTTCAGGTTTTGTTCAAACTCAAGCGGCAAATTCGGCTTTAAAATGGGAAACTACCGATGAATTAAATGTGGGAGTAGATTTTGCAGTTTTAAAAGATAAACTATTTGGGTCATTTGACTATTTCACAAGAAAAACATCAGGAATTTTGATTACACCACCTGTTGCAGCTACTTTGGGCGAAGGGCAAACCAAAGCTGTAAATGGAGCTTCAAAATCAAATAAAGGTTGGGAGGTTGTATTAGGATATAAAGGAATTACCAATAATAATTTTAGGTATAATATTACTGCAAACTTCACGCATTTCAGGGATAAAATTACAGAACTACCTGAAAATGTCCGCCCAGCCTACGCCGGTAACCTTGTTAATACTATTATTGGGCATTCTCAATTTGACATTTTTGGATATAAAACAGATGGTTTATTCCAATCGCAATCCGAAGTTGATGCAGCACCTGCACAAGTGGGAGCCGGTCCTGGAAGAATTAAATATGTTGACATTAATAATGATGGAAGAATAGATGATTTGGACAGAACATGGATTGGAACTACGCTACCTGCATTGGAATATGGCCTAAGATTAGATTTAGTTTATAAGAAATTGGACTTCTCTGTATTTGGTTCCTGAGTTGCCGGGAGAGAGGGATTTGATGTTTATACTGTATTTAACAATCTTATGCGAAGCAGAGAGAATGTAGGGCCTGGAGTATTTGATGCATGGACACCACAAAATACTAATACTAATGTACCTGCTTTGACTCTAAAAGATAACAATGGTGAAGGACGTACTTCTGATTACTTTATTGTTAATACTTCCTATTTCAAAATGAGAAATATTCAAATGGGTTACAATATTACTCCAAATAAAGTTTTCTCTACGCTTAGAGTTTACGGAATGGCTGAAAACCTGTTTTGGTTTAAAAGTAAAAGTTATTTAAGCCCAGATCCTGAGAGAATAGACCTTGATCCTGTTCCAATTCCTAAAACATTTACTGTGGGCATTAATGCTTTCTTTTAATTCTTAAAAAGATGTTGAATTTTAATTTAAATAAAGAAATGAAAAATAAAATATTAATAACTTTTCTGACTTCCAGCCTGATAGCTTTTAGCTCATGTGAAAGCATGTTGGATTATACGCCGAAAGGTGTTCTATCATCGTCTGACCTGACAGCCCCAACTGCGGTAGAAGGACTGGTAACTTCCGCCTATGCTGCGATTGGCAATGGCGACATGATTGGACCAATTTACAGTATGTGGGCTTATGGCTCAGTAAGGTCTGATGATACTTATAAAGGTGGTGGCGGTACCGGAGATGTCGGAGAAATTGATGCTTTGGAGCATTATAACCTTGTAACTCCCACTATGGGGGCGTTTGTAACTCGTACATGGCAAAACCTTTTTAAGTCTATTTCAAGAGCAAATGTAGCTCTAAGGGCTGTAAACAACCTTGATGAAGCTAGTTTTCCGAATAAAAAAGTAAGATTGGCTGAGCTTAGATTTTTACGAGCTCACAGCTATTTTACGATGAAAACTTTGTATAAGAATATTCCTATTTTTGATGAAACGGTTTCAGATGAGGATATACTTAAAGTTTCAAATACTCTCTCAAACGAAGAATCATGGAATAAAATAGCTGCTGATTTTCAATTTGCTGTTGAAAACCTTCCGGCAAATCAGTCAGAAATAGGAAGAGCAAATAAGTATGCTGCTCAGGCCTATTTGGCAAAACTTAGACTTTATCAGGCTTATGAACAAGATGCCAGTCATAAAGTTGTGAATATCAACAAAACAAGATTGCAGGAAGTGGTTACACTTACACAGTCAATAATCTCATCTGGAAAATATAGATTGAGTGATGATATTGCTGATAATTTTGTTCCTGAAACAGAAAATGGCCCAGAGTCAATATTTGCTATTCAATTTACTGTAAATGATGGTACTACAGCCGGAAGAATGAGCTATGAAGATGGCCTGAATTATCCTCATGGAGCTCCGCAATATGGATGCTGCGGGTTCCATGCAGGTAGTCAAAATCTTGTGAATGCCTATACTACAGACGCCAACGGATTGCCAAATTTTGATACTTTCAATGAATCTAATGCTGACTTAAATAAGCAGACTGTTGACCCAAGACTGGATCATACAGTTGGTATTGATGGACACGTTTATAAATATGATAACACGAAGTTGTTTAGTAATAGTTGGGTTCGTGACCCTGGTGTATATGGAAATTTCCATACTATGAGATTTCAACAACTCGCGTCAAGTAGTTCATATTTCAAGTTGGGACCTTTTATGGGAACTGCAAAAAACTATGATGTTATCAGATATGATGATGTACTTCTAATGCAAGCCGAAGCTTTTATACAATTGGGAGACCAAGACAAAGCTCTGCCTTTGATAAACCAGATTAGAAACAGAGCTGCCAAAAGTACTGGTAGATTGAAAAAACTTGATGGATCGTTTGCTTCAAATTATAATACCAAACCCTACTCGGGTGACAATTGGACCAAGGATTTTGCATTCAAAGCACTTCAGTGGGAGAGACGCTTAGAATTTGCAACAGAAGGATCAAGGTTTTTCGACCTGGTTAGATGGGGAATCGCGGAACAAACTCTTAACAAGTATGTTGAAAAGGAAAAAACCAGAAGGACATTTTTAGCTACTGCGAAATTTACAGCTGGAAGAGATGAATACCTGCCTATTCCTCAGGCTGAGATCACCTTTACCAATGGTCTGTATAAGCAGAACCCTGGCTATTAAAATTTAAATCATCATAGGATTTAAGGAAGTATAATGGTAGTAGTTGATTTACTACTACCATTTTTTTAAATCAAATTAAAAATATGAAAAAATATATCATAGGAGTGGCTTTGGCTTTGATAGTACTTGGCTGCAAAACAAGTGGTAATATTACCAAAAACGCATCATCAGATTATCGTCCTAATTTACATTTTTCGCCTGAGAAAAATTGGGCGAACGATCCTAATGGGCTTGTATATCTTGATGGAGAATATCATTTATTCTATCAATATAACCCATTTGGAGATCTATGGGGGCACATGAGTTGGGGACATGCAATAAGTAAAGATTTAAAAAAATGGGAGGAACTGCCCGTTGCTATACCCGAGAAAAAAAATGCTGATGGAACCACAACTATGATTTTTTCAGGCTGTGCTGTGATAGATAGCTTGAATACTTCAGGGTTCTTTGACGAAGGTTATAAAAAAGGAATGGTGGCAATTTTCACTTCTCATGTTGACAATAAAGGTATGGGAATGGCTCAACATCAAAGTCTTGCTTACAGTAATGACAAAGGTAGAACATGGAAGTTGTATGAAAAAAATCCAGTTTTGGACATCGGCTTAAAGGATTTCAGAGATCCCAATGTCATTTGGTATCCTGAGAGGAATGTATGGATAATGACCGTAGTAAAAGCATTAGAATATACTGTTCAGTTTTATGAATCTAAGGATCTTAAAAGTTGGAAACTACTTAGCGAATTTGGAAACCAGGGTGATGTTAGCAGAATTTGGGAATGTCCGTCGTTGATTAAAGTTCCGGTGATCGACGAATCCAAATTTAAATGGGTTTTAATGCTTTCAAGTGGAAGCAAAAATAATAACCTTTTGGGAGTACAGTATTTTGTTGGAGATTTTGATGGAATGAAGTTTGTTCCTCAAAAACAAGAGACATTGTTTTTTGACTCAGGTTATGACAATTATGCAACAATTCCATTTTTTAATTTACCAAAATCGCATGAAAAGCCTGTTTATTTGAGCTGGGCAAGTGATTGGGAATATGCGAGAGTTTTGCCGACGGAAGGATTTCGGGGGCAGTTTACGCTACCAAGAGAAGTGTCTCTTTTTAAAGATGATATTGGTGTTTATAGAATCATTCAGACACCTATAGTAGATTCATCTATTCCAACTGTAATATCAAGTTTAAAGCCAGGAGATCAATTGGAATCTAAGCTTATGAAGTCAAATCAAAATTTATACAGATTGATACTTGATTTTGATATTACCAATTCCAAAGGTTTTGAACTATTACTTTTAAAAAATGGAGACGAAAAGACCGTTCTCAATTTTGATAGCCAAAAAAATATTTTAAGCATTGACAGGAGGACTTCAGGCAATGTGGGTTTCAGTGAAAAATTTCCTAAATTAAATCAAATAGAATTCCTACCGGAAAATGGAAAAATAAAGTTGGATATTTTGGTTGACAAATCTATTATCGAAGTTTTTGCCAATAGCGGTAAGGAAGCTATAACTACATTAGTTTATCCAACCTATGGAAGTTCAAGTATTGAGCTAAATTGGAAATAAGTTAAAGCTTTATTAAAAAGGGTTGGAGTATTGTATTCTAATCCTTTTTTTTTCAATAAATGATGAAGAGTAAGTTTTAATTTAATTTTTTTTTGAAATAACAGTCTTAGACAGATTTTATTTCTCAAACTTCTTTTTTAATCTCAAATATTCCTGGTATTCTCTTTCTTCGGATTGCTTTCTCGCAATGCTTTGATAGTTTCCATATTCTTCAGAATCTCTGTCCATGAAATCAGGTATAATTATTATTTCCCATTCCTTTGCCAGTTGTTTCCAATATCCCGCCGCCTCAATAGTGATTTCCTTCCACTTGTCTTTTGATTGCACCTGGTTTTGATAGTTTATTCTAACAGGGTTACTTATGTCTGGTAAAATATTTTTTGCGTTTCCACTCCACCAACTGTGGAGGGTATTGTTATGCTTTCTCATTGCAAAATTTAATTCTTCGACTAAGAAATCATATAAGCTGTAATTTCTAACGAAAGCATAAATCTTGTATGCTGCAATAAGTTCCGGACTTTTATCTACTAATGATTTTGAGAGGTGATAGGCTGTATTTCTCCAGGGGTTAGAATCAATAAATGGCTGAGAATTTTCTTTTGTTTCAAACCAAGGGTAATAATAGTTGTGTTTGGCAAAGTCAAACTTCCTTGTTTTCACGTCGGGGACGTTTTGCTCCTGCCATAGATTCCAGATTTTATCCCAATTTTTCATGCTTGAAACGAATATTTAGAAGAATTGAAAACATTTGCATATTTGCTGAAAATTAAAAATTTTTCGCCATAATTTTTCAGATTTTCAAATCATTTTAAAGTATATTCTTTATCACTTACCGGTCTTAACCAAACTGCTCCCCCAAAATTAGTGTTTGTGCTAATTGCAATGTGTGTGACACTTTGAGTAGGAGATGCTCCATGCCAATGCTGAATATTCGGAGGACATTGGACTACATCACCTTTTTTTATTATTTTAATGGGTGACTCTTTTTCCTGATAATAACCAACCCCATCGGTTATTATAAGAATTTGACCGCCCGGATGATAATGCCAGTTGGTTCTGGCTCCGGGTTCAAAGGTTACATTTCCCATTGTTACGTTATATATGCTGTCATTTTGAGCAAACATTTTTACATAAACATCCCCAATGAAATTTTGATTGGAGACTTTATTGCCAATAGGAAAAATAGATTCTGTTTGTTTTTTAGAAGCAAGTTTTTTATTACAGCCAGTAGAGAAATAAACTATTGAAAGTAAAATAATTATAATTTTAATTTTCATAAATTTTTAATTTATAATGTCCTCTAAAACCTTTTTTGCCGCTTTGGATTTTTTTATACCAAGTGGTTTTCTAATTATCAGAACAAAATGACTTAATTGGTTTTGAGAATATCCCAGATTTTGACAAATTGAAAAATGGCTTTTGAGCATTGGTTCTGCTTTGCCTATTGCACTTATTACTGAAATAGTAACCAATTCTCTTTCAGCATAAGACAGAATATCACGTTCAAATAAATCGGCGAAAAGGTGCTCTTTTAGGAAGATTTCGATTTCTGGTGAAAATGTGGCATATCCTGCTTTGGGTCCATCCTGTGGATTTCCTGTAAGTTTTTCAAGTACTGTTTTTCCCCTTTCAAATTTGCTTCTATCATCGTAGATATGACTTGCTTCAGCACCAACCCAATCTTTGATTCCATTTTTTTTTCTAACCTCCAGAACCTGCATAAACGTTTGAAGTCCTCTGATACTTCTTGGAAAACCGCAATATGCATAACTATGCACAAGACATTCTTTTATTTTGTTGATAGACAGACCTTCATTTAAACCTTTATTTAAAGCTCCATTTAATTTTCTTAAATCACCATTTGCATTATATGAGGAAATCAAAATAATGCTCTTTTGTTGTTCATTCAAAAAATCAGAAGACTCGGCAATTTGAGCAAATAACAGGCTATTGTTAAATAATAATACCCAAAAAAGTATAAGAATGTTAAACCCATATTTCAATAATATTGATTCATTTTTCATAAATTTTACATTTGTATTAATGATAGCCATATATGATTCAAAGGTGTTTTCCAAAAAAATCTTTGAGCTTGGAAGTTGCCATTTCAACATATTCGGGCACATAATATGTCTGAATATGTGTTGCATTTGGTATCAAAAATAATTCTTTGGTTTGGGTACCGGTGGCTAAATGAAAAGCCTGGTCGGTCATATAAAAAGAATCAGCTTTGCTACCGGCCATCATTAATAAGGGTTGATTAATCAAATCCATGTTTGAGGCAGCATTGAAAGCCATCAAATCAAGCAGGCTACTTGTGGTATATCTGAATGTAGAATTGGGATGGGCATGAGTTTTATTGTAATATTCATGACCTTCACGGTAAAGATCAAATGGCATTTTAGCAGCGACCTCATCTGTTGTTTTTACATTTGCAATGTATTTTACCTCTCCTCCGGCTATCTCCAAAGCTCTTGCCTCGGAAGCTTGTTTGAGCCTGTCCTGAATGCTTGACAGACCGGAATTCATAAATCCGTTTTTTCTTACCAGGCCTGAGTTGAACATACTTATAGTGGCTATAGCTTTAAAACGTTTGTCGGTTTGAGCAGCTTTTAAAGCATATCCTCCACCCCCGCAAACACCAAGTAAGCCAATTTTCTTTGAGTCAACACCCTGAAAAGATGAAATATAATCGACCATTCCTCTGATATCTTCAATCCTATTGGCGGGTTTGTCAACATTCCGAGGTAAACCGCCACTCGCACCCTGAAAAGAGGCATCTGCTGCTATGGCGATATAGCCCAATTCTGCCAGATTCTGGGCATAAAGGCCTGCTACTTGTTCTTTTACTCCACCATTGGGATGTGCCACTACGACTGTTGGATAGGTTTTGGAAGGATTATATCCCGCAGGAGTGTAAACATTTGCGGAAATATCAATTCCATTAAGTTTGTAGTTAACAGGTTGGATTTGAACTTTCCCCGGTACATTAGCTATTATGGCCCCGTGATAAACCAATCCAAAAGGATTGCCGGAATTAGCTTGTGCCAATGAATCAGAATTATACATTATAACTATAATTAGTAGAAAAATACTGAATTGAATTTTCATAAAATGATTATTTAAAAATTATCTTATTTATCTAAACCTTTGTCCTTCAACCACTTTGATAATAAATCAGCAACTTCAACATTATTTAAATCAGACATAGGGAAATGAGTATTGCCTTTGAGTCCTTTTTCAGGTAACTGAACAAGTGTTACATCACCCCCATTCTTATTGACTAATTCAGTCCATTTTTTTGCCATTAATACCGCAGCCCTCCATTGTTCTTCACCGGGATATTTTGAAGGCTCTGTAGGAATGTAATCACCATAATAGATTACAATCGGGATTTTAGTTATTTTTTTAAATTCATCCAATGACACCGGGTTTCCCTTCAAAGTCCCCCCTAAATAAGTGATTGGCTCAGGAACCTGGCCTTCAGGAAAAATAAAGCCACTTCCAGGTTCATAGGCTGCAATAGCTTTAATATTTTCATTTTTTAAAGCCGCAAGCCAACCTTGACCGCCACTGTGAGAGTGTGTGATCAAAATGCCGGGGCCAATTTTATTAAACAAAGCCGCCACTACATCGGTATTAACATTAATATCAATCGTCCCAATATTTGGTACAATATGCCTGTAAAATTGATTTAATGCTTTGGGGTCTTTTGAAAACTGTACTCCGGGATAAAATTCTGTTCCGATTCCCATTCTAAATATTCCAAACCATAATTGGTCATCTGGCGAAGCGGTGTAAGTTGATTGTTGCGTTCCACGGGATGCTTTGCCTCTTCTTGGTTGGTCAATTAAGTAAACTGGGAATCCTCTACGTAAGAAAATATTTTGAAAGCCTTCTCTGCCATCAGCTGTGGTTTCGTAAGTTTTTGAAGTTTGACCGTAACCGTGCCACATAACCATAGGGTATTTGCGACTCTTGGCTGGAACTTGATAGAAAGCATAAAGATGATCGCCATGTAAGGTTTGACCCTCTGATGGTTGATTTGAAGGATTAAAAGCTCCATGTTTTATAGGGTCAAAAGTGCCGGGATTTGTTATTACGGAACCACCTACAGTAAAACTACCCTGGTCTTTGATTAACAACAAGTTTTTTTTATTTGAGACGCAAGAGGATAGCAGGCTTATGGAAATTACCAGAAGTAAAGTGGAATTTTGGAGTCTATTTTTTATTTCTTTTCTAAACATTTTTTTAGAATTAAATGATGAAATACTACTTAAATCGGGAAGGCCTTAATAATTAATTTGGACCCATCAGTTTAGAAAAAGAAAGAGAACCCATTTTCCAGTCATCGCCAACTTTAACATACACTTCTGTAACCATAAAAGGATTGGAAACCTCATTGTTGCCAACTACGGCCAAAAGCGTGATTCTGTTTAAAAGTATTACCGTATTCTCGATTATTATTGGTTTCATAACTTCATGTATATCGGCTTTTTTGTAATGAATGAAACCAGATTTTATGATTTCCAATTCACGATCTTTGCCCCAGGAACCACCCATGTGAACAAACATGGCCTGAGCATCAAATAATCTACCCAACTTATTTACATCTTTATCAGCCATCCATTGCCATTTATCTTTGGATAGTTGCTTGATCTGCTCTTCTACAGTATTTTGAGCTATTGAATTTACTGAAATCAAAATAAATGTGATTATTCCTAAAACTATTTTTGTCATTGTTTTTAACTTATTTTTTGATTTGATGGGTATCTCTTACACTACTGAAAGATAAAGCGAGCATTTTCCAGGTTTTCTTTTGTTTTTGATATACTTCTGTAACGGTAAATTCTACTTTGGCATCACTTCCTCTAACCACTGATTCTAGCGTAATTCTGTTCCAAACTATAGCCGTTTTTCCTGAAACTTCTATTGCAGAATCATGGATAGTTGCTTTTTTGTACCAAATACTCCCAGTTTTAATAATTTCTAATTCTTCGGCTTTTTTCCATGTGCCACTCATGTGTAAAAACTTTGATTTTTCGTCAAATAGTTTGTCCAATTTCTCAACATCCTTATCGGCCATCCATTGCCATTTGTCTTTGGAGATTTGCATTACTTCCTGCTCGGCTTTGGAGATTTGAGCCAATGAAATTTGAAAAACTGATAATGTGATAATTAATGTTAATAATACTGATTTCATTTTTAAATTTTGTTTAAATATTAATTCTGAATTACTCTTTCGCCCAACCACTTCACCATTATGGGATCACGATGATCAAAAAAGGCACTGGTTTTTGTATCTAAAGTTTTTATTTTTTCCATGTCTTCTGTATTCAATTCAAAATCAAAGATGTTGAAATTTTCTTCCATTCGCTCTTTTCTTACTGACTTTGGAATGGCCACAATACCTCTTTGGGTGAGCCAACGCAGTACAACCTGGGCAATAGTCTTATTGTATTTTTTGCCAATATTGCCTAACAATTCATTTGAGAATAAATCATTTTTACCTTCCGCAAACGGTCCCCAGGACTCAATCTGCACTTTATTTTGCTCTAAAAATACCTGGGTTTCTATTTGTTGGTTAAAAGGATGTGTTTCTATTTGATTGACTGCCGGAACGATTTCATTATGAACGATTATGTCAATGAGTCTGTCAGGTTGGAAGTTGCTTACTCCTATCGCTTTTATTTTTCCTTCTTTATATAAATCTTCCATGGCCCGCCATGAGCCATACACATCTCCGAATGGCTGGTGCATGAGGTACAAATCCAGGTAATCCAACTTTAGCTTATTCATCGAAGATTCAAAAGCTTTTTTGGTTCCCTCATATCCATTCCTTTGAATCCATACTTTCGTGGTGATGAACAAATCTGCCCTGTTTATTCCACTGTTTTTAATAGCATTGCCTACAGCCTCTTCGTTACCATAAGATGCTGCAGTGTCTATCAATCGATATCCTACACTTATTGCATCTAATACGCTTCTTTCACATTCTGCCATATCAAGCACCTGGAAAACTCCAAACCCTAAAATGGGCATTTCCACTCCGTTATTTAATTTTATTTTTTGCATTACTAATATTTCTCGTATAACTGTTACATAGATACCTAAGTCGATAGTAACACCTATTTACACAGATTTATTTTTGAAAATATTTCTATTATATTCCTCTTGATTGAATTTTACCTCTATTTTTCATTGCTTTTTCGACCACATCTAATCTTGCTTTGCGAGGGTCAGGCTTTGCTACCACTTTACCATCTAATTCTACATCCAGAATGTCTTGATTTTGATTGTTAAACATTGGCCAATTAGGCAGGTTGGCACCGTTGGGATTTCCAGTTTTGGCAAAGTTGGTCCAGTAACCACACATGATCCGTGCAAGCTCACTTTCTGCTGGTGTAATGGTAGGTGCGGCACCGTTTGGCCCACCCCAACGAGCCCCTAAAGTATTAAATACAAAAGAAATGTCAGAACCATGACCAGCACCATAAGGCGATCGTTGTTGAGCTACTGTAGGTACATAACCAAACTGAAACACATAAGCAGGAGCACCTTTAGCAAGAAAAGTGCGGGCGGTCATGCGTGCAGGCTCACCCCAAACCCAATCCGTATTAAACTTCGCAATAACCTCTTCAAACTTCTTGGTACCATCTGGGTCAAAAGCAGCTTTGGCATCAGCTTCTAAATCTCCAAAACTAGCAAACAGATCTTCTTTGGTTTTGGCATTGCTTACAAATGCACCGCCGATTTCAGCACTACAATTGCCAATCATCAAAGGTATTTTAGGCTGTCGACCAAACATATATGCAGTTTCTGCCGTTTCAGTCACCAATTTACCGTCAAAGATGGGTCCTGCGTGTGTGCGTGGACCATTGGGACCATCAGTCTCTTGACCACCGTCAATTATTTTTTCTACCGGTAAAGCACGTAAAGCTGCCAATGAAGCAGCATCAGAACCCGTGATTCCTAGTTTTTTGGCAAAATTCATACCGATGGTTTCGGCAGAAACAGCGTAAAGAACATCTGCATTTTCTTTGTTGATAGGCCTCCCGGTAAGTACGCCATCACGACCACCACTTGAATGACCAATGGCTTTATGAAAAAGCCCTTTGGCTGCAGGGATGGTCAATAAAGAATGTACAGAAACACCACCAGCCGAAAAACCAAATATGGTTACGTTTTTAGGGTCTCCACCAAATGCCGCTATGTTTTTTTGTATCCATTTTAGAGCCTCTATTTGGTCCATAAAACCGTAGTTGCCTTTAAATTCATTCGGTAGTTCGCTGCTTAGGCCAGGATGAGCAAAATAACCCAGGCGACCCACTCGATAGTTAATATTGACTAAAATCACACCGTTCTTATTCATTTCGGTACCATAGTTTTGTGAGCTTGAGGCACTACCACCTGTAAAGCCACCACCATATATCCACACCATTACAGGAAGCTTGGCTTTGGCACTTACATTGGCTGGTTTCCATACATTTAGATATAGACAGTCCTCCCCTGAACCTTCCGCTATTGTGCCTGGCTTTGCTCCCCAACCCGCTTGAGCAGGGTTTACAGCATATTTGCTTGCGTCACGCACACCTGTCCATTTTTTTACCGGCTGTGGCGGTCTCCAACGAAATTCACCCACTGGTGGTGCTGCAAATGGTATGCCTTTAAACACTGCCGATGAACCTTCTACTACCCCTTGCACTTGGCCGCTGGCAGTTTTTATTATTGGCCCAGGGTTAGTTTGTTGAGCATTTAAAGTTCCGATAATAAGAAACCCAAGAAATACCAGTATTTTCTTCATGATTGAATCGTTTGATTTTTTAACGATACAAAGGTCAAGGCTATATCGCTGAGGAATGGTATAAAAATTCCTGCTTTTTCTACCATTTTTACTGAATACCATTGGGAATTATAGAATAGTATTTTTAATAACTTAATTTTGAATGGATTTCAAAAGAATTGAAAATGGAAAAAATAATTAATATAGATACAGTAAGCGAGTTTAACGCTGCCAATAATCACAAAACACTGCATCCACTAGTGACGGTTTTAGATTATTCAAAGGCAAATCCAAGAGATTGGGGAGAGGTAGATACTATAAGATTTAATTATGGATTATATAGTGTGATTTTGAAAGATGTAGTTTGTGGTGACATGAGGTACGGACGCCACCATTACGATTATCAGGCAGGAACGCTGGTGTTTTATGCACCGGGACAGTTTGTGAGTATGGATAACCCCAAAGTGGTTTATCAGCCCATGGGCTTCGGGCTTTTGTTTCATCCCGATTTTTTAATAGGTACTCATTTAGGAAAAGCTATACATCAATATAAGTTTTTTAGCTATCAGACCAACGAAGCACTGCATCTTTCTGATGATGAACGGGAAATGATTTTAGATATATTTAAAAAAATTGAATTTGAATTAAAACAACCGATTGACAAACACAGTAAAAAGCTTATTGCAAGCAATATAGAGCTTTTTTTGGATTATTGCCAGCGGTTTTATGACCGACAGTTTATTACTCGTGATGTTGCCCATAAAGGAATAATTGAGAAATTTGAAGAACTGCTCAACGCTTATTTTCATTCAGAAAAACCCCAAATTATTGGTTTGCCCTCGGTGGCATATTTTGCTGACGAACTTCATTTATCGGCTAATTATTTTGGTGATTTAATCAAAAAAGAAACCGGGCAATCAGCCAAAGATTATATCCTTTTCAAAACAATCAGCATAGCCAAAGAACGGATTTTTGAAGATGAAAAAACGGTTAACGAAATCGCCTACGAACTTGGATTCAAATATCCGCAGCATTTTACACGGTTATTTAAACAAAAAGTAGGTATGAGTCCATTAGAGTTTCGGGGGGTGAATTGATAATTTATGGGGTATTCCTGTATTTTGTAGGGGTAGTGTGCGTATGTTTCTTAAAGAAATTATTAAAATGCGTTACTTCCCTAAAACCCAGCGAAAAGGCAATTTCGGAGATATTCCATTTGCTATGTTTGAGCATAATTTTTGCTTCTTGCAAAAGACGTTCGGCAATGAATTGAGAAGTGGTATTCCCACTGGTTTCTTTTACAGCTCTGTTCAGATGATTGACGTGTACATTGAGTTGAGCCGCAAAATCAGAGGCTGTTCGGAGCATGATTTCCGAATGGTTATCGTCAATAGGGAATTGACGCTCCAAAAGTTCCAAAAAAAGCCAATGAATACGCTGTGAAGCGTTAATCGGCAGCCTTTCAATACGGTTAGATGGGCGGGTCTTCATAGCACTATGGATCAATTCATAAATCTGATTTCGGATCGCATCATATTTATGAATATACTCTGAGCTCAGTTCGGTTTCGATTTTTTCAAAAACTCCGCTTAAATATTCAAATTGGGAATCGTCTAATTCAAAAACGTGAGTACCTGCAGGTTGAAAAACTTCATATTGCGTAAGATTTCCAAACTGTTTAAAAAAATCGGCATTAAATATCACATAAAAGCCCGAAACTTCGGATTCAATATGCTCCCATTTGTAGGGTATAAAAGGATTTGAAAACACAAGTGCTTGCTTTTCAAAAGAAAAAACTTTATCAGCATAATGAATACGGCTACTGCCCCTGCAAAGTGTAACTTTAAAGAAATCGCGTCGGCGATAGGGAACAGGTTTGGTAACCGGATGTGGCAATCTAAAAACATTGATATGCCCGATATCACGGCTTAGGTTTTCTGGAATCCAATCGAATTTTCGATTGTAAAATTCTTCCAGCGATTCAAATCCATTATTCATAACCTTACAATTTTGCATTCAGTCCCAAATTCCAAACTATTTTATCTCCTGCAATAGTTGATTTTAATTTATAGGTGAATATTGAAGATAAATAGACGGGTAACTTTTTTCGATTAAAACTCAGCATTTGGCTATAATAAGTACCTTTTTTATCATCTAAAGTTAGGTGAAAAAACTGTGGAAAAAAGCCCAAATAATAGTTTTTTGAAAGCCCAATATTTGGAAATCGGGGTTGAAGCGACAGATATGTACTTTTCTGAATAGCATAGGAATCCAAACCCTTTGAAACGAGCAAATGCAAGCCTAACGAAAACTTGGGCGATGCATGCCAAACCGGTACAAATTCGCCTGCCAGGTAGCGTTGAGCTACCCATCGATTTTCGGTTTTGGCGTTGATAATCACTTGGTTTGCTCGTACAACATACGATGGATGCCCACCTATGTGCCAACTAAAATGTTCGGTACGCTTTGAGCGGTATCTCAGCCAAAAAATATACGACCACGGGTCGCCATTGAGCCTCCACCGGAGTTCGGGCTCAAAGAAAATGTGTTTTTTCCCAACAGCCAGATTAATAATTGCAGCAGGTTTACCAAGCATTAAGTTGGGAAAAAGCGATACGCCATTATTGGTTATTTGAATATTAGCTGAAGCGTGAAGAGGTTCTGATTTTTTAAGTGTATCTGCTTTTTCGGCAAAAATAGCAGTACTACAAAAAAGAACTAGAAGGGCTGTTTTCAGGTATAGATTCCCGCTGTTTAGGTGGTACATAATAATAAAAGATATATAAATTTTCTACTACAAAACTACTGCTTTGGAATAAGTATTTTAAACAAATTTCAAATCAAAACTTACGAAAATCAAACTATGGTGATTGATCACAAGTTAAACCATTAGGTAAATTTAAGATTTATTGAACGGTAGTTTGGGCAACTCTACAGAATAACATTGTTATCATTATAAACCAAATATATATCTGATAATGGAGCAAATCGCCATTGTAACTGATAATTAAATCCCAAATTTTTTCTTTAATTGCAATTTTGAGCAATTTGAATATCTATTAGAAGATTATATTGATTCTAAAAAGATTGAAATGGAGGGATTAACAACTGTTGGCTTTTGTGATGAACGATTAAACATTTCACCAAAATATTTTGGCGATTTAATCAAAAAAGAAACCGGGCAATCAGCCAAAGATTATATCCATTTCAAAACCATTAGTAATGCCAAATAACGGGTTTTTGAAGATAAAAAAACAGTTAACGAAATAGCCTATGATCTTGGCTATAAATATCCTCAGCATTTTACCAGATAATTTAAACAAAAAGTGGGTATGAGTCCCCTGGAGTTTCGGGGATTAAATTAAGGAAAAAATTGGAATAATCATTTTATTCCGTAAGGTTAAAGGAATTATCAAAAACGCAAAAAATACTTTATCCAAAGATTATATCATAAGCTTTACCAAACTCAAAACCAAACCGAGATTTATGGATTTTGAATCCGGGATAAAACGCCTAAAAACTAAATATCATTCACCTTTTCACCAATATTAATAGCTCTCAAATCTCTTTTTATAACCTTCAAATCTTTGAAGTAACCAATGGTTGCGATATCAACATATAAACCAACATATCCTTTTTTGTTCTTTCCCAGCATTTTGTTTACAATAAATGAAGAGTATTTTAAATCGTTAATAAACATTTCGGCGGTTTCACCATTTATTTCCAGTCGCATTGTAATCCATTCATTTAGCATAACCGGAGCGGAACCTTCATAGGAACCCGCCGGGAATTTATCTCTCAAGGTTTGGAACTTGTAATCAGGATAAGAAAAGTACTGAACCGCATGGTTTCTAGCCATTTGGTTATTAATTCTTCCTACTTTTGGACGTAAATAAATGGATTCCCAAGCCGAATCATCTTCTTTGATTCTATAATACAAGCCAATAAATCCTGCTGCTGGTGGATACGGTGAAGGGTTTTGAATTTGACTGTACATTTTCACTTCTATTGTGCCGTTTTCAAAATCATCAATGCCTAAAAGTCGGGCGTAATGCTGGTCATCAACAGTAGTTTCCAACTTTTTTTCATCAAAAGGAAGTGATTTGAGATCACGTTCAATTTTAAGTACTTTATCACCCTGAAATTTGATGATTTCACCACTTACATTATGGAGTTCAAATGTTTGTTTGCCGAGTTTTATCGTCTGAGCTATGCTTTTACCGACAAAAAGACAAAAGAATACAAATACTAAATATTTTTTCATTTTTAAAATTTTAATAAGCCACTACCGCCTGAGTAAAATACTATTAAAAGTACTTTTTAATTCATGCGGGAGTGGCCAACAAGGTAAATTGGAAATGATATTAAAATAATTTTTCTTGTGGGGGTTTTACACCTGCTAATCTGATATATACGGTTGCTTGTCCCCGGTGATGAGTTTGATGCTCAAATGCTTTAGCAAGTGCCATAGCCCTTGTCATATCGAAGTTTCCGAAAAGTTTTACATTCTCGCTCATTTTTGATAGCTCGGTTTTTTTGATGCTATTTATTACAAATTCATAACCTTCCAAGACCAGCCTGGTTACATTTTCTTTAGAAGTGTTGGTCGTTTTTTCCAACTCTCCCATTCCTACCGGGCTTTTTTCGCCGGTGGCAGCTGAGGCAAAACCATAGTTTGCATCTGTTAAATGGAGCATAACCTGAGCAAAAGAACGGATTTCAGGAGTGGGTTTAAGGTCATATTTTTCAGCGGGCATCGCCTCTAAATACTCTTTGGTGTAAGTTTTGGCACGTTCCCATTCTTTGAGCATATCTTCTTTCGAACTTTGGGCAAAAGAGCTCAAAGTGGCCCCTAATAATACCGAAAAGGCAATCAGAATCTTTTTCATGTTTTGTAAGAATTAATTTTATTGAAATAATTTCCACAAAACTATAAGTGAGGGGAGGTTAAAATACTTAAACTAGATTAAGAAATGCGATTAGGAGAACTCATTTCTTTCCTGATTTTACTCAAAAACTCAGGTGTAATTCCCAAATATGAGGCAATTTCTTTATTGGGCAGGCGGTTGGAAAGAAAAGGGTAATGTTTCAGGAAACTATTATATCGTTGCACAGCAGTAGAACTAAAATTTTGAATAACCCGGTTTTGGAGTTCAACAAAATTGTTTTCGATTGTGACTTTGAACATGCGGTTAAGCTTGGGTATCTGTACAAAAAGTTCGTATAAATCCGCTTGTGGGATTTGGAAAATTTCGGCATCTTCAATGGCTTCAATGTTAAGGTTGCTGGGCAATTGGGTATAGAAACTTCCAACATCTGCAATCCAATTGCCTTCAGCAGCAAACTGAATGTTGTGACTAAAACCTTTATCATCTATGCCAAACATCTTAAAACAACCTTTATTGATGTAAGTATAATGTTTGCAGATTTTCCCATCTTTTAAAATCAGAGTCTTTTTTTTGATCGCATGAGCAGTTATTTTACTTTTAATAAGATTAGATTCCTCACTAGTCAAAGGAATTTGGTCTTCAAACTCTTTGAAAAGGGATTGTATGTTCTTATGATTAGTATCGTCCATCGCAAAATATTTGGGTATTAATCGGTAAAATTACAACCCAACGATATCAAAAATGGAAGCTGGGCTATATTTAATAAAATGCTAAGAATTTATTTGGGACCTAAAATAAATATTTAGAGCCGTCTTATGATATTTATAATCTAATAATAATAACCTTTTAGAACAAAATTTTCTGAAAACATAAAATAAATCGTTGCCTTTGACATTTAATTTAATTCACTTTTTTATAAAATCCCAATCATCCCAACTGACTTCCAAAAGCCTGTATTGCTTCCAGCGGGGAAACATCCGATAAGGCCTGAGCAGAATCAGGGCTACGGTCAAATGATTTTGAGAAAAAGCTCCAAAGTTAATCCCCTGCAATTAATATCTAAGACTACCTTTGTTGCTCCAAATACATTTAAGACAATATTCAAACCTATTCAGATAATTTTCAAATTCTCTTGAAGCCCTTTAGTTGATGTTTATTTCATTAAAATGAAAAATGAAATTTTCAAGTTTGATTTTAAATTTCCAGCCTCATCATAATATCCGTTTGCTCATCATCTCCTAGTTTGAAAATATGCTTGTCAAATTCTATGAAACCATTTTTCTTATAAAAACCGATGGCTCGAGGGTTTTCTTCCCAAACACCTAACCAAACATATTTTTTATTCATTTCTTTGGCCAACGCAATAGCCTTATCATATAGCAGCTGCCCAACTTTTTTACCATGGAAATCTTTTAATACGTATATCCTCTCTATTTCTAAAGCAGAAATATCTTTCAGTTCCGTTTGTGAACTTCCAAAATTCACCTTCAAATACCCAATGATATCATCACCAAGAATGGCAAAGTAAAATTGAGAGTCCGGGTCAGCAAGTTCGCTGCTAAGTTTGTCTTCTGAAAAACCCTCCTCCAGATAGTTTTTCATATTTTCCTCGGTATTGCCGGCTGCAAAGGTTTCAAAAAAGGTGAGTCTTCCTATTTTTTGCAATTGTGCCAAATCAGATAATTTTACAGGTATTATTTTGATGTTTTCCATTCCGGAACAAATTTAATTTTTTGGGCGATATTGGTAATTTGGGTTAGTCAATTATTAATTACCAGTTACTAGCTTAATGTAAGCCAAAGTACAAAGTTCAATTTATTAAAAAGCAATTTTTCAAATGATTATTTAACAAATGTAAAAGGATTCCATTTTTTCATTATCCTATTTTGTTGCAGGTTTTAAATAAAAAACTTACAAACAAAATGAAAATACTATTTATCATCAATGATGCCCCTTATGGCTCCGAAAAAGCCTATAATGCCCTCAGAATTGCCAATCAATTGGGCAAAGAACATCCTGACACGGAGGTGAGAATATTCCTGATGGCCGATGCCGTAAGTGCTGCCCTCCCCAATCAGAATACACCTAATGGATTTTACAACATAGAAAGGATGCTGAAACTTTCACTCAATAAAGGAGCAAAAGTAAAACTTTGTGGCTCATGTACCGATGCCCGGGGCATACGCAACCTTCCTTTAGTTGAAGGTGCCGAAATAAGCACTTTGGCTGAGCTTACCGACTGGGTAGTTGACAGCGACAAGGTATTGACTTTTTGATCTATGCAGCAAAAAAACATACGCTTGGGTCTCAAAGAAAACTGGAAGCAGTTTACGCTCTTAGTGATTGTCAATGCATTTGTTGGGGGAATGGTAGGCCTGGAACGCACCATTTTCCCGGAATTTGCTTTCGAAAATTTTGGGATTTCTTCTTACGTTGCTATTCTTTCTTTTATAACCGCATTTGGACTCAGCAAAGCCATTACCAATTATTTCGCAGGAAAACTGGCCAACAGTTTTGGGCGAAAAAACCTTCTGATTTTAGGCTGGATTATCGCTCTGCCCATCCCCTTTATGCTGATTTATGCCGAAAGTTGGTATGTCGTGGTCTTGTCCAATGGATTACTCGGAATAAGTCAGGGCTTCACCTGGAGCAGCACCGTAGTTATGAAAATTGACTTGGCAGGTGAAAAAGACCGTGGACTGGCAATGGGCCTAAATGAATTCGCAGGATATCTGTCTGTCGGAATTTTTGCCTGGCTCACCGGGTACATTGCCAACCGGTTTGGAATCATCCCCTACCCTTTTTATCTGGGAATTCTGCTCTCTGTTTTTGGCCTGCTTTTGAGTGTTTTCTTTGTCAACGACACCCGTGTTTTTACCCATCAGGAAAACAAAACCTCGCCCGGTAAAGCCCTGGGAAATATTTTTTGGGAGACTACTTTAAAAAACAAAACCCTGAGTACCGTTACACAAGCGGGCCTGGTCAATAACCTCAACGATGGTATGATTTGGGGATTACTGCCTATACTACTTTTCCAGTATCGGCTAAATATCGCCGACATTGGGCTCATTACCGCCACTTATCCGGTAGTGTGGGGAATTGGTCAATTATTTACAGGCAAAATGTCAGATCATTATTCTAAAAAATCCATGCTGTTTTGGGGTATGATGCTTCAGGGAATTGCCATTTTAGGATTCCTGTTTCTTCAAAAATTCATGTATCTGATTTCACTTTCTGTAATTCTGGGAATAGGCACCGCTCTGGTTTATCCTACATTTTTATCAACTATTGCGGCTACCACTCCACCTTTACAACGGGCGGAGAGTATTGGCACTTTCCGACTCTGGAGAGACCTGGGTTATTCCATCGGAGCTATTGTTTCGGGAGTTCTTTCCGATATTTGGGGGCTTCCCATTGCGATTGCATTTATTGGATTACTTACCATCTTATCGGCAGTCGTGATTAAATTCAGAATGCCAAACGCTATCCCATAAATTAAAAACTCTAATTTTGAAAAACTCCTTTCTAAAATATTATTCTAAAAATGAAAAAAACTTTAATTCTTATCACTTTCTTTTTGAGTCTGTTTATCAATAAACTTTCGGCTCAAAGCACTTCCAAGGCTGCTACTTTTCCTACCACCAGTATCGGGATGGTGATATATTCCAATGACGTAGAGACTATCTGGAATGCCCTGAGATTAGCCAATTTTTCAAAAAATGCCGGAGATACCGTATCGGTGTTTTTATTGGGAAAAGGCGTGGAACTCGACAATCTGGTAAAAGAAAATGCCAACTTGAAAGAACAATCTGATAAATTCCTGAAAAGCGGTGGAGTAATACTAGGATGTGGTACTTGTCTGGTACAAAGAAAAAACAATGAGCCGCAGGTTTGTAAGTTTTCTTCCCTTGCCGACCTCTATGCCCTTATCAGGAAAAACAAAACAGTGTTGACATTCTGATGTTTATATAAAAAAAGGGCCATATCATAGAATGGCCCCTTTGGTTTTTACTCGGCTACTTTGTCAGGATTGGGCTTTCGTCGGGGTCTCTTCCTCATCGACTTCTTGGTGCCTCCGGCCATCTGGTATTGATTGGAATCTTTGCCAAATTTGGCTCCAACTCCGATCAGAATACGCTCGTTGTAGTCCTTCAGAACCATCTCCTTTTCTTTAATCCTGTTCCTTAGCTCTCCCAACGACGCCAATTGGGTGTTGTAAGAGTTGAGCAAAACTTCCACCTCAGAAATTGCTGACTGATAAGTTTCAACACTGAGACCATTGCCGAGATCAAGCTCGGCAGAGATAGATCGCACTCCCGCGATTCTATCTAAAGCTGAATTCAAAGTTTGATTTCTCATTCTTTTAAAAAATTAATTAGTAAAAAAATTGGAATCTTTCCTTGATAAATCTCAAATGTTGACATAATTTTAAACGCTAATTATGAACTATGTCAAGGGGCTGCCTTCTCACGACGGGGGCCTTTTGATTTTTATCTAAGTCTGAATTCCTTTAAATAAGCGATTGTTCGCTCCCCAAATCTGTTAATGTACGAGCACAACTATCTCAGGCTATCAAGCATAAAAGTCTGATAACAAATACCTTATTCAAAATCAGAAAGAGCCGAAATTTACTTTTGGTTTTCTTACTTCATCTGAACACTGCTCAATTTTTCGAGTTCGAACTTCGAAGAATCTGATTTAAAAAATCAAATTCATTAAAAAAATTAAATAGAAGACAATGTTGTTTTATCCTATACATTACAAAGTTATATCTTTTAGATAATACAAAACAAGAGGTTGATTATTTACCTTTAAAATAAAATGAATATTTTGAGTAACTAAATTTCTAAATCATTAATAATAAGCACTATGTAAAAAATTCTTCTAATAAAAATATTACTAAACGGTCATTTTTAAAAATCATACAAAAAATTAAACAATTGACTATCAGTTATTTAAAAATTTAAATATAACCATATCCTTTAGATTTGATTAAAAATTTTATTGAATTGCTAATAAAATATACAAGACAAAAAATGCTTTCCCTGAAAAGTTTGTATTTTTTTTGACTTAAATTGCTCTTAATTAGATAATTACACCTGATTGCTAGAAAAATTAGCCAAACATTTTAAAAATCTAAAAATGTTAGATTTATTTTATCCGGGCTCAATTTTTCTAAAAACCCCAATTTTCATCTCGTTGAATAGAAGCTTCTACATCAGAAATCTATCTTCTAATCTTGAATGCTAATACTTTTCCTAAAACTTTCCATTGATTCCCGGAATGTATTCTGTGAATTCTATTATTTATTTCTCGAATGGTTAACTGGATGATTTACTTCCTTTAAATTTTTAATTCTTCAATGTTTCAAGGATTTTGAATCAAGTAAAAACTTTTTGATGCATTGTAATGCTCGATGTTTATCAAGTAAAATGTTTTTGTTTCTTTATTTCACTTGTTGTTTATCAAGTAAAATGTTTTTGTTTCTTTATATCACTTGTTGTTTATCAAGTAAAAACTTTTTGTTGCTTTATAACGCATGTTGTGTATCAAGTAAAAACTTTTTATTGCTTTATAACGCATGTTGTGTATCAAGTAAAAACTTTTTGTTGCTTTATATCACTTGTTGTTTATCAAGTAAAAACTTTTTGTTGCTTTATAACACATGTTGATTATCAAGTAAAAACTTTTTGTTGCTTTATCACGGATGTTGTGTATCAAGTAAAATGTTTTTCAATCAATTAATTTATCTTCGGTTGATATGTACATAATTCTCTCCTCATTTAGAATATATTGCCTTTTAAACATATTTTAAACTGTATTTAAAAACTCAAAACCCGGCTAATTAATTCTTGTCGCATATTTTAAACATTAAGGGATTAAGGGCATTAAGGATTTCTATATAAGCAACGGTTAAAAAAGTAACGCAAAAGCCGCAAAGGAGCCACAAAATCCACAAAGAAATCTGAGTTCCGTTTTTTTACCATTAAGGAATTAAGGGCATAAAGATTTTAATCTTAACACATTTCAAATTCAGTACTCGCAACCCGCTACCCGGAATTTACCAACTTACCAAAAAAAACCTACTGCCTTCCCCCTATTGCCTAAGTAACGCAAAAGCCGCAAAGTAGCCACAAAATCCACGAAGAAATCAGGATTCTTTTCTTAACCATTAAGGAATTAAGGGCATGAAGAATTAACACCTTGAACATTTCATACTCAGTACTCGCCCTTCGCAACCCGGAACTTACCAACTTTCCACCTTACTAAATTAAAAACCTACTGCCTACTCCCTGTTGCCTCCTCCCTCTAAAAGCACATTAACTCATTATCACATTAACTCATTAGCACATTAACTCATTAGCACATTAACTCATTAGCACATTAACTCATTAGCACATTAACTCATTATTTACTATTTTTGAAAAAAGAAATCACCTTTCACCTTATGGCCTCTATTAAACCACGTAAATCACTCAATCCGGCTTTTCTCAAAATAAAACCCGGCAGGGCTGCCATAGAATTATTTAAAGCCAAACTCATAGAATTACTCGATCTGACCGACAACAATAAATCTGAAGAATTTCACAAGAATCTCCTTTCCGAATTTCTGAAACGCACCGGATTTGAAGGCAGGTTCTTTATCAATACCAAAGACCGCAATGACCTCGTAATTCATACCGAACATTCGCCTGATACCCCCGTGGGCGTGATTATCGAAACCAAAAAGCCCGGCAATAAAACTGAGATGCCCCGTGAAGGACAGCTCAACAGCAAAGCCGTTCAGGAACTGGTATTGTATTTTTTAAGAGAAAGAATCACCGGCAAAAACAATTCGGTAAAATACCTCATCGCCACCGACATACACGAGTGGATTATATTTGATGCTCAGGAATTTGAGCGGGAATTTGCTCAAAACAAAGACCTAGTAAAACAGTTTAAAGACTTTGAAGAAGGTCGCCTGAGCAATTCCAATACCGACCATTTTTATAAGGAAATCGCCCGGCCGATACTTGAAAAAGTACAGGATAGCCTGGAATACACCTATTTCAATATCCATGAATATGAAAAGGCACTGCGAAATACCGACAAAGCCGACGACCGACAGCTAATCGTATTATTTAAGCTGCTTTCGGCTGAGCACCTGCTCAAGCTACCTTTTGCCAACGACAGCAACTCACTCAACAAGAATTTTTACAATGAGTTGCTGCACATCATAGGCCTGGAACAGGTGAGCGACAAAGGCAAAAAGCTGATTCAACGCAAGCCAGAAGGAAAGCGGGATGCTGCTTCTCTGTTGGAAAATACTATTGCCCAGCTGGATACGCTCAATAAAATCTCCCGGCTGCCCAACCGCAGTGCCTATGGCAATACCGAAGAAGAGGTACATTTCAATGTGGCTCTGGAGCTGTGTATCACCTGGATCAACCGCATCTTGTTTTTGAAGCTACTCGAAGCACAGCTGTTGGCCTATCATAGTGGTGACCGCAGCTATGCTTTCCTCAATACCGCCCGTATCAAGGACTACGACAAACTCAACAAACTGTTTTTTCAGGTATTGGCCCGCAAAACATCTGAACGTAGCCCGGAAATCAATGCCGAGTTTGGGAAAATTCCTTATCTCAACAGTTCGCTGTTTTCCGATACCGAGCTGGAGCAAGTTTGCCTTTTTGTGAGCAACCTTGAAGACGACATGCAGCTGCCCATCCACTCCGGTACTGTACTGAAAGATAACACCGGTAAGAAACGTGGCGGTAAGCTCAATGCCATAGATTACCTCTTTGAGTTTCTCGATGCCTACGATTTTAGTTCTGAAGGCAAGGAAGAAATAGAGGAAGACAACAAAAACCTCATCAATGCTTCGGTGTTGGGGCTGATATTTGAGAAAATCAACGGCTATCGCGACGGCTCGTTTTTCACGCCGGGTTTTATCACGATGTATATGTGCCGCGAGACACTCCGTCGTGCGGTGGTACAGAAGTTTAACGAAGCCAAAGGCTGGAATGTGGCCGACCTCGGGGAACTGTATGACAAGATAGAAGACCGCAACGAAGCCAACGCCCTCATCAACAGCCTGCATATCGTGGACCCTGCGGTGGGCAGCGGGCATTTTCTGGTTTCGGCTCTCAATGAGCTCATCGCCATTAAGCATGAACTTCGCATTTTGCAGGATCGCAATGGCCGCAGGCTCAAAGAATATGACATTCAGGTGGTCAACGACGAACTGGTGGTATTGGACGAAGAAGGGCGTTTGTTTGAATATCGCCCCGCCAACCCCGAAAGCCAGCGGGTGCAGGAAACGCTCTTCCATGAAAAACAAACACTGATAGAAAACTGCCTTTTCGGGGTGGACATCAACCCCAATTCCGTAAAAATATGCCAGCTCCGTCTCTGGATCGAGCTCCTCAAAAACGCCTATTACAAAACCAACTCCCCATCTCCTGTGGAGAAGGGGCCGGGGGGTGAGGTTCAACTCGAAACCCTCCCCAATATCGACATCAACATCAAATGCGGCAACTCGCTCATATCGAGGTTTGAATTGGATGCTGACCTCTCGGTGGCTTTACGGAAAAGCAAGTTTACGATAGACGCTTACAAAGTGGCCGTGGACACTTACCGAAACGCCAAAAACAAGGCCGAAAAGCGGGAGATGGAAAGCCTGATCAATGCCATCAAGTCAGACTTCAGAACCGAAATCAACAAAAACGACCCGAAACTCAAGCGGCTCGACCGACTTTCGACCGAGCTTTATCATAAATATACCTCTAACCAGCTTTTTGATACCAAACTCACCAAGGCTCAGCTCAAAGACCGCAAAACACTGGAAGACGAGATCAACAAACTGAGCAATGATGTAGAAGAAATCAAAAGCAACCGCATCTTTGAAAATGCCTTTGAGTGGCGGTTTGAGTTTCCCGAAGTGCTCAATGACGAAGGTGCCTTTGTGGGCTTCGATGTGGTGATTGGGAACCCGCCGTATATCAGACAGGAGGAATTTAAGGATATAAAGGATTATTTATCAAACCATTATGTAACTTATTCAGGCACAAGTGATTTATATGTATATTTCGTAGATTTGAGCTTCAAACTCATGAAACCGGAAGCCAATTTTACATTCATTATGCCAAATAAATGGATGCAGGCTGGCTATGGAAAAAATCTTAGAAAGTTGTTTTTAGAGCAAAATCTCAATGAAATTATTGACTTTGGTGATTTACAAGTATTCGATGAAGCCACCACTTATCCCTGTATTCTGATCGCTTCAAAAGAAGAGTCAAAAAATGATTTTAACTTCACAAAGGTCAAAGAATTAAAAACTGAAAGATTCTCTTATTACGTAAGGTCAAATTCAACCAAATATGATTTTAATAATTTGGATTCAGAGACTTGGATTTTAACTGATAGTAAGGAACAAATGCTATTGAAAAAGTTAAAAGAAAAATCGAAACCTTTAGAGAATTATTTAAATGGGAGCTCTTTCAGAGGAATTTTAACTGGCTTATCAGAGGCTTTCATCATTGATCAAACTACCAGAGACAGCTTGATTCAAAAACATGAAAGTAGTAGAGAACTGATAAAACCATTTCTATTAGGCAGGAATATCAAGCCCTTTGCCAGTGAAGAAAACACGCACTTTTTAATCCTTATTCCAAAAGGTTTTACTATCAAAAGGAACATTCCTCAATCAAAGAAAAATATAGTAGAAGAAGATTTCCCGAGATATGGCAATATGCCGTTTGATGAAGCATGGGATTGGTTTAAAAGGAATTATCCCGCTATAGCAGAACATTTGAAGCCTTTCAAAGAAAAAGCCGAAGTCAGAACCGACAAAGGCGATTTTTGGTGGGAACTGAGGGCATGCGATTACTATGATCAATTTGTTAAGCCCAAAATACTTTATCAGAAATTTCAAGTCAAGCCGTGTTTCATTTATGAAAATACAGGCAAACTATGCAATGATTCCATGTGGATGATTCCCAAAAATGATGTAGCATTAGTTGGTCTGCTGAATTCAAAAATGGGATGGTATTTAATATCAAAATATTGCACGGCTATTCAAAATGGCTATCAACTGATTTGGAAATATTTTGGTCAGATTCCTATACCAGTTGATTTTCAAGACAATAATTCAGAAATCAAATCAAAAACTTTAAAAATTATCGACCTCAAAAAACAAGACCCCACCGCCGACACCACAGCATTGGAAGCCGAAATCGACCGCATGGTGTATGAGCTTTATGGGCTTACCGAGGAAGAAATTGCTTTGGTTGAGGGGAGTGTACACTAAACTTTTGAGAATATGACGGCTGCTGAATTTGTAAACGCTCTTAAAAACCCAAGAGAACATACTATTGTTGAAACTGCGAATGGTCCTATTATAAGATTTGATGGTGCAACCTTGCATGATTGTCATGTATTTGAAGAGATAGAAATTAATTATGGTGTTGTTTTTCAAGGTGTTACCTTTGGGAATTTTACACTTCAAAAACTTAAAGCAAATGGTTTTGTCAGATTTAAAAATTGCAATTCTTATGAAAATACTATCTTCAATGTTTCGATTGAAACCCCATTTGACATTATTATTGACCAAAATTTCCTTTTTGAAGGAAGAGTAGAATTTCGAAATTGTACATGTAATTCGTTTAAAATGTTTGGAGGCGAATTCAATGGTGGAATTAATTTTTTATCAAATTCATTTAATATTTTTTATTTCACAGGAAATTCCAAAATAAAAAATGATATTATTTTTACTTCAAATACAGTAGGACGATTTTCACTAAATGGCGGAAAAATAGAAAATATTAAGTTTGGATCAGGCAACACCCAAATTCTTTCATTTTCTAAAGATATCGAAATCAACAATTGTCAGATTAGGGGTGGTCGTTTTAAAACCATAGCATTTAATACTTCAAATGTCAGAAATATTAATAACAATTTACTTTTTGAGCCTGACCTTGAACCTTTAATAATAGAAATACTTGATATAAATAACATTAAAAATGGATTTTTAGGTTTAAGTGAAATTTGTAATATAGGTGAAATTCAATTCAACTATGGTTTTATCTCCAAAGATACAATTGTTGATATTAGTAAAATAACTGTAAATTCCCTGACTTTTTACAATTTTATCAATTATGGCCAAATTAACTTTAAGTCTTTTACTTGCCGAGAACAATTACACTTTATTGACTCTGATATCGGAAAAGTTACATTTATAGGTTGTGATTTCCAAAATGCATTAATTGACTTTAAAAGCTCCAAGATTATCGAAGCATTTATAATTGGGGGTAAGTTTCCTGAAAAATTTATCAATAAGGAAAATTTGGATAAACAGGGTGCCTATAGCCAAATCAAAAAAATCTACGAAAACCGCGGCTCACAAAAAGATGCTTTAGAGTATTATTCTCTTGAAATGAACGCCTTAGATGAGTCTCTCCCATGGAAAAGTAACAGATGGGAAAAAATAAATTTATGCCTAAATAAATTTAGCACAAATCATGGAGTAGATTGGAAACAAGGCTTAAAATCAACTTTTTACGTTTCTGCCGGTTTCTTTTTTCTCTATATTGTTTCATTGTGGTCATACACACCCAATCTATTAAAATTAGAATATTGGTGTGAGTTTTTCAATGTGCTTTCACAATATTTTGATTTCATCAATCCTGCTCACAAAACAGATATTGTGGCGGAAAAACTATCGGTTGAACCTAATCCGGTCTCCCGTACCATCGAAGGCCTCAGCCGCATATTCATCGCCTATTTTATTTATCAGTTGATCCAGGCTTTCAGGAAGCATGGGAAGAAGTAAGAAGGATAATTCTGCATATTGTTTTTATTCTTTCCTGCATCTCGACTGTCGCTTGATGTGACAAACCACTGTCTGTTCGAGCGTTAGTCGAGAACACGTCTTCAAAAGCTAATTTTAACTCGTTCAATAAAAATACTAGAGCACTCTCATCTCGACTACCGCACGATGTGACACCCGTATGTCAGTTCGAGCGTTAGTCGAGAACACGATTTCAAAAGCTAATTTTAACTCGTTCAAAAAAACACTAGAGCACTCTCATCTCGACTACCGCTCGATGTGACAAACCACTGTCAGTTCGAGCGTCAGTCGAGAACATATTTTCAAAAGCTAAATTTTAACTTTGTTCTAAATTCAAAGCTCACACAAAAATCATTTTTCTCTTTTATAATTCTTCGAATTGGTTTCATTTCGGCATTTTGCTAGGTCATGAAGTCTATCCCAGTTTTTTTCAAAAAGGGCTTGTTTCTTTTTACTTGACAACTTTTTAATTTTTTTTTCGAATTCAATGCATTGGTTTACATCCGTAAATTCTTCAAAAAATTGAAGTTCAATAGGTCTTCTGGAAAAAGTGTAAGAATCTTCATTGGTGCCAGACTCATGCTCCCAAAACCTCCTTTCCAGATTATTTGTCATCCCAGTGTAGTATGTTCCATCAGAGCATTTTAAGATGTAGTGGTAGTAGATTTTCATAGTGTTTTTTTAATGGAGTTTAAATATCCTAAAATTTCGGAATCTTTAGAAAAAATAGTTGTCAAAAAGCTATAATTATAATTAGAGAGGATCAGTCAATTTGAGTGTTAGCAGACGGCCTTCCTATCATTCACCAGAGGGTCTATTGAGATATCTAATTAAAAAATGCATCAGCAATTGCCGTTTTAATTCAAAATTCAACATTTAGTCTGGTTGTAAAATCATATATTAAATTTCCAAAAAAAAAGCGGGTCTTTTAAGCAAATTCTTCATTCTATCCCCAAAAAAGCAATTCTATCCCAGAAATTTTGAGGGTTTTGGCCTTCCAAATAGTTTTGATCCATGATCGGAATCAAAAGCCTTTATCATTTTAAGCCCTTTTTTTTTACTCAAACAAACTCGGCGGAGTTACGCATTAAAATCATGAAAAAATTACGTTTCTTTTCAGCAATTCTTCTCACAATTTTTGTAGGCATTAGTTTAACATTCACTTCTTGTGAAGGACCGGCCGGTGCGGATGGTGCAGTTGGACCCGCTGGTCCTGCAGGCCCACAAGGACCTACTGGTGCTACTGGAGCAGCCGGTCAAAATTTTACTGTTACACAATTTACCTTTGCCAACCGGACTTGGGCTAATACCGTAGGTAATCAACAAAACTTTGCTTTTACAAACGTAACAGGTCAGACATTGGCTTCGAGTGCCATCGTTACATATTTAGGAATTGCTAACCCAAACGGTGCAGATTTTAATTGGTTTTTGGTTCCTGGTTTAGTAAAAGCAGGTCCAACAGATTTTGGTCAATATAATACTTGGGTGAATGTTAATCCTGCAATGGCAACTGGTAATCTTTTAGCAATTCGCCGAGAATCACTTGGTACATCTGGAGCCTTTACCGCACCAGTCCGTGTAATTATTATCCCTGCCAATGACCTCCGCAATGGACGCAAAGCACCAGTAGATTTCTCAGACTATAATGCCGTGAAAGCCTATTACAACTTGAAAGATTGAGAAAGGCGGAGGACAATAGCCATGAAACTGATTGTTGTTTTTAGTAGTTATACAATAAATTACATCTTATAACCTAACACCTTTTCCTCTTCCATTTGAAAGGAAAAGGTGTTTTTTAAAATTCAAGTAATGCCTTGCATTTATGTTCAAAATACTGTTTAAAACATCTTTCTTCCTATCGGTTTCTTTAACAGTATTTGGTCAACCGCTTAGTTTACCCAAACATGAGGTGGATGAACTTAAACTAAAATTGACAGTTTATGCCGAAGACACCAATCGGGTTATCAATTTGTGGCGATTGGCGAGGTATCACACCATGACAGCACCTCGCCAGGCGGTGATCTATGCTAATGAATCAATTTCACTGGCCAGAAAACTCAATTTCACCTATGGTGAGTTGGTTTCCTTACAAGCTTTAAGTTTTGTAACGACCATTACCGGTGATTGGCAAGAAGGAATGCGGACTGCCTATGAAGGCTTGAAAATCAGTCAGGAAAAATACCCTAAATTAGAAATCGTATTTTACAATTTGATAGCCCTAGTTTATGAAAAACAAAACGATAGTAAACAGCGGCTCGAATGGCTTTTGAAAGCCAAAAATGATCCGGAAATTGAGTATCTGCCTAACCATGGTAAATGGTTGATCTACCATAATCTTGGCGAGGTTTATGAAAATCTCAATGACTTTGAAAATGCCATGTATTATGGTAAAATAATTAATAAAGCGTGCCGGAAATTAAATATCCCAATCGAAGTATCGTATGCCAATGCGATAATGGGAAGAGTGGAAAATAAACGAAAAAACTATGCTGAGGCATTGAAATACCTAAAAATCGCCACTCATTTTTCTAATAAATTTGGTAATCCTTTTTTAGAATCGGAGCAGTCAGTTGATCTGGCTTCCGTTTTTCATGCCATTAATCAGCCGGACTCGGCAGTTTATTATGCCGAAAAAGCTCTGAGTGGTGGCCGGGAATTCAAAAATTTAGTCCTGACGGCAGCATCGGCTAAACTTTTGGCTCAAATTTATGAGAAAAGTAATCCTTCAAAATCAATAACTTACCTAAAGATTTTTAATGCTGCCAATGATAGTCTTTACACAGCTTCAAGAATTATTCAAACACAAAATATTGTTAAGGCCGAAGAACAACGGAAACGTGATTTATTAGAAGCCAGAAAAGATTATGACAACTCCATCAGGCAAAATTCACTTATTGGTTTTCTAATATTTTTGGGAATTTTAGCCATCATTTTAATACAGAATAACCGTCAGAAAAATAAAGCAAATGCAGTTTTACAAAGCAAAAATGTAGAAATAAGCCGCCAAAAAGAAGAAATTGAAAAGGCAATTGAGCAAAAACAAGTCTTGCTGTCAGAATTACAGCACCGCGTAAAAAATAACCTGCAATACGTGATCAGTATTTTGGAAATTCAAAAAGAATCAATCGATTACAGCAATATTGATGACTTGATTCGGAACAATCAAAACAGGATTCATTCGATAGCGATGTTGCACAAAAAACTGAGCATCAATGACAGTGTCAATGACGTAAATCTGAATCAATATGTAAATGATCTCTCTGAACTCGTAAAGGAATCGTATGATAATAAATCGAAGAATGTGAGTATGTTTATCACTTGTGAAATCGAAACATTGCATCTTTCAAAGGCTCTGCCCCTGGGTTTGATAATTGTAGAATTGGTCAGCAACAGCATGAAGCACGCCTTTAAAAACCAGCCCAATGGCATTATTAGTATAGAAATTATTCCCGATGAAAATTCAGAAAAGAACCTCTTAAATTATATTGACAATGGAGAAGGTTTTGATTTTAATAATGTAAAAACCAAAGGCCTCGGAGTAGAAATAATGAAAGGTTTGATTGACCAGCTTAATGGGATTATAGAAACTCAATCCAAAAGGGGGTTTGAACTTAAAATCTATTTTTAGAAAAAGATGAAATCAAAAGTAATATTAATAGTTGAAGATGATTACCTCAATAGAAGATTAACTAAAAAGGTGCTGATTGAAAATAGTTATCAGGTTTTGGAGGCAAAAAACGCTGACGAGGCACTGACAATACTCAATAAAGAAATGATTGACCTCGCTATCCTTGATATCAATCTCGGTGATGGTGAAATGGATGGTATCAGACTTGGAAACCTCATTCAAAACAAACAAAGAGTACCATTTATTTATCTTACGGCCTACGAAAACCCCAAAGTTATTAGTGAAGCAGTGGCTACTTCGCCGTATTCGTACCTCACAAAACCCTTTAAAAATAGCGATTTAGTGGCTTCTGTTGAATTGGCCATAATCAAATCGGCTAAAGAGAACATACCCAAACACACTATTTTAGTAAAAGATGGTGAATATAAGGTTGAATTAGCCATCGAGGATATCAACTATATCGAATCCGAAGGCAATTATTTGCTATTCCATACCAATAAAAAGGTTTACAAATGCAGGTCAACTATTGCACAAATTTTAGAAGTTTTGCCTCTATCAAAATTCCTTCAAGTTCACCGGGCTTTTGTGGTCAACAAAGACAAGATAGAAAAATACAACTCAAAAAGCGTAGTCGTAAACGGTGTAGAAATAGCCATTTCAAAAAACTACTTCTTCTGATAAGTTTTAATTTAGGAATTTGAAATAAATCAAAACAAATAAGATTTATATACCGATTTACATTTATTTGAGCCTTAGGTAAACTGGATGTTAAAAAGGAAGGTTCTTCTCAGGTAAGAAAAGGATTCTAGAATTGATACAGACAGAAGACATCAGAATTAATCCCGACCGACCATGAAATTCAAAGCGAAGCTGATTTTGATGGTTTTATTGAAGGAAAAGAAAAATACATACTCACCGCAAAAAAGAACGAAATGCTGCTTTGGTCAAATTTGTAAAAGAAGCTCGCTTTAAAACCGACCTAAAGCTATGCTGTGATGTTTGCGGATTTTCGTTTGTCGAAAAATACGGAGAAGTGGGATTGGGTTATATTGAAGCCCACCACACCTACCCTATCTCTGAGCTCACTGAAGAAACTCAAACCAGACCCGAAGACATGGCTCTGGTATGTTCTAATTGCCATCGCATGCTTCACCGCCGCAGACCTTGGTTGGATATGGAGGCGTTGAAGGGATTGGTGAAATGAAAAAATCTTTATATCAGAAATAAATCTTTGGCACATAGCTTTTATGGATTGATTTTTGCACAAATTTCTCTTTGACTATTTTTCTTAAAAATCAGTTTAGTTTTTAGAATAATATGATTTTTATGAGTAGTTTTAAAATCGAGATTTAATTTTTTTATCAACTCAAAACCTCTTCAAATGAAAAAAACTATCCTTGCTGCGGCTCTTGCCGTGGTTGCAATTTCATGTAACCAAAACGAAGTAATCAACAACCAGGCGAATCTGATGACTGTCGATAATGCAGTCGGAGCCAACAAAATCATTCCGGGCAAATACATTGTGGTATTAAAGTCTGCCCCCGAAACCAAAGGCATGCCTGCGGCTGTGAGAGAAAAAGTAGTCGCACTACTTACTGCCAACGGTGCAAATCCCGCTGCCATTGAACATGTTTATAGCACAGCTCTAACTGGTTTTTCAGCATTCTTATCTCCTGCTGAAGCTCAAAAACTTTTGGCTTCAGGAGCAGTAGATTACATTGAGCAAGACACTGAAGTTTATATTTCTCAAAAAGGTAAGCCCGGTGGTGGCACTACCCAACCAGCTCAGGAAATCCCCTGGGGTATTACTGCAGTAGGCGGAGCAGGTAATGGTACCGGCAAAACTGCCTGGATAATTGACTCGGGTATAGACCTGTCACATCCTGATCTCAAAGTAGATGCCAGCAGAGGATTTTCAGCATTTACTACCGGTAAAGACGCCGGTATGGACGATGGCAATGGTCATGGCACCCATGTGTCAGGAACAATAGCTGCCCTCAACAATACAATTGGAGTAGTTGGTGTAGCAGCAGGTGCGACTGTTGTACCGGTTAAAGTATTGGGTGCGAGAGGCAGTGGCTCAAATTCAGGGGTAATTGCCGGGGTAGATTGGGTTGCTGCTCATGGTCAACCGGGTGATGTAGCCAATATGAGTTTAGGTGGTGGCGTTTCTACTGCCTTGGATCAGGCGGTATTAAATGCTTCTAATTCATCAGGTGTAAAGTTTGCATTAGCAGCAGGTAACGAAACAGACGATGCCAACAATCATTCTCCGGCAAGGGTAAATGGACCAAACATCATTACAGTTTCAGCTCATAACGTAAGCAATGTATTTGCTTCTTTCTCTAATTATGGCAATCCGCCTGTTGATATTTGTGCACCCGGTGTAAGTATCAAATCCACCTGGATGGGTGATTCTTACAATACTATCAGTGGCACTTCCATGGCTACGCCACATGTGGCAGGAATTTTGTTATTAGGAAACCTGAATACCAGAGGAACCGTAACTGGTGATCCCGACGGAAATCCTGATGGGTTGGCATCGAGATGATTCTTCATTTTAAGATTTTCACTAATTAAGAGGAGCCAAAAAAGCTCCTCTTTTTTTTAAATTTTCCTGTATTTTTTTTAATTTAGTATCTAAAAATATTATCGATTCCTAAATCGATCAAATTTTGTTTGAGTTTAAAGGTTATTATTAACAACAATTTACTTTCTCATTAGGATTTTAGTATTGTGGAAACAAGTATAAGTTTTTTTAAAATATTGAAGAATAGTTTATAATCAATTTATGTTACCCTTTTTGTGATCACCCTAAAAACCCTTAAGAGAAGACAAGGCCATGCATGCTCCATCACCGCCTCCCATGGTTGGGTATGGAGGCGTTGAAGGGATTATTGAAATGATTAAATTATAAATTTCTTTGAATGGAGCACGGAAGAACTCCCTTCAATTATTAATAATAACCACCCTATACTCAAGTGATGCCGGGAGATTTATCAAAACCGGTTGTCCCGGGTATTCCTCCGCCACACCACTGTTAAACCTACAAGTTTTATAAGTGTGTCTAAATACTATAATCTCACCAGCCTTTTTTAAAAAAAATCCTACACTATTGGTAGAACCCCCAGCATCTGATACATAAGGCAAAACATAAGGGCCAATGCCACCTACCCGCATATAAACAGTCACCATTCCGGTATTGATATGGTCAAGAGTTAACTGCGGTATGCTCAGCCTTCTACTCCTTAAACATGTACCGTCAATTACCGTATCGACTGAAGCTGAGGTTGAGGTCATCCAGGGAGAAGAATAATAATAGTTTGCGACAGGCACACCGTTTACATTGTAACCACCACTGCTCTCCACTGTTCCGTTTACCTGTAACTTTTGAGTTGGAGTAGTTACACCAATACCCACATTACCTCCGCTATAGTAGTAGCTGGTGCCATTAATGCTCCATTGATTTCCGAAAAATGCCTGCTGCCAGGAAGTGCCATCAAAGAAGTTAAATTGATTGGCAACATTATTGAAAATTAAAAGGCCTTTTTGAGGAGTAGCGATGGCATTGCGATTGGTCGTAGTCATCGATGGAAGTAAAACTCCTTTGTTGGTGCTTCTTATTTCCATTATTGAGGAAGATTGCGGAGTATCTGTGCCTCCAGTATTGGAGATTACTAAACCTGAAGGTGTATTTACTACTTTAGCGTTTTGGCTTTTTACACTCAGCACTATTAATATTAATGGTAGTGTGAGTATGAATCGAAATTTCATATTTTTTTTTCAAAATTAATGAAGGACATTAAAGTTTATTCTTTTAAAGACTTCTTTCTCTCTGTTTTTTTATTTTGAGGTAAATTGTTCCCAAATAACGGATCAATCCAATAAGTGGGGGGGGGTAATTATAAATTCAAAAACTCATAGGTTTTAATTAAATCAAATGAAAATACTTTGAACGTCTGTGCAGTGTTTAGAAAAATTTTCTACAAGGAAATTTCTAATTTATCATGGCAGAATAAAATTTTTCGTGACATTTTGCACAGACCGCCCTTTTTTGGAGGGTCGCCTCCCGGCTCGTTTTTTGGGCGAGCAAAAAAATGAAGACCGCCGGTAGGCAACGTCAGATTGGTATCCCCCCCAACTTTTTTTATTGTACCCAAATAACATTAGCTACTCTAATTGTTAGATCATTTTAATTTCTTCAAGCAATTGTTCCAGTATTAAATATTAAGCGTATGTTCAATAAAATGTGAAGGAAAATATTTAAATTTTATTTTATTTTTCAAGGAAATCACAGCGTCCTTGCCGTTTTTACCTGATTTTTAAGGGTGTTAACGGCATTGTTCCAGTTGGTAGGTGTGGTGGCTTTTTTGTTGGCTTCATTGGTAATGCCCAAATTGTAGTAGTAATCGGCTTCTTTTATATAGGGCTCTATTTGTTTTGCCCAAATGTCGATTTGCTTCATGGTTTTTTCGTCAGAAAGTATATTCTGCTGTAAATGCTTTTTCAAATCTGCATATTCTGTTCTAAACTCCACCCATGCCCCGGTAAGCTTATCGCATGCTGCCGACCGCTGCCGGTACAAATTGTCTCCGGCTGAAAACACCTCACAATTGCCCGAAATATTCCCCCATTTATCCGCTATTCGGGTGACAATATTATTATTGCTGCTTATCTGTTCAAATGCCCCGTCCAGATCCCATGGGATAAGATGCATTTTTTGGTTCTTTTTATCTTCAAACCAATAGTAATTATGATTGTAACACGAAGCCAGAGAAGAACAATACCAGTGAAAAGGGCCGTCGTCATGCCTTATGGCTCTGTCAACCACACAATATGCCATAATCTGATTGACATCCATGTACTTTTTGACCAGATCTTTAGCGTTTTCTTTAGTAGAATTGGCAAAGGCACTGCCAAATTCTCTAATTAAACTTAGGTCAGGTTTTTCTTCATTGGTTTTGAGGGCATCAATAAAAGCCTTATCGGTCTGAACCACCCCTGTTGGTTTCACCGGCCATACTTCTTTGTATATATCACCTTTTCCATTTTTGTAAAAATACTCTGCAAAACGGTTGTCTATTTCTTCGGTAAGTCCAAAAAGACCCCAAAGCTCTCCATTAACTTTCAGTCTGGCATGCACCGACCTGGGAGCCGGAACGCCCATTTCGGAAAAGAGCCAATAGCCCAACCGCTCTCTGAGTTGTGATTTGTCGTAGTTTTGGCTGTGAAACTGCAATTTGTTTAAATCATAAAATCTTTCTTTTCTCCCTTCCCAATTGATTTTGACCTGCAAACTAAGTTTTACGCAGGTTTTAAAACCCGAAGGCTTGGTCCAGTCGGGATTTGACAAGCAGCCGGCATAAGCACCTATTGAGCCTTTGTACCTCACTCCTACCGGGCTGATGGTATCGCCTTCAAACACCAGGGCCGCTTTCACATATTCTTCCTTTGCCGGATCGGCGTTGAGTTTTGACAAATCTTCGTCATTGAAGATTAACTGATAGGTTTTGACAGAATCCTGATTATAAATGTATTCTGAGCCTGTATTGAGGTACTTTTCGGTGCCTTTGGGTATGATTGTTGGTACCGGGTCAATCTTCACGAAAGGCTTTTCTTCAATCTCCGGAATATCTTTTGAGCAGGAAATGATCGCCAATCCAAAAATTGCAGGAATTAAGAACTTTTTTAATATATACCCGTTTCATTTAAAGAAATAAATAGCTCTCAGGAAATTAATATTTCCTGAATAAGAACTTATGGTTGAATAATTTAATCGATATTTTGTCTTTGAAAATATCGTTATGCAAATATAGGTTTTTTGGATTGGCCATTTGTAAAAAATAAATAAACACAGAAATTATTTCTTTTATCAAATGAAAGAAGTTTCAAAATATCGAAATAGAAGTATTATTTAATCCTACAATTTCTGACACAAGTTAACTATTTAAATATTTGGGAATTTAAAAATGACAGGCTACAAACTTATAGCCACAATTCTGTTTTAATATTTGATTTTATTTTATATTTTTAGCCTTTAAAAAAATCCTTAGTAATCAATTTGTTTACGAAAAAAATATTTTTGGTTTGATTTTTAGTCCTTTTGCCTCTTCTTTTTTTAACCAAACATCTAGTTTTTCGCGTTTTTATTAGTTTATTATGTCAATTTCAGAAATCTATTCATATCGATTTATCTCATATCATAATGCCAAAGACTTTTTTAAAGAAAAGAATTTTTCAAGGTTTCTGAGCCTTTATAATGCCAACTTTCCACCTGACTCAGATGAAAGTGAGAATATTGAGAATATTCTGGCAAGAGTTAAAGGCGAAAGAAACGAGTATGATCCTTTTTCATATTTATTTGTGGTTTATGATTCCATAGAAAATGAGGAATTATTGGTAGGGGCAATGGTTTTGGAATATTATACCAAAAGCAATTGTTCGCATCTAACCTATTTATTTGTTGATAAAAATTTAAGAAAGAAAGGGTATGGTAGATTTATAATTCAAAAAGGGATTCCGATTTGTATTTCAGAAATTGAAGGAATTCACCAGGTAAAAAAAATAGAGGCGGTATTTTTTGAAACCGAGAATCCCTCATTAACCCCACAAAATCCTGACAATGAAGCTATTTTGTATCAGAGAATCAGATTTTTCGAAAAAGTCGAAGCTAAATGGATAGACCTTCCCTACGTTCAGCCAAGTTTTGCAGGAAAAAGCCGGGTTTACAATCTTTTTTTGATGGTTTTCCCAAAGCTTACCAACCTACGACTCGAGATAAATAAAAATCTGGTTTTTAAGTTTTTAACCGATCTTTATAATTCACTTGAATATGGCACAAACAAGCGTCCGCTTGACGAAAAATTAAGTAGACTAGATGATGACCTCCTGAGAATGAGGCTTTCAATGGATATTTCAGATATTCTGGAAGACATAGACCCCCTTTTAAAATTTGACACGAAAGATAAAGTTGATCTTTGGAGCTATAAGAGTATATTAAAGCAACAGTATATATTAAATGCAAAAGGTATTGAGTCAGATGACCATAACATTTTGGTAAAAATTGACCAGGAAGTAAAACAAATTTTTGGAAATTATACTTCACCCAAAATAATAGATGAAAAGTTTTATCTTAGAGAAGTTCCGGTCTTTTATAAGCAACCTAAATTCCTGTTTAGCAAAGTAAGTCTTGCTTTTCACTTTGTGGAACATCAGGAAATAATGGAATTCCCTACACAATATTCATTGGAATATTGCCCCATCTTTAGCTCATATGAGCGGGATCTGTTGTCACAAAGATTCCACATGAATCCACCCTATCATAGTGTTTGCTATCTGGAAAATATCGAAGTAGAGGTTGAGTTCGATACTGAGTTTCAATTTACCTCAGAAGGTAGAAAGGAAACGCTTTTTATCAAGAATTCAGAAAATAATTTTGACAATTACAGCAAAAAAATAAGGGCATTTCTTAACAAAATGACTTTTAAAAATAGCAGGATTGTAATTTGGGAACTTGTCTTAACAAATGCCGATGGAGTCCGGTTAAACGAGTTGGAAATAATTCAATTTATTAAATATTATACAGGAGGTCAAGAAAAGTATATTTCCAGATTAAATTTCAAATACAATGATAGGAATTTTGAATTAAACGATTTATTAAGAGAGCTTATTTCGCAAACCCAGCTTGACACTTCCAATAAAACATATACAATTGCCTCAGGAACAGCACAAATTGATACAGGAATCGATGAAAATGAAGTTGAAGGCTCCAATGAAAATATTATACATGCTGATGGAACAGAATTATTGATAAAACAACCAGAAGATGTTCTCGCTAAATACTTTGATTTGAATAGTTTAAATTCCGGAAATAAAGGATTGATTTGGAAACAAATTTATAGACTTACCCGGCTTTCTCATGAAAAAGACAACTCAAACGAGCATGAATTGGAGGAAGTTATGAGGGATATTCCTGAAATAAAGGAGCTATTCGAAGTGTTTTGCGGTTTTTGTATAGGAATTTTTGATTTCGACAGGATGGAGTATGAGGAAATCCTTGATACAATAAATCCTAGACTGGAAAGTGCAACAAACACTCAAATGTTGATTATGAACAGAAACGCTCTTACATGTTTCTGTCATAATGATAATTTATTCAGAGAATCATGGGATAAAATGGGTATAAGCCCTTATTTAATTATTCCAAATTCAGTAATTGCTCATAACAGTTTTTTAATTGAAAACACAGAAGCATATATTGATGACATAATTAATTTAAACAATAAAAACAAAACTTATAAAGCCCTCATAAAAGACAAAAAGATGATTGATGAAAATCTGAATACAAAACTTTTATCCAATGTTTTCCAGTATCCCACAGAGCAGGATTTATACCAATTTGGTCACCAACACAGGGGTATAAACGAATTAATTGAAAGCATAAAAGAAAAGAAAGTTGAATTAAAAGATAATATCAATATCCTTAGTGAAAGAAGAAGAAAAGTGTTTGAAGCCATCATAGGTTTATTATTGGGTATTGTTTCACTTGCTCAAATTTACGATCCACTTAAAGAGGCTACCGGAGCTTTTGCCAATGTCATTTGGTTCTCGATAACTATAATATTCTCAATAGGTTATATTTATGGAATTCGTAAATATTATACCAAATAGTACATCGCCATACTATGATATCCAATATTTTGATCCTTATTTTTCAACAAATGGAAGGTATTTATTTCAATTCTTTTCAAAAAAAATACCTGCTTTTGACAGCAGGTATTCAATAATCAAAAATATCTTTGGAAGTATAGTAAACTAAAAAAAACTTAATCCGTATTTTGAATTATTTTTTTAGTAAAAACCTGATATTTCCCTTTTGCTTTAACGATAAGCATGCCCGGAGTTTTCTTTCCGGGAGTAATATAGGCCTCACCATCACTTAAATTAGTAACTGAGTAAGGAATTGATCTTCCATTCAAATCCAATAAATCAATTTTTGAATCCCTGATATTGGAAAAAATATGAATCCTGTTTCCTTTCACCGGATTCTCAATATCAAAAAATTCACCATCAAAAGAGAAATTTTCAGAAATTATCTTAGAATATTTTACAGTTCCGTCAAGGTCATTGAGTTGAAGTCTGTAATAATTTAAACCTTCAAACGGTTTTTCATCCACAAAAGAATAAACCGTAGATTCATTATTATATTCAAGTTTACCAATAGATTCAAATGACTTGGCATCCTGCGACTTTTGAATTCTGAAAAAGTCAAAATTATTGGCTTCGGAAGCATTCCAATTTATATAAATAGCATTTTTTCTTGTATTGGATTCAAAAGAACTAATCTTAACCGGAAATGGTGTACCCGCTGTTGAATAACTACAATTTACTGTTGCATTGTAGGTACCTGCATTGGCACATTGTGCATCAGGGTTATTTCCGGAAGTATTTACATCACAAAACTTAAGATTAGTACCAAAAAATGATCCTCCACACTGGATATTTGATACGCCATTTTCAACTCTGATCCAACCATCAGTACCGGAAATATTTTTCGAAATTGTCAAATCTCCCCCTTTAATTTCCATGGTGCCGTTATTAGTCATATTGCCACCTATACTTGCACCATTTTGAACAATAATATCACCAGAGGACCCATTAACCATTGGTAGGTTTTTATCCGTTACTCTCAAAGAATTTACCTCAATCAAGCCATTGTTGGTCAGTCCGCCATGATTGTAATACTCGGTGGTTACATTAACATAGGCGTTATTATTAAGCGTAGTCTCGGCATTCTCAAACTTAGTGAAATAAATATTTCCACTATTGTTAATCGTTGGACCCGATTGTATCATAAACAAAGAAGTACTGACAGCATTTATTGTCCCTCCGGCTTCGTTATTGAATTGAGTTGTTTGTCCGCCATTTTGAGCAAAAGAAATCTGATTGGTAGAAGTAAAATTGAAAGTACCTCCATTTTTATTATTAACAATAAAAGTACCTTGTCCACCGGTCATTGAAGTATTGGTGGTGCCATAATTATTTATGGTCCAGCCTTGGTTGGCACTCATATTATCCCAGGTAAAACTTACACCGGTAGCAACACAAATGGTACCATTACCACCATTGATATTGGGGTTGGTGAGATTAGAATTCACACAAAGGGTTTCTCCGGAATTAACATTGAAATTTGTAGAGCCTGTTCCTGAATATATATATGTACAGGTTGTACATTGCGAAAAGCTTTTAAAAGCTATAAAAGTCAAAAATAGCAAAAGTGTTTTTTTCATGTTTATAAAAAATTAAGGAGTGTATTTATTTCCACCAAAATCAGAAATAGAACCGGTTTTTAAAGTTAAAGAACTAATTTTACCAATAACTTTTAGCTTTGGTTTCAGATATTTTGCTTTGTTTAATAATCTTGTATTCATGTTGTTACATTTTCTTTCCCAAATTATTTCAAAAATCGAGCCAGAAAATTTTTCTTTCTAAAATTTCATCTGAATCATTTTTTTTGTTTAGAGATAAATACTTTTTTCCTAAATGTATTGTTGGTTCTATCTGCTTCCAGGTATTTTTTCTCGGGGTCAATCTCTATTTCAAGGATGTAAAACCCTGGTTTTAATCGTTTAGGTAATTTAAGATATTGACCCTCATACATATACCCATAGGTATCATATCCTCCAACACTTATTCCCTGGTGATCAAATTTACAATCGGTAAATTCCCCAAAACCATAATTTATCAGATTCCCTTTTGAATAGTTTTTTCCATTTGTAAAACATAAACTATCAAAAGGATTGTTACAAATACCTGTATCAAAAAGACAATAACTGATTTTTCTACCTTCTGATACTAGTTTTCTCTTCGATTGTTTTTCTTTCAATAGTCTGAACTCAACCCAATCGTCCACATGGTAATGATTGTGCCCCGGTTTCCTATCAAAATAATTGGTACCGGCATGGATATCTTCTTTGATAATTTGACTTGAGGAATCTAAACGATATACTCTTTGAACAAGATTCTGTCTTGGGTCTTCTCCATTTTCACACTTTGACTCAAAATCAACTTCTTTATCACCGCAAAACCATTTATTTAATCCAAAGATTTCCATAGGGCCCGTACCAATATTTGCGATTGTGGCCGCAAATCTTATTTGCCCCGGAAAATCAGGGTGATTCCAGGGAAATTCTTCTATTTGTGCATTGGTAAAAGATTCAAGTATTACTAAATCCGGCAATAAATTACATGGAGCTTTCCCGTCAGGGCAGGCACATGCAGCAGGATTATTTTCAGAACAAGGGGGATTTCCATACCCGGGGTTTGGGTTATTTTCAAATGATAGGCTGAAAAAATTCAGACTCCCGGTCATATTACTCCTTAAATCCGTAACAATAATTTTCCATATCCCATTGGGATTTTGACCATTGTTAACCAGTTCCAATCGGCCATCGGGGATATACTCTCCGGTATAGGGGTATTTTCCCTGATGGATGTATCCCGAAAAACCATAAGTACTGAAGCAGGTATTAAAATATAAATCCGATTCTTCTCCTCCATTTCGGTTAGTTAGCCAGGTTCGGGTTGCGTCAGGGGCGATAAGTTCAATTTTTAAATCCGAAATTCTTTCATGGCTAATATTTATACAAACTTTTGATAAACCATATCCGGAGTCAATGGCTTGAACAGGGAGGGAAACTTTCAAATTAAAAGTGTCGGGAATTATTTCATTTTTAAAGTCATCAATTTTGCCACCTTCACTTAAAAACATTTGAGAATTCGCTATTTGTGAACTAATTATCAGTAAAATCAGGATTAAAAAGGTACGCATTGTAAAAAAATTTGATGTAATTATTCAAATTTAATAAATCCTTGAGATACAAAATTAAACTCTTAAAATAATGTTTAAAAAAAATAAATTCTTGAAAAATTCTGCTCCATTTTATCCTAAAAAATCTGAATTTTTAAAAAATAGAAGTCATTAAAAAAACATATTCACAAAAAAAAATACCCACTCTTACAAGCAGGTATTTCAATATTTTTTAAACAACAGTATCAATAATCTCCACTGGCACCGCCGCCGCCGAAGCTTCCGCCACCGAAGCCTCCGAAGCCACCGCCTCCTCCGCTACCCCAGGATGAGCCGCCACCTCCCCAGGATGAACCACCGCCACCCCAGTTTCCTGACTGGCTACCCCAGCCGGTAAAAACCGTATATGGCCATGCACTGTTTCCTTTGTTTTTATTTCCACCTCCACCTTTGCTGTTACGACCTATAATCCAAAGTATAAATATGATCAAAACAACCAAAATAATAAAGAAAATCAAACCATCACCTTCTTCCTCGGGTTTGGCCTGATATTCACCTGATGCATATTTTATGATCGCATCGGTGGCCTGGTCAAGTCCTTCAAAATATTTCAACTCCTTAAAATTGGGAGCTATTATGGTCGAAATAATCCTTTTGGCGTAAATATCAGGGATAGCCCCTTCCATTCCATAGCCGGTCTGGATCGTAATTTTACGGTCGCCGGGAGCCCATAAAAGCACCAGACCGTTATTCTTGTCTTTTTGACCAACACCCCATTTCCGACCTAATTCAATAGCATAGTCAGCAGCCTCCATGGGTTGTGTTGATTTCACTATTACAATTACAACCTGAGTAGAGGAAGAGTCATTGTAAGCAACCAGTTTACGCTCCAATTGCTGTATTTGGGCATCGCTAAGCAGCCCACCTACAAAGTCATTGACTAATTTAGGTGGACTGGGCTTTGCAGGGATATCCTGAGCCCATGTACCTGAATTAATAAATACTAGAGTAAAAAACAGAAGAAATTTTCTTTTCATGGTCAATGTCCGATGCTTAGGTCATCAGATATTTCATTTTTATCGGTTTTCTGGTAAGGGTAAAACGCTTTGAGCTTTATGCCGGCTTCTTTGATTCCTGCAATGAGTCCGTTTTCAAAATCACCCTTTTTAAAGTTTTCTTTTAAAAGCTCAACCGTTGAATTCCAAAAATCGGCTCCAACTTTTTGATTGATTCCCTTGTCGCCCAAAACTGCAAATTTATGGTCTTCGTAAGCCAAATAAAACAGTACCCCATTTCTGTTGGCTGTTTTATGAAGTAGCAGATATTCGAATACTTCCTTGGCCCTATCCATTGGATTGGCATGAGCACAAGTGGTTTCGATATGCACTTTCACTTCTCCCGAAGTATTGGTTTCGGCTTCTTTTATTGCCTCTATTACGTTGGCCTGCTGGGTCTCGCTGAGTATAAACATAAAAATAAGCCCGCTTTCACGGGCTCGGAATGATTATTTTTTGAAATCAAAATTCACATCAGGAGCTGTCTGAGCTTTTTCTGAAGCTTCAAAGAAAGCTTTAGTAGCAAAACCAAAGATATTAGCCATGATATTGTTAGGGAAAGTTCTCACAGAAAGGTTGTAATCTCCAACTGATTTGTTGAAGTCAGTTCTGGCAACTGCGATACGGTTTTCAGTACCCTCAATCTGAGCCTGCAGTTCCAGAAAGTTCTGGTTGGCTTTCAGATTAGGATATTGTTCCACTGATACTAATAGTCTGCTCAACGAACCGCTCAATTGATCTTGTGCAGCCTGAAACTTGGCCATATTTTCCGGTGTCAAATCTTTAGCCTCAAATTTTACCTGAGTTGCGGCTGCCCTTGCATCAATTACTGCAGTAAGTGTACTTTTTTCAAAATCAGCAGCACCTTGAACAGTTTTTACCAAATTGGCAATCAGGTCAGAACGACGTTGATATTGGGTTTGTACCAGTGCCCATTTTTCCTGTACTGTGTTTTCTTTACCTACCAGGCCATTGTATGAGTTGCATCCATACATTCCAAAGATGGCCAAAACTGCTACGATTATTAAAGTTCCTTTTTTCATTTTTCAGAGGTTTTATTAAAAATTTTCCTAAAATTATAAAAACTATTGAATGTAATAAAATATATTATTTATGAAAGTATCCCAAATCTGTTGAATGGTAAATTTTACCATCTTTTGTTTTTAGGAATTGACTTATTAGGATAATCTGTGCCCTCTCCTATAAGTTTTTCAAGTGGAGTGATGTCAATAATATCCGAAGACGAAATATCCGAAAGCTGTGGTAACCAGTACTTTATAAATTTTGCTTCGGGATCATATTTTTTTGCCTGTCCGATAGGATTAAAATATCGGTCGTGCCTGGGATCTGTTCCAATACCGGCTATATAATTCCAGTTGCCCCAGTTGCTGCACACTTCATAATCAATCAATTGGCTCTCAAAATACATGGCTCCCCACCACCATTCCAGATTGAGGTCCTTGGTGAAAAAACTCGCCACCAGTTGCCTCCCACGGTTAGAAATGTATCCTGTGGTTTTGAGCTCGACCATGATGGCGTCAATGATAGGAACCCCCGTGCGGCCTTCTATCCACAACTGAAAATGCTCTTTATTTCTTCGCCAGGTCTTGTTGAGATCATGCTTTATACCACAGCGTTTAAACATCCTGATACCAAATTTTAAGGCTATGAAATAGAAATAATCCTTCCAAAGTAATTCAAAAATCAGCCAGTAGGTCGATTCGTTTTGAATACGTTCTGCCTCATATTTTTTCACCTGGAAATAAACAGTGCGTGGTGAAATACATCCAAAACTAAGATAAGGGGACAATTTGGATGAAAAATCCTTGCCGAGCATCTGGTTGCGGGTTTCTTTATAAGTTTTCAATAGGTCTTTTTCCCAGATAAACTCATTCAGATTTACCATTGCCTGTTTTTCACCGCCCAAAAAGTGGTTCAGATCTTTTTCACTTGGTTTAAATTCCTCATATCCAAGGTCTTTTAAATCGGGAATTTTTGTTTTTTCCAGATTTTCGGGTGAAATTATAGCTTCAGGTACCGGCAATTCGTCTCTTACTTTCCAGGCATTTTCTACTTTTTTCCTGAAATCAGTAAAAACATCGGGTACAAAATGTATTTGAAATGGCAAATCCCTCACATGAATAAGGGTATTGGACCAAAAAAAATCTATTTCAATGTTCTTGGTTTTTAGTTTTTGATAAAGTGCCGACTCCACGTTGGTTTCTTCCTGAGTTACTTCTTTGGAAGCAATTACCTTTTCTACATCATATTTTACTGAAAGATCATAAAGCTCATTTTCAGGAATTCCAAATTTCACAACAAGGTCTGAACCCAACTTTTGAAGATTAGATTTGAGCTCGGTCAATGATTCAAGGAGGAATTTTGCTCTGAAAACACCGGTCCGATTGAATCCCAAACCATTAGGCATAAACATTCTCTGATCAATCACATACACGGGCACAACTTTCCCTTCTTGAGAAGCCTGCAAAAGTGCCTGATTATCTTTTACCCTCAGATCGTTTCGAAACCAAAAAAGAATATTACCCATGAAATATTGAAGAGAATTTTAATGCAAAAATGACTAAACGTTTTTGAATGAAAAACAAAAAGCTTTAATAATGTTTTCAGGCATGCAATAACAGTATTTCAGAACGAAAAACCGTCATTTTGACAATTCTAAATTATAATTTTTTTTAGAAAAGAATAAAATATGATAAAATGTTCATAAAGCTAAAAAATGGTGCTTAACAATTTCTTAATATACCTATATTGATAAAAAACTGTAATTTTTCAAGTTAGAAGCAGGATGTGAAATTTCGACTTTTTTTAATATAATTTTTAATTTAATTTTGTATTGTTTAATTTCAAAGTCAAATTACAAAAGTAATTAACAAATTAACCCCAAATTTTTATTTTATGAATCAAAAAACTACTTTTTTGAGGCTTTTGAGTATATTATTCATTGGCCTTGTTATGAGTTTTGGCCTACAGGCTCAGGTTACAACATCTGCCTTAAGTGGTGTTGTTTCTGACACCAAAGGTGAAGCTTTACCCGGAGCCACCGTTTTGGCTGTTCATGTTCCAACTGGGACAAAATACGCTGGTATTACTGATACCAAAGGACGTTATAATTTCCCAATAGTAAGAGTAGGTGGTCCTTATGCAGTTTCTGTTTCTTTTGTAGGATTTAAAGATCAGAAAATCGAAGTTTCTAATTTAAGACTTGCTGAAACCGAGATTGTCAACTTCAAAATGGTTGATGCCAATACTACACTGGACGAAGTGGTTGTAACTTCGGATAGAAACAGAGTTTTGAGCAGCGAAAGAACAGGTTCTTTGACCAACATTGACCGTAATCAAATAGCCAATTTGCCTTCAATCTCAAGAAGTGTTAATGATTTAACCAGATTGACACCACAGGCAACAGGCCAGTCAATAGGTGGTGGTAACTACAGATCAAATAACTTTACTATTGATGGAGCCAACTTCAACAATCAGTTTGGTATTGGTCAGAATATCCCTGCCAACGGCTCACCAATTTCATTGGATGCCATAGAGCAGATATCTGTAAACATTACTCCATTTGATGTTCGTCAATCAGGCTTTACCGGTGCTGCTGTTAATGCAGTAACCCGTTCAGGTAGAAACGAATTCTTCGGTTCTGCATTTGCAACTTACCGTGATGAAAAACTTCAGGGCAAAAAAGTTGGTGACAAAGAAGTTGTTCGTAACGATTTGTTCATCAAACAATATGGTGTAAGTGTAGGTGGACCAATTATCAAAGATAAATTGTTCTTCTTTGTTAATTTGGAACAAAACAAAACCAATGAACCTGGCCCAACTAAAGTAGCTTCTAATGCTTCAATGCCTTTTGGCGGAGCCAACACTCCTACTTATGTGGCAAGACCAACAGAAGAATTTCTTGACGGTGTAAGCAAATACCTTTTGGACAAATATGGTTATGAAACAGGCCCTTACCAGGGTTATTCTAACAAGAGCTACAATGACAAATTATTTGCTAGAATTGACTGGAACATTAACAACAATCACAAAATCAATTTTAGATATAATCAGGTACAAAATGCTGAACCAAGAACCATTTCATCTTCTACTTCAGGTTCAAACGTTTCTTTCTCATCTGCAAATAACCGTCTGAGCAACAATGCACTTCACTTCATGAATTCCAATTATTTCCAGGAGGCAAACCTTTACTCAGGAACTGTGGAATACAATGGTAACTTTGGTAAATTTAACCACTCTTTGAGAGGTGCATGGGTTCATCAGTATGAGCCACGTACTTCGGGTGGTGGAGTATTTCCACTGGTTGATATCCTTGAAGGGGCATCGGTTATTACAACTTTTGGTTATGAGCCATTTACTTATGGAAACCTTAGAGATGTTACTACTTATACACTTAATTACGATGCTAATTATTCTTTGGGTAAACATAATTTAACAGCAGGGGGTCAATTTGAAACAAGTACAACTAAAAATGGTTTCCAAAGATTTGGAACAGGATACTATATCTTTAACTCATGGAATGATTTCGTTTCAGGTGCAAAACCTAAAGATTATGCCCTTACATTTCCTTTGACAGCAGATGGTTCACAGGCTTTCCCTGGATTCCAGTTCAATCAAACATCATTGTATTTGCAGGATGTATTTAATGTAACGAACCGTCTCAAATTGACTGGTGGTATCAGAATTGAACTTCCTTCTTTCCCTGGTGTTGATGAAATCAAAACTCACCCATTGGTTGCAGGTTTGACTTTTGCTGATGGTAGAAAAATTGATACCGGTGAGCTTCCATCTACCAAATTGATGGTTTCTCCTAGATTAGGCTTCAATTATGATGTGAAAGGTGACAGAAGTATTCAATTACGTGGTGGTACTGGTGTATTTACCGGTAGAATTCCATTTGTATGGATAGTGGCTCAATCTGGTGATGCCGGAATGTTGCAAATAACTCAGGCTTTGAATGGCCAGGCAAATACTCCTGTTTTCAGCCCGGATGTCAAAGCCAACTATCCATCTACCCTTCCAGCAGCAGGAACTTTCATCCCAAGCTCAATCTCAGCAATGGATAAAGATTTGAAATTCCCATCTACCTGGAAAAGTAGTTTAGCAGTTGATTTCAAACTTCCTTTGGGAATTACAGCTACATTTGAAGGTATCTTAAACAAAGACATCAATGCTGTAATTGCTCAAAACGTAAACCTGACTCAACCTAAAGCTTTGAATGTTTCTGGTTATCCTGATAACAGAGAGATATATGCAAACCCTAACGTTGACAAGTTCATTAACAAACTAAACAATGCGGGTCAGGCTTCTGCCACAAATACAGGTGCATTTAACACTATTGTGATGAAAAATGCTCAGGGTGGCAACTACTATTCGGCAATGATGCAATTGTCAAAACAATTTGACAAAGGTTTCTTTGCTACCTTGTCTTATGTAGCATCCGGTGCTCAAAACTTTGGTGACGGTAGCGGTGACCAGATACTTAACCTTTGGTCGATTCCTGAGATTGTGGGTAATTCAAACAATCCAGTTTTGGGTTATACATCAAACGTTCTTCCTCATAGATTAGTAGGTTCAGTTTCATACAATAGAAACCTTATCGGAAAATTAAAAACCGGAATCACATTGTTCTATGATGGTGCACATCAGGGAAGATATTCTTATACCTACTCATCTGACTTTAACCGTGACGGTCAGGTTAATGACCTGATTTACATCCCTAAAGATGCTTCAGAGATTACCTTCCTTGATATTGCTGCAGGAAATACCAGCTACGGTGGAAAAGCCTACACTGCTGCTGAGCAATCAACTATTTTCTTTAATTTGATTGAAAACGATCCGTATTTGAGCAAAAATAAAGGTAAATATGCTGAAAGAAATGGTGCTAAACTTCCATGGAGAAATCAGTTTGACCTAAGGTTTAATCAGGATTTGATCAGAGATATTGCAAAAACAAAAAATAATCTTCAGTTTTATGTTGATATCTTTAATGTAGGTAACCTTTTGAATTCTTCATGGGGTAACAGAAGTTTCTCAACAGGAAACCTTTTGATTCCTACCAATACATCAAGTTTGGTTCCTGGTGGTGCTGTTAAGCCTACCTTCAGAATGAACTTTAACAGTGGAGCAATTATTTCTGAAAAGACTTACAGAACAACAGAAACAATCGGTTCTACTTATTATTTGCAATTTGGTCTAAGAATGTCTTTCAACTAAGATTTTTCTTTAATCATATTCTAAAAAATCCTGCTTCATACGGAGCAGGATTTTTTTTAGCTTTGTACTTCAATAAATTGGATAAAAATGAACAAAGACCTGATTCTCAGAGAAAATCTGGCTCTGCAAAGAACCACCCTTGCCAATCAATCTACCCTGCTGGCCTTCCTGAGAACATCACTCTATTTTTCTTTGGCTGGATTAAGCCTTGAAAACCTCTTGAAAATCAAACATCATGAAAAAGTACAGATACTGATGTTTGGCATTTCAATTTTTATATTTATTTATGGAATTAGCAATTATTTCATTCATAAAAAAAGAATAAAACGCAGCGAAATACATATCGGCCATTATAAAGAAGATTATGAATCTGAATCTTAAAGGAAAAAACGCATTAGTAAGTGGCAGCTCAAAAGGAATAGGCTGGGCAACCGCAATGGAGCTGGCCATTTTGGGAGCAAACGTAACATTGGTATCAAGAACCGAAAACAGCTTGGTGTCAAAACTTGCATTACTTCCAAATGATGGCAGCCAAAGCCATGATTTTCAGGTTTTGGATTATGAAAATTTGCCTGATTTTGAGAAAAAAGTTGATATTATTGAAAAACAATATCATATTATAATCAATAATAGCGGCGGGCCTGCAGGTGGGAATATCATTGAAGAGCCTACCGAAAAATTTGAAGCGGTTTTCCGGCAACACCTCGAAACTGCTCAGATCCTTGCTCAAAGGTTTGTTCCATTTATGCAATCTGAAGGATTTGGAAGAATTGTAAATATAATTTCAGTATCTGTAAAGCAACCCATTGTGGGCCTTGGCGTGTCAAATTGCATTAGATATGCAGTAGCTGCCTGGGCCAAAACGCTTTCAAAAGAAATCGCAAACCGGGGAATAACCGTAAATAATGTCTTGCCGGGATATACCCTGACAGACCGCCTGGAAGAAGTATTTAATCAAAAAGTAATATCGACAGGCATTTCAAAACAAGAATTAATTAAAGAAATAATAAAATCAATTCCGACAGGAAAAATTGCCTTACCTGAAGAAGTAGCAGCTGCAGTAGCCTTTTTATGTAGTCCGGCCGCCGCTTCTGTCAACGGAATCAATTTGCCGGTGGATGGTGGAATGAGTATGAGTCTTTAATTTTAAAACCACCATTACAAACTTTTTGATGGAATTAATCGTTCAACATAAAAACAAACCTTTAAAAAAATGAAGAAAATTTTATTGTTAGCCGCTATGGCTATTTCGGGATTTGCATTTTCTCAGGGAATCAAAACTCCTGCTCCAAGTCCAACCCAGACAATCAAACAGGATTTTGCTCTGTCAAGTATTGAGATAAATTACTCAAGACCAGCTGCTAAAGGAAGAAAAATATTTGGTGACCTGGTGCCTTTCGGAAAAATGTGGAGAACCGGTGCCAATTCCCAGACTACTATCACCTTTGGCGAGGATGTAACAGTGGGTGGTAAAGCTGTAAAAGCCGGAAAATATTCTATTCTAAGTATTCCTGGCGAAAAAGAGTGGGAAATTATTCTTGCGAAACCTGAGACAAGCGTTTTCAATTACAAAGCAGAAAACGAGGTTACAAGGTTTAAAGCCTCAGCTGTTGCTATGCCATTTGCAGTTGAAAATTTTATGATACTTTTTGGTGCTCAAACAGCCAATTCAGTGAATGTAAGCCTGGTTTGGGAAAAAACAGAGGTTGAGTTTTCGGTAGTGGCCGACATCGACACAAAAATCATGGCTGATATAGACAAAGCTATGAATGTGGACTCGAAGCCTTATTTTCAAGCTGCATCATACTATTTTGACAATAGCAAAGATATGAATCAAGCTTTGGCTTGGGCCAACAGAGCGGTTGACGCACAGCCAGATGCATATTGGATTATCCATTTGAAAGCTAAAATTCAGGCTAAACTAGGTGACAATGCTGGTGCTATCGCAACAGCGAAAAAAGGAATTGAAGTAGCAAAGAAAGCCAAATCAGACGATTATGTTACTCTAAATGAGAAACTTATCAACTCTTTGAAGTAATATTTTACAGATATTTTAGACACCCGGCAAACGTCGGGTGTTTTTTTTGTTCTATTAAAAACCTATTTGATTGGAATAGTGATAATAGCCTTGGTGCCTGTTGGATTTTTTAGACTATCATAAAGGTCCACAAAAGTAATCTCGGTAGTTTTACTGAGGTTTTGGCGAAATTCTGAAGGCGTTCCTTGGTCAATTTTAATCCAATGGAAGTCTGCTTGGAAACTTTTGAATCTTTGATTTTCTGGGCCAATTCCCGCCCGATACCGTTATCAATGATTTCAAATCTAACCCCAAAGTCCTCAATTTTCTGAATATTGATTTTTAAGTTTTTATCTCCTTTCTTATTTGACAAGCCGTGCCAAATAGCGTTCTCAATAAATGGCTGAAGTATCAAAGAAGGAATTTTAATCTCTTCAGGATTTAGTCCATCTTCAATTTTCACCTCATAATTAATTTTTTCAGTAAACCTGATATTTTCAATATTGAGGTATAAGGCCATCGTTTCGAGCTCTTCTTTCAGACTAATTTCCTTTTCCTGAGAATTGCTCAAAATGGTCCTGATTAATTTTGAAAATTTATTGAGGTAATAAACCGCTGTCTCTTTTTCGTTGTTAATTATAAAAAGCTTGATAGAGTTTAAAGAATTAAATAGAAAATGGGGGTTCATCTGAGAACGTAACATTTGTTGCTCGAGCATCAATACTTTTTTCTCATTTTTGAGTTGATATTGACGGTACCAAATCAAAAATAAAACCCCAAGCATCGCAAACAAAATTGCCGCAAAAACCATAATTCTTTGATTATCTCTGAGCTTATATTTTACCAATTCATTTTCTTTTTCCAAAAGCCTGATCTGGTTCTCCTTTTTCTCACTGTCATACTTTAAGATAAGTTCCTGAGTATATCGCAGATTCTCTTCATTCAGTACTTTTTCGCCATATTTTTGCTTCAGTTTCATATTGAGCAAGGCATTTTTATAGTCGCCTTTGGCTTCATAGAGATTGGCCAAATGCTCATAAGCCTCCGAAGCTGATGATTTAAAGTCATTTTGAATAGCAATATCCAGACCCATCCTCAGGTTGGTTTCGGCATCAGAATAATTCTTAAGTTTGGTCTGTGCCCAGCCTGAGTTGATTCGGGCAAGAGTCATATAATATTTATCACCAAGTTCTTCTGAAAGCTTAATGGTGGGTTGTATAAATTTAAGACCTTCTACAGCCTTATTTTGCTTAATGAGCACCTGACCAATAGAATTATTGCAGATTATTTTACCTAAAGCTGAGTTTATTTCCAGATTATAATTTAATGATGCTTTGTAGTTTTTCAAAGCCTCGGGCAGGTCATTTTGAGCCTCCGCGATAATACCCAGATTTTGATAATTTATTGCAAGGCCTAGTTTATTATTAAGTTTCTTTTCAATGCTCAGCGACTTTTCAAATTGTTTATAGGCCAGGTCATATTGTTTTAAAGAAAGGTAAATATTACCGATGCTATTTTGTGAAATGGCAATACTTCTGAGGATACTTTCTGTCTTTGGGTTGATTTTTTCGGCATGACTCAATGCCAGCTTATGATTGTCAAGAGCAAGACGCACTTCATCCATGCGACGATAGGTTACTCCGAGCATGTTGAGAGCATATATATATAGGTCAGTATTGCCAACGTTTTGTGCTTCATTTATAGCATTCTGAAGTAAACCTAAAGAAGCCTTATATTCAGATTTATTGCGGGTGTTGATCCCTTTAACAATTAAGGCATAGATTTTCCCTTCTGGAAAATCACTTTGCCCGGCTAATTTGTTTATTATTAAGCTATCCCCTTTAAATTCTTTTAAGTAAGTGTCAATGTTAAGGTAATCAAATTCCTTTTCCTTTTTCAGATTTCCCAATGCTTTTTCAAAGGAAACACTCTGCGAATTACCTGAAAACCAGGCAAACAGACTTAATATTATAAGAATTTTTCTTATCATTTTTCAATAAAAAGGTTTTTCTTGTTTCTCGAAACGGGTACATGTTTGCCATTGGTCAGCACCAGATATCCTTCATTTTTCTGGTATTCTCTTACTTTATTGAGATTAACCACAAATGAATTATGCACCCGGTAGAAAATACTTTTGGGAAGCTTCTCTTCTATATTTTTTAAAATTTGTGTCAAAAAAAGTTTTTGGCCGTTTTCGAGAAATACATTGCAATAATTTCCGTCACTTTCACAATACAGGATTTCGTGAGATTCTAAAAAATATATCTTGCCGTCACATGAGATATTGATTTTTTTTAAAGTTGGAATCTGTGAATTGGCCATATTGATGAGCATTTCTTCCAGAATATCCTTGATATGAGTATTTGATTTTTGGCTTTCAATTTTATCTACGGCTTTGATAAGGTCGTCAGAATCAATAGGTTTAAGCAAATAATCAATTGCCCGTGTTTTGAGTGCCTGAATTCCGTACTGATCATAGGCAGTTGTAATGATGACTTCAAAATCGCGTTTGGGAAAAAATTCCAGAAACCTGAAGCCATCCATCTGAGGCATGTCAATATCTAAAAAAATGCAGTCAATTTCATTGGATAAAATAAAATCTCTGGCATCGTATGGACTTTCAAATGTCGCCAATACATTAACTGAAGGACAAAAACTTTTTATTTCCCACTCAAGGCTTTGGATAGCCTTAGATTCGTCATCAAGGATTACTACATTTATCATAATGGAGAATAATATCTTTATAAAGCTATGGAATTATTGTCAATATTGGATAGTAATTGTATGATTTGCCATTTTTTCCTTACAAAAAGTAAAAAAAACATTATGATTGGGAAAAATAAAAAAAAGAGTGAAAACATCACTGAATTCACTCTTTTTCCAAAAACTATTTTAAGCTTATTTTTTCTTTCTGTGTACTTTAATCATATCGGCATCGGCCAATATACGACCACAATGCTCACAAATGATGATTTTTTGTTTGTCCATAATATCAGCCTGACGCTGAGGAGGAACCACATTAAAACAGCCACCACAAGCACCTCTGTCAACAGCAACTACCGCAAGTCCGTTTTTAGCACCGCCTCTGATTCGTTGATATGCTTTTAGTAATCTTTCGTCAACCTTCTTGGCTTGTTTTTCTGATTGCTTCAAAAGTTTTTCTTCTTCTTCCTGGCTTTCAGTGACAAGCTTATCTAATTCCTGACGCTTTTGTTCCAACACATCCATACGCTTGGCTTTGGCAGCTTCTGTATCATCTATGTCGGCTTGTTTCATCGCGATACGATAATCAGCTTCTTTGATTCTTTTGTCAGAAAGCTGAATTTCAAGTTCCTGAAGCTCAAGTTCTTTTGAAATGGCATCAAATTCACGGTTATTTCTAACGTTCATTTGCTGATCTTTATATTTCAAAATCAACTTATCCGCATCTTTTTTGTTAGCCACGTGTTTGTCGATCTCTTCTTTGAAGGTGCCTATTTCAGACTGAAACTTCTGAACACGGGTCTCAAAACCTATTACTTCATCTTCAAGATCTTTTACCTCTTCGGGCAAGTCACCTCTAAGTTTACGAAGTTGATCTAGTTTTGAATCAATATCTTGTAACTCCAACAGGGTTATAAGTTTGTCTGCAATCGTAATTTCCATATATTCTAATATAAATAAAGACCTGTTTGCTGTCTTTTTTAAAAATGATATTTAATTGGATTTGTATCTATTTCTGATAAATAGGACGCAAAATTACTAAATTTTTTTGAAATAATTTCTACTAATAAATCTTTTGTAAATTGTTCACTTTCAAAATGTCCGATATCTGCAATTACAATCTGATTATCGGCATCAAAAAACTCATGATATTTGTAATCGGCAGTCACAAAAACATCGGCACCTGCACCCTTTGCATCAGGAAAAAGAAAACTTCCTACTCCGCCACAAACAGCCACTTTTTTGATAATTTTATTTTCAGGACCGGCATATCTTATTACCGAAACATTCATTTTCTGTTTCAGATATCTTAAAAAGTCGCCCAGTTCCATTGCTTCTTCCAAAACACCAATACTCCCAGAGCCAACGGTCTGATTTTGATTTTCAAGCAATATCAAATAATAAGCAATCTCTTCATATGGATGAGCTTTTCGCATGGCGTCCAGTACTTTTGATTTTAGATTTTCAGGAAAAATCACCTCCACTTTGTGTTCTTCTACCTCTTCATAAATCCCCCGGCTCCCGATCACAGGATTGGCGGCCTTCTGAGGCCTGAAACTACCGATACCTTCCACTTTAAAGCTGCAATCAGAATAATTCCCTATATTGCCTGCACCGGCGGCATAAAGAGCGTTTTGAAGTGCTCCGGTGTTTTCTCTGGGAACAAACACCTCCAGTTTGTAAAGGGTATTTTCTTTTTTTCTTAGTACCGACACATTTTTGAGTCCAAGTCGCTCCGCAATTTTGGTATTGACGCCTCCGGCCACATTGTCGAGATTGGTATGGATGGCATAGATGGCGATATCATTTTTGATAGCCTTTATCACCAGGCGTTCCACATAGTTTTTGCCATTTAATTTCTTCAATCCTCGGAATATCAATGGATGATGGGCAACAATCAGATTGGCATTTTTCTGAATGGCTTCATCCAGCACCGCATCCGTTACATCCAACGTAACCAAAACAGCAGAAATTTCGGTTTCCGGATCCCCGATTATCAAACCTGAGTTGTCGTAGTCTTCCTGAAAAACCGTTGGAGCCAGGGTTTCAAGAAATTGAGTTAATTCTTTGATTTTCATAAATAAAAAGACTTTCTATTCTTTATTTCTCCTCCAAAATCACAATTGAATCGGTCAAAATGTCGATTTTTTTATCTTTGTAGAGGCCACCAATTGCCTTTTTGAAGCTCTTTTTACTCATTTCCAATATCTCCATTACTTCTATTGGATCAGACTTATCGGATAGGTGCAAAATTCCATTGTTTTGCTTTAGCTTATCCAGAATTTGTTGGGCTGCGGGTTCAATGTATTTCCTGAAGCCAATGGGTTGAAGTGACACGTCAATTTTGCCATCTTCTCTGATATTTTTAATAAATCCTTTCAAATTATCTCCCCAGGCGATTCTCCGGAAAGTTTCGTTTTCAAACACCAGACCTTTGTAGAGATTGTTTATCACCACATTGTGTCCCAAATCGGTTTTTTCAAATACCATCAAATCAACCTCCTGCCCTATTTCCAGGTTTTCTATCTGATCATTTTTAAAAAATTTATTGACTTTTGCCGAAGCCACCAGACGGTCGGTTTGGGTATCGAGATAAAGGTAAACAGGCACCCATTGTCCGGTTTGTAATTTATGATTTTGCTCTTTAAAGGGCACAAAAAGGTCTTTTTCCAGTCCCCAATCCAAAAAGGCACCGATACCAGTCACGGCCACCACTTCGAGCACAGCAAATTCATTGAGAAGTAGCAGCGGCTTAAGATTGGTCGCTATCAGGCGGTCTTCAGAATCGCGGTAGATAAAGACATCGATATCTTCACCAATCACAGCGTTCTCAGGGATGTATTTGTGTGGCAACAGTACGTCGTTGCCTTCATCGTCGCCCAGATACATACCTACGCCCGTTCCGCGAAGGATTTTTAAGGTATTATATTCTCCTACTTTCATAATTAAGGCCTACTGAAAAACAGGTAAATTTTTGATTTATAAATGTTTTAAAATTAACTTTTTAATTTAACAAAATTTTACTTTAAAACGGTTAACGATATTTATACTAAAAATTAGATGTTTAATCTACTTTTAAATGGCATTTAGAGTAAAATAGAAAAAAAGCTGTATTCCATTCTTTGTGTCGGCTGCCGCCTGGGCCTTCATTTTTTTTCAAAAAAAAACGAAGCAAAAAAAACTGCCCGGCAGCGGCCGACCGCCTGCAAACTCACACACTCAAAATTCTCAAAATCATTTATTTACAAATTTCACTTTTCTCCTTTTGAGAATTTTGATTGTGTTCAGACAGTGCAGGCTGTTATAAGGTCACATTTGATTTATTTCATTCTTTTGACAGTTATAAAATTTAGCATTTATACACAAACCCTTGATATTTTTTTTTAGAAAGCCTTAACCAGACATAATTACCTATAAAATTAGGCATTTTGAAAGACAAAAAATAAGGATTTTGCTTATTTGGCGAAATAAGAAAGGAAAAAGGAGGATATTCAGGAAACCAAAAGCAATACTGAACCTCCTAAAGTGAGCCCCATCACGAGTTTCCGAAATAAACTTTCATTGATGATGCCCACGATTTTTTTCCCTATAAAAAAACCGGCAATTAGAAATGGAATCAGATACAAATCAACTGTGAAGGTTTGAAAATTAATATTTTTCCAGACAAAAATCTGAAAGGGTAATTTGAATAAATTTATCACTAAAAACAACCAGGCTGCTGTCCCAATGAACTCATTTTTGGGAAGTCCGGTTGCCAGAAAATAAATATTGGAGAATGCCCCGGCAAGGTTGCCAATCATGGTGGTAAAACCCGAAATCAAACCCATGGAATTGGAAAAAATGCGGTTATGAGGAAATTGGGCCTTTTTGTTCATCTCCATCCAAAGTAATATTATGATAGTCAACAACACAATCACGGTCATGATTTTCTTAAAAAGTTGGTCATCAATGATTTGCCCAAGCCAAACTCCAAGTAAAATACCTGTAATGACACTGGGCAAAAGCTTCCAGAAATATTCCATTTTAATGTGCCGTTTGTAATACCAAACTGCGAAAACATCGGCGACACAAAGCAATGGCAAAACGACCCCTGTGGATGTTTTTCCACCAAAAACCAACGCCATGATGGTTACATTGAGCATATCTATCCCCTTAATCCCGGCTTTTGACATTCCGATGATGGCAGCTCCAAGACCCAAAATTGCCCATTGGTATATTTCAAAATTCATATTTTTGTAAAAATAAAAAAGTCGCCAAAGTTAAAACCCCTGACGACTTTTTTTTATAAAAACGATAGTCTTATTTTTTTCTAACCGAGACCGCTATCCTGCGATTCTGGCTTCTTCCTTCTTCTTTTTCGTTAGAAGCTACCGGATGTTTATCACCATAACCTTCAGACTCCAATCTGTCAGCCGAAATTCCTAAAGCTACCAATTGCTCCATAACAGAAACGGCTCTTTTGGATGATAAATCAAGGTTATTGGCATAGTTACCTGTATTATCGGTATATCCGCCAATTTTTAAAGCCACTGCCGGAAATGCTTTCATGATTTCAGCAATATTTTTTACCTCCTTGATAGAAGTAGAATCCAAATCCGAACTTTCAGAAACAAAGTTTAAGTTTTTGAAATCAAACCAGTTGTCTTTACCGGCAACTTGCTTTTCATCTTCAATAAATTTGATTAGTTTATCTTCAATACCGCCTTTTTCGAAAGAAAGATTTACCCCAGTCGAAAGTGCTTTTGAGATTGGGGCTACAATTTCTACAGGCTCATCAGAAGTTTCGATTACTACCGGAGCTTTTACCACTGCTATGTATGGAGCAATAACCAAGGATACGATCGACATCAACTTGATCAAAATGTTCATGGCAGGACCTGAAGTATCTTTGAAAGGGTCACCCACAGTATCACCGGTTACAGCTGATTTGTGAGGATCAGAGCCTTTTTTATGATGCTCTCCATCAATCATTACACCTTTTTCGAAAGATTTTTTAGCGTTATCCCAGGCACCACCAGAGTTAGATTGGAAGATTCCCATCAAAACACCAGATACCGTAACACCTGCCAACACACCCCCCAAAATCTCAGCTGAGCTGGAATCAGGAAATACACCTTTAAATCCAAAACCAATTATTACCGGAACAGCGATTGCGATACCACCTGGTAAAATCATTTGCTTCAAAGATGCTTTTGTCGAAATCTCAACACATTTTTCGTATTCTGGTTCAGCTTTGTATTCCATTATACCCGGAATCTCTCTGAACTGGCGACGAACTTCCGTCACCATTTCCATGGCAGCTTTACCAACGGCTGAAATTGCCAATGCTGAGAAAATGAAAGGAATCATTCCTCCCACAAATAAACCTGCCAAAACTGGTGCTTTATAAATATCGATTTGACTGATACCAGCAATACCCACAAAAGCAGCAAACAAAGCCAGTGAAGTCAAGGCAGCAGAGGCAATCGCAAAACCTTTACCTGTGGCAGCGGTAGTGTTACCTACTGCGTCAAGGTTGTCTGTTCTTTCACGAACATCTGCATGCAAGTGAGACATTTCGGCAATACCACCTGCATTATCTGCGATAGGTCCAAAAGCATCAATAGCCAACTGCATAGCTGTAGTGGCCATCATACCGGCAGCTGCTACTGATACACCATATAATCCCGCAAAACCGTAAGAAATAATTATACCGGCTGCCAAAACTAATATTGGTAATACGGTAGATTCCATACCTACAGCCAAACCACCAATGATGTTGGTAGCATGACCTGTTCCAGATTTTTGAACGATAGATTTTACTGGTCTTCTGGTCATTGAAGTATAATGCTCAGTGATGAAAGATATCAAAGTACCTACAACCAGACCGGTGACAATGGCATAAAACACATCCATTGCAGTAAACTCAAATCCTCTAAGATTTAAAGAGGCAGGCAAAATATAAGGCACAAGGAAATAACAAACTATCAATGTGATAATGATTGACATCCAGTTTCCGATATTCAGGGCAGTTTGAACTGAGTCGGTTTCTTTCCTTACTCTTACAAAGAAGGTACTGATAATTGATGCTAAAAGTCCCACACCCGCAATCAACATCGGAAGCAAAACAGGAGAATAACCACCGTAGTTGTCACCCACATTGATTTCTTGTCCTAAAACCATAGTAGCCAATATGGTAGCAACATAAGAACCAAAAAGGTCGGCACCCATACCAGCTACGTCACCTACGTTATCACCCACATTGTCGGCAATGGTCGCAGGATTACGAACATCGTCTTCCGGAATACCGGCTTCAACTTTACCCACAAGGTCGGCACCTACGTCGGCAGCTTTGGTATAAATACCTCCACCTACACGGGCGAAAAGGGCAATAGATTCAGCTCCTAATGAAAAACCGGCCAAAACTTCAATGGCAGTTTTCATCCCTACTGAAGTCAGTCCTTCGCCTTGTGCAAAAACATTATAAAATATGATAAACAAACCACCTAAACCTAAAATTGCAAGACCGGCAACTCCCATTCCCATAACTGAACCTCCGGTAAATGAAACATTCAATGCTTTTGCAAGCGATGTTTTTGCAGCCTGAGCAGTCCTTACATTTGCTTTGGTGGCTACCCTCATACCAATGTATCCTGCCACCGCTGAAAAAATCGCACCTATCAAAAATGCTACAGCAATAACCCATGACGAGTGAATCGGATTTTCGGGAGTACCTTTCTGCATACCTAACCAAGCCAATACAATGGCAGTGGGAATGGCAACATAGGAAAGTATCAACCATTCAGCTTTTAAAAATGCTATTGCTCCATCGGCAATATAACCGGCGAGCTTCTGCATGGTGGCATCACCCGGGTCCTGACGCGACACCCAGTTGAATTTGATGAAAGTGTAAATCAAGCCTATCAGACCAAAATTGGTACTAAATAAACAATTGAATTCATAAAAAATGGTTTTAAGTTTTTGTACTAAAATTAAAAATCCCGCAAATTTACGTTTTCAGCGAGACAATAAAAAGGTAAAATTCAATTATATATAAAAAAAATAGTATTAGTCTGGAAAATAGTGTAGAAAAATTCTGATATTCTATGAAAATCAGATTAAAATTTTCTTTTTGAAAAAATACCTGCGATCCATATTTTTCAAAATTTATTATAAAAAGCCTGAAGTAATAACTTAGAATATATAACTAAGCCGGCAGGTTTGTATTTTTTTGTAAATATTCATATTTTTCAAAAAATCTGATTACCAGTATTTTATATGTCTTTTATAAAATATATTTGGATCTTATGGTAATAGAAAATTAAAACTCAATTGCTGCAGCCTTCTATGCTGGCCTTGAAAACATTTCCTTTTTCTACCGAAAATCCTGGCTCAAGTATAATGTTTTGGTCTGCAGAGTAATTAATTCTGGATGAAGGATGGATTACATGATCTGAAGAAATTTTGTTTCCATGAAAATCCTGAGTGGTATTTATGAGAAGATTTCCGGAATAATTAGCTTCGGAATTTTGATTTATAAAACTAAAAAATTGAGGGCCTTGTGGTGGACAGCTAAAATTCTCAACACAATTGGCTGATAGTTGATAATCGGCATTTAAATTTTGAATTAAAACCCCTGCATTGGTGGTACCATCGCTCCAATGGATTTGTCCCTCACATCCGGCTGCAATCACCACAAAATTTGATGGCCCACAAATAGTTACCGGGCTTTGAAGAGGTGTTTTGTTTGAAATTTGATAGGAAAATGGATTATTGTAGGCATTTATTCCGTTTACAAAATAAATGTTTTGAGAATTATTCGAAAAATGAATTTGGCTTGCTGAAACTATTTCCATTACCTGCGGCTCAGTAAGAATTACGTCTGTAAACTTAAACGCTAAAACTTCCGGTTTGCTTTTTACCCAAATTTCGTTTTTTACCCTTACAGAAGGGCACAAACCTGTACATTGATTTTGCGAGTAAAAATCATGAACACCTGTGTTCAAATTCTCTAAAATCAGTTGTCCGTTATTTCCGATAATATTTCCATTAGTTTGATTGTCCCACCAGGTCAATTGTGAAGCCGACTGGGCCGCATTGGTATATAATTTTATACTAAAACCTGAAACACATAATGGATCAAGAAGTGAATTGTCAACCGGTAATAATTTCCATGTGCCGTTGGGTATTTCGCCAGCCAAAGTTGAAAAAGAACTCACTGGCCCAAAAACTCCGGTAACCGGATTACTATTTGAGACTACCACTGGTTTATTGTTTTTAAAGGTAGTGGTAACCTGGCCTGCCGAAACCGTTCCGCGGGCGTAAGTTCCGGCTGAAATCAAAGTATATTTCTGGCCTGATGGTGAAACTAATTCAAAACCAATTTCTTCGTTAAATGGAATTCCTCCTCCATCTGCATTTCCACATGATAGGTTTCCTCCTCCATCTTTTTTGTGCCAGGTAATGCTGACTTCTACCGAATCAATCAATCCTGCAACACCTTCCAGAGCAATTTCCGGGTCATTTCCACTTTTCTCGAAACCATCATACCCAACCACCGGTCCGGCGTAATTTCCCTGAAAGAAATCCGGAAAATTACAATTTGGGGGATCGATATTCAGAGTATCTTTTCCTGAACAAAATTGTGACTCAAGATATAATTTTCCGGGAGAATTACTAATTATCTTATTGTAAACCAAAGGTTTTGAGTCTATACTTTTTATACAGAAACCTTTGGAAACTTTCGCAGTAAAAACACCTTCTGAACTGGAAACTAGGGAATTGGAACTCCCAATTAAATTTCCTGTGGCATTAAACCATTCATAGCTTCCTCCGGGAACATTAGGCACTGAAAGATTTACCGTATCGCCAACACAAAAATATCGTGAAGGGGTAATTCCAACTGAAAAATCAACCAGATTCTCAGTTTTACAGGCCACCGCACTCAATAAGTTGATTCTACCGGCACCTAATTGACCAGTAAAAGAAGGATTAAGATGGTCGATTTTATCTGAAGTGGTTTTAATCAGATTTTCTAGTTCTTCTAAAGTTAAGGCCGGAAAACAAGACCATAAAAATCCTAAACAAGATGAAACCAGAGGAGTAGCCATAGAAGTGCCACTATATGAACCATATGTATCAAAAGGCAAAGTGCTCAATATTGACCTGCCCGGAGCGGAAATATCAACTGTCTGTCCATAGCTTGAAAATGAGCTTCTGACGTCAGTTGCATCGAGGCTTGCCACCGAAATCACATGATTGTAAGAAGCGGGATATTGCAATTCGGCAGAATTTTCATTTCCTGCAGCCGCCACTATCATTACTCCATTTTGATAAGCATAATCAATTACCTCTTGTTCGGTACTCGAATACCCCGGCCCGCCCCAGGATAAACTGATAATCTTTGCCCCATGATCCACAGACCATTGGATTCCTTCAAAGCCGTAATAGATGCCATTGGGATTACCTCCGTCAGGTGTTGCCTTAACTGGCAATATTTTTACCCGGTTATTGGCCGACCCAGCAATTCCTAAATTATTATTGGTTACTGCCGACACAATTCCCGCCACATGTGTTCCATGACTAAAAGTGGCATTTGGAGGATTTGGGTCAAAGTCTGTCTCTGAAGACATATCTTTCCCGGGTAACATATTGGCTGAAAGATCAACATGATTGGTTTGAACTGCATTATCAACCACAGCAACAATAACATCTACACCACCAGGGTTTACATCCCATGCTTCTGCAGCTTTTATTTTCTGAATTGACCACTGATTGGCGTAATCGGTATCATTAGGTACAGCAATTATTTTGCGAAAAGGCACTTTCTCCACATACTGATAATATCCATCAGCCTTCATCTGCTCTATGATTTTGTCCAAATCGTCGTTTTGTGTGAGTTTTAGCCTGAGAATGTTTTTTAATTCATTATTTTTGACTTCCGGAAAGGCTTTTGAAATTTTTTCAATAATTTTTCCATTAGATAGAATACGGGATTCCAAAAAAGGCAGTTGTTGTTTTAATTCAGCAGATTTTGTTACGTTCTTTATTTTGGTACCGTATTGAGTTTTGAGTTTAACAAATATTTCACCTTCGAAATACTGCTGTCCGAAGGTGCTTATAGAAATAAAAAAAAGAAAAAGAAACCTTAAAATACCTTTCATTCCTAACATTTGGCAATCGCAAATCTATGAAAAAAATATTGCTTACCCTTACACTATTTTATTTACCGGTGTGTCTTTTCGCTCAGAATCAGACATTAAGCTCAAGTGAAATTCTCCAGGGAATAAAAAAATTAAACACCGTGGGCAACGCCATGTACATTGCAGCCCATCCCGATGACGAAAATGCACTATTAATATCCTGGCTGGCCAATGAAAAAAAAGTAAGGACAGCATATATGGCACTTACACGTGGTGACGGTGGACAAAATTTGATTGGTGCAGAGCAGGGTGAATACGTTGGACTACTCAGAACACACGAGCTGCTTGAAGCCCGGAAAATTGATGGTGGTGAACAGTATTTTTCAAGGGCAATTGATTTTGGTTTTTCAAAAAAAACTGAAGAAGCACTTTCGATTTGGGGAAAAGAACAGATTCTGGAAGATATGGTTTATCAAATCAGGAAATTTAAACCCGATGTTTTGATTAACCGATTCCCGCCAGATGAAAGGGCTGGCCATGGACATCATTCCGCATCGGCAGTTTTGGCAGCAGAGGCATTTGACGCCGCGGCAGATCCAAAAATATTTCCAGACCAGGTTAAAACTTTTGGAATTTGGCAGGTAAAAAGATTGGTTTGGAATTCTTTTAACCGGGGCTTTACCAACGCCGCTCCTAATGAACCCTCATTTTTCAAAGTATCTTTGGGCGACTACAACCCACTGTTGGGCGTTTCTTATCCTGAATTGGCGGCAAAAGCCCGCAGCAAGCACCGTAGTCAGGGGTTTGGCTCGGCACCATCCAGAGGTGAAAGATTTGATTTTATGGTTAATGTGAAAGGTGAACCTGCCAAGGAAGATCTTTTTGAAAACATAGATTTAAGCTGGAACAGAGTAGAAAATGGCGAAAGTATCGGAAAATTGTTAAATGAAATTATTGCCTTATTTGATATTCAAAACCCCGGAAAAAGCACTGAAAAGCTTATTGATGTTTACAGAAAAATAGAATCACTCCCTGAAAATCCATATAAACAAAATAAGCTGGAAGAGTGTATGAAACTCATCATGGGTACTGCAGGTTTATATTTTGAAGCCAATCCTACAACCAATACCGTTGCTCCTGGAGAATCTCTGAAAATTTTGACCACAGCCACAAACCGTAGCAGCCAGGAAGTTATTCTACAGAAAATTAGTATCAAAGGTATTGCTGCTGCTGACTCCGTAATTAATCAGAAACTTAGTTTTAATAAGAATTCAGAAGCTCAATTGATAGTTAAGATTCCAGCAAATGCAGAGAATACTCAGCCGTATTGGTTACAAACACCCTCAAAAAAAGGAATTTATCAGTTGAAAAATCCGGAATTCAGAGGATTGCCCATGGCACCTGCCCCACTTTTTGCCAGTTTTGAATTTAGCATAAATGGTAAAAATCTGGAATTTTCACATCCTCTTAAATATAAATACACCGAACCTTCCCTGGGTGAGATTTATAAATATCTGGAAATAAGACCCGAAATCAACCTTAATCTGGACCAGAAAGTATATATTTTTTCTGATGAGAAACCAAAAAAGGTTTCTGTGAAAGCATTTTCAAATAAAATTAATGCCAAAGCAAAAGTAAGTTTGGAAGCCGGAAAAGGCTGGGTAGTAAATCCTAAAGAAATTGAGGTAAATTTCCCGGAAAAAAACCAGGAAAAACAACTAGATTTTTTTGTTACCCCTCCAAAAAATGCATCTCAAACAACCATAAGTGTATCAGCAAAAACCGAAAATGGTGTAATTTCAAATTCCATAAAAACCATCAAATATGACCACATACCCGAACTTAATATTTTTCCGGAAGCAAAATCAATCGCACAAAAAATTAATATTTCAAAAACCGGAAACAAGATCGGTTATGTGGCCGGAGCTGGCGATGAAGTACCTGATGCACTCCGACAAATCGGTTATGAAGTAAGTATGCTAGATCAAAATACCATAGGAGGCAATTTGGCAGATTTTGATGCAATTATCATTGGGGTGAGAGCTTATAACACGGAAAACTGGCTTCCCGGAATGCAAAACACCCTTTTTGAATATGTGAAAAATGGCGGAAATATGATTGTTCAATATCAGACCCAGGCATTTTACGGAACTGTAAAAACCAAAGAATTAGGTCCATACCCCATAAATATTGGTCGCGGAAGAGTAACCGACGAAGATGCTGAAATGAAAATCTTGGACCCAACAAATAAAATTCTTAATACACCAAATAAAATCACCACAAAAGACTTTGAGGGCTGGGTTCAGGAGCGAGGCCTTTATTTTGCCGACAAGTGGTCAGATCAATATAAAAGCATATTTTCTATAAAAGACCAGGGCGAAACCGAGCAAGAAGGTAGTTTATTGATTGCAAAATATGGAAAAGGAAATTATATCTTTACGGGACTTTCTTTTTTCAGACAATTGCCGGCAGGGGTTCCCGGAGCCTATCGACTGATGGCCAATTTAATATCGCTTGAAAAAAATTAATGAATTGGAGTAGAGAATTTTCGAACACAGAAATCTTTTATTTATTGTCTTTCTTGGCAATATATCTCATTTATTTTGTCCGGATTTTCATCATATCAAAAAAACTCAAAGCTTCAGCCAATTCCTCTTTTCTAAAATTTATAATCAGAGGTTTGTATTTTGGAGCATTGAGCCTGGCACTATTGGGTCCAAGTTTTGGAATTACAGAAATAGAAGCACGTTCTACCGCAAAAGATATCTATCTGGCATTTGATCTTTCTCAGTCAATGAACGCCACCGATGTAGCTCCATCAAGATTGGAAAAAGCCAAAAATGAAATTCTGGGTCTAATTGATCGCTTTCAATCTGATAAAATTGGCCTGATAATTTTCAATTCTGAAGCTCAGTTGGTTGTACCGCTAACATATGATCATGAAAGTTTGAAATCAAATATTTCTAATCTAAAAACTACACTTTTGTCATCCGGCAGTTCTGATTTAAATCCGGTTTTTGAACTGGTTTTGAATAAATTTTCGGCTAGTCGGTCTCCCAAAAACCATATAAAAAACTGTCTGATTGTGACAGATGGTGAGTTTTTTGAACCTACTGATGCTCAATTCATTAATCAATTAAAAGCCAACAAAATCAATATTACTATTTTTGCAATAGGTACCCAAATCGGGAGTAAAATCCCGGTAATTAATGGTTTTAAAAAAGATAAAGCGGGCAATGAAGTAGTCTCAGTACTTGATATTCAGCAAATCGCTGAAATCTCCAAAAAGACCGCAGGAAAATATTTTGTTGCCAATAATCAAAAAAATGAACTAAACGGAATGATCGAAAATATCTTGTCTATCAAAAGCAGTGAAATGGACATCAATCAACAAACTGTGACTTACAACAAGTATTCATATTTTTTATTAGTGGCACTTTTATTAATTATTATTGACTTCCTTTTAACTGTTAATGTACTGAAAATCTGAATGTATCAATTTATATATCATATCATATTTTTCCTGCTTAATCCTCAATATTTTTATAATATTGACCAGAAAAATGATTTAAAAATTGAATTCAATAAGGCTTTTTCCGAAAAAAAATACCAAAAAAGCATTAAGATTTTTGAAAAAATAAATGAAATCAGCCGGATTATTGACCCCGAATTAAATTTTGATGCTGCACATGCATACTTTTATACAGGCGATACTCTAAATGCCCGAATCAAATATGAAACCGCAAAAAATCTGCCTGATGTATTGCCATCATCGCAAGCATTAAATCAATTGGGTATTATTTCCCTGATGGCCAAAGATTCAACTAAAGCATTGGATTATTTCAAACAAAGTCTTAAAATAAATCCGGAACTCAACGCGGCGAGATATAATTATGAATTGATTTCCAAATTATTTAAACCAAAAACCAATAACCAGAATTCACCTACACAAGAAACACAAAATCAGGAAGTTATCGCTTCAGAAGAAAAAGAACAGGAGTTTTCTGAATACAAATCCAAAAATATTTCAAAAGAAAAAGCTCTTCAGCTGTTGGATGACCTAAAAAATTCAGAACTTAAAATATCGACTAATACTAAAAATAGTAAGAAAAATATAGAAAAAGATTGGTAATAAACCCGAAATTTGCATAAATGAATCCGCTCCGGAAATTATTATCAATCACATTTAGGGAAAAATGAACAGTATTAAAGAGACAAATTTTAACTTTAAAAATCAAACGGGATTTTATAAAGGCAAAGTACGTGACGTATATTCGATTGGTAATCACCTGCTTATGGTTGCCTCTGACAGGATTTCCGCGTTTGATGTTGTATTACCCAGAGCCATACCTTTTAAAGGCCAGGTGCTTAATCAGATAGCAGCAAAAAATCTTGAGGCTACTCGCGATATTGTACCCAACTGGCTTATTGCCACGCCTGACCCCAATGTTTCTTTTGGTCATCAGTGCACAACTTTTCCTGTCGAGATGGTAGTGAGAGGTTATTTGGCAGGTCATGCCTGGCGGGAATATAAAGCCGGAAAAAGGTCGGTTTGTGGTGTCAGTCTGCCCGACGGTCTCAAAGAAAACGATAAACTTCCTACTCCAATAATTACTCCTACTACCAAAGCTCACGTAGGACATGACGAAGATATTTCAAGAGAAGACATCCTCGCCAAAGAATTGGTAGAAGAAAAACAATACGAAGAGCTTGAACGAATTGCACTTGAATTGTTCAATAGAGGAACAGAAATGGCTCTTAAAAATGGTTTGATTTTGGTAGATACCAAATATGAATTCGGCGAAAAAGATGGAATTATCTATCTGATTGATGAAATTCATACGCCTGATTCTTCCCGATATTTTTATGCCGATCAATATCAGGATAACCAGGATAAAGGATTACCGCAGAAACAATTGTCTAAAGAATTTGTGCGTGAATGGCTTATAGCCAATAATTTTCAGGGCAAAGAAGGTCAGGTGGTACCCGAAATGACCGACGAAAAAGTAGAAGAGATATCCAACAGGTATATCGAGTTATTTGAAAAAGTAACAGGAGAGAAGTTTAAAAAGAAGCAATCAAAAGATATCCTGAAGCGTATGGAAACCAATATCAAAAGTTTCCTAAAAAATATTTAAATTATGTCGAAAGAATTTAAAAAAAGCGACCGTCTCAATAACCTGAGCTATGCTATCAGGGGACCTGTTTTTGAAAAAGCTCAGCAATTGGAGGCTTTGGGGCAAAAAATCATCAATCTAAACATCGGCAATCCTGCTCCATTTGGTTTTGATGTGCCCGATGAGATTGTTCATGATATGATTTTAAACCTTAGAAATGCTCAGGGTTATTCGCACCATTTGGGTATTTTTTCAGCACGCAAAGCCATCCAGCATTATACCCAGCAAATAGGTATCAAAGACGTAAAAATCGAGGATATTTTTATTGGGAATGGGGTCAGTGAGTTGATAGTCATGTGTATGCAAGCCTTGCTAAATGATGGTGATGAAGTGCTCATTCCGGCACCAGATTACCCTTTGTGGACTACCGCAGTGGCACTTTCAGGAGGCAAACCTGTCCATTACATCTGTGACGAAGCTTCCGACTGGAATCCTGATGTGGAGGATATGGAGAAAAAAATTACCTCCAAAACCAAAGGCATTGTTATCATCAACCCCAACAATCCAACTGGAGCAGTTTATGAAAAAGATGTTTTGCAAAAAATCGTAAAACTGGCCGAAAAACACAATTTGATTCTGTTTTCTGACGAAATTTATGATAAAATACTCTACGACGGGCACAAACATATTCCGGCAGCTACGCTTTCTGATGATGTCTTCTTTATGACTTTTGGTGGATTGTCCAAAAACTATCGTGCCGCCGGTTTCCGGGGAGGCTGGGTGATTCCAAGTGGAGCAAAATCAAAAGCAAAATCATTCCTCGAAGGCTTAACTTTGCTAGCCAGCATGCGTCTTTGTGCCAATGTGCCTACCCAATATGCCATCCAAACCGCTTTGGGAGGATATCAGTCGATAAACGACCTGGTAGCCGAAGGTGGAAGATTGAAAAAACAAAGAGATTTGATACATTATAAGCTCACTGATATTCCGGGAGTAAGCTGTGTTAAACCGAAAGGGGCACTATATGTTTTCCCTAAAATCGACATGAAAAAGTTTGACATCGGTGGAGATGAGCAGTTTGCCCTGGATTTGTTGGCAGAGCAAAAAGTATTTATTGTTGCAGGTACAGGATTTAACTATCCCGGCCACCAACATTTCAGAGCCGTTTTTTTGCCTGAAACAGATACTTTAGAGCTGGCCTCAGACCGGATAGCCGAATTCTTAAATGGCAAAAGGATAAAAAGTAAAAAATTAATTGAAGTCTGATGGACGTAATTTTGCTTATAGTTGGAATTGCCTTTTTGCTGATAGGGCTTGCGGGGGCAATTTTGCCATTGCCTGGTCCTCCGCTGAGTTTTGCAGGAATTGTAGTATTGCACTATTCCCGCTTTGGCAATTTTTCAGAAAGTGCACTTTGGGCAATGGGACTGGCAACTTTAGTTATAACCTTGCTTGATTATTATGTTCCGATTTGGGGAAGCAAAAAATTTGGTGGTGGTAAATGGGGAAGTATAGGAGCAGGAATAGGCTTGTTTGTTGGAATGTTTCTGGGACCTTTTGGGCTTTTCATTGGTGCTTTTGTTGGAGCCTTTGCCGGAGAATACCTGACCAATCAAAATCACAATCAGGCAATTAAAGCTGCTTTTGGTAGCTTTTTGGGGCTTATGGCTGGCATTTTTGCTAAAACTATTTTGTGTATTATAATGCTGGTTGCAGCTATAATCCAAATATTCGGTCATTTATAAATTCTTTTAATATCCTGATCAGATTTCAGGTTATTCAGAATAATATTTCTACCTTAAATAAAAATGAAAACTTCAAAAATCGCTCTGCTTGCGGGTGTAATTCTTTTCTTTTCTAACCAACTGGAAGCACAAAAAGTCCAGGTTTGGCTGACAAAAGGTGACCAAAGTAAGAAATTTGAAAAGCAAAAAGAAGAGTATTTTTTCGAAAAGAAAGACAGTGATATTCCAACCATTTTAGTTGATGATTCCCGCCGATTCCAGACTATGGACGGTTTTGGCTTCTCTTTAACCGGTGGAAGTGCCATCTTGCTCAATCGGATGACCAACAAATCAGAAGTTCTAAAAGAATTATTTGGTACACAAGATAATGCAATTGGAATCAGTTATCTGCGAATTAGTATTGGTGCATCTGATCTGGATTCTGCTGTCTTTAGTTATTCTGAAAAAAAAGGTCATTTTTCATTGGCCGAAGATGAGAAAAATCTGATTCCTGTTTTAAAAGAAATACTGAAAATAAATCCAAAACTTAAAATTCTGGGTAGTCCCTGGTCACCGCCAATATGGATGAAAACCAATAACAACAGTATTGGAGGAAGTCTGAAAAAAGAAAATTATCAGGATTATGCCGATTATTTGGTAAGATATCTCGGCTCAATGAAGAAAAAAGGTATCACTATTGATGCCATCACTGTTCAAAATGAGCCTCTTCACCCTGGAAATAATCCAAGTTTATTGATGTTAGGAAGTGAACAGGCCGAATTTGTAAAAAATAATTTGGGTCCGGCTTTGGTAAAATCAGGACTGAAAACCAAAATTATCATTTACGATCACAATGCCGACAGGCCCGACTATCCTATCAGGGTTTTATCTGATCCAGCAGCAAGAAAATATATTGACGGTTCGGCCTTTCACATGTATGGTGGCAATGTTGAAACCCTCACCGAAGTTCATGAAGCATTTCCGGATAAAGGTTTATATTTTACAGAACAATGGATTGGTCATCCAACCAACTTTCAGGGAGATTTAACATGGCATATTAAAAATCTGGTTATTGGTGCGTCAAAAAATTGGTGCAAAACGGTGCTGGAGTGGAATTTGGCTGCAGATCCCTATCAAAAACCTCATACACCGGGAGGATGTACAGCTTGCCTAGGTGCAATTACAATTGATGGGAATAATTTTTCAAAAAACACTGCATATTACATAATCGCTCATGCTTCTAAGTTTGTAAGGCCTGGTTCTATCAGGATTGCATCCAATACGACCATGAGCTTGCCAAATGTTGCATTTAAGACTTCGGATGGAAAAACCGTTTTAATCGTATTAAATGAGTCAGACAAGGAAATTGATCTTTCAATTTCAAGTAAAGGCAATAGAATTTTCCAGAAATTAGATGCATTTACGGTAGCTACATATGTTTGGTAAAAAAAATTAGCCTCCATCAATGATCGAGGCTAATCCGGCTATCGAGTGAATCTATACTACTTATTGTCTTTATTGATTAATATCTTCTAACTATTATTCTGTCTCCAATTTCGATATTGTTATTTTTCAGATTGTTGAGATATACAATTGATCAACGCTGACTTTATAATTTACCGAAATCCTATACAATGTCTCGCCTTTTTTTACTTCATGTACCAAAAATTGTCTTTCCGTAGTTCGCCTCTCGGGTATTGATTCTTTTAAATCCTCTGAGAAAGATTCACTTTTTGCTACTCTTTCAGTTTCTACTTTTTTTACGACTGTTTTTTGTGATGGCTCTTTATACTCATTTTTTCGTAAAACATCACTAACAAAACCTGATTCCTCATTTTCCTGGACATCTTTATCGGTTATTTCATGCTCACCATCCAATAATTGGGATATATATTTATCATCAAATTTCAATCTTTCGGATTTTTCCGGTTTGTTTTCAATCGGGTATTCTATATACTCTTCAGGTTTATTTTTAGGTCTTTTTTCTTGCATCCAAATCACCCTTCCCCGCTGCAATCGAGCAACATTGTCCATTCGGTTAAATTTCAAAAGACTTGAAAGCTTTACCCCGTATTTTTGAGAAATATCCCAGAGACCCTCTTCTGCTCTAACTATATGATGAGGAATATCTGCTTTCGTTTTTTTAGATTCAATATAATAAACCTGACCAATTTGAACTGCATCTTTTTCTGTCATGTCATTGAATTCCAGAAATTTTTCGACTGACAAATCTGCTTTATACGCAAGATTAACGAAATCATCGCACATATCAGCCTGAATGCCTTTCAGGTTATTAATGGTATAAAATATTCCACCTTTTTGAAATCCAATTTTTGGATTAAGTATTAATAAAGGAAATCCTAAATCAAGATTTTGCTTACCAACATTTTTACTCATTTCGTCAAGTCTCCTGATCTCATTGTATCTAGAGGCTGGTACTATCGCAAGTACATTTGCATCTCCTTCGGAGGGTACTCTTGCCGATTTAAGCCAAAGATTTGAATTATATAATTCAGTAGGTTGCATTTTTAAATCTGCGGCGATGAGATTGAGTGTTTTTCCTTTCCCATCTTTATACTCATAAACAATTAATGGGTTTGAATTGCGGTAATACCCAATTTCAATTTCCATTACATATTTAAAGGCTAAAAACTGTATCAAAGAACTATATGCGGGGGTATCAATCATCAAAAAATCACCCTTCCACTTTTTGTTTAACTCCAACACTTTCAATACTTCTTTGCTTGCCAAACAAGAATATAAAGTAGTTGCCCAATTATTATACATCACCTGATTTCGTTTAATAAAAACCATGGCACCTTTGGTGGCCATAATCAGATGTTTCCTTTCATCTATATTCTCATCGACAATTAAATCAACGTCTAAAGCTTTTTCTTTATCCAGACACCAATACACTCCCTGTTCCAGCACCTGAGTTGACAATTGGCTTTTTTGAAAACGGTTATAAATTGCCAGGAATTCAAAATCTGTTGGTACATTAGCTGATTTAACAATACTTTCCACAATTGGTAAAATTGTTGAAAACTTGTTTAACAAACCATTTTTGAAATCTTTGTTAGTATACAAAGACTTCGCCTCTTCAATTAAAATGAGCCTTGTGGACTCATTAAATTGAAAAGAAATGTTTGCAAACTTCAACTCATAAGGAATTTTCAAATTCCTATCAATAGAATATTGTTGAGCAGCAATTTGAAAACATCCTAAAAAAAGCAATAAAAAGCCTGCTCCTTTTACACCTATTAAAAATTTAAAAAAAGCACGTAAGTCTAATTTATTTTGATCCACATTGTTGCCGTTTAATTAGCAATTATAATGAATTTCAAATGATTTTTCAAATTTAATTTATTGAATTTATACTTCCAAATAAATAATCAAAATATTTAAAATATTTTGTCTTTTCAATAATTTTTGAAAATTAAATACAAAAAAAATAGGATTACCCCTATTTTCTCCATTTCTTATAAGTGTTTATCAGACCGTTGGTTGAGGCATCATGGCTTGATACTTCACTGTCGGACTGTAACTCAGGATATATTTTATTGGCCAATTGCTTACCTAATTCTACACCCCACTGGTCAAATGAAAATACATTCCAAATGATTCCTTGCACAAAAATTTTGTGCTCATACATAGCAATTAGACCACCAAGCACTTTTGGAGTAAGTTTTTTAATCAAAATTGAGTTCGTAGGTCGGTTACCTTTGAACACTTTAAATGGAGCCAATGCTTCGATTTCAGCTTTCGATTTTCCGGCTTTTACTAATTCCGCCTCTACTTCTGACCTGTCTTTACCGTTCATCAAAGCTTCTGTTTGAGCAAAGAAGTTGGACAATAACATTTTATGATGCTCGCCGATAGGATTTTGGCTTACAGCAGGAGCTATAAAATCAGAAGGTATGATTTTAGTACCCTGATGAATGAGCTGATAAAATGCATGTTGCCCATTGGTGCCTGGTTCTCCCCAAATGATTGGTCCGGTTTGGTAATTGACTTCATCGCCTGAGCGATCGATGTATTTTCCGTTTGATTCCATATCACCTTGTTGAAAATATGCTGCAAACCGGTGCAGATATTGGTCATAAGGAAGAATAGCGTGTGACTGTGCGTCAAAAAAGTTATTGTACCAGATACCCAGTAAACCCAAAATCACAGGTATATTTCTTTTAAAAGGAGTATTTTTGAAATGCTCGTCCATCTGATGAGCACCTGAAAGTAAAGCTTCGAAATTTTGGAAACCTATGTAACAGGCGATGGAAAGCCCGATAGCACTCCAAAGCGAATACCTGCCTCCAACCCAATCCCAAAACTCAAACATATTGGCAGTATCAATTCCAAATTCAGCAACACCTTTTGAATTAGTTGATAGAGCCGCAAAATGTTTTTTTACAAATGAATCGTCTTTGGCCGAATCCAAGAACCAATTCCGTGCGGTATGGGCATTGGCCATAGTCTCCTGTGTAGTGAAAGTTTTTGAAGCGATCAGAAACAAAGTGGTTTCCGGATTGACTTTTTTCAATGTTTCGGCAATATGAGTTCCGTCAACATTAGAAACGAAATGAACATTCAAGCCTTTCAATGCATACGGTTTAAGTGCTTCTGTAACCATAACAGGGCCTAAATCTGAGCCACCAATCCCAATATTTACAATATCAGTAATCTTTTTGTTGGTATATCCTTTCCATTCTCCTGACCTTACCCTTTCGGAAAAGTCTTTCATCTGGCCCAAAACCCGGTAAATATCCGGCATAACGTCTTTTCCATCCATCAAAATCGGAGAATTTGAGCGATTTCGCAAAGCCACATGCAAAACAGAACGATTTTCTGTAGCATTGATTTTTTCACCTGAAAACATTTTTTCTATTGCTTCCGAAAGTTTTGCTTCAACTGCCAATTCAGTTAAATAACTCATTGTCCGACCTGAAATGAGGTTTTTTGAGTAATCCAAAAGAATATCCTGATGACGTACCGAGAATTTTTTGAACCGGTTTGCGTCCTGAGCAAAAAGTTCTTTAATTGATGTTTTTGCAATAGTTTTCTTATGGCTTTTTAACTTTTTAAAAGCAGCCGTCTGATCAAATTTTACAGAAGAGAGCATTGTTATTTCTTTGGTGATTATTAAATATTAATTCTATATTTTTCAAATTTATGTGGTGTCCCCAGAAAAACGTTGAAATCCACATTTTCATTTATACCTGGCAATCTGCCGGTTTCCGAATGTTGCCACAAAATTAGGTTAGGAGAATCAACAAAACCTATATCTTTAGATACATAATCTGAAATCCAAAGCGGATATTCGGCCAATTCAGATTTTATATACTCTTTATAAACAGGGGTATTGGTATAAATGATGGGTTTAACGCCCAAATGTTTTTCAACAATATCCAGCCAGGTTTTCAAACCAGAAGCCAATTGTTTTTTTGCATGTGAGCCATTGGCATTTTTTTCAAAATCTAAAACCGGATAAATGTCTCCTTTTTGATGTTTTACGTTCAAAATGTAGTTTAGTGCTTGCAATCGGGCATCGACTCCAGGGACAAAATAATGATAGGCTCCTCTTACGAAACCATGCTTTCGGGCGTTTTCCCAGTTTGTTTTGAAGTTGACATCTACCATTTCAGCACCTTCCGTGGCTTTAATTACCACAAAGTGTAGTCGGGTTTCGTCTTCTCTTTTGGAATTTATTTTTCCCCAATCCACATCCCCATTATGTCTTGAAATGTCAAATCCATGAATTAAGTATTGCATGGGTAAATCAATCTGGTATTTGGAAATAAACTTCCAACTGTGACCGTCACTTACGAGATTGGGGTAAAGTACTATCAATGAAAGCAGAAGCAATCGGTAGGCGTGATTCCAATATTTTGATATAAATGATTTCAAAATTATTTTATCAGGAAAAATGGTTTGTCAAAATTACTGAAAAAACTTAAAATGTTTCTTCAATAATGATAAAAATGAAGCTGACGAATAGATTTAAATTTATAAATGTAGTGTGTACCATTGTTTGTATCCTCACAAACATTACAGAAGGCCATTTTTTGTGTCCTCACAAAAAAATACAGAAGGCCATTGTTTGTGTCCTCACAAATAATACAGCCCTTGTTTGTGTCCTCACAAACAATAAATCCATTGTTTGTTTCCTCACAAACTTTGTTTTAAAACCAATTTCCAATATGACTTATAAAATCAAAGTTTTCCAAGCCATTTTTATAATATGCTGCAGTGGAATAATAATAATCTTCAGGATTTTCTGCTAAATTCCAATGTTTTTGCAATGGGTTATTATGGATATAGTTTAACTTTTGCATCATTACATTTTTCGAAAAAAGGATTATTGGTAGTGCATTTCTTTGCCAAAATTGATAGTCGCGGGTAATCTTATTTACCCGAAACACCTCCAAATAATCTGGATTCTCAGTCCTAAGCTTTTTCTGGAATTGATGAGCAGTATATTTCATAAAACTGGCATGTGGCATTTCCTTACCATTTGATTCAAGAAGTTCCCAAATAAAATGAATGTGATTAGGCATAATTACAAATGCATAAACCTTGATTTTCTTTTTTTGAACCAAATGCCTGAGGCTTTCAATTATGATTTCTTTGTAATCATCACCCAATAATAATTTTCTATGATCTAATATGGAGGCGGTGTAAAAATATAGTTTGTTTAAATCCATGTGGTAGCTATTTAAAAAAACAAGTTCCTAAATTTTTGTTTTTCAATCAAATAAAAAAAGGTTTTTTTTGTTGTTGCGGAAATAAACATGGCGGGATTAGCATGTTTGTGAGGACACAAACAAGGGCGGACACAAACAAGGGCGGTCAAAAAAAAGGCGGTCAAAAAGGGCCGACATAGCTTGTTTGTGAGGACACAAACAAGGACGGTCACAAAAATGGCAGTAATAGCTTGTTTGTGAGGACACAAACAAGGGCGATCACAAACAAGGACAGACACAAATAAGGGCCGAAAAAAATGGCCGAAAAAAAAGCGACCATTTAGCCGCTTTATTATCTTAAAATTAAAATCAAATCACATGTAATTTAGGTCATTATTGGGTTTAAGCTTAATCACTTTTATCCAATCCAAAATCTTAATAATTGGATAGGTTGGATCAAATTCATGCCATTTTATGCCAAAATTTGCCCTGCCACCAAATTTATGGTGGTTGTTGTGATAACTTTCACCCAACATCAAAACATCTACAGGCAATAAATTACGGGCAGTGTCGTCAACGTCAAAATTACGATAGCCATATTTGTGAGCAAACCAGTTGATAATCACCCCATGAACCGGTCCCATTAGAAAATGAACGGGCAATAAAAGGAAAACCCAATAGCTCTCTGCAAAATAAAAATAAAAAAAGGTATAAACTAAACCCCAGCCTATTCTCGATACCCATGTATCACCAAACTTTTCCATGAACTCCCAGTGAGGCACATTTTTCTTAAACTTGGCTTCAATATTATCAACTCTGGCCACAATATTATGATAGTAGTCTTTGGTTTTCCACATCATATCGAATAAGTTTTTAGAAAAACTAGGCGAATGCGGGTCATTTTCGGTATCAGCAAATGCATGGTGTAAGCGATGCATAACTCCATAAGCGTAGGGGCTCAAAAATGAGGATCCCTGAAAGATCCAGGTAAGCCAATAAAACACTTTTTCGGTCTTTGGCCCCATTGTAAACATTTTGTGAGCTGCATATCTATGCAAAAAGAAAGTCTGGGCAAAAAGCGATAAGTACCAATGAGAAATAAAAAAAACAAAAATTACCATTTATAAATATTTAAAAAACTAAAAAAAACGATTCCAACGAACAAAGAATTAACACTTAAGACTTTAAATTAATTCGATTTTACCTTAAATTCCGATGTAGTATGAAACTCAATTTCAGGATTATTTTCCTTATTCATCCTTAATATCCAGTCGGTTTCGGCAAGAAATACCGGATTATTGTCTTTATCCAAGGCAATAAAATTTGATTTCAATCGCATAAATTCATTTAATTTTTCAGGATTTTCAGAAGTAATCCAGGTTGCTTTTGAGTATGGTTTTCCTTCAAAACGACAAGAGGCACCATATTCATGCAGAAGCCGGTGCTGTATTACCTCAAATTGCAATTCCCCAACTGTACCAATTATTTTACGGTTACCGGGTTGCATGGTAAACAACTGAGCCACCCCTTCTTCGGCCAATTGTGATACACCTTTTTCCAATTGTTTGGTTTTCATTGGATCTGTATTGACCACCTCTCTAAACAGCTCAGGAGAAAAGCTGGGAATACCGGTAAATTGCAGTGCTTCACCTTCTGTTAGCGTATCACCAATTTTGAAATTTCCGGTATCGTACAATCCCACGACATCTCCTGGGTAACCTTCATCTACCACATTTTTAGAATCGGCCATAAACATATAAGGATTCGAAAAACGCACATCCTTACCCAATCTTACATGTTTATAAAATTTCCCACGCTCAAAAGTACCCGAGCAAATCCTCAAAAAAGCTATACGGTCGCGGTGACGAGGGTCAATATTGGCATGTATTTTAAAAACAAATCCCGAAAATTTATTTTCAGTTGGTTCCACTCTTCTGATATTGGTTTCTCGTGAAATAGGCTCGGGGCTAATTTCACAAAATGTATCAAGAAGTTCTTTAATACCAAAACTGTTTACTGCACTACCAAAAAACACCGGGGCGATTTTGCCTTCCAGGTAATCTTTGGTATCAAATTTATCATAGATGGCATCAATCATTTCAACATCTTCCCGCAACTGTGCGGCATCCTTATCGCCAACACTTTTGTCAAGCTCTGAAGAATCCAATGCAATAGCTTTTACTTCATCTTCGAGTTTGGTTTTGTTAATTTTAAAATAATTCATCTGATTTTCAAGCAGATGATACACCCCTTTAAAACCCGAACCCATATTTACCGGCCAGGTGATAGGTCTTACTTTGATATTAAGTTTTTGCTCTAATTCATCGAGTAAGTCAAACGGGTCTTTTCCTTCCCGGTCCATTTTATTTACAAAAACAATCACAGGAGTATCACGCATCCGACACACTTCCATGAGCCTTTCGGTTTGTTCTTCAACTCCTTTTACGCAGTCAATTACTAAAATCACACTATCAACTGCAGTGAGGGTTCTATAAGTATCTTCGGCAAAATCTTTGTGACCGGGGGTATCCAGAATATTTATTTTCCTGCCTCCATACTCAAAAGTCATCACAGACGTAGCCACAGATATCCCACGCTGCTTTTCTATTTCCATAAAATCGGAAGTAGCAGTCTTTTTAATTTTATTTGATTTCACTGCCCCTGCGGTCTGAATTGCACCCCCAAAAAGCAAAAGCTTTTCAGTTAAAGTGGTTTTTCCGGCATCTGGGTGAGAAATTATCGCGAAAGTGCGACGCTTTTGTAACTCTTTAAGAAACGACACTTATTTAGTTTGATTTTTTGGAATAAAATGCAAAAGTACAAATAATCAGGTGATTTGGGAAATGAATTATTTTGTAGAATAAACCTATTTTTCGATTATTCTTCCACAATTTCCACCTCAAATGGCTCCAGATATACCAACATAGGAATCACATTGTTGTAACCCATTTTCTTCAGAAGGAATTTATAGCCTACTATCTGTTCTTTATGTTTTGGGCTTTTTTCACCTGTTTTATAATCAACCACATACACCGCATCCGGGGTTATTACCACTTTATCTGGTCGGGAAATCTCACTCTGGTAGACAATCTCGATTTCGTTGATGATGGTATAATTTTGATCAAATAAAAAACTTAGCAATGGCTCGTTGACTATTTTTGTAATTTTCTCTTTCACTTCAGGCAATTTCTCTGAAGATAAAACGCCCGTGGCATTAAGTTTTTTTACTGCCAAATCTACATCTTCAGGGGTTTTTATTAACTCAAAAGCGGCATGAATCAGATTGCCCGTTTCAATTTTATGTGCATTATCCAAATTCCTGAAAGCAGATTGCGTTTTTAATTTTAGGCTTTCAGAATAGAAATCTATGGCTTTAAATTTGGCATGATAAATATTTTCATTTGAAATATCTAAAGGTTTCGCAATGTTAAAATCGCCTTCGGAAATTACGATTTTATTGGTTTCATCAAATTCTCCAAAATAATTATTGCAAAAATCATCAACAAATACCTCGATACCTTTTTTCGATTTTAAAGGATAAGAAATATAAAGTCTTTGTACAGCCCGTGTAAGTGCTACATACAATAAATTGGCATTTTCGACGAAAGTCATTTCTTCATGAATACTGAATTCTTCTCTGCCCAATTCAGTTTCCTTTCTGATTCCTGAAGTAAAAGGTGCTGAAAAAAGCCTGGAGCCATTAACCTCAAGTTCCTCATAGCCAAGCGATTCTACATCAAGCCATATTTGGTCTGAACTCATTGGCTTGGTATCCCAGCTAACTTTGGGTGCTATCACCACCTGATACTGAAGTCCTTTTGATTTATGAATAGTAGTGACTGTGATAGCTTTATTTCCTGCTTTATTTAAAGAAAGAGCATCTTTTTTTTCTTCGAAATAATTAAGAAAATCACTTAAAATACGACTCTGCTTCCTTAGAAAATTCAGGAGTACATCAAGAAAATTAAAAATATAATCCTGATTCAAACTATTTTCCAGTAAACCGAAAGATTCAATCAGATATTCCGAAACTCTATAATAATCCTGATTAATAAGTAGATTTTCATCTAAAACGACACCCTGATTTCCGAAAAATCTGATAAATGCCTGAAAATCAAAATCAGAATAGTCAGAAAATTGATTGACAATATCTGATTTATCATTTAAAAGTGCCCAAAATTGTAGCGTTTCAAACTTAAGGAACAAGTCTTCTGGGTGATTGATTACTTTTAAAAATGAGAGTAGAAAACTTATCGCCAGATTGGAGTTTAATTTTAGTGAATCACTCGAATTAACCTCATAGCCTGCTTTTTTGAGAGCATCGGCAACCTCCTGACTCTCAGATTTTTTCCGACATAAAACGCAAATATCATCCAATGAAAAGCCAGCTAAAAGGACCTCCTCTACAATTTTCAATACATGTTTATCCAAACTTTCCTCTTCCTCATTGTATCGCCGGATTTCTACATGACCACCGGACTTGGTATTTGGAGAAAGTCCCTGTTCGTGACCATCAAAAACATTTTTTATGGCCGGGAAATCCGTTTTTGAGCTTTCTACCAAAAATTGAAAAAACTGATTATTGAATTCAATTATTTCTTTACGGCTTCTGTAATTTGTTGCAAGGTTTTCAAGTTCTGCCTCCCGCACCACATTGTCGATCTGGAAAAATTGAACCTCAGATGTTTCTATGTTTTGTTTGAGATTTTCCGGATTTTTAAATATCAAATCCAGCATCAGATTGATATTTCCACCTCTCCATCGGTAAATCGACTGTTTGGGGTCGCCAACTATCAGATTTTTTTGATTTTTTGAAATCGAATTATCGATCAAAGGAAGCAGATTGTAAAACTGCATGTTTGAGGTATCCTGAAATTCGTCGATCAAAATATGCTCAAATTTTTCTCCTAATCGCTCATAAACAAACGGTATCGGTTCCTTAACTACAACATCCAGTATTTTTTGATTAAATTCTGAAAGAAACACTTCATTTTTTTGAGCCTTTATTTCATCCAATTCCGTATTGATTCGTGTAAGAAGTGGTATTTTCAGAATATTTCTTTGAATATGACTTAAAATAAAATACTTGTCGTTTCTATATTCTGCAATCTGAAGCCCAATTTCTCTTAAATCATCCTTTATTTCATCGATTAGAAAACTTGCCGACGATTTACTTTTCCCATACCAATTATCATTTTTCAGGGCATCCCAATGATAGGAATTGGGCCAATTTTCGGCAAAAAGTGCAGTTTGATCAGTTTTTAGCCTATCAAAAAAACCATAGATGCCTGTTTTTTTTCTGGTAAAATCTTCCATCGTCAGGCCTTTACTTTCAATCAAATCAAAAGCCTTCTGTGCCAATTCTTTTATTTTTTTATGTGTATCAGATTTGTATTTTTTTATTTTTTTCAAAATCTCCTTGCAATCTTTCAGGCTCAATGATTCATTTTTTGAAATCAATAACTTGCCTTGTTCATTCAGGAGTATTTCTCCAAATTTCTTAATTTCACTTGCGAGACCATTCCAACTTTTTCCTTCCTCCACTTTATCGAGAGCAAAATCCAGCAATACGTCGGTCAGGTCTGATTCATTTTCAACACCCACTTTATCAAGCAAGCTGTCAACCGCCTGTGACAGAAGCAGTTTGGCGTCAAACGTAATCTCGTAATTGTACGGCACACTCAAATCCAGAGCAAAAACTTTAACAATCTGATTTACAAAGCTATCAATGGTTTTTACTGAAAGCTCTCCGTAATTCTGCAAAACTGATTGAAATGTGTTTTCAGCCCTTTTTTGCAAAGTAATTTTATCAATACCATCGATCTCCAGCACAAGTTGTGTTGACAATTGTTCATTTTCACCAATTGCAATCTCTTTTAAGGCACTTACAATCCGGTGTTTCATTTCGCCGGCGGCATCATTGGTAAAAGTGATGGCCAAAATTTTCTTGAAATAATCTTTCTGATCCTGTGAAAGTACAAGTTTGAGGAATTCTTTGGTCAAAGTGTAAGTTTTGCCCGAACCAGCCGAAGAACTATAAATTTTGAATAAACTCACAATATTTATTTTTAAAATTAATCGGGTGCGAATGATTTCTTCCTTAGTAAAGGTACAATAATCTTATATTTGCAAAAAAACGCCTTTTAATGTACAAGACCATCATTCTGATATTTTTATTTTTGAATATACAAGTTAATTCTTTTTCCCAAAATGGCCAAAACATTAGGATAAGCCTGAAAGACCAGATCAGTAATGCTCCTTTGGCAGGTGCAACCGTGAAGATTTCGAAACATAATTTGAATCAAACTGCGGATGATGCAGGTAAGGTAGTTTTCAATAATGTGCCTTTGGGAAGGCTGGAATTAGAAATTTCGTCTGTAGGTTATGAAAAAGTTTTGGTCAAAGAACTATTATTGGAGTCATCCAAAGAATTGGTGCTCAATATCAGCCTGATGCCGGCCTCCACAAGCCTGAGTCCGCTTACTGTAAAATCCACATCAACAAATGTCTCACAAGCCCTTACGGGTATCACTCCTCTTTCCATGGAACAAGTGATGCGTTTTCCTGCAACATTTTTTGACCCGGCAAGACTTGCTTTTTCATTGGCGGGCGTGGCCAACAACAACGACCAGGCCAACGGCATGTCGGTAAGAGGTAATACTCCGGATGCCCTTCAATGGAGACTTGAAGGTGTCGAAATCGTAAACCCAAACCATTTCAGTAATGCGGGTACTTATTCTGATCAACCCACACAGTCGGGAGGCGGCACCAATATTTTATCTTCGCAGATGCTGGGAAACATGAATTTTCTGAGTGGGTCATTCCCTGCTGATTATTCCAATAGCCTCGGCGGAGTGATGGATATGTATTTCAAGGAAGGAAATGCCACAAAGTATCAACATACTGCCCAGATCGGCCTGGTGGGCATTGATCTTAGCTCTGAAGGCCCAATTAACAAATCAAAAGGAAGCAGTTATTTATTTAACTACCGTTATTCTTTCACCGGATTATTGGTGGCCATGGGTATGGATTTTGGAGGAGAAAAAATGAAATTCCAGGATATAGCCGCGAATTTTTGTTTCCCAACCAAAAAAGCGGGAGCATTTTCTTTTTTTCTGATGGGCGGAAATTCTTCTAATATTTTTGCACCTCCCACCGACAAAACTCAGTGGGAATCAGAAAAAGACTTCAATAATATAGATTTCTTTAGCCGGATGGGTGTAGTTGGCATGAAACATAAGATTTCATTTGGAAAAACCTGGTTTTTGCAGACTGTCCTGGCCAATTCCGGTCTGGAAAACCTCAGGAGTCAATACACTACTGACCCCTCTAGCAATCTCAGCTATCGCTACCACGCCCGAAATGTTGTCGGATTTAGCAGTGCCCTTACAGGAAAATTAAACAAGACCTTCACCTTGAAAACAGGTATAAATCTGAACCATTTTTTCAACGAATTTAACCAGTCAAATTCTGACAATGTATTCGTTGCTTTTGATGAATTTTTGGTTTCACCTTTTTTCAAAATCATAAATTCCGAAAAAAGAAAATTTTCTTATAATCTTGGCATTACTTTTCCTGTATATAATGGAGGACAGTATGCCTATGTTGAGCCAAGATTGGGAATGGCTTATGAAGTCACTCCAAAAATTACCCTGAAAGGCTCCTATGGATTGCATAGTTTTCAGCCCAACTCACGCCTGGCCTTTACGCTGCCTTTTAAACCTCAGCGAGCTCATCATTTTGCGGTGGGGTACAGTATTAGTTCCGGACTCAATGACGAATTTTTTGGGGAAGTATTTTATCAAAACATCTTTAATACACCTCAATTTACAAGACTGTTCGTTTCCGTACTCAATGGTAGTGATTTTTGGGGATATACCCTCAACCCCACTCCTGACAGCAAATCAACTCAGGGAATAAACCAGGGAATAGAACTAAATTATCGTCGCCACCTTACCAAAGGCCTTTTTGCTTTGATAAATACTACTTTTTATAAGTCTGAATTTAAGGCTTATGATGGAAAATACTATGAAACTAGATTTTCGGGCAGACATATTTTCAATCTTACTTTTGGTAAAGAATGGGAAAAGAAAAATGGGAAAATTATAGGCTTAAATACTCGTATTGCCTGGTTGGGTGGTTTCAGAGATTATAATATTGATGTCGAGCAATCCAAATCACTGGGTTTTACAGTTTATGATTTTTCAAAACCTCTTGAAGTTAGAAACTCCGATTATTTTCGTCCTGATTTGAGAGTTTATTTCAAAAAATCAAAGAAAAACAGATCCAGAATGATATCTATGGATATTCAGAATTTTGTGAATCAGAAAAATGTAGCTTACAAATATTACGATTCTTACCTCAAAGAAACCGTCACAAAATACCAATTGGGGATGATTCCGATGCTTAATTACAGGTGGGAGTTTTAAATAAAAAAGAGGGTCTCCAAATAGCTGGAAACCCTCTTTTTGAGAAAAAGAAACCTTACTTTTTCTCACCGTTTAATTCCATGTCCTGAATCTGTAACAATACTTTAACGATTTTTCCGGCGGCATCTCTTGAAAAAGTTGCTTTGCCATCATACCCTATTACTGTGTACTCATCTTTTTTGTCAGTTGTTTTCAGAAAAGCACTCCCTTGTTCGGTATCTCCGTACAATTGGCCGTCTTTAATAGAAATTTTCAGATCATAAACCGGGCTGTCAGATGGAAATTTGTAAACTCCGGTGTATTCATCCAAAGGATTCCCTTCTATTTTCCCAACAAACTCCTGCCCCATCGCCGTTACTTTTAACTTAATAACTTTTTTATTTTGATCTCTTTCAAAAACCAAAACTGCATTATTATTGGGTTCTGTAAATTGGTCAGCAGTAGTGGATGCTGAAATTTCTCCTTTACCTACATTTTCAGCTTCAGCCATCAAAGTGCCATTTTCAACTGAAACTATCACATAGCCAAAAGGTGCCCCTTCAAAATTGTACTTCCCCACATAATCGTTAAGATTTACATTTTGTCCCATCACATTGCTCAAAATAAGCATTGCATAAATTACGTATTGTAGTTTTTTCATCTATTTAAGGTTAAAATTTTCAGTAAATTTAGATAAATTATCCAAATTTTACTTTTCGAAGTCAATTTAAAATTTGATTTTTCGAGGGTTACATCTAAATGAATTAAATTGCAGGCAAAAAACCCGGAAATTTATGGCAAAAGTGTTGGAACATCTGGCAAAAGCAAATGAAAAGCCCATTTTTTCAATCGAGATAATACCACCTGCCAAAGGTGGAAAAATCGATGAATTATTGTCAGATATTGAGCCTATGATGGAGCTCAAGCCGCCTTTCATTGATGTAACTTATCATCGGGAGGAATATATTTCTGTACCCAACGCAGATGGATTCCTTCAGGAAATCAAAACACGGAAAAGACCCGGCACGGTAGGGCTATGTTCGGCCATCATGCATAAATTTGACGTTGATGCGGTACCTCATGTATTATGTGGGGGTACCACTAAGGAAGACACAGAAGATCTTCTGATTGACCTAAACTATTTGGGTATTCAGAATGTAATGGCACTTAGGGGCGACCACGCCAAGCCATTTGACTCTTTTAAACCTTTCAAAGATGGTCATGCTTACGCCAATGAACTGATCGGCCAAATAAAAGACATGAACTCTGGAAAATATCTGCACGAAGAATCAGAATATTTATCAAAAAGCGATTTCTGTATTGGAGCTGCTGCATATCCGGAAAAACATTTTGAAGCCGAAAATGCTGAAAAAGATTTCCAGAATCTAAAAAATAAGGTGGATGCCGGAGCGGAATATCTGGTTACTCAGATGTTTTTTGATAATCAGAAATATTTTGATTTTGTAAAAAAATGCAGGGAGAATGGAATAAAAGTCCCAATTATTCCCGGTTTGAAAATATTATCTACAAAAAAACAACTGGATATTTTACCAAAAATATTCTTTCTGGAAATGCCTGAAATACTCCGTAAAGAGGTTTCAGAAGCAAAAGACGATAAAACAGCTAGGCAGATTGGAATAGAATGGACAATCAATCAGTGCAAAGAATTGATTCAATTTGGGGTCCCTGCTTTGCATTTTTATACCATGAGTAAATCAACTACTACCATGGCTGTGGCTAAGGCGGTGTTTTAAGTTTAAACTTCTAAATATTTCCTAAATAGAAATACCAGCTTGTTTAAGAATTGCTAGAAATGTTCCCTTTTTTAAGTCTTTGTTGCCATGAACTGGAACTATTGCAGTTTTATTGTTAACTGAATTGTGATATACCTGATGTGACCCTTTTGCCCTTTTAAATACGAATCCATTTAACTTCAGGATTTCTATCAAGTATTTTGGAGAAAGGTTCATGCTACTGCAAGATTCAAAGAATATTCAAATGTGTTGGTATCATCAGGAATCATTTCACCTCTGTCTTTTAATTCTTCAATATAGACTTCAATTGCCTCTTTAGCCATAATAATTGCATCATCAAGATCTTCACCCTGAGTAATGCATCCCGGCAATGAAGGTACAATAACCGTAAATCCTCCTTCTTCGGCTTTTTGTAAAAGGATTTTAAAATTATAATTCATAAATCCAATAATGTTTTTTCAAATTTAAATCAAAAAAGGATAAAATAACACCAACTTTTACTTTTTTGAAAATATTCAAAAAAAAGGCTCCCAAAACGGAAGCCTCTTCAATAGAATATCAGATCCCATTTATTTTACATCTTCGTAATCTACGATGATTTCTCCTGCGGGAGAAATAGAAACTAATTCTAAATCAAAATTAAGCTCCTGACCGGCTAAAGGATGGTTGGCATCAAGCATTACATGAGTGTCTTGTACCTCTCTGATAATCACAGGTATTGGTCGCTGACCATCATGCATATTGAGAGTTTCACCAACAGCCAAAGGAATCTCTGCAGGAATATCGGCTCTGTCAAATTTAAAGATGGCCTGCTCATTTACAGGACCATAAGATTCTTCCACCGAAAGGTGAATAGACTTCTTCTCTCCTATTGCCATGCCAAGTACGCCATTATCAAATCCGGAAATCACCATGCCACTTCCTACTTCAAACTCAAGTGGCTCGCGTCCTTCTGAAGAATCAAATATGGTACCGTCATTTAAAGTGCCTTTGTAGTGAAGGCTCACTGTATCTCCGGTTTTTACCATTTTATTATATGTATTTAATTTTTAATATGATCTCGCAAAAATTACCCTTTTATTGGAAGGTTTTCCTGAATAAACACATTTACCCTCTTCATCTTTACTGTCAAATGGAATACATCTGATAGTAGCTTTAGTCAGTTCTTTAATTTTCTCTTCGGTTTCAGAAGTCTCATCCCAATGAGCCATCAAGAATCCACCTTCCTCGATTTTAACAAGAAACTCTTCCCAGGAATTCACTTCATGGGTGTTGTTTTTTCTAAAATCGAATGCTTTGTCATAAATGTTACATTGGATTTTCTCTAAAAGCTCCGAAATGTATTCTTCCACGCCATCAAGTGAAACCGACTCTTTGGTCAATGTATCTCTACGGGCAATCTCCACAACATTATTTTCAAGATCTCTCATGCCTATCGCCATCCGCACAGGCACGCCTTTGAGTTCGTATTCGGCAAACTTCCAACCCGGCCTTGCCTGATCGTCATCGTCAAATTTTACACTTATGCCTTTGGCTTTAAGATTTTTCAAAATAGGTTTTACTTTCTCTGCAATCTGCTCAAGCTGCTCTTCTCCTTTATAAATAGGCACGATTACAACCTGAATTGGAGCTAATTTTGGAGGCAATACCAGCCCAAGGTCATCAGAATGTGCCATAATCAAAGCACCCATTAACCGTGTACTTACTCCCCATGAAGTACCCCAAACATACTCCAGATTTCCTGATTTATCCTGAAATTTAACATCAAAGGCTTTTGCAAAATTTTGACCTAAAAAATGAGAAGTACCGGCTTGTAAGGCTTTACCATCCTGCATCATGGCTTCAATACAAAGGGTGTCTTCTGCACCTGCAAAACGCTCACTGGCTGTCTTGCTACCTTTAATTACAGGTACTGCCATCCATTCCTCCGCAAATTTTGCATAAATATTTAGCATTTGAGAGGTCTCTTCCTCCGCTTCCTTTCTTGTGGCATGAGCTGTATGCCCTTCTTGCCACAAAAATTCTGCAGTCCGAAGAAAAATCCTGGTTCTCATTTCCCATCTTACCACATTGGCCCACTGGTTTATCAAAAGTGGTAAGTCGCGGTAAGATTGAATCCAGCTTTTATAAGTACTCCAGATTACAGTTTCGGAAGTCGGCCTTACAATCAGTTCTTCTTCAAGCTTGGCTTCGGGGTCAACAATAACTCCTTTGCCATTTGGGTCATTTTTTAAGCGATAGTGAGTAACCACAGCACATTCTTTAGCAAAACCTTCGACATGGTTAGCTTCTTTTGACAAAAATGATTTTGGAATAAAAAGCGGAAAATAAGCGTTGCTATGTCCGGTTTCTTTAAACATATCGTCTAATGCCCTTTGCATTTTTTCCCAAATGGAATAACCATAGGGTTTAATTACCATACACCCTCTTACGGCTGAATTCTCGGCCAAATCTGCTTTTTTTACTAACTCATTATACCATTCGGAATAATTTTCACTGCGTTTTGGAAGACCTTTTGACATTATTTTGAATTTATTTCACTTATCTAAGCTATTTTTGAAATATTCTTCGATAGCTTTTTGTTAAATATTTTGTTAACGTATATAATTGTGATTGCAAAGATAGGTTTTAATATTATTTTTGTAATGAATAATTTAGATAACATTAACAAATTATTCACCAAAACAAAGCAACCTTTATGGGAGTTTTGTCGTCTAAATAGTAAAAGTTTGGTACATTAAATTAATAAAGAAATGATGACTCTGAAAAATTCGGTATTAGCATTGGGAGCTGGCATCTTGTTGGCATCTTGTACCAACAAATCAATCCCGACACAAAACGAAACAGATGATATGTATGCCACTTCGGCCGATGCAGCAGTATCGCCTATGGCTGTTCTTCAAAAACAAAAACAGTTGCCTGTTAATCCTTCGCAGACAGTCCCTTATGATGATGAGTATGACCCAATGCCTGAAAGCAACGCAGAAGGCACTGAGGATTATTTTAGCGACGATTATATAACTTCAAGAGATTATAAAAGAAATCCTTCATCCAAACCTGGTTACTCTGATGGCTATTCAGATGGTTACAGTCAGGGATGGACTGATTACGCCTGGAACAATCAACCTCTAGGATTCAATTCTCCTTTCAATAGATTTAGCTATTCACCCTATGGCTTCAATTCATTTTATGGATATGGTAGTAGCATGTTCTTCTCGTACAGTCCTTATAATTCCTGGAATCGTTGGGGAAGCTATTACAGCCCATGGGCAAGTAGTTATTATGGAGGATTCTATGATCCATGGGGATATTCAGCATTTAGTCCGTGGGGATATCGCTCAATGTATTACAATTCATGGTATAGCCCATATAACAGTTGGGGTTACAGCCCATATGACAGCTGGGGTTACTATGGAAACGGATACAGTCCTTACTATAATTATCAGTCAGTTATTGCCAATAATGCGTATCAAAAAGGTACCCGTACCTTTGGCACCAGAAGTAGCGGAAGAAATACAGGGACATACAATGATAAATTTACAAATACCAGAAGGCCATCAGATAATGTTTCAAGTGGCAGAACTTCCAATCCTGTAATTGCACGTAATTCCGGAAATACAAATTCAAACGGAACGAGAGTTCTTTCTGACCGCAGAGGTGGTACAACGGCCAATTCCGGAGGTAGTGTTACACAAGGCACAAAAAGCAGAACTACTCAAGCATATGATCCAAGTGCCAGAAGAACTAGTACCTACGATTCATATAGTTCTGAAAAATCCAGCAGATCCAATGGTTATTCATACTCAGGGAGTAATTCGGGAAGAAGCTATTCGGGTAGTGAAAGAAGCAGTTCATCGGGAACATTTGACCGTTCTTCTTCTGGAAATTATGGAAGTTCAAGATCAGGTAGCTATTCTTCAGGTTCTTCGACCCGTAGTTCTGATTATTCTTCTGGCAGTTCATCAAGAAGTTCGGGGTATTCTTCAGGAAGTAGTAGTTCTTCATCAAGAGGAAGTTATTCATCTGGTTCATCAGGTAGTAGTAGTTCATCCTCTGGTAGTAGTGGCAGAAGTAGCGGTGGATCGTCTTCCGGTGGTGGAAGTTCAAGAGGACCAAGATAAAATTTTCGTATAGTATTTAAATTAATGTTTCTCCCCGCTGATTAACCCAATTGTTGTTGGCGGGGATTTTTTTATCCAAAAATCAATTTTAAGACAATGAAAAAAGCTTTTTTTATCGCAATTTTCGTTTTGGCAACCCAAACTTTGACTTGGAGTCAAACCCATTTTTACGGACAAGACGCCCTAAAATATTATAGTTATGGTAATATGGGCTCAGCCAGAGTTCAGGGCATGGGAGGTGCATTTACTTCACTTGGAGGTGATATAAGCAATGCAAGTATTAACCCGGCTGGTTTGGCATTTTTTAACAAAAATGAATTTAGCATCACTCCCGTATTTATTTCGAATCAAACTTCGGCAGGTTATATAGGAAACCAGAATACAAGAAACTCATCAAATCTGGCGTTGGGTCAAATCGGGGTTGTATTCAGTAATAAGGGTGTAGGAAGCCGAAAAAAACGCTCTGCATGGAGTCTTAATTATCAAACTTTAGCAAACTTCAATAATGATTATAGTTATAAGGGCTCTAACCAGAAAAGCTCTATATCAGATTATTTTGCTGAAAAAGCCTATTTGAGTGGGGCAACAGTTGAAGATTTAAGAAATGATTTTGATGAAACAACTTTAATGGGGAAAACTGATATTTCAATGGCCTACTGGGCATATCTGATTGATCCTATTGATGATGGTTTTATTGCAAATGAGCTTTCAGTTCCGGTTGTACAAAATGGCAATGTCACTGAAACTGGAAATTTAGGTCAGGTAAATTTATCGTATGCCATCAATTATGATGACAGAACTTACCTGGGAGCAAGCCTTGGAATTCAAAATTTAAATTATAGTCTAATTTCTGATCTTAATGAAAGTTTCCCAGAAGGTAATTTTTTTAAAGATTATACTGTGGGCGATGAATTATTTGTTTCCGGAAATGGATTAAATATTAGTCTTGGTGGTATTTTTAAATTAAACGATGCAATCAAAATTGGGGCAAGTGTTGTTAGCCCTACTGCATTGAAAGTTAATGAGACCTATAATAGTTGGGTAACATTTAACCAATATCCCGATGCTTTCCAGGAAAGTTACAATTCACTTTCGACTGTACCGGCAGACTTTAAATACAGAATAACCTCACCATTAAAAGCTAACTTAGGTACTTCAGTAATTTTACCTAAAAAGATGGGTGTACTCAGTATTGAAGCCGAATATGTAGGCTACAGCATGATGAACATAAATGCTAAAAATGAAACAAAATGGTCTTCTGACCAAAAAAGAGGGATTCAGGACGAATTTAAAAATGTTTTGAATGTAAAAGCCGGAGGTGAAATACGATTTGGAATTGGGCGGGTAAGAGCAGGTTTAAATTATTTGGCTGATCCCCATCGTGATGCTGCCCAATATAATTCTAAAAATTTATTAATTGGCACTGTTGGCCTTGGCGTTAGAAACTCCAGATTATTTGCAGATGTAGCTTATAGCAAAGTTAAAACAATGTCTGCATTTACACCCTACACATTAGAAAATCCTGAAAACTATTCCTCTGTGGCAATTGATCAAAACAAAGGAATGCTGGCGATAAGTATAGGGACATTTTTCTGAAAAGGTCGTTTCTGGATAAACTAAAAAAGCAGACTTTTATGTAGGTCTGCTTTTTTGTTGGTTAAAATACTAAATTTTATTTTGCTACTTTTGAAAAATGAGCATCCAAAATCCATAGAATAGTATTGGCATCGGTATCTCCTTCTATCACAATATCGGCTTTTTTGTAAAAATCTATTCTATCCTCATAGGTTTTCAAAAGTGTGTCGGCCAAAGAATCGCTTTCCAGACTAAAAAGTGGCCTGTTGTTTTTCTTTGAATTTCGCATCCTTTCCTCAAGTTTGAAAGGTTTCACATCAAGAAAAACACTTATTCCGTTTGATTTTATAATTTCCATATTATCATGAAAACATGGCGTTCCTCCTCCGGTAGCAATAACCAGTTTAGAATCAGGCTCGATTTTTTTCAATTGATCTGTTTCGATTTTCCTGAAATATTCTTCACCGTTGAGGTTAAAAATTTCAGTAATCTTTTTTCCTTCCGAAACTTCAATTTTTTTATCTAAATCTATAAAGTCGTAATTTAATTCTTTGGCTAATTGACGTCCTAAAGTACTTTTCCCCGAAGAGGGCATCCCAAGCATAAAAATATTTGTAGTCATCCTTAATCTTAAAACTTATATCATTTTTGGTTTAACAATTCAGTAATTTTATCGGCATCCGGAAGATTATTATAACTCCATTTGTCAACAACAGTGCCGTTTTTGAGTAAAATAATACATGGATTATTTCTTGCCATGGTTTTCAAAACTTTTTCATCGCAAGTATAATAGCCATAATTGAGGTTATTTTTGGAAATTATATTTTCAATATCCTGTCGGGCCAAAGAATGTAAAATCATCGGTTCGACTTTCCTTTTAGAAACTTTATTTACCAGACTTTTAATTTTTCCAAAATCAATTCCTTCCAGCCCCTCTGTATATTTGATAGTAATTAAAAGTTTATTTCCTTCAAATGATTGCTGAGTAAAATCATTTCCTGCGGTATCAGCTAAAGCATAATCTGTAATTTTCGGTTTGATTTCACTTTCATTCAAAACTTCAGAACTTACATATTTATATTTTATGGTATCAGGTAAATACTCTTTTGAGTCAATTTCTTTTCCGGTAGATTTATCAAGAAAAACATAGCTCAATTCTGGTTTAATTTTGGGTTGTTCCATTTGTTTTGGAATACTTTTTCCTGATGCATAAGGTAAGAAATCAACCAAAGGAAGATATCTTATTCCATATATTCCAATCCCAAAAGTCAATATTGTACTAATGAGTACCATTGGGGTTCCAAGTTCAGATTTTTTGTATTTATTACGATATAAAAATATTATCATTATAAATACCATACTGATTACATCTTTAAGAAATGAATGCCAAGGTTTAAATTTAAGGAAATCACCAAAACACCCGCAATCTGTCACTTTATTGAAATATGCCGAATAGAAAGTCAAAAATGTAAAGAAACCCATCAAACCTAAAACCATCCAGGCGGTCATTTTCATCCTAAAGCTAAATACTAATGCTACCCCAAGTATCAATTCCAAAGCACAGAAAAGAAGCGATAAAACAAGAGAATGACTTGCAAAAAATTCAAAAAAAGAAGCCATTGCAGGGATATCACCCGCAAAAACTTCAAAGTACTCTTCTAGTTTTAAACCTGTGCCATAAGGGTCAACCACTTTCACAAAACCAGAGAAAATGAACTCTAAACCCACAAGAATTCTAGAAAAATTTGCTATGATTTTCATATTATTGTTGATGCACTTGTTGTATTTGTGATTCTTTTAATTTTATCAGACAGAAAACCGAATAATTTATAATATCCTGATAACCAGCCTTAATACCCTCTGAAACAACAGTCACACCATTATTATCTTCGATTTGCTTAATTCGTAAAAGCTTCATCAAAATAATATCCGTCATAGAGCTTACCCTCATAGCTCGCCAAGCTTCGCCATAATCATGATTTTTATCAAAGAGTAATTCTTTAACTTCATCAATTTGTGCAATATAATCTTTTTCTAATTTACCAGATATATCGGAGTCATTTTTTTCTGAAAGTAAAATCAGGGCCATTACACAATAATTGATGATTCCTATAAACTCCGGAATCTGTCCTTCATCTACTCTCGAAAATCCATTTTCTTGTAAGGTTCTGATTCTTTGGGCTTTAATAAAAATCTGATCGGTGATAGAAGGTAATCTCAGGATTTTCCATGAGGTACCATAATCTCTATTTTTTTTAGAGAAAAGCTCAAAGCACTGGTTAATTATTTCAGAATATTCAATTTCTGTGTTAGACATCGGATATTATACGATATTTTTAGTTTTTTTGCAAACTATGAAAAATACGATAAATATAATCGGAAAACTTCTCAATCTCGAAGACCCGCTGATAATGGGGATCATAAATGTAACCCCAGATTCATTTTACAAAGATAGTAGATATAATCCTTTTCAGGAAGACTTTTTAGAAAAAGCTGGTCAAATGATTGCTAATGGTGCTGGTATTTTAGATATTGGAGGCTATTCTACCCGACCAGGTGCTGAGGAGGTAAATATTAATGAAGAGATAAAAAGAGTAACTAAAGCCATCGATATCATTCATTCTAATTTCCCGGAAATTCCGATTTCTATTGATACTTTCAGGTCTGAGGTTGCCAGAGAAGCAATTGATGCCGGAGCAAGTATTGTAAATGATGTTTCGGGAGGTGCCTTAGATGAAAAAATGTTTGATTTTATTATTTCTAAAAATTTACCTTATATCTTAATGCACTCAAGAGGAAATCCACAAAACATGGCCTCAATGACAACTTATGGCGAATTATACAGTGAAATTTTAAGTGAACTGTTTTCCAAGGCGAATCAATTAAGAAAATCAGGGGTAAAAGACATAATTATTGACCCTGGCTTTGGGTTTGCAAAAAACCAGCAGCAAAATTTCCAATTGTTGCAACATTTAGAGATTTTCCAAAATGAGAACTATCCGGTATTAATCGGAATATCAAGAAAATCAATGATATACAAGTTACTAAACATTACTGCGGAAGAAACATTAAATTCTACCTCGGCCTTACATATGTTAGCATTAATAAAAAAAACAAAGATTTTACGTGTACACGATGTAAAGGAGGCTTTTCAGGTAAAAAAACTATTTAAAAACCTATTTTAAACTTCAATCAAAAAACCGTAAAATAATTTTCTCCAATAATATCCTGTGAATTTTGAGGAATTGCCATTCGAGATATTATATTTACATTTATTAAATCTTAACTAATCTAATTGATTAAATCATGAAACATTTTTTTCTAGTTTCTTTAGTCGCGTTATTCAGCTTTGGAGCAATTGCTCAAAGCTTTGTAGCCCCAAATGTGGTTAATCTCGGCACTAACAACTCCCCAAATTCTATTTCTGTTCAAATTTTGGACACTAATACAGGGGAAGATACTTTGGAAGTGGCAATTGAAGGAGGAGGTAATACTCCATATGTCAAATATACTGTAAAAATTGCAGGTGCCTTTTCAAATACGGTACAAACTTTACCAAACTTAAATCCAAACACTACTTACTTAATCAAAGCGAGAGTTTTAGGGCCATGTTCTGGTATACCATCACTTCTACCTGGCAGATGCGAAAGCCCATGGTCTTCAGATGTTTACATAAAAACACAGCTTGGAAACCCACCAAAAGTTAATTTAACAAATTCGATTAATTGTCCAACAATTGTTGGATTGACCTGGGAAGTTACAGAAAGAGCAGACGAGGTTTCAGAATTTTTTGTTCATAGATCATATGATGGAGTAAATTGGGAATCTATCAAAAACCTTCCTCCATATACCAGAGATTTTTATGATTTAGAAATGATTAGTGGAAGAAGTATCCGATACAGAGTAATAAGTCAAAACATAATTGGGAAAACTGCACATTCAGATTTCGTCACAGTAAATGTTTCGCCATTTAGTAATCCGAAAGACCCTATAAATGTAAGATCTGATCAAACAAATAAATCAAATCATCATTTAACCATCACATGGGAAAATCCTGTAGATGATAATTATTGTCGATCTGATGTCAGGAGAACAACAATTATTAGATTTAAAAGAAAAGATCAGGAAGGTTTTATTTATAAAGAAGTTCCTCCATATTATACTTCTGTTCAAATTGATGGTTTAAATGAAAGAGAACCCGTTGAGTATATTGTTTTTTATATAAGTGATCGCGAATTGAAATCAAATTCACCTGGTGGAATTGATACAACCCTTGGACCTCCGCTTCCTCCTAAAGATTTAATAATTGTATCATATAAAGACGCATTATCAAATTCTATTAATGGAATTAGTTGGAAACCTGGATCCTCAGGCTCAGATTACTATGTGATTGAAACAAGTACAGATAGTGTGAATTTTAGTTTTTTAGGAAAAATAAAAGGCAGTTATTTGGCGATTCCTCATTTCCCAATTAACGAAGGCCAAAAATACTATTATCGGGCTAAGGCCGGAAATATATTTGGTGAGTCAATTTATTGTCCTATTTCTTATGGAATTATCTTTAATTATTCCGAGATTCCTGCCCGTCCGGTAGGCTTGATTGCCAAATCTGGTGGGGGAAAAGTAAACCTATCATGGACTGATGCTTCTGATAAAGAAGAAAATTTCGAAATTTACAGATCTGATGATGGTACTACTTATTCAAAAACAGGAACTGTTGGCCGAAATATTCTTAATTATTCTGATGTATCAGTTTCGTCAGGGAAGTCCTATTATTATCAGGTAAAAGCTGTTAATCCTTTAGGAAGTTCTGATTTTTCAAATTTTGCAAACGTATTAGTTAATTCAGGTTCTGGATTGGTAAAAGACCCTACTATCAATATTTTTCCTAATCCAACCTCAAACTTGGTTTCTATTGAACTTCCTGGTGAATTAATTAATGAAAAAGTAAATATTAAAGTGGTTGATTTCAATAATCATGTTCTGATTTCAAAATCAACTAACTCTAAAATTACAAATATTTCTTTGTCAAAATTAAACGCTGGTATGTACAGTGTAATAATTGAATCTGACAATTTGAATATTTCTAAGAAAATTGTAAAATATTAATTAGGCAATATTTAGTTGTATTTATTTTTTACTTAAGAGAAGAGTCATAAGATATGGCTCTTCTCTTTTTTATTTCAAAACATTGTAAAAAATACTTTTAATTACTTAACAAAACAATTAATTTTACATTATCAATAGACTCTTAATTTAATTTTTATGAGAAACCTAATAATATTTTTAGTTACTATTTTCAGCTTTCTTGATGTATTCTCGCAAGCAGGCCCTTTATTACCTGCTCCTCCAGCTAGTTTAACAGGAAGCCAAATATCGCTTCAGAATAAAATAAAATTGAACTGGCTGGCCCCAGGTGGAACTTTTAATGGATATAAGATTTATTATCAATATGGTGCCAATCCTATAAAAACTGCCAAAATAGGAAAGGTCATATCTGATACATTAGAAAATTTATTTTATAATGAAACTTATAAAGTATTCCTTAAAAGTTACAAATTGGGCTCCACCCCTGGAGATACGCTTTATTCTCCTTCAACTGATACACTCAATATCAATGTAGTTGGATTAATTGCCCCAAAAGTAAAACCTGAATCTGCCCAGAACTCACCTACTTCTATTCTCTTCGTACTTGAAGACACCAATCCATTTGAGACTGGACTTCAAGTTGAAGTGACTGAAACTGGTACAAGCAATGTTAAAACAGAATCTTACCCTCCAGGAACTAATGAAATAAAATCCGTAATTGGGCTTAAGCCAAAAACATTATACTCATTTAGAGCAAGAGCTGTCTATAATTCTCAGTTTGGCCCCTGGTCGGAACTAGTTTACAGCAAAACTTTGGTTGACAACCCACCAGCTGCAACTTTATCATATGATAAAAATTGTCCTGATATTGTTCATATCAATTGGTCTATTAAAAACAGGCCGGAAGATGTTGAATTGATAATTCTCCATAAATCAAATGATAATTTGAATTTCAAAGAAATAAACAGGTTTCCGCCTAATATCTCTGAATATTATGATTCTGATGTAAATCCGGGAGTAACTGTATTTTATAGAATAGTAACTTATAATTCTACAAATACTACACCATCACTATCCATTTCTGTTACCCCAAAAACTTATGTAAATCCTAAGCCTGTTTTGGGACTGATTTCTGATTCTAAAGCTAAAAGCAATACATTTTTAACTTTCCGTTGGACAAACCAGCAGGAAGATATTGAGTGTCGAACCGATAAAGTAAGTGAAGTCATTGTAATGTATAAAAAAGCCGGTGATCCAACATATTCTGAGGCGGGTAGATTTCCACCTCTTACTAGTTCTATAAAGATTTCTGGTTTAAATCCGCGTACAGCATACAATGTTGGTGTAATTATTTTGAGTGACAAAGGCCTTTTCTCCAATATGGTCACAACCGTAGATACCACTTTTGGCCCTCCATTCCCTCCTGTTAATCTGGCAATTGTATCAACTGTAAATGCACTTGGAACCCCCAACAATGGTTTGAACTGGAAGTACAATTATTTTGACCATGATTATGTTAAAATAGAAAGGAGCACAGGTACCGGGCCTTTTATTGAAATAGCCAAAATCAAGTCGAGTTACAATTATTTCGTTGACATGAATATTGAGGAAGGTGTTATGTACAGCTATAGGGTAACTGCCGGAAACTTTATTTATGGAGATGGACTACCTTCAGAGGTCAATGGTCCCAGAATTTTTCAATACACCAAAACACCAAATGCACCAGTTGGTTTAGTTGCTAAAGTTACCGGCTCAAAAGTCGGACTTACTTGGATAGATGACTCAATAAGAGAAGAAAATCAAATTTTGGAAAAATCCGGAGATAATGGTACCTCATTTACAATAGTAGCAACTCTTGCACGAAATATCACTTCATATTCAGATGAAAACGTATTATCCGGCAAAAATTACCTTTACAGAATTAAGGCAGTAAATTCAGTAGGTGAATCTCCATATTCAAAAACCACTGAAGCAAAAATTCCTACCTCGGGATTAATTAATAATAATACCATAGGCATTACTGTTTTTCCTAACCCAACAGTAAATGATATCAAAATTGAATATTCAAAAAACCTTATTGGTGAAAACATCTCAGTAAAAGTTTATGATAAAATGAACAGAATTGTTCAAACTCAAACATTCAAAGGGAACACTTCAACTGTTCATGAATTTAGTTTCAGTAAACTACTTCCGGGGCTTTATAATGTGGTAATAAGTACTGATGGTGGCACAATTTCCAAAAAAGTGGTTAAATTCTAAAATATTACAATAATTTTCAAAATTAAAAGAGACTCAAATGGGTCTCTTTTTTTTTATACCACATTTTAGATTCACAAATAAATCTTCAACCAAACAGCTGGAAACTACGTATTTGAATAATGCAGATTAAGAAGAAATTGTAAAACAAAGAATTCAGATTGAATTAACCGTTTATTTATATTGCTTACTGGAATTATCAATTATTTAAATAATTCTTGCAAAAAATATAAAATACCAAATATTATTACGCTAAATTCTGGTTTGGTTTTGTTTTTTACGAAAAAATCTTATGTTTGCATAACATTTTAATAACCTAAACTAAGTAATACATGAGAAAGAATTTACTTCTTGCTTTACTTGTGTTTTGTACGACGATGGTTTCCATCGCTCAAAGCAAAATAACAGGTAAAGTTACTTCAGCAGACGACGGCTCGGGAATGCCCGGAGTTACAGTGACAATCAAAGGTACAGGCATTGGTACCCAAACATCCGCCTCGGGTGACTATTCAATCACAGCGGCTTCAAATCAAATCTTGGTGTACAGTTTTGTCGGAATGGAATCTATTGAAGAAAACGTTGGTAACCGCGTGATTATAAATGTAGTCATGGAAAATTCGGTGCGAGGTCTTTCTGAAGTAGTCGTTACAGGATACGGCTCTCAGATAAAAAGAGATTTAACGGGTAATATTGCCAAAATCAAATCCTCTGACCTGGCAGAAGTACCTACCACTTCATTCGAAACCAGTATGCAAGGAAAAGCAGCGGGAGTCCAGATCAATCAGGGTTCCGGAAAATTAGGCCAGGCAATGCAAATAAGGGTTCGTGGTCAATCCTCAGTTTCTGCTTCAAATCAACCTTTATATGTCATAGATGGAATTCCTATGACTCAGGATGATTTAAGCTCTGATGGTGGTGACACCAACCCTCTGGTTGATATTAATCCGCAGGATATAGAATCAATTGAAATTTTGAAAGATGCCTCAGCTGGTGCAATTTATGGTGCAAGGGCTGCCAATGGGGTTGTTTTGATTACTACAAAAAGAGGTAAAAGTGGAAAAACAAATGTAAGTTTTGGATATCAGTTTGGTAAAAGCAAGCCAACTAATATTTTGAAATTCCTTAATACTAAACAATATATAGATTTTTATAGAATGGCTGCAGGAAATTCTGATGAAATAGAAGGCTACTCCACTAGCGATCCGGATTCTTATACAGCTTATATGGAAAGTTTCTATGAAACCCAAAGTTTAGGAACATTAGGAACAGCCAATCAGGCAGATACAGACTGGGGGAGCCTTGCATTTCAGGATGCTCCAACACAGCAATATGACCTTAGTATTAACGGAGGAAGTGATAAAACCACGTTTTATGTTTCAGGTAGCATGCTTGACCAAACTGGTATTTTATTGGGAAATGCTTTTAACAGAATATCAGGCAGAATTAATTTAAACCACAAAGTTAGTGACAAATTTAATTTTGGAATTAACATGGGTTTAACTCGTTCATTGAATGAAAGGGTATCTGGTGACCGACAATTTGACAACCCGATGCAGTTGGTTGCTCTTCCTCCTATGACTCCTGCCACTGACCCCTCTACTGGCCTTCCCACAGGTATGCCTCCCGGGGATATTTCCATTCCGATGTATTACAATGGTTTAATTAACATAGGAAATGCTTTTTTTAATACTACTGTAAACCGAAATATAAGTAGTGTATATGGCGAATATGCAATTTTGAAAAACCTCAAATTCCGCTCAGAATTTGGTGTTGACTTATTGAATCAGCAAGAAGAGCAATATTATAACAGCAAAACCCAAAGGAATTTTGGAGCACCACTCGGTTATGGATACAACAGATTTGTAAGAGTGGAAAACTATAATACCAACAATTATTTTCTTTATACAAAAGCCTTTGGGGTTCATAGTTTAGATGCCACAGCAGGTATGGCATATCAAAGCTCACAAACCAAAGCTAATTATGCCGAAGGACGTGATTTCCCTTCAGATGCTTATAAAATGATTGCTAGTGCATCAAGAAAAACTGATGCCAGTTCTTCACAATCCGATTATAGATTCTTATCTTATTTTGCCAGAGTGAATTATAAATTCAATGAGAAATATTTACTAGGCTTAAGTGGAAGATATGATGCTTCTACAAGATTTGGTGAAAATAACCGATATGGATTCTTCCCGGCAGTTTCAGGTGGATGGATTTTATCAGAAGAAAGCTTTGTTCAGAGTATTCCTACCATTAGTTTCCTTAAACTAAGGGCAAGCTGGGGGTAACTGGTAATGCGGAAATTGGTAACTTCCCTCAAATGGGTTTATTTACCGGTGACGCCAGCTATGGTACACTTCCTGGCCAAAGACCATCGCAGTTGGGTAATCCCGATTTAGGATGGGAATCAACCCAACAAATTGATTTGGGATTAGATTTTGGTATCCTAAAAAACAGAGTCAATGGAGAGATTGATTATTACTCCAAGAATACCACAGGTCTTTTGTTAAATGTCAATGTTCCTGGTACTACAGGGTTTAGCACCATGGTTAAAAATTTAGGGGCACTTACAAACAAAGGATTTGAATTTGTATTAAATACTGACAATTTGGTTGGTCAATTTAAATGGAAAACAAGTTTGAATTTCTCGACCAACAAAAACAAAATTACTGATCTTCAGGATCAGGTGTCCGAAGCAGGTCTAAACAATATGAGCCGTGCTGTTGTAGGTGAAGCATTAGGAACATTTTTTACTGTGGAATATGCCGGAGTTGACCCTGCAAATGGCGATGCTTTATGGTATAAGAATTCTAAAAATACAGATGGTACATTCGACAGATCCACCACCAATGTTTACAGCGAGGCACAAAGGGTTGTGATTGGAAGTCCACTTCCGAAATTTATTGGTGGTATTACAAATACTTTCAGTTACAAAGGTGTTGATCTAAGTATTTTTTTAAATGGAATATTTGGAAACAAACTTAATTTCTATGGTGTAGGAAGGTACTCTTCTGCAAATGGAAGGTTTGAAGATAATCAGACAGTAAACCAATTGGCCGCATGGACTCCTCAAAATACAAACACCAATGTACCTCAAGCAAGGTTGTTTTATAACAATGGTGCCCAACCTTCTAGTAGATTTATTGAAGACGGTTCTTATTTAAGACTCAGAAATGTAACACTCGGATACAACTTGCCTGTTTCAATAATTAACAAATTGAAAATAAGCAAAGCCAGAATTTTTGTAACCGGGCAAAACCTTTTGACCTTTACTAAGTATTCGGGATGGGATCCGGAAGTAAATGCTGATGATGTAGTATCTAACATAGCTATAGGCTACGATTTTTATACATCACCTCAAGCAAAATCTATTACTGGTGGTATTAATCTTAGTTTCTAACCAATTAGAAGTAAAACAATGAAAATTTTAAAATCAAAAATATTACAATTTGCAGTTGCACTCCTGGCTCTTTCAGCTTGTGACAATAAACTTGACCAGGTCAAGCCTACTCAGTCTATTGACGAATCAACTGCTCTTTCTACCTCACAAGATATAGAGGTTACCTTAATTGGTGCTTATGATGGATTAAGTAGCTCCAATTCTTATGGTGGTGCCATCCAATATTCGGGTGATTTAATTGGGGATGATCAGGAAGTAAGATTTGCTGGTACTTTTTCGACCATGGATGAAATATGGAGAAAGACTTTTACCACTTCCAATACTCAAACTCAAGCCACATGGCTTCAGTCCTACAGTACAATTAACAGAGTTAATAATATTCTTGCCAATCTGGACAAAGTTGAAGCCAGTCGTAAAAGTGCAGTGGAAGGTGAATCCAAATTCATTCGGGCTATTTCATATTTTGATTTAGTTAGACTTTGGGCTAAAGATTATACCGATGGCTCTGCGGCATCAAACTTAGGGGTTCCACTTGTTACTACTCCAACCAGAGGCGTAACCGATATCGACAATAGGCCAAGGGCAACCGTAGAAGCTGTTTACAATTTGGTACTTGAGGATCTAAAATCGGCTGAAAGTCTATTGGAGGCAGGTTTTAGTCCTGGTTTTGCCACGAAAGGTGCTGTGCAGGCATTGATGGCCAGAGTTTATTTGCAACAAGGAAAATATGCTGAAGCTCGTGATGCAGCTAACAAAGTGATAAATTCAGGTGAATATCAATTAACAAGTACATTTGAAGAAGCTTTTTCTGACGATACCAACGACGATGAAGCAATATTTAAAATAATTGTAACAGATCAGGATGGCTCAAACTCGATGAATACTTTTTATGCTCCTTCAACCTATCAGGGAAGAGGGGATGTTAGGGTTCAAAACAAACACCTTGCTGTTTATGAAGCTGATGATTCTCGTGGCTCATTCTTCGTAAAAGCATCAAATAATACTTTTACCGGAAAATTCTTAGATAGATTTGGTGATGTTTTAGTAATAAGATTGGCCGAAATGTATCTAATCAGAGCAGAATGTAACCAAAGATTAAATACTGCCATAGGTGCTGCTCCGCTTGTTGACATCAACAAAATCAGATCAAGAGCCGGTGCTTCGACTTTGTCAGCTGTAACTCTTGATGATATAATCAAAGAAAGAAAGTTGGAATTAGCTTTTGAAGGTCAGCAAGTATTTGATGCCAAAAGATTAAAAAAATCAATTGGATCTTTGGCATTTAATAGCCCAAAACTTGTTATCCCAATCCCTCAAAGAGAAATGGATACCAACAAATCTCTGGTTCAGAACGACGGATATTAATATTTGCTGAATTTATTAAAAAGACTGCTTTCTCAAAAAAGCAGTCTTTTTTTTATACACTTTTGCGTAATTTTGCATAATTTTTAATAAAGATGCTAACAATTAACAATCTCTCTTTCTATTTCGGTGGCCGGGCAATTTTTGAAGACGCTAATCTGCAAATCAAACCAAAAGATAAAATTGGCTTGATAGGCCTCAATGGAAAAGGCAAATCTACCCTTCTTAAAATAATTGTTGGTGAATATCAACCCGATGCCGGAAACGTTTCAAAATCAGGGGATTGCACAATAGGTTTTTTAAATCAGGACCTCTTATCCTATCAAACTGACGATAGCATACTCAATGTGGCGATGCAAGGTTTCGAACGCCAACTAGAACTGCATCATCAAATCGAGGATGTGCTGCACCAAATGGAACATAATTATTCTGATAATCTTGTAGAAAAACTTGGAGAATTACAACATGAGTTTGATATCCTGGATGGTTACACCATTGAATCAAAAGCTGAAGAAATTCTCGAAGGACTGGGTTTCAAAACATGGGAACTCAACAAACCCCTTCGACAGTTTTCAGGTGGATGGAGGATGCGGGTGATGTTGGCAAAACTTTTATTGGCAAAACCATCTATTTTGCTTCTCGATGAGCCTACCAACCACCTCGACTTGCCTTCAATTCAATGGGTTGAAAAGTATATCGCTAATTATGAAAACGCTGTAGTGGTGGTATCACATGACAGGCAATTTCTTGACAATGTTAGCAATACCACAGTAGAAGTGGCAAACAATAAACTCAACTATTACCCGGGTAATTATTCGTTTTATGTGGAAGAAAAATCACTTAGAAACGAAATCCAAAAAGGAGCTTTTGAAAATCAGCAAGCACAAATACGTCAAACAGAACGATTTATTGAACGTTTTAAAGCCAAAGCCACAAAAGCCAGACAGGTTCAATCCAGAGTAAAGGCCTTAAACAGACTGGAGCTTATAGATGATGTGATTGATGAATCGGCCAAAGTACACTTTAAATTCAAATTTGGCACCCAGCCGGGTCGCCATGTCATGACATTGGACCATATTTCGAAGGAATATCCCAACAATCCGATATTAACAAACACTTCGACTCATATTGAACGGGGTGACAAAATTGTTTTGATCGGTGCAAATGGAAAAGGGAAATCTACACTTCTGCGAATTATTGCGGGTACCGAAAAACATGATGGCGAAAGAAAAATGGGACACAATGTCAATTTTTCATTTTACGCTCAGCATCAGCTCGAAAGTCTGCATCTTGAAGAAACCCTTTTGGAAGAATTAAAATATGCCGATGGCTCTAAATCAGAAACAGAATTACGATCGGTTTTAGGTTGTTTTCTTTTCTCGGGTGAAGATGTATTCAAAAAAATAAAAGTACTTTCAGGAGGTGAAAAATCAAGGGTTGCCCTGGCGAAAATCCTGATTTCAGAGGCAAACTTCTTGCTACTTGATGAACCCACCAACCACCTGGACATGCAATCGGTGAATATTCTGATTCAGGCCCTAAATCAATATGAAGGTACATATGTGATTGTATCTCATGACCGGCATTTTATCAGTCAGGTTTCAAATAAAGTTTGGTATATCGAAGACCAGGAGATTAAGCAATTTCCCGGAGGATACGATGAATTTGAGATTTGGCTAGAAGAAACAGGCAGAACATTGGATGAACCTGCAAAAAAAGATAAAAAAACTACAATTGTTGAATCAAATACAAAGCCGGCAAGCCCAAAACCTAATAACAATAATCAAGTCAAAAAACTTGAAACAGAAATTGGAAAAATAGAGGAAGAAATCGGAGATCTGGAAACGCAATTAAAGACTATCGAGAATGAACTGACAGAAGAAAAAGTATATTCTAATCAGGATCTTTTAGACAAAACAAACAAAAATTACGTTTCAATAAAAGAACAATTAAATCAGAAAAACCAAATGTGGGAGCAAAAGGTTTTGGAGCTGGAAAATCTTGGATAATACATTGAAAATAAGACAAATATTAATATTTATATTATTTTTTCTACCCGTATTATGTATTGGTCAAAATTTCGGTTTGAAAACCATTTTGTTTTATTCCTACGGTCAAGGTGATGATTTTTCCCAAAGAATAAATAACCCGCCAGTAATTTATTTAAATGGAAATCAATCATTAATACTGGAATTCGATGATTTAAACGCTACTTATTCTCAATATAAAGCAAAAGTCAAACATTTAACCCTTACCGGTATTCCCTCTGACCTGAGTGAAATTGAATACCTAAATGATTTTAATGAATATTTCGTAAATGATTATTCCGTTTCTGAAAATACTAAAATTCCTTTTTATCATTACGGTGTAAAAATCCCCACGCCAAAAATTTCCGGAAATTTTCTTTTACAATTATTTGCAAATAATAACTCTGACCCTATTCTTGAATTACCATTTTGGGTTGTTGATTCCAAAATTTCTGTTTCTACAAATGTGATAATTCCCCGCGATTCTGAGTTTTGGAAAACTCACCACCAAATAGATGTGAATATCGAAACAGGAAATGCCGGAATATTTTTCCCACAACGTGATTTAAAGGTTTTTGTCAGACAAAATCAAAGAATTGAAAAAACCATGGAATTACCCAATTCGGCCATGAAAAATTCGGGGAAAAATTCCCTGTCATTCCGATTTTTTGACAACGAAAACCTTTTTGAAGCCGGAAATGAATTCCGATACCTCGATATCAGTAGCAATATGCGTCGGGGACAGAATATTGCTTCAATAGAACTAGATACTCCCGATGAATTCTTTACAATAATTCAGAAAAAAAGATCCAATAAAGGCTATTTAGATTCTTATGACAACAATGGTGGCTTTATTATTAATTCGATAGGCAATGGGTCAGATAATCTTAAGGCCGACTTTGTAAAAGTCCATTTCAGCCTGGAAGAGACTTATGACATCGAAAATACTCAACCTGTAATTATAGGAAAACTGACCGACTGGATTCCTCAAAATTTGTCATTAAACCCCAATTCGCAGCTCTTTGAAATTGAATTAATGCTAAAACAAGGAGTTTATGATTATTGTTTTGGGTTAAAAAACCTGAAAACTGGAATAATTGATGAAAAAATTATGGAAGGAACGTTTTCTGACGCACACAATACTTATGAGGTATTTGTATATGAAAGCATTCCCGGAAGCAGAAATTACAGATTATTGGGTTACCAGAAAAACAAACAATCCCAGTAATAGGTATTTTTTGAGAATAATAAATCCTCCCCGCCTTACTTTACTTATGTTATGATTTTATCATTAATTTTCTAAGTTTAATAATTATCCTTCCTTTCAAAATCACTATTTTTGAATAAATAATTTCATTTTCATGCTCAAAACCCAATCCCTAAGGTTCAGCTACTCAAACCAGCAAAAATTTGAATTTCCTGACATTAACCTTAAAGCCAAAGAAACACTTCTGGTACTGGGAAAATCAGGTTCAGGAAAAACTACTTTTCTAAATTTAATTGGATTGCTTCAAAGCCCGGCCAGCGGGGAGATTTATATTGATAATGAACCTACCAGTCAAATCAATTTTGAAAAAAAAGCCAGTTTACGATCACAAAAAATAGGAATTATATATCAGAAACCCTATTTTGTTAATTCGTTGAATGTCATCGACAATATGATTTTGGCTAATTATTTGGCTCATACTAAACTAAATAAAGATAAAGCCAAAGCACTTGCCTCAGATTTAGGTTTTGGCGATTTACTTCATAAAAAAGTACAACAATTAAGTGGTGGAGAACAACAAAGGGTTTGTATAGCCCGGGCTCTTATGAACAACCCATCTGTGATACTTGCCGACGAACCCACATCAGCACTTGATGATGAAAATTGCAAAAAAGTTGCTGATTTATTGGAAAAAGAGGCCTCTGAAATCAATGCTGCCCTTATTATTGTCACACACGATCAAAGATTAAAAGACCGGTTTAAAAATCAAATTTCCCTTTGAAATGCTTTTAAAAATAGTTTGGAAAAATATAGTTTCTAAAAAACTCACCTCAATACTTTCGGTATTATTAATGATGCTGGGAATTGGAATCATTTCGTTGGTTCTGACATTAGGAAAACAATTGGAGGAAAAGTTCTCGAAAAATGTAGCAGGCATTGACATGGTCGTAGGAGCCAAAGGAAGTCCGTTGCAATTGATACTTTCCGGGGTTTACCATATCGATGCCCCAACGGGAAATATTCCCATGAGTGAGGTCGAAAATCTACGAAAAAATTCCTTTGTTATGGAAGTGATTCCGCTATCAATGGGTGACAACTACCAGGGAACAAGAATAATTGGAACTACTCAGCGGTATCTGAAACATTTTAATGCTGAAATTCAACAAGGCATTACATTTGAAAATGACCTGGAAGTGGTGATAGGTTATAATGTTGCTAAAGAACAAAATCTGAAAATCGGAGACCAGTTTGAAAGTACCCATGGCTATGATAAGGAAGCCGAAGAACACCATGAGAAAAAATATACAGTTAAAGGAATTTTAAAGTATAACAATTCAGTAATCGACAACCTTATTTTATGTAATCTTTCAAGTATTTGGGCTCTTCATGAGCATGAAGAGGAACATGAATCTGAAAGTGCACATGAAAAAGAAATAACCTGTGCTTTGGTGAAATTTCGAAATCCCCTGGGCTTGATTACTGTTCCGAGACAAATCAATCAAAATACGGTAATGCAGGCCGCTTTACCTGCTATAGAAATCAACCGTCTGTTTAAGTTGATGGGAATTGGCATTGATGCTCTTAAATATCTGGCCCTGGCCATAATAATTATTAGCGGAATCAGTGTTTTCATAACTTTATATAATGCACTGAAAGAACGAAAATACGAACTCGCATTGATGCTCTCTATGGGTGGTAAACGTGCGACACTTTTTCTGATGTTACTATTGGAGGGTATATTCCTAAGTTTAACCGGCTGGTTTTTGGGTATTTTTATGAGTAAAGGTGGTCTATTATTTGCTTCCGGAATGCTCAACAAAGCTTATCATTATTCTTTTGAGCAAAATCTGATACAAAAAGAAGAAATATATCTATTGGTGGCTGCGTTATTAGTTGGTATTTTTGCATCAATAATACCGGCAATTGGGATATACAAAATTAACATTACCAAAACCCTGGCAAAAGACTGATTTTGATTGGATGTATTAAAAAAATAGAATTTAATGAAAAAAATATTAATAATCTTTCTTATTCCTTTATTTGCTTTGGCTACTAATCCCATAAAAATCACATGGGAAAGCCTCAGAGACGTTACATTTAAAAAGAAATGGAATGCCAAAGAAAATATGTTTATTCTGGAGCCATCATTTGGCCCTAAAGTAGCAGCTCTAAAAGGTAAAACCGTATCTTTAACGGGTTATATGATACCTGTTGACGTTGATGCCAATTATTATGTGCTTTCGGCCAACCCGTTTGCCAGTTGCTTTTTTTGTGGTCAGGCAGGACCAGAATCAGTAGTTTCGGTAAAGTTTAAAAGCAACTCAAAGAGATTTAATACCGACGACAGAGTGACCATCAGTGGTATTTTCGTCCTAAATACTGAAGATATTAACGAACTTAACTATATTTTAGAAAAAGCAGAGCTAGATTAGTAATTCCTTTATTAATTACAAAATAATGCACTGAAAAACAATATTTTAAATATAATTTACATGAAAAAGAACATAGCTTTAACCCTTATTTTATTGAGTTTTCTGAGTGTTAATACCTTTGCTCAAATAGAAAAAAACTGGGCATTAGGATTAAAAGTAGGTGAACCTCTTGGTTTAAACATCAGGAAATATCTTCACTATGGAGAAAGAGCCTTTGATTTTAATGTTGGAACTTATGGTTTTTTGATTGGTAGCAATCGTAACTACAAAAAAGATCCAAGATTTGATCAGGCAGGCATAAGTTTTCAAGGCTTGTATCACTATTATAAAAGCCTTGGAAAAGAAGGAAAATTTGGCGTTTATTATGGTTATGGTGCCTTTTTTAATCTAAGAAATGAAATGTTTATTGAAAATAATATCCGAAACAACGATATAAATCAATTTTCAATAGGACCTGCTATCAATGGCGGAATCGAAATGGATATTCCTGAAAACGACCTTACTGTGTTTCTTGATGCAGGTGGATTCATGGAATTAGCCCCCAAGCCACTTTTCCTTGCACCTGCATTAAACTTAGGTTTAAGAGTCAACCTTGTAAAATAATTTTCTCAAGCTTACAACCTTTTTATTCAGAACAGAGTCCTATTTATAGTACAAATCCCTTGTCCTATGGAAACACTTTTACATTTGGTTGGAAATAAGAGCATCCGATATTCTTCTATTATTTTATTAAAAGCTGAGGTCAACTATTCACATCTTTTCCTGACTGACGGAAGAAAAATCACGATTTCAAAGACTTTAAAAGAACTTGAGAAGAAATTTTCAGGGTCAGGTTTTTTCAGGCCTCATAAGTCATTTTTGATAAATATGGCTCATGTGGTTTCGTATTCACAACACGATGAACGAAAAATTCTAATGACCAACAATTACATCGCAGAAATCAGCAGACGAAAATTGCCGGTATTTTTGGAAGAAAAATACACAAAAAAAGCCCTCTGCTGAAAGCAGAAGGCTAAATATGAAATTACTTCGGATTATCTTTTTGAAATTTCAACGAATTTTTTACCTACCGGTCCGGTATAAATCTGACGCGGACGACCGATGGCTTGTTTTTGTTCTTTCAATTCCATCCATTGAGCTATCCAACCCGGTAAACGACCAATTGCAAACATCACTGTAAACATATTGGTAGGAATGCCCAAAGCTCTGTAAATGATACCCGAATAGAAGTCAACATTAGGGTACAATTTTCTTGAAACAAAATAATCGTCTTTCAAAGTGGCTTCTTCTAGTCCTTTGGCTATTTCAAGAATCGGGTCATTGATTCCCAATTTCTCCAAAACCTCGTCTGCGGCTTTTTTGATGATTTTTGCTCTTGGGTCAAAGTTTTTATATACTCTGTGTCCAAATCCAAACAAACGGAAACCCGAATTCTTATCTTTTGCTTTCTCAATGTATTTCTGTACATCGCCTCCGTCATTCATAATCTCTTCCAGCATCTCTAAAACTTCCTGATTGGCACCGCCATGCAATGGTCCCCACAAAGCAGAAATACCGGCAGAAATACTTGAATACAAGTTGGCTTTTGAGGAACCTACTAATCTTACGGTTGAAGTAGAACAGTTTTGTTCGTGATCAGCATGTAAAATCAATAATTTATTCAATGCACTGGCCACTACCGGATCAACTGTGTAATCCTCAACTGGCAATGCAAACATCATATTGAGGAAATTCTCACAATAGTCAAGTTTGTTTTTTGGGTAATTAGGTGGATGACCCTGTGACTTTTTATAAGTCCAGGTAGCTAGAGTCGGGAATTTACCCAACAATCTCCTGATATGTAAATCAAGAGCCTCAGGTGAAAGATCTTTTGAAAGCTCAGGATAAAAACCTGCCATAGCAACCACCAATGATGACATTACACCCATTGGGTGAGCATTTACAGGGAAACCATCAAAAATCTTTCTCATGTCTTCATTTACAAGCGAACGATACTTTATTTCCTGAGTAAAATGTGCATACTGGTCAACAGTTGGCAATTCTCCATAAATTAAAAGATAGGCTACTTCTAAAAATTCTGCTTTTTCAGCCAAATCTTCAATATCATAACCTCTGTAATGCAAAATACCTTCTTCACCATCTAAAAATGTAATATCACTGGTGGTGGAGCCAGTGTTTTTAAAACCTTCATCTATTGTAATATAACCTGTCTTAGCCCTAAGGTTAGATATGTCAATAGCTTTTTCTTTTTCTGTGCCTTCGATAACAGGGAATTCGTATTCTTTCCCTTCAATTATCATCTTTACCGACGTTTCCATAAAATTATATTTTCTTACTATTAAGCTTTATTAGAATTTGAATAACGTGCTAAGTTACTTAAAATAGTACAAATTACAAATTAATTAAAAAAATTTAAATTACAACAAAATAAGCAAATATGTTTTGGTAATGATTTAATTACAACAGAATTAGTATTTTACTTAATATTTTTCATTTCTTGAATTAGTACTATTTCTTTTATTTTAATATTTTTTTAATTATTGAAAAAATCAAAATGAATCCATAACGAATATATTCTATTTGGTTTTTGATATTTCTCAAAATAACTATATCAAAAAATAGTATTATTTTAAACAAAATTTCATCAGAAAAAATTTATGGAATTACATATTTTTAAAAACAAAAAAGACCATTTCCCGAAAGAAACAGTCTCTTTTAAAATCTTAATATTTAATTTTATTTGGCGTAGTTAACAGCTCTCATTTCTCTGATAACACATACCTTGATTTGACCCGGATACTGCATTTCTTTTTCTATCCGTTGCGAAATATTAAAAGACATCATGCCGGCATCATCGTCACTGATATTTTCGGCATCAACGATTACTCTTAATTCTCTACCGGCCTGAATAGCGTAACATTTCTCAACACCCTTAAATGATAGTGCAAGGTCTTCCAGGTCACGAAGGCGACGAGCGTAAGATTCCATCATTTCACGACGAGCCCCAGGCCTTGAGCCCGAAATGGCATCACATACCTGTATGATTGGAGATATGAGGCTGGTCATTTCGATTTCGTCATGGTGAGCTCCGATGGCGTTACAAACTTCAGGATTTTCCTTGTATTTTTTGGCCATTTCCATACCCAGTATCGCATGGGGTAAGTCTGACTCTTCCTGATTAACTTTACCTATATCGTGTAGTAAACCTGCCCTTTTTGCAAGTTTCACATTTAAGCCCATTTCAGCTGCCATAGTGGCACAAAGTTTTGCAACTTCTCTTGAGTGCTGCAAAAGGTTTTGGCCATAAGATGACCTGAACCTCATACGACCCACCATTCGAATTAATTCCGGATGCAAGCCGTGAATTCCCAAATCAATCACTGTTCGTTCGCCGATTTCAATGATTTCATTGTCTATATCTTTACGGGTTTTGTTGACAATTTCTTCAATACGAGCAGGGTGAATACGTCCATCTTGTACCAATCGATGCATTGAAAGGCGTGCAACTTCTCTTCTTACCGGGTCAAAACTTGAAATTACGATGGCTTCAGGAGTGTCGTCAACGATAACTTCCACACCGGTGGCGGCCTCCAATGCCCTGATATTTCTACCTTCCCGTCCGATGATTTTACCTTTGATTTCGTCACTTTCAATATTAAACACCGAAACGCAGTTTTCGATTGCTTGCTCGGCAGCCGTCCTTTGAATGGTCTCAATAACTACTTTCTTAGCCTCTTTAGTAGCCGAAAGTTTTGCTTCTTCTATTGACTGTTTGATAAAGCTTGATGCCTTAGCTTCTGCTTCCTGCTTAAGGGCATCAACCAATTGCTGTTTAGCTTGTTCGGCGGTAAGATTAGCAATTTTTTCCAATTGAGAAACCTGCTGCTGGTGCATTTTTTCGGCCTCTTCTCTTTTCTTATTGGCTAGCTCAATCTGTTCTGATAGCTTGGTGTTTTTTGCGGTAAGTTCGGTTTCCAGGCGTTTGGTTTGTTCCAATTGCTGAGTAACCTGCTGTTGCATTTGCCTTACTTTTTGCTCGTTCTGAATAATGGTATTCTTTTTTTGATTTGATTCGTCATCAAATTCAGATTTGAGTTTCAAAAAGTGTTCTTTAGCTTCCAACATTTTATCTTTCTTAATGTTTTCGGCGTTACTTTGAGCGATTCTTAAAATCTCCTGTGCTTTTTTATTCCCTTCTTCTTCGTGATCGGCAAGGGCTTTTTTCATGATGCTTTTGCCCACAAAAAAACCTATGCCCGCTCCTAAAGCGAGTCCAATAATTAAAAATAGGTAAACTGACATTTTACTAATATTTAGATACTTGAATCAATACCTGAAAACATTCAGATATAATATCAAGATAAAGGAGAAAAAAGAGCATGGGTCAATTTTCAAATCTGTTTTGGATATTTTCCAACCTACCTTGCACCTCATTTTTGAGACTTTGATAATTTTCGTTTATTTTCAAAGCATCAACCAATGCCTCCACTGCCAATACTGAAAGTATTTTGGCGGGATTGGCAAAAGCTGAGTGTTCGCGGGCAAGTGCGGCCAAGCGGCTATTCAATATCTCATTTGCATCTCTAAAATAAGGCTCTTCATGCCTCGGCACCAAAAACGAAATCTGCTCTCCATTGAGTTTAATTAACACACGTGTTTTTTCAGATTCCATTTTTATTTAAAGAAAGCAAATATTATTCTTCTAATTGACTAATACAATCGTCTATTTCTTCTATCAACAACCCTATAATTTCTTTAAGATTTTGATGGGTTATTTCTTTATCTTCAATATCGGATACAATCTTAACAATTTTATTTCTAATTAGAAAGTTTTGAGGAATTATTCTGTTTTGATTTTCGATTTTTTCCTTTAATTCTTTGATTTCTTCTTTTAGAAACTGATTGCTTTTTTTAAGATTTTTTGCTTCGATAATAAGCTGTTCTTTTTCGTATTGCAATCCGACAATCAGGCTTTTTTGACTCTTAATCTGAGAATTCAGGCTGTCAATTTTGCCCAGGATAGTTTCAAACCCTGAAAGCAAAAAGGCATTTTCTTTCTCAAAGTCGGAGTTTTCAGCCATATTATTTTCTTATTATTGCACCTACCTCTTTCTCAAAAGCCTGCATCAATCTTTGCATACTTTTATCAATCTGCTGGTCATTTAAAGTCTTTTCAAGGTCTTGAAGAATAAAACTTACCGAATAAGACTTTTGACCGGTTTCGAGTTTGTCGCCTTTGTACACATCAAAAACATTTACTTGTTTCAATATTTTCCTTTCCGTATTAAATGCGGTTTTTTTGATTTGATCAAAAGAAATACCTTCACCAATTACCAATGAAAGGTCACGACGCACTTCAGGATATTTTGGAATTTCTACAAACTGATATTCGGCGCTATAAACTTTTTGCAAAAGATCCCAATCAAACTCAGCATAATAAACATTTTGTTTGATATCGGCAGTTTTTTTGACAGAACCTGCTACTTTACCTACAGTACAAAGCAATTTGGATCGGGTTGAAATCTCTAAACCATATTCAAAACGGGGATCAGAAGTCTCCGATACCTCGGTCTTGGTGACTTTTATGGCATCAAAAACCTGATGAATAGTCTGATAAATATCTTTAAAAGCTACTGGCTGGCTTTTTTGACTCCATGTTTCAGACTGTACGTTTCCTGTAAGCCAAATTCCCAAAACACTATTTTCTTTTATTTTACTTACACCTTCCTGAGCAATTTTCCGATAGGTACGACCAAATTCGAAAAATTTCAAATCACGATTACGACGGTTAATATTGTAAACCAGGGCGTTGAGACCGGAGAAAATCAAAGTACTACGCATTTGAGATAGCTCTTCACTAAGTGGATTGAGCAATTTCACGATTTCTTCTTCTGAATGGGTACCGACATTTTCGGCGGGTCTTACGATGGACAATGATTGAATCTCGTTGAAACCGGTTGCAGCCAAAGCCATTGATAGATTAACTCTAAGACTTTCGGTATCTTTTTCGGGAAAATCAGAGATAAAATCAGAACTCAAATGGTCAGAAAGTTCGATATTATCGAAACCATATATCCTAAGGATTTCTTCAACTACATCGGCTTCACGGGTTACATCTACCCTGTAAGGAGGAACCGAAACTGTCAGATTTTCACCTTCCTGATTTATAATCTCAATGTCCAGACTTTTCAAAATACCATCAATCAATTCATTTTCAAGGCTTTTCCCAATGAGTCTGTCGATATTTTTCTTCTTTAATAATATTTCAAAATTCTGAATGGGTTCTGGATAAAAATCGATAAGATTTTGACTTAATTCCCCACCGGCAATTTCCAAAATCAATTTAGCTGCCAATTTTATGGCATAAGCCGGCATGTTGGGGTCAGTTCCACGCTCATACCGGAACGAAGCATCGGTTTTTAGCCCATGAGCAGTAGCCGATTTTCTAACAACATCGGGGTTAAAATAAGCTACTTCAAGAAAAAGATTGGTAGTTTTCTCACTTACTCCTGTGCGATTTCCACCAAATACACCTGCAATTCCAACCGGACCTTCTCCGTCAGAGATTATCAGGTCGGCGGCATTTAGTTTTCTCTCAACACCATCGAGGGTAATAATTTTCGAATTTTCGCCGGCACGTTTTACATTAATCTCCCCTCCTTTTATTAAGTCAGCATCGTAAATATGCATCGGTTGACCCAAATAATGGCAAATGTAATTGCTGATATCGACGATATTATTGATGCTATTAAGCCCAATCGTGTTGAGAAATGACTTTAGCCATTGGGGAGAATCAGTAACCTTTATTTTATTGATTTCAAGAGCACAAAATCTTGGACATGCTGCAATATCTTCAACTTTAAGATTTATCTTACTTGCATCATTACCGGGATTAATATCGATTATAGAAGGTAATTTAAGTTCTCCGCCTATTGCTGCTTTTATATCACGTGCCACGCCCAGATGAGATGCGGCATCTGCCCTGTTGGGAGTCAGACCAATCTCGATTTCATAGTCAGGTTCCAAGTTGAAATACTTAGCCGCAGGGGTACCATTTGGCAGATCGGTATCTAAAACCATAATGCCCGCATGAGAATGACCCAGACCGATTTCGTCTTCGGCACAAAGCATCCCTTCTGATACCGCACCTCTGATTTTTGATTTTTTTATAGAGAATGGTTCTCCATCGGCAGGATAAAGTGTTGCACCCATAGTAGCTACCACAACTTTTTGGCCCGCGGCAACGTTGGGTGCCCCGCAAACTATATCTAGTAATTCTCCTGTACCGGCATCAACCTTAGTAACACTTAATTTGTCTGCATCTGGATGTTTTGCACATTCCACAACGGTACCTATTACCAAACCATCCAATCCACCTTTTACAGCATTCACCTTTTCTATTCCTTCCACCTCAAGGCCCGTGGAAGTAAGAATTACACCCAAATCTTCGGGGTTTTGGTTAAAATCAATAAGTGTTTTAAGGTGGTTATACGAAACTTTCATATTATACTTTTCTTCAAATTCAATCATTTCCAAGCCTAAAAGCCTCCAAAATGATAAATATTTGATGTGTTTTTTTGAAAAAAATTAAACTGATTGACCCGAAAAAGCATTTTCTGATCAGGTTGCAAAGATAACCAATTAAGATAAATTTTTTGCGGTGATTTTGTGCTTATCTATTTAAATCATGTTAATAAATCAAACATTTTCGAAGTATTTGTAATGAAATGTGCTTTTAATTTTCAAAATTCTTTACTAATGTATCCGTTGGGTAAGTAAAAATTGGAAATAAGTTGAATGGCATAAGATTGGCATATAAAAAGTAAAAACTGAATAAAATACAGGTTAAAACCTGAAAAGATATTTTATTGTTAATTATGGGATAGCTTGTAAATAGACGAACGATTGTTTGTCTATTTCTTTTTAACACAAAAAATCATTTTAAAAATAATCTTCGGATCACGTTGTCTCGTCAATCAGATATAAAATTGATTCATAGTCCTTCCCTGTGGCTTCTGACATGTTGATTTCACAAGTAAGCGTTGAGCTGTAATGAGCTTCAGCGGCAAAGGTCTTAACTTCTTCGGATTCAGCTTTGGTGGCTGAACGGGTTAGCTCGGGAACCAAAAAGCCTCGGTCACCAGCCATACCACAGCACCCGGCATTTACTGGAACGATTACTTTTTCTGCAAAATGATTGGCGATATCAACAAATTTAGATTCTGACTTTAATTTTTGTAAAGAACAAACAGGATGTAAAACAACCTCTCCTTTTCGTTTAACCGGAGATAAAACCGGCAAAACAAATTGATGAATAAACTCAACAGAATCGAGAATTTTGAGTTTGTGAAAATTCTTCTTGTTTTCAGGACTGAGAACCGGCAAAATATTTTTAAGGGTATATTGGCAAGAAGTTACGTCAATAACAATTGGATATTTCCCACCTTCTGATGATTTCCACATTTTTTCAAAAGTGCTGTTAGCTGTAAAATCATAGGCATTTTTAAATCCCTTGGAAGAAAAAATCTGGCTGCAACAAGAATTTTCGATTTCATTTAAAACCTTAATGGAAATATTGGCTTTTTCGCAAATACTATAAAAAGTCTCTAAAATATTCTTGGGTTGATTTTTATAGGTTCCCATCATTCTGGAAATACAGGAAGGGAAATAAACGATTTTTTGGAGAGCGTTTGATGCCTCAACATTTCGAAGGAAAATCTTTGGTGGACTGCCCACTCTATTAGACCAGACCGGTGTGCTTTTTGATAGTTTATGAATTGACTGAGTAATGTTTTTTATAAAATTTTCACCAAAAATCTTATTCAGGAAATGTACTAAACTTACTGCAAAACGAGCAGATTTAATTACAAAACCAAAGTTTTTTGCAGCAGCTTCAGCAATAAAATTCTCAATTTTTGAATGAGATTCTATCCTTAACTTTTTGACAAGATCACCGGTATTAATTTCAACAGGACAATTTACTGCACAAAGTCCATCAACAGCACAGGTATCCAGGCCTGCGTATTCAAACTGGCTCGAAAGCAATTGAAACTCTTTATGCTTTTTTTCTGATTTCAGATTTTCCAAAACCCTTCGAATCACAATTCTTCGACGGGGAGAAGCCGTCAGGTCTTTTGAAGGACAGGAAGGTTCACAAAAACCACATTCAATACATCGATCAACTTCAGATTCTATTGTTGGCATTTGCTTTAGATCCCTAATATGTGCTTCTGAATCTTCGTTGATTATCACTCCGGGATTTAACAAATTTTGAGGATCTACGACATTTTTAAGCCTTTTCATGATCTGATAGGCTTCGATTCCCCACTCTGTCTCTACAAAAGGTGCCATGTTCCGACCCGTTCCATGCTCAGCTTTTAGTGTCCCATTGTATTTTTTCACAACCAAATCAACCACTTCTCTCAGGAATGAGTCATAACGGTTGATTTCAGATGTGGTGTTTAAAGTTTGGGTAACCACAAAGTGGATGTTTCCGTCTTTGGCATGACCAAAAATGATGGCATCGTGATAATTATATTTCTTAAACAATGCCTGAATATCAATGATAGCATTACCAAGTGATGGCAAAGGAAAAGCAATGTCCTCAAGAATCACGGAGGTTCCACTTGCTCTCACTGCACCTACAGCCGGAAAAAGTCCTTTTCTGACTTTCCAATAAAAAGCCTGTTTGACCGGATCGAGTGTAAAGTCCGGGGTCTCAAGTAAACCTAAATCAGGAATTATTTTTTGGAACTCTGAAACCATTTTGTTGAGTTGGTCAGAAGTATTTTCCTGAAATTCAACCAACAAAGCTGCCGCAGTTTCGGGAAGCGTTTTTACTATCTCTGGCATACCATCGAGATCCTGAACTGCTCTCAAAGAAGCCCTGTCCATAAGCTCGACCATTAATGCTCCACAATCACGTAAGGGAATTATAGCTTGACAAGCTGTGAAAATATCCGGAAAATATAATAATCCGGTCGATTTATGCGGATAATCGGGAACGGTCTGCATTACGGCCTCGGAAATAAATCCCAGCGTACCCTCACCACCAATCAACAAATGTGCAAATACATCTAATGGATGTTTAAAATCTATAAAACTATTAAGTGAGTACCCAACTGTATTTTTAGTTTTATACTTTGCCCTGATTTTATTTTTCAAATCTAAATTTTGGGCAATCCGATTCTGGATATCTATGATAGTTCCGAATAGTTCCTTATTTTCCTGTTCAAACCGGGTATAGTCATTCGGAATTTCTGTTGAATAAATATTTCCATCAGGTAAAATAAACCGAATGTGCTCAACAGTATGATAGCTGTTCTGCCCTACTCCACAACACATGCCACTGGCATTATTTGACAGAATTCCACCCATCATGGCTGCATTGATACTCGAAGGATCGGGGCCAATTTTTTTACTAAATTTTTTGAGATGGATATTGGTCATCAAACCAGTGATACCCGGCTGAACCCGTACTGATTTCGATTCGTTTTCAACCGAAATCTTTTTCCAGAACCTTCCAATTTCGACTAAAATGCCATCTGTTATTGACTGACCCGAAAGACTTGTTCCGCCTGCTCTGAAAACTATGGGTTTTTTATTATTTTGAGAGAACCGAAATAAATCCTGAATCTCTTTTTCAGAAACAGGATGAACGATTGCTTCCGGAACCAGATAATAAAATCCTGCATCAGATGCAAAAGATACTCTTTCAATATACGAATCTCTGACTCTTGAGGGGTCGATAATCTTTTTTAAACCTTCACTGATTGACATTTCGGTAAATTGTAGTTGCCGAAGCCTGAGCTGCGGCTAAAATGGTCATATCGGCAATTGTGACATTTGAGGGTGCCATCACGCAGTAATGGATAGCGTCCGCAATATTTTCGGCCAAAAGTGGATCAAATCCCTCGTAAACCTTTGCAGCTCTTTCCTCATCACCTTTAAAACGTACAACTGAAAATTCGGTTTCAACAGCACCAGGTGCGATATTGGTTACTTTTATGCCATATTTTGTCAGGTCAAGTCTCATGCCTTCACTTAATGACTCCACGCTTTTTTTAGTGGCACAATAAACTGCACCATTTTCATAAGTCATTTTTCCGGCAATAGAGCTGATATTTACGACGTGACCTTTTTTTCTTTCCACCATACCGGGCAATACCACTTTTGAGACATTTAAAAGCCCGGTCACATTACTGCCCATCATGTTGTTCCAATCTTCAAGACTACCTTCATGAATGGGCCCGAGGCCATGAGCATTACCGGCATTATTGACCAATAAATCAATATTTTTCCATTCCGCAGTTAAGGAATTAAAAGCATTTTCAACTGCCTTATAATCACTCACCTCAAAGGTCAAAATGGTTGATTGACTATTTTCATTTAAATCTTTTTGCAGCTGAATTAATTTTTCTTTCCGGCGACCACATAAAATCAAATCAAACCCTGATTTTGACAATTTCAGTGCTGTAGCATATCCAATTCCAGAGGAAGCACCTGTAATAAGTGCAATTTTTTTCATTTTAATATTTTTCGGTATAATTCGGTTCTGTTAGGGTCAAGATTGCTGATAAGAGTAAACATTTCTTGTTTTTCGGCTTTGGGACTTTCCGAAAATATTTTTATTAATTCTTCGTTTTTGGAATCAAAAAATGTATTAATTATCAGCGAATTGGGTTTCATTGTAGCTGTAGATTTTACAGTTTGCATAAAGTCGGTAATAATTTTTCTTGCTTTTACCGGATTGCCAGAAAAGTCATCCAACGCCAATCTGTGATATTCATAAAAACCTTCTCTAAAAGCATTAAATTGTTGATCCCGAAGGTTTTCTACTATCCAGTTTCGGTTTCGGGTTTCTTTGGAACCCATAATCCAGGCACCTCCAACGGTATTTCCTGCCAAAATGGCAAGATTATATGCTCTTTCAAGAAAAGGTCCGCCTCCTAATTTTGAAAAGGAATCATAATCTACTGCCAAAGCTATCAAAGAATAATATGCCAGTAATGAAGTAAGTTTATTGTTGTAGGTCTGCTCATTAAAAAGCATAGTCCGGTCCTCAGGAGCAAAAGAAAAATCGATATTTCGATCAATAAACTGAAAAATTACTGTTTCATAAGTTGTACCAAAAACAGGCCTTATCACCTGAAACTGAGCATTCCCTGAATACCCATATTGTCCCGATGATTTGAGTAAATTGATGTTGAGATTGCACTTGATTTTTTCTTTTTCTGAAAAAATATCGGTGGTCCATCTTTGGGTATTTAAGAATGATTTGATGGCCGTTTCCATCTCAATGAAAATCTGCTTGTCTCCGGCTGTACTAATACTAAGCTGAGCAGAATTGAGCGTAACAGTCCAATTGAGCTCCTGAGAAAACCCCAGATTTCCAAAAAAACACAAAACCAAACTCAAAAATATTTTTTTTACCATGCTTTTGAAAATCTTAATATTCTAATCCTTTACGATATAATCCTGGATGATATCTAATAAATCATTCGCAACCTCTGTTTTTGATTTAAGTCCAAATTCTGACTTTTTCCCTTTTTTATCAAAAACCGTAACTTTGTTGGTATCATAACGAAACCCTGCCCCTTTATCTTGCAAAGAATTTAGAACAATCAGGTCAAAATTCTTTCTATCAAGCTTACTTTTGGCATTAAACTCTTCATCATTAGTCTCTAAAGCAAAACCAACATGAACCTGACCTGTTGATTTTTTTTGACCCAGGACAGCTGCAATGTCTTCTGTTTTTTCTAATTCTATATTCAGTTCAGAGTCCTTCTTTTTGATTTTAAAAGTAGCGACTTCTTTGGGACGGTAATCGGCAACAGCGGCAGAAAACACAACGATATCAGCCTCAGAATGGTTTTCTTGCATAGCCGACAACATTTCTGATGCGGTTCTTACAAAAATGGTTTCTAAACCAGACGGCTTGGGCAAGGCGGTTGGTCCACTTACAAGAATAACCTTTGCATCTTGCTGAGCAAACTTTCGGGCAATTTCATAACCCATTTTACCCGAAGAATGATTACTGATATATCTAACAGGATCCAGATCTTCCTGTGTGGGACCGGCAGAAATTAAAACTCTTTTACCACTAAATCTGGATTTTTTATAAAAGAAACGATTTATCTGGTCAAATATAACATCAGGCTCGGCCATACGCCCTTTGCCATCGAGTCCACTTGCCAGCTCTCCGGTTCCGGGTTCAATGATTTGATTGCCGTTTTGTTTTATTATTTCAATGTTTTTTTGGGTAGCAGGGTGCTCCCACATGTCAAGATCCATAGCCGGAGCTACCATTACCTTGCATCGGGCTGACAGATAGGTAGCCATCAATAAATTATCGCAAATACCAGTAGCCATTTTAGCGATTGTATTGGCCGATGCGGGTGCAATCACCACCAAATCAGCCCACAAACCCAGTTCAACGTGACTATTCCAAATGCCTGTATTACCTTTTTCGAAATCAGTCAGTGCTTCATTTTTAGACAATGTAGCCAATGTCAACGCTGAAATAAACTGATGTGCCGCCGGGGTCATAACCACCTTTACGTTGGCTTTTTCTTTAACCAAAAGCCTAACCAGCCATGCCGACTTATAAGCGGCAATGCTGCCGGTAACACCAATTAATATATTTTTATTTTCGAGCGACATCTGTCAGGTTTTGAATTGTAAATCTAAGCTTAAAGCCCAAATAATTCAATTTTTTGGAAAAATTTGAGCGATTTAAATCATTTTAGACAGAAATTTTCAGAAATGTAAAAAGAAAGAATAACGAAACCGTAAATTTGCAGGTCTTTATGGAAAATTTCAAAGAAGTACTTGATAAAAATCCGATTTTCGGGATTGTGGCAGAGGCCTCTAAACTACTGAACCTTGAAACCTATGTGGTGGGAGGCTATGTGAGAGATTTGTTCCTAATGCGACCCAATAAAGATATTGATTTCGTGACAGTTGGTAGTGGCATTGAACTGGCCCAAAAAGCTTCAGAATTGGCAGGCTTACAAAACCATGTAAATATTTTCAAAAATTTTGGAACTGCTCAATTTGTGTATAATGATTACGATATTGAGTTTGTAGGTGCCCGAAAAGAATCTTATCGCAGCGATTCAAGAAAACCTACTACAGAAAACGGCACCCTGGAAGAAGACCAGCAAAGAAGAGACTTTACCATCAACGCCATGGGTATCTCCCTTTCAGCTAAGAAATTTGGAGAACTGATTGATCCATTTGGAGGAGTGGCGGATTTGGAATCCAGAACCATAAAGACTCCACTTGAACCAGAAAAAACTTTTTCTGATGATCCACTTCGTATGATGCGGGCGGTGCGATTTGCTTCACAACTCAACTTTGACATTGATGGGGAAACATTTTCAGCCATAAAATCAATGGCAGCGAGAATAGAAATTGTTTCTCAGGAAAGAATAACTGACGAACTTAATAAAATCATACTTTCTCAAAAACCCTCTTATGGTTTTAAACTATTGCATCAATGCGGCTTGCTGGAGATAATTTTCCCTGATTTTGTAAAATTGCTGGGTGTAGAAACTCAGGATGGAAAAGGGCATAAGGATAATTTCTATCACACTTTGCAGGTTTTGGATAATATTTCACTCACCACCAATGATTTATGGGTACGTTGGGCGGCGATTCTTCATGACATTGCAAAGCCCGCGACCAAGAAATTCAGCCTAAAAGTAGGCTGGAGTTTTCATGGACATGAAGAATTGGGGGCCCGGTGGGTAAAGGGTATTTTCAGAAAAATGAAACTACCTCTCGACGAAAAAATGAGAAAAGTAACCAACCTCGTACGATTACATCTCAGACCTATCGCATTGGCCAAAGATGGAGTGACCGACTCAGCAGTAAGGAGACTTTTAGTGGAAGCCGGAGAGGATCTGGATGACTTATTGAGACTTTGCAGAGCGGATATTACGTCGAAAGACCCTACCCGGGTGAGAAAATACCTGAAAAATTACGACCGGGTGGAAGAAATGCTGGTTGAAATACAGGAAAAAGATAAACTCAGGAATTTCCAGCCCGTATTGACTGGTGAACTCATAATGAAAATTTTTGATCTCCCACCTTGCAAGGAAGTGGGCTTATTAAAAAATGAGATAAGAGAGGCCATATTGGATTGTAAAATTGAAAATAATCTGAAGCAATCCTATCAATTATTATTGGAAGTCGCACAAAAAATGGACTTTTCCCCTGTAAAAAACCTGGACGAGGTTTTAGATAAAATTCCGGACTAATTTTCTCTTTTCAAAATCTCAATCCCAATACTGCAATTCAGGCATTTTCGAGGGTTACACTTATACTTATATTGTTGAATTATGCCCTGAGTATCAAATGCATTGTTGATTTCTAGCCCCAGACTTTCAAATTTTCTAATTATTAAATTGTTCTCTGCCGGGGTATCTGTCAGAAAGCCTATAGCTCTGTCAAAATAGCCAAAATTGCTTTTTTGATAAGCTGTAAGAGCCAAAATCTGACTTATAGTATTGATAATAATATTATTGACAGAACTTTCGCCAATTATTTTAGGAGATTTTTTCGAAATTTTTCCAAAATCATAATGCTCTTTCCAGTATTCTGATACTTCAGCTTTTAAGCCGTTTTCCAATTCTTTTTTGGTTTCAGTTTCGACAAAAAAGGAATACAGATTATGATTTTTGTTTAAAATAGCTGCAAATTGTGCCAGTCTGATAGTGGGAAAATTCCCAGGCCTGGTACGTAAAAACCGCCATTCAGATCTTTTCAATCTGTTTTCGAAAATTGAATATTTTTTAGCGAGAAATTCAAATTCAATATTGAGTTTTTGAGCATAATCATCTTGTGGATTTGCCAGAAAACCAGCCATTCCGAAAAGCAAAGCTTCGAGTTGAAAAATGTTTTGCTGATGTTTCTTGAGAATTTTAAACGGAATATTTTCCGAAAGTCTAAGAAATGCCTCCGAATTTAATTTAAAACCCATATTCTGAGCAAAAACCCTGTAAGCCAATTCTTCAAAATCATTATTTAGTCCTACTAACCAATCTTTTAAAATCGCAGCTTTCATTTCCAGTCGTGATGCCAAAGCTTTTTCGAGCATATCCAACCTGGCAATCGCAGTGATATCTTTAAAAAATGGTTCACAAGGAAACTCTTGCCCGCTATTTTGGAGATTTTGATAATTTTTCAGGGCATTTACAAAAACCAAATTTTTCAATTCCAAAACCGGCAATATTGTCTTATCTTTTCGGAAAACGTCTTTATCATTTTCCCAAACCACATGCAGGATTACCTTGTCATAAGATTCGTCGAATTGATGGTTATGCTGATCCCATTCTGATGATTTCACGTGAACTTCCACGCTTCCTGCCCATTCTATTTCATTGATTATCAATCTGCAATTTTCAAAATCAGGCCCGGAATGAGAATTTAAAACTCCGCTTTTTAGGATTGAAATTGATTGCCCATCAGTAGTTTTCAAGTTGTTTTTGTGAAACTGTTGAAACCGCCAGATATAGTGTAGAAATTCTTCCTGCATGATTTTATTTAGTTTTAATCCGAAAGTGAGATTCGTTTTTTTCTAAACAAATATGCAAAATTTTTGTGAGGATATTTTCAAAAAAAAGTAATTTCTAAATTTTATATCAAAGATATTTATCCAAATAAACCGACATTTCTTTTTGCACTTTTTCAGCTTCTTCGGCAGCTTTTTCTGCAAAATCACGTCCATTGGAGGCATAAATAATAGCCCTGGAAGAATTTACCAACAATCCGCATTCACTGTTCATTCCATATTCCGAAACCTCAGCAAGGCTTCCACCTTGAGCACCCACTCCGGGAATAAGCAGGAAATTTTCAGGGACAATTTTTCTGATTTCAGTTAAAGATTGGGTTTGGGTAGCTCCCACCACATACATAAGTTGTTCTGGCCCTCCCCATTTTTTGGACTGTTCCAGCACTTTTTCATATAAAAATCCCCCGGATTCCATTTTCATTTTTTGAAAATCTTCACTGCCTGTATTACTCGTCAAAGCCAACAAAATCACCCATTTATTTTGAAATTCGAGAAAAGGCAAGACTGAGTCAGCACCCATGTAAGGAGCCACGGTAACAGAGTCAAAAGACAGACCTGATGATTTCTTGTCAAAAAAGGCCCTGGCGTAAAGTCCCGAAGTATTTCCTATATCTCCTCTTTTGGCATCGGCTATAGTAAAGCAGTTATCAGGAATATATTCCAAAGTTTTTTTCAATGTATCCCACCCTTTGGATCCCAGAGCCTCATAAAATGCGATATTAGGCTTATATGCTACAGTAAATGGCAAAGTTGCGTCTATTATGGCTTTGTTAAACTCAAAAACAGGGTCTTCAGAATCAAGCAAATGCGAGGGGATCTTTTTCAAATCTGAATCCAGTCCCACACATAAATATGATTTTTTCTGTTTGATTTGATCGAATAATTCCTGTTTGGTCATTTGACTTATTTTTACGCAAAAATAAACCTTCTAAATTTATTTTTGTCAAATTGAAGATTAAAAAAGTATTTACTATCCGTCTGATAATATTTTAAAAATAAATAATCTGACAAAGAAATATTTTAAATTTTCTAATCATTTATTTACTACTTTTGTGCGGTTTTGGTAACGTTATAATATGGAATTTAGGGAATCAGATAAAATAAAAGGCTTGATTGAAGTTACTCCCAGGGTGTTTGAAGACAGCCGCGGGTACTTTTTTGAATCTTACCGTGAAGAATTATTTCTAAAAAACGGAATAACTGAGCGGTTTGTTCAGGACAATCAGTCATTTTCTACCAAAGGAGTCCTTCGCGGATTACATTATCAGAGAGCTCCGTTTGCTCAGGGCAAGCTTGTGCGTGTAGTTATGGGCTCAGTTCTTGACATTGCGGTAGATATCAGGCCGGGATCGCCAACTTTTGGCCAATATGAGGCCTTTTTACTTACTGCTGAAAACCAAAAATTATTGTACTTACCTCCAGGTTTTGCCCATGGTTTTGTAACCCTGGAAGACGCCATTTTTACCTACAAGTGCACCAATCTTTATGATAAAGCTTCAGAAGGTGGCATAATTTACAATGACCCTACTCTCAATATTGACTGGGGAATTATTAACCCGAATGTTTCAGAGAAAGATTTGATTTTACCTTTATTTTCTGAAGCCATTCTATAATGTAAATATTTGATAAACAGATAATTATAAAATTTCACTCCCTCTTAAATATTTTTTCTGCATTTCCCGGCTTTTGGCATAATTAATGATTCTATTCTGATGAAATCTACCCTAAAAACGGTAGTAAATGTAGAGCCAGGAAAATGCAGAATAATTTTACCGAAATATTTGATTCATTATCTTTAAAAGATAACCACCATTTTGAGATAGATATGCATTCGCATATTCTTCACAATCTCGACCATGGCCCTTCTGATATCGAAAATTCGGTTGATATTTGCAAAGTCATCAAGCATTTAGGAGTAAATAAAATCATAATCACACCTCATGTGATGAACGGATTTTATGAAAATTCCAATGAAATAATACTCCAGAAAACGGAAGAATTACATTTAAAATTAGTCGAAGAGGAAGTTGATCTTAAACTAAAAGCTGCTGCCGAGTATTATGTTGATGATAATTTCTTCGCAATTTTAAAGCGTAACGGCAAATTGCTTACGCTGGATGACCAACAAAATCACCTGCTGATTGAGGCTCCATTACTTTCAGGATATGATTTTTTAAAATATACTGTCGAACGGCTTATTGTATTTGGGTATTCACCTGTACTGGCTCATACCGAAAAGTACAACAGCATTTTTGAAGATTCTTCCAAGCTATTTTCATTGAAAAAAATGGGTCTTAAATTCCAGACAGACCTCATTTCAACTTTTCCTAATGCTCCTAAGTCAAAAAAAGAAAACCTTACATTCCTGATAGACAATGATCTCATAGATTTCGTGGGAAGTAATGTCCATTCGGTATCACAATGTGCCGATCTACTCACTTACCGAAACCACAATCAACTAGATAAACTACTGGATATCAGCAAGAAAAATCATATGCTCGATTTTTGAAATTCTCTTTGACGCAAAACTTCATAAAGTATTATTCCGGTTGCCACCGAAACATTCAGAGATTCCACTTTGCCTTTTAATGGTATTCTTACGGCATCGTCAGAAAGCTGTAACAAGGTATCGGAAATCCCATCTTCCTCTGAACCCATAATGATAGCAGTAGGTAAAGTATAATCAGGTGAATAAAGGCTATTCTCGGTCTTTTCGGTACAACTAACTATTCTAAAACCAGAATTGCGAAGATATTCAACAGTTTGGCTAAGGTCATGTTCACGACAAATCGGCACAAAATTCAAAGCACCAGAGCTGGTTTTCATAGCATCCCCTGTGATTTGGGCACCTCCACGAGCAGGCACAACGATTGCGTTGGCACCACAGCACTCTGCTGTACGGCAAATCGCCCCAAAATTCCTTACATCGGTAATACGGTCAAGAATCAATACCAAAGGCACTTCGCCTGATTCAAATGCATCAGTGATAACATTGCCCAAACTGGCAAAATTTACAGCCGAAACAAATGCAACCACTCCCTGATGGTTTTTCATTGTGACTCTGTTGAGCCGCTCCAGAGGGGCTTTTTGCACCGGAACACCCATTTCTTTGGCCAAGGTTTCGATTTCCTCGAAGGCCTTAATATCTTTTTGAAGTATTACTTTGTCAATTTCTTTACCGCTGCGAAGAGTCTCCAATACCGACTGAATACCAAAAACAAAGTCCTCTTTGTTGGGTCGGTTTACGGGTTTGTAAAATTTCTTGGTTGAGTCGCCTCCTCTGTTCATTCCACTACGTTTCCTGTTCTCCATGCTTCTACATAAGGGTACCAATAAGAACTATATTCCGGATACCTGACCAATTCATAATTTAGGTCAGTAAATGTGTTAGTCTTACGGTAAAAAGTATAAATTATTTCTGAATTATTTTGTGATTGAGAATAAAGCCAAACCTCCCGCTGGCGGTTTCTTTGGACTCTCGAAGGTGGCCCCATGATAATATAAACCATGCCTTTGTCGGTTTTCCAGCCTTCTTTATAATTGCTAAAAAGCCTGTTGGCGTCTGATACGCGGCGGTAATAATTTTTTATCATTTGTCTGGCTGTCGATTGATTTCCCTTACATATGTTCAGAAAATACAAATCAATTGCATCCTTTGGGTCTTCGGTATTTCGAAGTATGTCAATTTCCTTTTGGGTACTCATGTAAACGAGTGGTTCCCGCATATCACCAGCCATAGTTTGACGTGGATATCGCTTATCTACTACAATAAACCCATAGCCATCAGCCACATCCTGTGGGTTTTGAGTAAGCAAATAGGTACCGGTTTCTGATAAAGTTATCTCTTGGCCATTCAAAACTTTTACTGTATCAACTGCCTGATATTCAGTCATTATATCTTTTTTGGTGGAAGACATTGGCGAAAGTGCCGCTCCCGAAAGATTTTTAAATCTGATCAAAAATAATTCTTCAGAATTAGGCTGCAAAGACTTCAAAATCACTTTTTCATTTTGATAAACGAAACTATTAAATCTTGGAAAATCACGGCTGGTTGAATCAAAAAACTGGTATCTGGTATCCACTTTTTTGGCATAAAAATTTATCGGTAAATCATAGGTGTATTTAGTTGCAGCCTGAATATCTACAAAATCGACCACAAGACTTCCATTTTCTATGTTTTTGAGTTTAGGAATTTGAAATGTCATCTGGTAGTTCTTTCCCGATTTTCTTACCGGGCCTTCTTTAAGCTCTACCCTACCAGCTTTAAGTTTCTCTTTTATTCCTGACTCAGGCACGATTGCCCATTGAACTCTGAAAATCTCTGAAAGTTTTTCAATACTGGTTTCAGAAGCCAAATTAAGAAAATCTACTTCCAGGTACACGTTGATATTGGTCGAATCTTCAAAAAGGTATTTGCCGTTGATAGATGTCACCACCACTTTTGACTCACGGGCAATGGTCTTTTCCTGTGAAACAGATTCTTTGTTTACCGGTGTTTTTTGTTGTGTCTTACAAGATGCCACCAGCAATAACGAAAAAAGGAGTATTACAGCGTTTCTCATCAAAAAAATCGGGTTAATTAACCATAATAACGGTGTGACCAACCGAAATGTTGATGCAATATACCCCAAAAATTATTATTTATTGAGAAATATGAGATAAGTCCCATTATTTTCGGGAATCATATTCTATTTTTCGGGCGAAAAAATTAAAGAAAAATAATGTCAGAATTGAAAGATATCCAAAATCGGGAAGATGTAGTTAAACTGGTAGATGTGTTTTACGAAAATGTGATGAAAGACGAGCAATTGGGGCCGGTTTTTGCACCTTCAGCTGACCATTGGGCACAGCATATTGAAAGAGTATATAATTTTTGGGACAACTGGCTGTTCCAGACCGGCAGCTACACAGGAGGTATGATGTGGGTACACATGGAGCGGCATGCCACCCACCCGATGACCACTGAGCTATTTGAGCGTTGGCTGGCCTACTGGATTACTTGTACCGACCAACTTTTCGCCGGCAAAAACGCCGACTTTGTCAAAAATAAGGCTCTTGAAATCGGGCAGATTTTGAATGTAAAGCTGAATGGGAATGGGTGAGAGAGTTGAAATATCTGCAAAAGGGTTTTCTAATATCTTGAACCTCCAAGACAATAGATTTTTCCCGAACTTGTCAGGAATAATAACGGTAAATAATGTTACTTTCTTTGAAAACATAGAAAACAATAATACTTATACCGACATTTCAAATTATTCTTTTCATTTTGTGGAATGCACTTTCAATGACGAAGTAAAGATTAATTTCATCAAATCTAAGAATTTAATTTTCAGTAATTGCTCATTTTCAAAAAGTATAATATTTGAGGACTTTACACTTTCTTTTGATTTGATTTTTGAACTATCAGATTTTAAATCAGAAACTTCAATATCAAATATTGAATCAAAAAAATTCAAAATAAATGATTGCAATTTTTCGGATACTTCGAATGAAATAAAGAATTACAAAATAAAAGAAGGCTTGATTATTTCAAATAGCTATTTTGAACAACTAGATCTTGGCCAGTGTGAGAATGAATCAATCACTTCTATAAGTGGGATTTATACTGATAAATATATAAATTTTCTCAATTTAAACAATTCCAAGAATATTAAAATATATAGTAAGAATTCTGAAAATTATTTCAGAAATATTGAAGTTACTGGTAGACAAGATTTTAACGCAAACCTAGAAATTAATATCCCATCATTAAATCAACTAGTTTTTAGGTCTTTTGAAAATCTGGGAAAGACCATTTTATCGGGTATAAACAAAATTACACTTATAAATATTGGAAACGCCACATTGAACAATTTAGAATTTAGAAATTGCAATTTAGAAAATACAAGTTTTGTCATTACTCATTCAAAAGTGGAAAACTTATTCTTCTCTGGTTCAAAGCCACCTCTTCCAGAAAAAATAAATGAAGATATAAAAATTGAAAAAATATTAAAAATTGAAGGTTTACAAATTTTTAAAAAAATCTTTGAGAAAAAAGGGGATATTATTAATTCGTCAAAATATTTTGAAAGTGAACTTCAACTAAGCCTTGAAATTACCGACTTAATAGACCACCAAAAAAGAAAATCAATCTACAGCCACTTAAAAAAACTCTATGACCAAACTGGCGATTCAGTCAAAGCCCTAGAATATCAAGCAAAAGAACTGGAGGAATACAGAAAAAGTATTAATTGGGGAAACCGGTTTTGGGAGAAATTAAATCTTTCTGTAAATAAAATTACAAATAATTACGGAACCAATTGGGCTCTAGCACTTTTGGTTACATTAGTTGTAAATGGTTTTTTCTTTACCATCTTTAGTTTTTCGCTGGGATATCTTCCCGGAAAGAATTTAAATTTATTCTGGGAGTTATTTTCATATTCACCTGAATTTCTAAACCCATTGAGAAAAGCTGAATTTATTGAAAAAATTGATGGTAAATGTGTTGAATATGGAAATTGGTCTCGAATAATTGATTATTCAGCAAGAATTTTTGTAACTATCTGTGTTTACCAACTCATTCAGGCTTTCAGGAAATATGGAAAGAAATAAAATATTGTACAAATAATTGTACAATAAGAATATTTCGTATTTTTGTAAAAAAATACTTGAAATGCTGACAATCAACTACTCTTCTTTTAGGCAAGACCTGAAAAACTTCCTTGACAAAGTTAATCTGAATAGTATTCCTTTGATTGTAACGAGAGCCAAAGGTAAGGATGTGGTGGTAATGTCAAAGACCGATTATGACAGTATGGAAGAGACATTTTACCTCCTAAAAAATCCCACCAATGCAGCCAGGCTTTTGAAAGGAATAGAAGAATACAAAAAAGGTAAAATAACTGAGAGAGAATTGATTGAAGAATGAAAAAACTCTTTTTAGATGACGCCTGGGGGGACTATTTGTACTGGCAATCTGCTGATAAATCCATGCTAAAAAAAGTCAATTCTCTCATAAAAGAAATCGAAAGAACACCTTATGAAGGGAGTGGAAAACCTGAACCCTTGAAACATAACCTAAGTGGTTGGTGGTCTAGAAGGATTAATTTGGAGCACCGCCTGGTATATAAAGTCGAAGATGATGCCGTAATAATCTTACAATGCAGATATCATTATTAACAAACCCATGAAATTCGAAACCAAAAAACAGAAACTTGCTTCCTATTCTCATTTCGCCAAAAGGATGGGGAAATATACTTTATTTGCTTTGGCTTTAATTTCTTTTTCTGTGGGTATGGGTACTGTGGGTTATTGGTATTTTGACGACATTTCGTGGCTCGACAGCTTCTATATGGCTTCTATGATTTTGACAGGCATGGGCCCGGTCTCTGAGATGACCACCGATGCTGCCAAGTGGTTTTCTTCATTTTATGCACTTTATAGTGGAGTCGCATTTTTGAGTATTACTGCAGTATTTTTTGCACCTATCATCCATCGTTTGCTACACATTCTTCATATCGAAGATGAGGAAAATGAGGAAGAATGAACTAAGGCCAATTTACAGGGTTTTTGTTAGTATTTAAAACTCTTAAAATTTTAACTTTCATCAAAATTTCTTCAATTTCAAAAAAAATAATAAAGGGAAATTTTTTAAGTGGTAGCCCCCTGAATTTATTTGATCTAATTTGAAAATATGGATTCCTCTCCAAAACATCAAAAGCTTGATTTATTTCTAATCCAAAAGATTCAGCAACTGTACCAGAAACATTAATTAAGTAGTATGAGAACTCTCGAGTATGTCTTTTTCAGCCTGTGGAGTAATTAATATTTTAAATGCCATTTAGCCTTGCATTTAATTGATTTCTATCAATACATTCTTCAAAAGGAACCTTACTGCTTTCTTCCAGAAGTCTTAGAACATCATCAGTAAGTACAAAATCGTCAACTAAAGAAATCTCATCGGAAGGAAACTTCTGCATAAATTCAATAAATTGATTGACTTTGCCATCAGGCACATTAAATGAAATTTTTGTCATTGGAATTTCAAATTTTACCAAAAATACAGAGAATTAGAATTTTATTTACCAAATAATGACGAAAATTAACATCATCCTTCACTTTATTTTTCACAAAATATCTCTTTGTCCATTCCTACACTATCTTTGCGGCTTTATTTGCAAAAAAATAGCATCCAAAAATGATTTCGGTAGATAACGTAGGGGTAGATTTTAGCGGTAGTACGCTTTTCAGTGACATCACATTTAATATCAATGACAAAGACCGCATTGCCCTCATGGGAAAAAACGGTGCCGGAAAATCTACCCTTCTGAAAATCATCGCCGGAGTAAACAAACCCACCCGTGGAAAGATTTCCGCCCCAAAAGAGGCCGTGATCGCATATTTACCCCAGCATCTGCTAACTGAAGATGATACCACCGTCTTCCAGGAAACTGCAAAAGCCTTTGATGCCATCCATAAAATGCAGGCAGAAATTGATGAACTCAATCATCAGCTAGAGACCAGAACTGATTATGAATCAGACGAATACATGGCCATCATTGAGAAAGTTTCTGATTTGAGTGAAAAATTTTACTCTATCGAAGAAATAAATTATGACGCTGAGGTCGAAAAAATCCTGAAGGGACTGGGCTTTGAAAGAGAAGATTTTGACAGGCCAACTTCCGAATTTAGCGGTGGCTGGCGGATGAGGATAGAACTGGCTAAAATCCTTTTGAAAGATCCTGATTTGATATTGCTCGATGAGCCCACCAACCACCTGGATATAGAATCAGTGCAGTGGCTAGAGGAATTTCTTGTTAATAGTGCGAAAGCCGTCATAGTAATTTCACATGACCGGGCTTTTGTAGATAATATTACCAACCGCACCATTGAAGTGACCATGGGCAGAATTTATGATTACAAAGTAAACTATACACACTACCTCCAACTTAGAAAAGAGAGGCTTGAACAACAGCAGAAGCAGTTTAACGATCAGCAAAAAATGATTGCCGAGACGCAGGAGTTTATCGACCGCTTCAAAGGTACTTATTCCAAAACCTTGCAGGTGCAGTCACGGGTTAAAATGCTAGAAAAACTTGATATAGTGGAAGTTGACGAAGTCGATACTTCAGCGATCAATATTAAGTTTCCTCCGGCTCCCCGTTCGGGCAATTATCCGGTCATGGCTGACCATGTGAGTAAAAGTTACGGTGATCTCCTGGTATTTAAAGATGCCTCATTTAGCATAGAAAGAGGTCAAAAAATCGCCTTTGTAGGTAAAAATGGTGAAGGGAAATCAACCATGGTGAAGGCCATCATGAGTGAAATCGACTTTGAAGGTGAACTGCAGGTGGGTCACAACTGTCAGATTGGATATTTTGCACAAAACCAGGCATCGCTTTTGGATGAAGACCTTTCGATTTTTGATACCGTGGACCAGATAGCAGAAGGCGAAATCAGAACTAAAATCAAAGACCTTTTGGGAGCATTCCTGTTCAGAGGTGATGATATCAACAAAAAAGTAAAAATGCTCTCTGGAGGAGAAAAAACGAGATTGGCGATGATCAAACTTCTGCTACAACCTGTTAATCTCCTGATTTTGGATGAGCCCACCAACCACCTGGATTTACGCACAAAAGACATATTAAAAGATGCTTTGAAAGCTTTTGAGGGTACAATCATCCTGATTTCTCACGACAGAGATTTTCTTGACGGTCTGGCAGAAAAAGTATTTGAGTTTGGTCACAAGCGGGTAAAAGAGCACTTTGAAGATATTAACGGATTTTTGAGAAACAAAAAAATGGAAAACCTGAAAGAAATCGAAAGAAAAAACTGAGATAAATCAGAAATGTAACTTTAATCACTTCCTGATTTTTTCTGCGTTTGCAACTTTGCAAAAGAAATCAATTACAAAGAATTTAAAATAAAGAAAAAATATGACACTGGAAGATGTAATCAAAAACAACGAAGGTACTATTGTTGACGTTAGAACCATCGGAGAATTTATGGGTGGCAATGTGGCCGGTTCAAAAAACATTCCGCTAAACGAAATCCCATCAAGAATGGAAGAAATTAAAGCCTTAAAAATGCCTTTGGTATTGTGTTGTGCTTCGGGCAACCGTAGTGGCCAGGCAACAGCATTTTTGAAAGCTCAGGGTGTAGAATGCTACAACGGTGGCTCGTGGTTAGAGGTAAACTTTTATGCTGCTCAGGCTTTGGCTTAAGAAAATAATAAACGCTTACGCTTAATTTTTTAAAGGCAGATCATCATTTGAGGGTCTGTCTTTTTTTATTTTTTAATCTAATTTTTATAAAAAAAATAAACCAAAAAGCTCTCAGTTGCGTTTTTAGTGCAGAAAAAGCCCATTAAAAATGATTACTGACACTAAAAATCCAATTGACCTTAGTGGTCATATTGATGTAGTAGAGAACATCACACGAGAGGAGTTTCAGTTAAAATACATGAAGCCTCAAAGGCCTGTCATAATAAGGCATCTCTACGGAAAAAACGCAAAAGTTTACAACTGGACTTTCGATTATTTCGAAAAAGCGTTGGGCCACATTGATGTGGGAGTGTTCGACGACGAGTCAGAAAGCCGAAAAGACGACCGCAGTTACAAAAACGCTCCAAAAACAATGAAATTTGGGGACTACCTCAAATTGATTCAGGAAAAGCCTACCACGAAAAGGTTGTTTTTATTCAATGTTTTTAAACACAAAAAAGAACTTCACAACCATTTTAAGTTTCCTGACATTGCCGACAAAGTGCTCACCTTTCTTCCTTTAGCGTTTTTTGGTGGCCAGGGTGCCATTACCCGTATTCATCGGGATATGGACAATAGTTGCGTATTTCTGACCGAACTAGCCGGTTACAAAAGAGTGGTGCTATTTGACCCAAAATATTCCGCTTTACTTTACCAATATCCTTTTTCAACCCATACTTCTATCGATGTCAATAATCCAGACTTTGAAAAATATCCCGGTCTGAAATATGTTCAGGGGATTGATTGCACCATTGGGCCTGGAGATACTATTTTTATGCCTGCCGGGTGGTGGCATCATATCGAATATTCTACCGCCGGTCTTGGGTTTGCCGTGAGGTCGCTGAGTCCTCATATTTCTGACCGATTACTTGGATTCTGGCAGGTAGCCATCATGACGCATATCGACGAATTAATGAATAGAATCTTGGGAGACAGGTGGTTTAACTGGAAAAAAAGTAATGCCCGAAAAAAAGCCGAGGTGTTAATTCAAAGAGAAAAATACAAATTTTTATAAAAACCAAAAAGGGGGAAATAACTCCCCTTTTTTATTTATCCCAATCTTTGATAGCCTGAGTCATGGCTTCAAATTCGATCAAAAAGCCATCATGACCGTAGGTGGAGTCAATTTCGCGATAACTTGAGCCGGGTATCAGTTCAGCAATCTTTCTCTGCTCTACGGGTGGAAATAAAATATCAGAAGTAATTCCTATAACCAGCGTTTTTGCTTTTACTTCGGCCATGGCTGTAGCCAGACCTCCTCTGTTTCTCCCAACATCATGTGAGTCAAACATTTTGGAAAGTATCCAGTAAGAATAGGCATTAAACCTCCTCAAAAGTTTTTCGCCCTGATAATTCTGATAGGTATTAGCTCTGAAAAAGTCAATCTGTCCACCATCACGGGATTGGGTCCTATTGTAAGTATCGTAGTTGCGGTATGACAACAATGCTATAGCCCGGGCCACTTTCATCCCTTCCATTCCTGAGTCAGGCGTATTGTTTTGCCAGGTTGGGTCGTTCGCTATTGCCATACGTTGACTTTCATTGAATGCGATTCCCCAAGGCGAGTGCATGGCGTTGGTCGAAAACAAAACCTGTTTTTTAATAACTTCGGGCTCCATAATTGCCCATTCCAAAGCTTGTTGCCCGCCTAAAGAACCTCCTAAAAGATAGGCCACATTTTCGATTTGCAGATGTTTCCTCAAAAGAATATGGGCAGAAACCACATCTCTGATGGTAAGAAAGGGGAAATCATGGTAATAGTTTTTCCCTGTCAATGGGTTCACACTCAGTGCATTGGTACTTCCATAATGTGAACCCAGCACATTGGCACAAATCACAAAGTATTCTTTGGGATTAAAAAGTCTCTTTTCGCCTATGAGCCCACTCCACCAATCTGATGGATTGGCATTACCTGTAAATGCATGACAAACCCAGACCACATTAGATTTATCAGCATTGAGTTGTCCATAAGTGGTATAAGCTATTTCGACTTCGGGCAACCACTCCCCATTTTCGAGATGAAACGGTTCCTCAAATTTTACCAGATGGTTATTTACCATAAAAATTAAAAATCAAACCCGAAAAAAAATAACGGGGCAAATCATTAAAAATCAGCACATCACCGATTTTCGGTGAAGTAAAAAACCAATAGATTGTTTGAAATTTCCTGATTGGTTTATAAGTCCTGATGGCCATTTTAGCCCTTCAGGTAGGTATTGGCACCTTTTCGGAAGTTTCCGGCAGGTTGCCCGGGTTTCGCAGAGCCTATTCTCTTCGCCCGTCTTTATAAATCAATCCTTCTGCATTTGAAGAATGAATTGATGTTGCAAATTTACCAAAAAAAATGTGCGGGTCTAATTTTTCGATTGTTTTTCTTTTGAAAAAAAATGATTACCTGATAACAGTAGCTCCAACTATCATTTGCCGGGCTATATCACAATTGGGGACAGTTGAGAGTTCCTTTTGAGAAAAATATGGGATTAAAAAGTATTGATTTTTGGTAACCATAAATACTTCTTTTTTAATTCTATCTTCAATAGATTCGAGTAATAATTTTTCTCTCAAACGTTTATAATTAGATTTATACTCTTCCGAGATAGTATTTTCTTTATAAAAGTTGATATTGGAGAGATCATCAAAGCCATCATCACAATTTTCCGTATTTTCAATTTTTATTTCATAAAACCTTACTGAAATCTTAGAGATAGCCTTTAAGTCACCCATATCTCTCAAAGCAACAAACTGCCCTATTTTTCCTTGATTAAAAGAAGCTAATATTTCATCAGAAAATAACTTTTCAATTTCCTCAACGACGGGCTTAGTTTCTGACAGCAAATAGGAATTACCAGAATCGAACCTTTGCAGCAATTTAAAACTTGCGATGTTACTTATATTACTAACTAAGTCTAATTCATCTTCCGCCAAATAATTATTTTGTTCAAAAATCAATTTTAAAATGCTTTTTATTTCATCTAAATTATCTAAAAGTAATTTCTTCAAAATAATCCTTTCTTCTTCCACCTCTTTTCGTGAAAAAATCCTAATCGTATCTTTTTTGCCTGAAAATTCATATGCGTACGAATCTCTGATTCTGATAGCTTTGTCTGACTCACTTTCATTGATTGAGTTTAAAAACTTAAAATCGTCATAGCTTAATTTGTAAAAATTATTAATTAAATTTTGAAGATTTCTACCCAAATATCCCTCATATTCACTTTCCTCTTTTTCTTCAAAGAACTGATCATAAAATGGAGAAAACTCTTTCCACTCATTGCCAAAACCCGATATTTCAAAAATATTCCTTTCTTCCAGGGCCTCTTTTTTTACTCCTCGCCTAGCCAATTTAAAAAGCAGGACTTTAGCACCATCAAAGTCTTTAAGGAAAAACTTGCAAACAGTGGCATTGTATAAATCCCTTAAAAAAGGGTTTTTATGAAAGCTAAATGCTTTTGAATAGTGAGAAAATGCCTTTTCATAATTTTCTTCGACCAAACTTAGTTCTGCTTTGTTGATCTCCTGAAAATACAATGATCTGTCTTTTAACTGACCAAATGAAATCAAAGGAATAAAGAAAAGTAAAAAGGTAAATTGTCTGAACATATTTATCGATTTAAAGCAATAGTTACTAATATCAAGCTCAAAAATTGATTTATTTTAAGTCTATTTTAAGATGTACATATATTAAAAAAAACAGGATTATTCATTAAGAAAACCAATACATTTCACTGATAATCAACTTAATAATTAAGTATTGTTTTGAAATTTTTACTAATATATTTCTAAAAAATTAACGATTTAAAATTTTAATATTTCATTAACAAATACAAAATGTAATTTTTTAATTAAATTCATGCATTAATCCGGAAAACTATGATTAAGAATAGGGAACAAGTCGAACTTTTTTTTGAGGCATTTCAAAGAAAAGATTACAAAACAATGCAGCATTGCTATGCCCATTATGCTCATTTTTATGATCCTGCTTTTGAGCATCTTAACGGTTTTGAGGTTGGCAAAATGTGGGAAATGTTACTAAAAAATTCTGGTGATTTGGAAGTTGAATTCAAAATTATTGGTGAAAAGGAACACAGGGTATTTGCTACATGGGAGGCTCGTTATACATTTAGACTTACCGGAAATAAAGTTCTGAATAAAATCAGTTCCGAATTTTTCCTGGAAAATGGAAAAATAATCAATCATACCGATAGTTTTAATTTCTATAAATGGGCTATGCAGGCATTCGGAATGAAAGGAAGATTATTGGGTTGGACCGATTTCTTTAAACAAAAAGTAAGAAAAACTGCACAGGGAAATCTCCAAAAGTATATTTCCGGCATTAATTAATTTTGAATTAAAAATTCAAAAATGTGACAAAAGTGACATTTACTTTAAGGTAAAGAATAGACTTTTGTAAAAAAAATCATTTAATAAATATGAATAGAATCAAGTTTTTATTGATTGGAATGGGAATCTTCCTGTTTAGTTGCTCAGGAAACAGCCAAAAAAACATGGATGCCAAACAATTTTCTGATAAATTGGCAGCAACAACTTCCCCACAATTGATCGACGTCAGAACCCCCGGTGAATTTGCCTCTGGTCATATCAAAGGTGCAGTGAATCTTCCTATCAACCGTAGTGATTTCCGAAGCGGAGTTGCGGGTCTGGATAAATCAAAACCTGTGTTTTTGTATTGTCTGAGTGGTTCAAGAAGTTCTTCGGCGATGGGTTATCTAATGCAAATTGGGTTTAAGGAGGTTTATAATTTACAAAGAGGTACTTTGAGCTGGCAGTCTGCCGGATTGGCTCTCGAAAGCAGTTCTTCTCCGTCATCAAATCCTACAATGACTTTGGCCCAATTGAAAGGACTTTCAGCAAATAACAAAACCATTTTGGTTGATTTTTATGCCGAATGGTGTGGACCTTGCAAAAAAATGGAGCCTTTTCTTGCTGAAATAGCCAAAGAAAAAGCAGGACAGGTTCAAGTCGTAAGAGTCGATGTGGATGCCAACCCGGCATTGGCACAGGAACTTAAAATTGAGGCTATACCTTACTTGCAAGTATATAAAAATCAAAATGTTACCTGGTCAAATATTGGTTTGGTTTCCAAAGATGATGTGGTAAAAAATCTGTAAAAGATTACTTTAACATATATAAGCTGAGCGTATTTTTTTCACTCTTGAGATCAAGCTTTATTAACCTGGGGTTGATAAGTTTATCGGGGCTGACGAAAATACGCTCTGTTTTTACCAATTGATCAAAAAAATCCTGTTGCTTTTTGCTGGTCACCTCTCCACTTGACAAATAGGCCAGTTCCACACTGTAATTGAAGCCTTTTGTATAGCCTGAACTCATTTTTTTTATTTCAAATTTTCCAGAATAAGCATTTTCATCCACAATTCCTTTAAAATCACCTGTATGAAAATCAAATTCAATACTGTTTTTGGCTTTTTTTAGTGATTTCTCAAATTTTACTGAATCTTCCGGACTCACAGTAACCAGAGAATATTTTTCAACAGGCATGCTGATCAATGGTTTAGTGTTTTTTTTACAACTAAAAATAACTGTTACCAAGATAATACTTACGAATACAAAATTGATTTTCATAATCTTAGGCGTGAATAGTGAAAAAATATCGGGCAATATTACGAATGAAATATTATTTTTCCTGTGTCAGATTTAAAAACATATTTTCGTTTTCTATTTGAAAATTATAGGTCATTTCAAAATCTCTCATGGCATTGATAAATGCAATTTTCGAAAAATCGTGCAAATCATTAACCCTAATTTCCTTTTTTTTGATTTTACCTGATTCCAAAAGACTTCTTCTTTTTACACCTTCCAAAAGGCAGCTTTCAGGCGTAAACCAGTTTTTACCGTCAAAAAGGGCAATATTGGAATAAGAAGCATCGGTCAAAAGGCCATTTTTTATAAAAATCACATCATCAAAATCGGGGTTTTCAATTAAAAAACTATTCAATGATGTTCTTTCTACACTTTTATACCGGTAATCGATATTATTGTCTTCTATAATTTTAACTTTCCTGTGAGGTTTCAATTCATATTCCTGAAACTCGATAGACTCAATGAATCTTCCATAAGTTACCTTCACCTTGTAAATACCTGATTTGCAATCACATGGAATTGTTATTATTTTACTCAAATCAATTTTTGCAAATTCCTCAAAATGGACTTCCATAGTAGCATTCAATCTTTCTGAGTGAAAGTTTATGAGAGGCATCTGGCCATCTTTTAACATGATACTTTCAAAAAACCGGAACATAAATTTTTTGTTTTGCTTCCTCAAATTCTTTCTCAGCCTCACTTCGGGCGGTAATCCCTCCCCCGCTTTTATAAATCAGGGTGTTATCTTTTTTTTCAATAAATCTTATGGCAACTGCTGATGTGAGCCTTTCTCCATCAAATATACCAAATACACCAGTATAATACCCCCTGCTGCCATTCTGATGCAAAGAACTTTCAGCGGTTTTAATAATTTGACAAGTTTTGTCTTTGGGTGCCCCGGTGATAGAGCCAGCCGGCAGCAATTTCATAAACCAATCCCCTATACTTTCCTTCCAATCCTCGGGCAAAAAACCACAAACCTCACTACTGACCTGAAAAAGTTTCTGTCCGTTTTCTTTTTTTATTTCATCAATAAATCTGAAACGCTCAACCCAAACTTTGGAAGCGATCTGACTGAGGTCATTTCTAATTAAATCAACAATGGTTGTATGTTCAAAAAATTCTTTCTGGTCGTTCAAAATAATGTTTCGGGCATTTTCTATATCCGCATTTATGGTACCTTTCATCGGGAAAGAAGAAATCTTGCCATTTTTGTCAACCTCTACAAATGATTCAGGCGAAAAACACAAAAATTGATTTTTTAACCATAAAATATATTTTGAGTTGATATTATATACCAAATCATCCAGCTCATCGGAGATTTTTACCGGATTTGAAAGGGTAAGATTAACCAGAAAACTATTTCCAAAATGTATCTGATCCTGAACATAGTTAAATGCTGATTGGTACTTTTCAAATTCTGAGAATTGTGGAAAAATCCCGAAGTTATTTTCTGATTTTTTTGGTGAAAAATTACTCAGAACACCATTTTCTGTTTCTAATTTATATTTCAAAAAATCTGAATCTATCTCTGAAATGGGTAAAATAATATTCTCATTCTGATCAAAACTAATCAAAAAGAAAAAAGGGCATTTTTCACGCCCTAATTTATTCATTTTTTCAACCGTATTTTTTTTATTCAAAATCTCAGGCATAAGATTCTACCGGATCACAAGCACAAACCAGATTACGGTCACCATAAGCAGAATCAATCCTGCTTACAGCCGGCCAAAACTTGTTAAATCTTAAATGATCTGCAGGGAAAGCTGCTTTTTCGCGACTATATGGACGGGTCCAGTTGTCAGACATCACCACTCTCATAGTGTGAGGTGCATTAACCAACACGTTGTTTTCTTTGTCAAACTTTCCAGCCTCTATTTCAGCTATTTCTGCCCTAATAGCAATCAATGCATCACAGAATTTATCCAATTCTGTTTGAGATTCGGATTCAGTCGGTTCAATCATTAGCGTTCCGGCTACGGGAAATGACACAGTAGGTGCATGATACCCATAGTCCATCAAACGCTTTGCGATGTCTTCAACCTCTACTCCTGCAGTTGACTTAAATTCTCTGCAATCCACAATCATCTCGTGTGCACAGCGTCCATTGGCTCCCGTATATAATATTGGGAAATGCTTTTCAAGCCTGGACTTCATATAGTTGGCATTGAAAATCGCAAGTTTGGTTGCGTTGGTAAGTCCTATGCCACCCATCATATTGATATAAGCATAAGAAATAGGTAACACACTTGCACTTCCCCATGGAGCCGCCGAAATTCCATGAATAGATTTTTCACCCCCGGTTTCTATCACAGCATTGCCCGGAAGATAAGGTGCTAAATCAGATTTAACACAAATGGGTCCCATTCCGGGTCCGCCTCCTCCATGAGGTATGGCAAAGGTTTTGTGCAAATTAAGGTGGCAAACATCAGCTCCAATTTTTCCTGGAGATGTAAGACCAACCTGGGCATTCATATTGGCACCATCCATGTAAACCTTACCACCATATTGATGTATTATTTCACAAATCTCAACAATGGTTTCTTCAAATACTCCGTGTGTAGAAGGATAGGTGACCATCAAACAAGATAAATCTTCGGCATGCTCAGCTGCTTTGTTTTTAAGGTCTTGTACGTCAATATTACCTTTTTCATCACAACTTACCACCACTACTTTCATTCCTGCCATAACCGCCGACGCGGGATTGGTACCATGTGCCGATGATGGAATTAAGGCTATATTTCTTCCTGAATTTTTATGAGCTTCGTGATATGCCCTGATAACCATTAAACCGGCCAGTTCGCCCTGAGCACCGGAATTGGGCTGAAGAGAAACTGCATCAAATCCTGTTATTTCTGAAAGCCATCCTGACAGCTCCTCAAACATTTCCTGATACCCTTTGGTCTGATTTTTTGGTGCAAATGGGTGTATGCTTCCAAATTCAGCCCAGGTTACCGGGATCATTTCAGCGGTAGCGTTGAGTTTCATTGTACAGCTTCCCAGAGAAATCATCGAATGAACCAAAGACAAATCTTTACTTTCCAGACTTTTCAGATACCTGAGCATTTCATGTTCAGTATGATAACTGTTAAAAACCGGATGAAGCATATATTTTGAAGACCTAAGGAGTTCATCCGGAATATTTGCGGTAACATCATTTTTCAGATTCAGCACCAATTTTTCACCTCTTGCTTCACTGAATATTTCAAGCAACAATGCGATATCCGTAAGGTTTTTGGTTTCGTCAAATGAAATACTAATTTCTTCGGTGCCATGGTATCTGAGATTTACACCTTTAGATTCAGCAATCTTTCTGATTTCAGTATTGTTGTCAATATCAATAGTGATGGTGTCAAAATAATTTTTGGTCAAAACTCTAAAATCTAAACCCTGAACAGCGTTTGCAAATGATTTTGTCAAACCGTGAATTTTCAAAGCAATGTTTTTCAAACCTTCCGGGCCGTGATAAATTCCATAAGCTGCTGACATCACAGAAAGCAAAACCTGAGCTGTACATATATTAGAAGTGGCTTTTTCACGTCGAATGTGTTGTTCGCGTGTTTGAAGAGCCATCCTAAGTGCCGGATTTCCTTCAGCATCAACAGATTTCCCGATTATACGTCCGGGAATTTGTCTTTTAAACTCATCTTTTGTAGCAAAAAAAGCGGCATGAGGCCCACCATAACCCATTGGGACACCAAATCGTTGCGATGAACCTATGACGACATCTGCCCCCATTTCGGCAGGAGTTTTAAATAGCGTAAGCGAAAGCAAATCCACCCCTATACAAACCTTTATGTCTGCATTATGCAAATTCTTTATTTCTTCAGTATAATCTCTAATTTCACCGGTGGTATCAGGATTTTGTAAAATCGCACCAAAAATATCATTGGTTTGAAAATCAAAATTGCTAAGGTTACCAACCATCACTTTTATGCCCAATGGTAATGCCCTTCCCTGCACAACATCAATAACCTGCGGATGACAATTCTCAGAAACAAAAAAACCATTTGATGCCTTTTTCGCCCCTTTTCTTATTGCAAAAAACATCGACATGGCTTCTGCTGCTGCGGTAGCTTCATCAAGTAGTGAAGCGTTAGAAATCTCCATTCCCGTCAAATCAGTGACAATAGTTTGGAAATTGAGCAACATCTCAAGACGCCCCTGGGCGATTTCTGCCTGATAGGGTGTATAAGCTGTGTACCAGGCGGGATTTTCAAGAATATTCCTCAAAACCACATTGGGTACCACAGTATCAGAATACCCAGAGCCTATAAAACTTTTGAAAACTTTATTCTTGCTACCTAAAACTTTTATTTTGTTTAAAAACTCACTCTCTGACAAAGCCCCTACTACATTCATTGGCATTTTGTATCTGATGTTTTCTGGAATTGTTTGATCAATCAATTCATCCACCGACCCAACTCCAATTTCCTTGCACATGTTCGCAATCTCTTTTTCTGATTTGCCCTGGTGTCTGGTTTCAAATTTTTCTGTAGTAGTAAGACTAATATTCATGAAGTTAATTTTGTATTAAATTACAAATTTACAAATAACTGCCTTGTCTTACCAATTTCAAATCGTTTATTTGCTATTAAATTATTTTTCAAAGATGACTAAAAAGCAAATATTCGGAATAATATTATTCCTTTCCGGGAGCATTTCATTTGCTCAAACCAAAACTGTTTATGAAAATTCTATTACGGCTTCTGACCTAAAAAAACACCTGACCATAATTGCTTCAGATGACATGCAAGGAAGGGACACCGGATCAGAAGGCCAAAAAAAAACCGGAGAATATATTAGTTCGCACTTTAAAAATCTGGGCTTGAGTCCAATTGTAAAATCTGACAATGGGGATTATTCTTACTATCAAAATTTTAATTTATATAAAAGCGGATGGAAAGATGCTTATGTAAAAATCAACAATACAAAAAAGGTATTTTTTAAGGATTATTTTCCGGTAGGAATTGTAAATATTCCCGAAGAAAAGGAAATAGAAACCATTTTTGTGGGATATGGCATTAAATCGGAAAACCAAAATGATTATTTGGATAAAAAAATAGATGGCAAAGCTGTTATATTTTTGGAAGGTGCACCAAATAACATGGAAAAAGCGGAGGAATGGGAAGGAAGTGCAGGTTCAAAGAAGAAACAGAAATTAGCTGCAGAACTCGGAGCTGGCTATATTTTTGAAATTTCAAATGCGGAATCAGAACAATTTAAAACCCTTAATGCAGAAAGAAAAGCCATTCTGTCCAGATTTAACCGCATGGCTCTTGATAAAACCAATACAGAAAAAGTAACTTCCAGTCCAACTTTTGTAATTTCAAAAAGTATGGCAGCTGATATGTTAGGTGTAACGGAGAAAAACTTTGTGAAATTTATAGCTGGAAAAAAAATCAAATTTCCAAAAACCAAAACCAGTATCAGAGTAAAATCAGAAAGAGGGCAAGACCTGGTCGAAACTGCCAATATCATGGGCTTTATGGAAGGCACTGATAAAAAAGACGAAGTGGTAGTTCTTACTGCCCATTATGACCATGTAGGTATTGATGAAAAAGGTCAGATTTACAATGGGGCCGATGATGACGGCTCGGGTACTTGTGCAATTCTGGAGCTTGCTGAGGCTTTTTCTATAGCTAAGGCCAATGGAAATGGTCCGAGAAGAAGTATTTTGTTTATGACAGTTACCGGAGAAGAAAAAGGATTGCTTGGCTCAAAATATTATACAGACATTTCACCGGTCATTCCTTTGGAAAAAACAATTGTTAACCTTAACATTGATATGATTGGCCGAATAGACAAGAAACACGAAACCAATCAAAACTACGTATATCTTATTGGAAGCGATAAATTATCATCTGAGCTCCATCAGATATCAGAAGATGCCAATAAAAATTCAATAAATTTTGAACTTGATTATGAATTCAATAACCCGAGTGACCCAAACAGGTTCTATTACCGGTCAGATCATTATAATTTTGCTAAAAACAAAATCCCGGTTATTTTCTATTTTACAGGAGTTCATGAAGATTATCACAAACCAGGTGATGATGTGGAAAAAATACTATTTGACAAGTATTCTAATATTGTTAAACTGGTTTTTAACACCGCGTGGGAATTGTCAAACAGAGAGAATAAAATCGTAGTTGACAGTAATAAACCCTGAAAAACGAAAATTATAATCAATTTGATACAATAAGAAAAATCATATTTTAATACCTTTTTCCAATTCTGTAAGTTATTAATAATTAATAAACAATAGTGAATAAGTATCAATTCAACACTTAAAAATCCAAAATCAGTTGAAAATCATAACTTAGAATTAGAAAAATTTATTATTAATTTTATTTTAAGTTTGGATGTTTTTAGTTAGAATTGCCGTGAATTTTAAGCAAAAAATAAGCCGCTTAACATTTCAAACAAAATAAAAACTATTTAAAAAAAGTTTTAATCAATTTATTTATCTTTTTTCAAAACCCTAAAAATTTTCTAATCAAATGGAAAAAAAGACAAAAGCCCCAGCTGCTAAGCCAGCAAAAAAAAGTGCGGGAATTAACCCAGCGTTAGTTATTCCTATCCTTTTTGCAATCGCACTTTTAATTTACATTTTTATTCTTGGTTCACCAGACAACTTCGAAGACGGTGCAACAAAGCACGATCCTAAAAACGCCATGGGTATCATTTATTCAGGTGGTGTAATCGTTCCTATCCTTATGACATTTATGCTTGTTGTATTGGTTTTCACACTTGAAAGACTAATCACTCTTAGCAAAGCTGGCGGAAAAGGTAATCTTGATGCTTTCGTAAGCAGAGTTAGGACTCTTTTGGACCAAAACAATCTTGCTGATGCACTTAAAGAGTGTGAAAAACAAAAAGGAACTGTAGGTAATGTAACCAAAGTTGCTGTTGAGAAATATTCTCAGCTTCAGGGAGATACAGGTCTGAACAAAGAACAAAAACTAGCAGCTCTTCAGAAAGAAATCGAAGAAGCTACTACTTTGGAACTTCCTATGCTGGAGAAAAACCTTACCATCCTTTCTACTTTGGCTGCGGTTTCAACACTAGTTGCCCTTTTAGGAACGGTATTAGGTATGATTCGTTCATTCTTTGCTTTGGGTGCTGGTGGTGGTGCTCCGGATGCTTCTGCTCTTGCAAAAGGTATCGCTGAAGCCCTTATCAACACTGCGTTGGGTATTGGTACTTCTGCAATCTCAATCATTGTTTACAACTATCTTACTGCGTCAATTGATACTTTGACTTACAAAATTGATGAAATTGGCATGAGCCTTCAACAAAATTTCTCAGCTCATAACTAATTTCCAAAAATCGATTTTATCAGTAATTCAAAATATTTATATAAATGGCAGCAGTAAAACCTAAACGTCATGGACCGGCTATGGACATGACTGCGATGTCGGATGTGGCATTCCTGTTATTGACTTTCTTTATCATGACAACTCAATTTAGAAGTCAGGAAACAGTTGCAATCAATACGCCATCGTCAATTTCAAAATTTAAAGTTGAAGACTCAAACGTTGGAACTATTTCAATAACCCCTGAAGGTCACTATTACTTTGGTATGGCCGACCCTAATGAACGCAGGAGTTTTATCAATGCTCTTAATACCAATTATAATTTGGGACTCTCTGCCTCAGAACAGGCCGAATTTACCAAATTGGCTGAGGTTGGTATGAGCAGGGATCAATTGAAAAGTTTTATCAATTTGCCTCCGGCTGACAAAAAAAGAGCCAAACTCCCGGGTATTCCGTTGGATTCTACCAACAATGAACTCGTACAGTGGGTACAAACTTATGGTCAAATAAACCCTAAAGGCACACTTGCCATCAGGGGTGACATTCAGACTCAGTATCCGGCAGTGAAACTACTTTTTAATGAGCTTGGGAAAGAGAAGATTTTTAAGTTCAAATTAATCACCAAAGGAGAATAATATCCTTGCTAAAACGTTAATTATCAAATGGCAGAAATAATTGAAAAAGACAGTAGCGGGAAAAAAGGTGGTAAAGTAAGATCTAAAAAAGCCCCTGGAAGACCTGATATGACACCCATGGTGGACTTAGGTTTTCTATTGATTACTTTCTTCATATTTACGACTACTTTTAGTAAGCCCAATATGATGAAACTTAATCTTCCCGAGAAAGATGAAGAGAAAAAAGCTGAAGATCAGGAAAAAGCTGAAATTAAATTGTCAAATACCATTACAATTATTATGGGTAAAGACAACAGACTTTTCTGGTATCAGCAAGCAGTGGCGGATGTTAAAGCAGCAGATTTAAATGAAACTGATTATTCGGCAAAAGGTATCAGATCCGAAATTCAAAAGAAAAAAATTGCGGCTTTGGACAGTTCTAAATTTACGGTAATTATCAAACCCACCGATGAGGCCAATTTCAAAAACACAGTGGACATACTCGATGAGATGGAAATAACCGGTAATAAACTTTTTGCATTAGTTGACTTACAACAAAACGAAGTTGATGCATATAAGGAGAAAATGAAAACACCGAAAGCGAATAACTAAGGTTTTTAAACGCAAAACAATTATGGCAAACAATAAAGAAACCTTAGATGACATAGTATTTGAGCACCGTAACAAAGAATACGGAGCGTATTTTCTAAGGAAAAACTACAAAAATTATCTGACCCGTGCATTTTTATTTGGTACCGGTTTTTTTATTTTGGTCTTTGGAGGAGCTTATACTTATACCAATGTCATCGTCCCAAAACTTCAGAAGGATAACCTCAGAGAAGTGGAAATTGACATGAGTAAGCTTAAAGAGGAGAAAAAAGAGGAAGAGAAGAAATTAGAAGAACTTCCACCTCCGCCTCCACCCAAAAAAGTTGAACAGGAAGAAGTGGCAACTATCAAATTTTTACCTCCAGAGCCTAAAAAAGACGAAGAGGTGATTATTGAAACTCCTCCACCTGCCCAAAGTGAAATTGACAACAAAAAAGTGTCAAATGTAACTAAAGAAGGGGTAGAAGATGTAGGTGGTATTGATATCGCCGATGACCAACAGGAAGTTGTTGAAATCGTAAAGGTTGAAAAACCAGTAGAAGAGGAAATCTTTACAGCGGTTGAGCAACAGCCTGATTTTCCGGGTGGTCAATCAGCTATGTACAAGTTTTTGGGTGAAAACATTAAATACCCTGCTGCAGCTCAAAGAGCCAACGTTTCGGGTAGGGTTTTCGTGAAATTTGTAGTAGAAAAAGACGGTTCTATCGGAGCAGTAGAAGTATTGAAAGGAATAGGTTTTGGTTGCGACGAAGAAGCAATCAGGGTTATCAAATCAATGCCTAAATGGAATCCGGGACGTCAGAATGGTAAAAACGTAAGGGTGTTCTATAACATGCCTGTAGTTTACAAACTCGATTAATGTGAACGATCTGGATTCATGGATTGCAAAAGGTAAAATACTGATGCTTTATGTAATCAGTTTGGGTTACATAGCTTTAGGAGTTTTTGTATTCATAAAAAAATGGTTTCTAACCTACCTTGATGATCTCACGGCTGTGATGTTAGGAATTTTATTCACGGCCTATGGTGCATTCAGGTTGTTCAGAGCATATCAATCATCTAAAGAGGAGCATTAAAGCTCCTCTTTTTTTTTACATAATAATCCACATCAAATTCTTGAAAAAATTATTCACTAAATATTTAGTTGATTATTGCATTTCTTATTTTATTTTTGCTCACGTAATACTTTTAGCACCAAAACAATGAAAAATCTAAAGTCTTTATCACTTGTATTTTTTCTACTGGCGGTATTGTTAAGTTGTGACAATAAAAAACCAATCATTAACGAAGGAACTGTAAAACTGGCAATAGACGAATCATTGTGGCCGGTAAGTGAAGCCTTGATTCAATCATACAAGGTTCATTACCCTAAAACCAATTTTATTCCAATAATAGTACCCGAAACCAAAGGGATAAAAATGCTTTTTGATGATAGTGTTACACTGGCTATCACAACCCGGGGATTTAATTCGGAAGAGCTTCGGGTAATGAAATCAAGAGAAGTTAAATATATTCCGGCTCTTTGCGGACTAGACGCTGTGATGCTTGTTACAAGTAAATCTTTTCCAGACTCTTCAATTTCTCAGGAAAAACTCAGGTATATGCTTACTAGTCCCGATTCAAAAACTGAGCTTATTTTTGATAAAGCCGCTTCTTCCAATTACAACACAATTGTCGAAAAATTAAAAATAAAAAATGTAAATCTTAAAAATGTTTATTCTGCAGACGGAAACCTTCAAGTGCTCAATGAAGTTAAAAAACATCAAAACGCAATCGGTTTTCTTGGATACAATTGGGTAAGTGACGAAGACAATTATGATAGCCAAAAATTGTTGGAAAATATAAAAATATTAGCCGTTGGGGATTCTACCGGGAAAAAATTCGCTAAAGCAACCTGGAAAAATATCAACAAAAGAATTTACCCTTTTGAGCGATATGTTTACATGCATACTATGTCAAAAAGCTGGGGAGTAGAAAATGGTTTTATCAGGTTTAGTTGTGCAAAAACAGGCCAATTGGTCATCGAAAAAATAGGTTTGATCCCTTATTATCTAATTCCTAAAGAGTTTTTTTTAGAGAAAAAACCTATTTAAAAAATAAAAAATATCCTTAACAAATCATTAGTAAAATTAAAAACAGGTGTTTCGTCTAATTACCAAAATTTAAATTTATTAAAAGATGGCTTTTACAATTGACCAAGATGCATTAAATTGCACCTCCGAAACTTTAAAATCGGAATCAGACAATCTTATTACTGTTGAAAAAATGATTAAAACTATTGTAAGAACTTACGCTTTGGCTGCAATTATTTTAGCTTCGCTAAATTTAAATGCCCAAACCATTGAGCAAGTTGAGAAGCAGCTTGACGCTGAAAGATTTACTGCGGCGACAAAAGCTATCACCGATCTTGCTGTTGCCAATCCTACTCCTGAAAATTTATTTTTCAAAGGATATACCATTTTGAAGAGTCCTGGACTAAATGCCGAGACTATTAAAATGGCTCAGGCTGCTTTTGAAGCAGGACTTGCTGCTGACAAAAAAGGCAGCCCAATAAATCAGGTTGGCTTGGGTATGATAAAACTTGCGTCGAAAGATATTAATGGTGCAAAAGCTATTTTTGAGCAAGTAAAAAAAGACACAAAACTCAAAAATACCGATGTACTTTACAGAATAGGTGAGGCTTATACAATGTTTAGCCATGCATCTGACCCAGGTGAAGCTATCATTAATATAGACATGGCAATTGAAAAATCAAAAGCCAAAGACAATCCTGAATATTATATAGTAAAATCAGATGCTTTCATGCTTAAAAATGAAGGTGGCGATGCAATGAATGCTCTTCAATATGCTGAAAAAACCGGTAAAAAGCTTGGTAAAGTATATGCCGGAATGGCAAAAGTATGGCTTCAGGGGAAAAATTATAATGAAGCTGAAATAGCTATTGCCAAAGGTATAGCTGCAGACCCAACACATGCTCCGATATATAAATATGAAAGCTCGCTTTTTCAAAGTAGAGGAAAATGGAATGATGCGGCAGCATCTGCTAAAAAATATCTGGATAATTCTGACGGAGATTGTAAAGCAAAACTTAGATATGCAAAACTTGCGTTTGTATCTAAAGATTATAAAAACGTTAAAAATACCATAGAAGAGATAAAAGATTGTAGTACTGATCCATATGTATATCGTATGAAAGGAATAATGAGCTTTGAGGAAAACGAGCCGGCAAAAGCGATTGAATTTTTGGGCATGTTTATCAAAAACCTCCCGGAAGATGAAAACCCTGCAATGGACTATGGATTTACCGGGCGTTCTTACTTCAATCTTCCAGGTGAGGGTGAAGTTAGAAACTTAAATGATTCTTTGGGAATAATTAACATTGAAAAAGCAATTTCTTTGGGCGACACTACTTTTAATTATTGGGGTGATCTCACAAGTAAGTATGTCAAAGCAAAAGACTATGTGAATGCTGCCAAATATGGAGAGAGAGAAGTAGTAGGAAAGAAAAAGCCTTTAGCCTCAGAATTAGCCAGATTGGGTACTTATTTTGCCGGAGCAAGAAACTGGGCTAAAGCCGATGAATATGTAACCAAGGCTCTGGAAAAATATAACAATACTTGGCCTGCAGGATATGCATTGAGTGCAAGATTAAAATCATACCAGGGAGATTCCACCTATAAAGCCAACTTTGGCTCGGCACCCTTATATGAAAAATATCTTGAGGTACTAGGTGAAGGAAAAACTGATCCTAAAAATGCCAAAGATGTAAAAGACGCCCTGAAATATTTGGCAGGAAAAGAGTTTCAGGTTTCTAAAAACCTAACAAAAGCAATAGAATATCTTGAAATATTTTTGAAACTTGAGCCAGAAAACGAAGAGGTTAAAAAACAAATTGAAATTATCAAAGCAACACCGGCAACTACTGGAGTCAGCTCCCCGGGTGGCGGACAATAAATCTTGAATAAGTTATATTAAGAGAGTCAAGTACATTGACTCTCTTATTTTTTTTATGGCAATCCAAACAGAATTTTACCTATATTCTTGAAAAATATTATAATCTTTTTATAAGAATAATTATATTTATAGAAAATTTCATTCTTTTAACCTTCGAAAGAAAAAACTTAGATATGTACAATTTAGTAATATTTGGTCCTCCGGGTGCCGGCAAAGGTACACAATCAGAAAAAATAATTAAAGAATTTAATCTGGCTCATATTTCCACCGGTGATATGTTTAGAATGCATATTTCAAATGATACCGAAATTGGAAAAAAAGTAAAACAAATTCTGGCTGATGGCATGCTTGTTCCTGATTCTATTACAATAGAGATGCTTGAAGAAGAAGTCACCAGAAATCCCGATGTTAAAGGTTTTATTTTTGACGGTTTTCCAAGAACTGTTAATCAGGCGGAAGCTTTGGATATTTTTCTCGCAGGAAAAGGTGAAAGCATAAATTTGGTCCTTCAACTTGATGTAAATCAGGAAGTTATTAAAGAAAGAATTGCAGAAAGACAAAAAATCAGTGGACGGGCTGACGATGATGCCGATAAACTGGTAAAAAGAATTGACGAATATTTTACAAAAACTATTCACGTGCTGCCTTTTTATGAGAATCAGGGTAAAGTAACAAAAGTCAATGGAATAGGTAAAATTGATGAAATCTTTGAAAATATATCAAAAGCAATAAAAAGTAGCATGTAAAGAGTATTTTCTTAAAAAAATACACCAAAACTTCGGTCTCAACCGGAGTTTTTCTTTTTTAATATCTTCTTATAAACTAATTAAGCTAATTTTGCAGAAAAAATACATATTAAATGACTTCGAATTTTATTGATTACGTAAAAATCAACCTAAAGTCTGGTAATGGAGGGAAAGGGTTTACTCATTTTAGGAGAGAGAAATTCGTTGATAAAGGTGGACCAGATGGTGGTGACGGTGGTAGAGGCGGGCATATCATCCTGAGAGGTAACAAACAACTGTGGACATTAATCCATCTGAAATACCAAAAACATATCAAAGCTGATCATGGTGAAACGGGTGGAAAAAGTAAAAGTAGTGGAAAACAAGGCAAAGATGTATATATAGATGTACCATTGGGTACTATTGCGAAAAATCCAGAAACCGGTGAAAAAATGGCCGAAATTATCGATGATGGTCAGGAAGTTATAATTCTTCCGGGTGGAATGGGTGGCTTGGGCAATTACCATTTTAAGACCTCCACCAATCAGGCACCCGAATACAGCCAACCGGGCATTGCTGGTCAGGAAATATGGGTAATTTTGGAACTTAAGCTTCTGGCTGACATTGGTCTGGTTGGATTCCCAAATGCCGGGAAATCAACGCTTTTATCAACCATATCAGCTGCCCGTCCTGAAATTGGAGATTATCCTTTTACAACTTTAGTCCCTAATTTGGGAGTTGTTCAATATCGGGATTTTAAATCATTTGTTATGGCTGATATTCCGGGCATCATTGAAGGAGCTTCAGAAGGTAAAGGACTTGGTTTAAGATTTTTACGCCATATTGAAAGAAACTCAAACCTTCTGTTTTTAATCGACAGTTCGGCACCAAATCCATTGAAAGAATACAAAACTCTTGTCGATGAATTGGAAAAGTTTAATCCCGAACTCCTGGATAAAGGCAGGATATTGGCTTTCTCAAAATTAGACCTGATTAATGTAACTATCAGAAAAAAAATAGAGAAAAAATTACCTTCCGGACTCCCATATGTATTTTTCTCTTCTAAAACCGGGGAAGGCATTTTGGAGCTTAAAGATTTAATTTGGAATTCTTTGAATGAAAACTGACATTTTTTTAAACAAAACTCTTTTTTAATTGTATTATAAAAATGAAAAAACAATGGTTTGAATAATCATTTCGATTTATTTGATTCTATGTATATACATCGTAATTTTGCATAAAATTTAACAATATGGAAGGCTTACCTCAAGATTACATTCCTTTAATAATACAATTTATTGTGGCTCTGTCCTTTGTTGGAGTAACAATATTTGCCACAAGTGTTTTAGGACCCCGATTAAAAAGCAAAAGAAAAGAAGATCCATTTGAATGTGGAATAGAAAGTAAGGGTGATGCAAGATTCCCTTTGAACGTCCGCTATTTTTTGGTAGCTATTTTATTCGTACTTTTTGATGTTGAAGTAATTTTCATGTACCCCTGGGCGGTGAATTTTAAAAAACTTGGTTGGTTTGGTTTTTCAGAAATGCTCCTTTTTGTAGGGTTTTTGATGGCTGGTTTTTATTATATTATAAAAAAAGGCGTCCTAAACTGGGACGAAGATTAAGAAATCCTTTATTATTGAAAGGTATGAGCAAAATAAATATTGTGGATGCTCCTGAGGGCTTTGAAGGTTCAGGTTTTTTCGCAACGTCACTAGACAAAATAATTGGACTTGCCAGAGGAAACTCTCTCTGGCCGCTGCCATTTGCAACTTCCTGTTGTGGCATTGAATTTATGGCTACTATGGGGTCGCACTATGACATTTCGAGATTTGGTTCTGAAAGACCGAGCTTCTCCCCGCGTCAGGCCGACATTTTGATGGTTATGGGTACAATTGCCAAAAAAATGGCCCCCGTTGTAAAACAAGTTTACCTGCAAATGTCGGAACCACGGTGGGTGATGGCTGTTGGTGCATGTGCCTCATCAGGAGGTATATTTGATACCTATTCTGTATTGCAAGGCATTGACCGTGTTATACCGGTTGATGTATATGTTCCGGGGTGTCCTCCCCGACCAGAACAAATCATAGATGGTTTGATGCAGATACAGGAAATAGCTAAAAATGAGCCTCTAAGAAGAAGAAACACACCGGAATACCGAGCACTTCTCGAATCATATAATATCCTATAATTCGATAAAAATGATACAGAATCAGGAACTTGTTGAAGACCTTGTGGGTCACTTTGGAGAAAGAGTCTTTGCATTTGAAGAACCCTATGGCCTGCTTTCATTTTCAACCTCGCCAGATTATCTTTTGGAGTTAATTTGCTATTTAAAAGATCACAAAACGTTTAAATTCAACTTCCTGACTGATATCACAGGCATACATTTCCCTGACAACAAAGATTTGGAATTTTGTGCCGTTTATCATCTTCACAGTTGGGAAAACAATGTTAGAATCAGAATAAAAGTTTTTATGCCTGAAAACAACATTGAAGTGCCTACGCTCACAGGGATTTTTGTAGGTGCCAATTGGATGGAAAGAGAAGCTTTTGATTTTTATGGAATAAATTTTTTGGGTCATCCAAATCTAAAAAGAATTCTTAATATAGAAGAAATGGATTACCATCCTATGAGGAAGGAATATCCGTTGGAAGATGCAACACGAAATGATAAAATTGATGCCCTTTTTGGTAGATAATTAGAATTGATGATGGAAAAACAAATTTTGGCTCCCAAAAATGTAAGTGATGCATTAGCCCTGAATGTCCCTATGGAGGACGAAAGAGAGCTGCACACCATGAATTTTGGCCCTACTCATCCAGCCACCCATGGTATTTTCCAAAATATTCTGACCATGGACGGTGAAAAAATTGTCTCATCAGAACAAACCGTAGGATACATACACAGGGCATTTGAGAAAATTGCGGAAAGGAGACCTTTTTACCAGATAACTACCCTGACTGACCGAATGAACTACTGCTCATCTCCCATTAACAACTTTGGATGGCACATGACTGTAGAAAAGCTGCTGGGAATTACAGTACCCAAAAGAGCTGAATATATCAGAGTGATTATGATGGAATTGGCGAGAATTTCTGACCACCTCATTTGTAACTCTATTTTGGGAGTAGATACTGGTGCTTACTCAGGTTTTTTGTATGTAATGCAGGAAAGGGAAAAAGTTTACGAAATATACGAAGAAGTTTGTGGTGCCAGACTGACCACCAATATGGGTCGGATCGGAGGTATGGAAAGAGACCTATCACCTACCGCTATCAAAAAGATTAAAGATTTCGTCAACAACTCCATGCCTAAAGTTATGAAGGAGTTTGAAGAGCTTTTTGTAAGAAACAGGATATTTAGAGATCGTACCATCGACGTAGGGCCAATAAAAGCTGAAAGAGCAATGGAATACGGCTTTACTGGCCCCAACCTCAGAGCGGCTGGCATTGACTATGATATTAGAATAATGGAGCCCTATTCTTCTTATCAGGATTTTGAATTTGAAATTCCTGTGGGTCATAATGGCGATACTTTTGACAGATTTATGGTGAGAAACTCTGAAATCTGGGAAAGTCTGAAAATAATAAAACAGGCGATAGACAATCTACCGGAAGGTGCTTATTATGCCAATGAAAACCATTATTATCTACCTCCCAAAAAGGATGTTTACAGCAAAATGGAAGCCCTGATTTATCATTTTAAAATCGTAATGGGCGAAATTGATGCTCCGGCAGGAGAGGTTTATCATGCAGTAGAGGGTGGAAACGGAGAGTTGGGATTCTATCTGATTAGCGATGGAGGCCGCACACCTTATCGTTTACACTTCAGAAGACCGGGATTTATTTATTATCAGGCATTTCCTGAAATGATTGAAGGTTTGACCGTTTCAGATATTGTACCAATAATGAGTAGTTTAAATGTAATTGCAGGCGAGTTGGACGCTTAATATTTTTCAAGAAAAAACATGTCCGAAAAAATAGAATTTACAGAAGACAGATTAAAAAAAGTTGAGGAGATAATTGGCAGATACCCAGCAGATAGAAAAAAATCTGCTTTACTGCCAGTATTGCACCTGGCTCAGGAACAGTATGGGTGGGTTAGTTCAGCTACAATGGATTATGTAGCCGGATTATTGGATTTACAACCTGTAGAAGTATATGAGGTTGCCACTTTTTATACCATGTTTCACCTGGAGCCTGTCGGAAAACATGTAATTGAATATTGCAGAACAGGCCCTTGCAGCACCATGGGAGGTGAAGATGTGTATGACCATCTGAAACAAAAATTAGGAATAAAAAGTAACGAAACGACCAGCGATGGTCTATTCACTTTGAAAGAAGTTGAGTGTCTTGCTGCTTGCGGATGGGGACCCTGTTTCCAGATACGAGAAAAGTATTATATGCATCTTGATAACCAAAAAATTGACGAAATAATCGAAGATTTAAGTAAATAATGGCTTCAGATATTAAAATATTAACCGACAAAATCAACATTCCGGGAATTGAAACTTTCGAAGTTTACCGTAAAAACGGTGGCTATGCCGCTGTGGAGAAGGCAATAAAGAAAATGTCCCCCGATGAAATTGTTGAAGAAGTAAAGAAATCGGGAATCAGAGGTCGTGGGGGTGCAGGTTTTCCTATGGGAATGAAATGGAGTTTTCTTGCTAAACCTGAAGGTATTCCCAGATATCTAGTTTGTAATGGTGATGAATCTGAACCAGGAACATTTAAAGATCATTATTTGATGAAAAACATTCCTCACTTATTAATTGAGGGTATGATTGTATCGAGTTTTGCTCTGGGAGCCAACAAATCATTTATATATGTCAGGGGTGAACTCATGTATGTGATAAGGATTTTAGAGAAAGCCATAGAAGAAGCTAAAAATGCAGGTTTTCTTGGAAAAAACATATTGGGTTCAGGTTATGATCTGGAGTTGGTAGTACAACCTGGTGGGGGTGCTTATATTTGTGGAGAGGAAACCGCTCTGCTCGAATCACTGGAGGGAAAACGTGGAAATCCAAGAAACAAGCCTCCATTTCCAGCAATAAAAGGCCTTTATCAATCCCCTACAGTTGTAAATAATGTAGAATCAATTGCTACTACATCCTGGATTATTAATCACGGAGGAGATGAATATGCAAAACTGGGTATAGGTAGAAGTACGGGAACTAAACTTATTTCCGCTTCAGGTCATGTAAAAAAGCCCGGAGTGTATGAAATTGAGTTGGGATTGCCAGTCGAAGAATTTATCTATTCTGATCAATATTTAGGCGGAATAAGGGAAGGACATCAACTGAAAGCAGTAGTTGCCGGAGGATCTTCTGTACCTATTTTACCTGCCAACCTCATAATGAAAACTGCAAATGGTGAACCGAGGTTAATGTCCTACGAATCCCTCTCCGATGGTGGATTTGCGACAGGTACAATGCTGGGATCAGGAGGTTTTATTGCAATGGATGAAACTACCTGTATCGTAAGAAATACCTGGAATTTTTCACGTTTTTACCATCATGAGTCTTGCGGGCAATGTTCTCCATGCCGCGAAGGTACCGGTTGGATGGAAAAAGTATTGCATAAAATAGAGCATGGCCATGGAAAAATGTCAGATATTGACTTGTTGGTAGATGTGGCCAAACGAATTGAGGGGAACACTATATGTCCATTGGGTGATGCAGCTGCGTGGCCGGTAGGAAGTGCAATAAGACATTTCAGAGATGAATTTGAATGGCATATTACCCATCCTCACGAAGCTACTCAAAAAGGTGCGGTTTTTATGAATAAAAGCATTCTGGTTTAATTTTTTTATAGAATATTGATGGAAGCTACTCAATTAATAAAAGTAACAGTTGACGGAAAAACGGTAGAAGTGCCAGTAGGTACTACTATAATGGAAGCAGCCAGAATGATTGGTCCTGAAGTGGCCCCTCCTGCCATGTGTTATTATAAACCACTGAAAGGTTCCGGAGGAAAATGTCGTGCATGCCTGGTTAAGGTTGCTCAAGGATCTGAAAAAGATCCAAGGCCCATGCCTAAACTTGTTGCTTCGTGTATCACTCAGGCTCAGGATGGAATGGTAGTTGAAAACTTCAGCAACCCTGATGTAGTCAATGCAAGAAAAGGAATTGTGGAATTTCTTTTAATCAATCACCCACTGGATTGCCCCGTTTGTGATCAGGCCGGCGAATGTCACTTGCAGGATTTTGCATTTGAACATGGTTTGGGGACTACCCGCTATGATGACGAAAGAAGGACTTTTGAACCTGAAGATATTGGCGATAAAATTCAATTAAATAAAAATCGTTGTATTCTATGCTATAGATGCGTTTACACCGCCGAACAGATTACTGATAGTCGTGTTCATGGGGTAATGTATCGTGGTGATCATGCCGAAATCAGCACATATATCTCAAAAGCTATCGAAAATGACTTTTCAGGAAATGTTATAGATGTGTGTCCCGTAGGGGCTCTTACTGATAAAACTTACAGATTTAAGAGTAGAGTTTGGTTTTCAAAACCCGCCGATGCCCATTGTAATTGTGACAAATGCTCAGGAAAGGTAAACCTATGGTATAAAGGTGATGAGGTAATAAGAGTAACAGCCAGAAAAAATCAATGGGGTGAAGTAGAAGATTTTATTTGTAATGACTGCAGGTATGAAAAGAAGAAAACCAGTGACTGGGTTATTGAAGGGCCTACAAAAATCCCAAGACATTCGGTAATATCGGCCAATAAATATGCAGCCAACACAATTAAAAAACCTGAATTTGCAATGGATTTTGCAGCTCATAACTTTAAAGAAATTGATGATAACCGTGATTACAATAAATCATTGGAAGAAATCAAGAAAAGTGGAGATTACAAAAATCTTATGAACAAAAACAAAGCATTATTAAGCAAATAAACAATTTCTAAATGGATATTGTACTTTTAGTAAAAAGCATACTGATCATAACCATATTCGCTTTGAGTCTGGGAATTGCAGCCTATGAAACTTATTTTGAAAGAGTAATAGCAGCATTTATTCAGGATAGAGTTGGGCCAGACAGAGCCGGACCATTTGGACTATTACAACCATTGGCTGACGGTGGTAAGCTTTTTTTTAAGGAGGATTTCGTTCCTACCATGGCCGACAAATGGCTCTTTATATTAGGTCCGTCTATTTCAATGTTTACTGCCTTAATGACCAGCGTTGTAATCCCTTTTGGGGATACTTTCAGCATAAAGGGTCAGTTAATTGAAGTGCAGGGAATGGATGTCAACATTGGCATTTTATGGGTTTTTGGGGTGGTATCTTTAGGTGTATATGGTATTTTAATTGGAGGTTGGGCCTCTAATAACAAATATTCACTTTTTGGAGCAATCAGGGCAGCTTCACAAAACATTTCATACGAATTGGCCATGGGCATAAGCCTTTTGGCAGTAATTCTGGTTTCTGAGTCTCTTTCGATAAGAGATATTGTTACACGTCAACATGGTATCAACTGGAATGTATTTCACCAGCCTTTGGGATTTATGTTATTTTTAACATGTGCTTTGGCCGAATGTAACCGAACACCTTTTGATTTGCCGGAATCTGAAAATGAACTTGTGGCAGGATACCATACCGAGTATGGCTCCATGAAGCTGGGATTATATTTGTTTTCAGAATATATCAACATGTTTATCTCCTCTGCAGTAATCGCAAGCTTGTATTTTGGAGGTTTTAACTACCCGGGAATGGATTTCATCCATGAATTTTTGGTGAAAAATACCGGAAGTGTACTGGGGCACAATTTGGCAACAGCAATAGGAATAATAATATTTTTCCTGAAAACGTTTTTCTTTATTTTCGTCTTCATTTGGATCAGATGGACACTGCCTCGTTTCAAATATGATCAACTAATGAATCTTGCCTGGAAATGGATGCTTCCACTTTCAGTAGCCAATCTTATCATTGAAGCTGCAGCAGAACTAACTCCTATGCCTTTCCTTGCCAGTTGGGTGGGTCTTGCCATATTAGCTTTGGGTTATGTAATTTTCAGGCCATTATTTTTTAAAAAGAATTTAAAACAAAATTTGCAATAAAATGCAACTGACCAACAGATCAAAAAAGACCGACAAATCAGATTTAAGTCTGCTTGAAAGGACCTATTGGCCAGGCGTGGTCAAAGGAATGGGCATCACTATAAAGCATTTTTTTTCAAAAAAAGCTACCATTAGATACCCTGAACAAAAAAGATACCTGGGGCCGGTCTTTAGGGGACATCATATTTTGAAAAGAGATGAACTAGGACGAGAAAGATGTACCGCTTGTGGTCTATGTGCCGTGGCTTGCCCTGCTGAAGCCATCTCAATGGTTGCTGCTGAAAGGGTCAAAGGTGAAGAAAAACTGTACAGAGAGGAAAAATATGCCGCCAGCTATGAGGTGAATATGCTACGTTGTATTTTTTGTGGACTTTGTGAGGAGGCCTGTCCAAAACAAGCTATATATTTGCGACATGATAAGTTTGTGCCCGTATTTACGAGCCGCGATGAGGTGATTTACGGTAAGGACATATTGGTAGAAGATTTAAATGACCGATACGAAAGAGATGCCTGGACAAAAGAAGAAATGTCCACTCTCTGGAAAAAACAAAAGGATTAAAAATGCAATATATTGAAATCTTAAAACATCTGAGTCTTGTCCAGTGGGCATTTTATTTTTTGTCAATCACTACATTATTTGGTGCATTAGGTGCTGTTATGTCAAAAAATACGATTCATAGTGTTTTGTATTTGGTATTGACCTTCTTTAGCATTTCCGGAATTTATATCATGCTAAATGCCCAGTTTCTGGCAGCAGTAAATATTATTGTTTACGCTGGAGCCATTATGGTATTGTTTATTTTCGCAATCATGTTTCTGCATTTAAAAGGTGAGCACCATGGCTTTGGCGATAATACTATTTTCATTTCAGCATTGACAGCAGTTGGTATTTTGGGTGTTATTTTAGTTTTAGCTATAAAAAAAGCAGAACATGTAAGAGTAGATATCAATAATTTCAATCCGAAAATAGGTTTAATAGAAAATTTGGGTGATGTGCTTTATAAAAAATACATGCTTCCGTTCGAGTTGGTTTCAATCCTCTTCCTGATTGCTATGGTAGGAGCTGTATTATTAGCAAAAAAAGACAAATAAACTATTTTCAGAAATGGCACTGATTTTACCTGTTAAAGAAAAAAGCCCGCAATACGGAGAAAACTGCTGGTTTGCACCTAACGCCACATTGGTGGGTGACATAAAAATGGGAAATGATTGTACGGTTTGGTTCAACGCCGTAGTCAGAGGCGATGTAAATTCAATAATAATGGGCAACAGGGTAAATATCCAGGATGGAGCCATTATACACTGTACTTACCAAAAAACTGTTACCACAATCGGCAACAATGTAAGTATCGCACATAACGCCATAGTACATGGTTGCACCATTGAAGACGAAGTACTCATTGGAATGGGGGCAATAGTAATGGATGGAGCTGTAATAGGTAAAAACTCAATTATAGGTGCCGGAGCCATTATAACACAAAATACAATTGTACCCCCAGGAACAATTTGGGCCGGAAATCCTGCAAAATATATCAAAGAAGTATCCAAAGACCTCGGTGAGGTATTTATGCGTACAGCCAATAATTATGTGATGTATTCTGAATGGTTTAAAGATCCATCCTGATTAATCTTTACTATTTAGTATTTGCTCCCTTGAACCTTTTTCATTTGTGACAAAACCGCCTTTTTTCCAGGTTTTATCTGTCAATAAGCCCGATTTTACTGTTTTTATAAAGTTCAGCCACGAAGTAGGATTTGTAAATGGATTCACCGTGTACTGTTTCTGATTTTGAAGATGCATCAATTGCTGATCCATGGCATATCTGTAATTGCCAACACTCCCCATTGACTGCGTAAGAGCAAGCATATTGATTTGTTGAGAAGAATAGTTTTTCTCGATAGCTTCCCGTTCTTTTGCATCCGGCAACTCCATTTCAAGGAAAGCAGTCTTAAATTCTTCCTCTGTACGGAACGGATATACTCTCACCTCTTTCAGCAATTTTGCATCAATTCTTAACTCAACCACCGCAGAATAATTGAGGCCAACATGTTTTGGAATGATATGAAATTGCTTTTTAAATCCTAAATAAGAAAACAAAATTGAATCTCCCGGAAAAACATCGATTATAAAATACCCCTTGCTGTTGGTGAACACTCCCCTGCCTGCTTTGTCGTTGATTACATATGCCCCTGCAAGCGGCTCATCATTGCTACCATCAATCACAAAACCCGAAAAAGTTACGTTTTTCTTTTCACCTTGGGCCTGGGCTTGATTATAAAAAACCAAACCGGCAACCAGAGTCAATAATGATATTTTTAAGATAATATTTCTCAATTTAGTAGTTCATAGAGTTTTAAAAAACTTATAATAAATGGCATAGAAAGCAAAAGTCCGTCGAAACGGTCAAGAAAACCACCATGACCCGGTATCAAACTGCCTGAATCTTTGATGTCGATGCTTCTTTTAAAAAGAGACTCTACCAAATCGCCAAGTGTACCAGTTATGACAATTATCACCGCCACCATCAACCATTCTTTGGTGTCTAGTACATCAACATACCTCGAAAAGATAAACGCCGCCAAAATACCGAATATTGCCCCACCGATAAATCCTTCCCATGTTTTCTTGGGCGAAATCCGCTCAAATAACTTTCTTTTTCCAAACAACATTCCTGAAAAATAAGCTCCCGAGTCATTGACCCAAAGAATAATCAGGATACCAACAGGAAGCATTGGCCTGAAAATACCCTCCCAGAAGGTCAGTTCCATCAATAAAGCAAAAGGTAAGGCTACATATATGGTACCCAGAAAAGTGTAACCAAGGTTTTCAAATGGTCTCGGATCTTTCTTGCGATATAATTTTATAAAAAATGTTAAAGTTAATAAAGGCACTATCAAATAGTAACTTTCAAAGCCTATGGTGTAGGTTTCGACCAGATAGGTAATTGTAATAATACTCGCTCCGCAAAAAGTGCCATAAAGCTTAAGTGGAAGGCTGCCATTCATGCCTAAAAGTTTATAAAACTCATATTGCGTCAAAACCGAGATTGCCAGAAATATAAACCAAAATGAATTGGGACTATACAAGATGGATCCAATTACCAATGGTGCCCCAATGAGTGCGGCAACTACCCGTTGAGTAAGATTTGATTTACTTTTTAAATTTTTAATCATCTATTCTAAATTCATTTACAATCACTTGAGCCAATTCGGCTTGATTTTCAGGAACTTTTATTTCGACCAATCCTAAAAAGGGATAATTATGATCAACTTTGTCTAATATCACTGCTTCGATACCCTGACTTTGAAGCTCATTTTTTATAAGCTCAGCACTTAGCCTTTCTTTGTCTTTCAAAATGGTTACCCAGGTACTCATATTATTTATTCCATTTTAAGGTTTCCAAAATGTGATAACTGTCTTTTTTCAAATATTCAACCACAGGAGCGAGAGAGTCGTTAAAAGTGGCCATATTGAGATATACTGCCCCCCTTAAATAATGCTTACTGGTGTCGGTTGCATAAAATTGCATATGACTTGGCACTTCGCCTTCAATCTCAATCACAACTGCATTTTTTCCATTGGGAAGTTTTACTATTTTTTCGGTTTGGGAGGTGGCTCTTACCTGATGCTTTGAAGCCAGTTTGTATGCATCAGCTACATGTTTGTCAAGCTTATTAAGGTCTCCATTGAGAGGCTTGTAGGTAAACTGAATCTTTGCATTGAGCTCCGGATAATCCACAATAATCCAGAATGGCTCAGCACCGGTAGTGACATCCGGCTTCACAATGGCATGTTTAGAGACTTCAAAATGATAAGGGTATTTACCCTCTAAAACCTTGTATTCGTGTGAAGGTAGCTGTAAGCGGGGATAACCTTTAGGTTTGGGATAAAAAACCGTGCTGCCTCCACATGCAAAAGCCCCAATGGCCACAAAAACAATAAACAGATACCTCATCAAGGGCATTTTTTGTTAATTAGCAAAGATAAGTTTTTTTAGGGAGATTGAAAAAATAGATGAAGGGGAATTAAATTCGATAATATTATATTTAAAAAGAAAACTATTTATTGATCAAAATCCCAACTGTGAGACCAATTTATGAATTGACAATTCGGATTAACTTTTAAAACGGCCGATTTAAAATCATCAAAATTTTTATAAAATAACCTTGGCAAAAACCTAAAATTTACTTCTTCACCGAAATTATTTAAGTATTTTACTTTCCAAAGATTCATATTATTTATTGAAGTCATAGTTAATTTAACCACTCTAATATTTTTTATTGGAATTACATCGTGCTTATTGAAGGAAGTTTTATATAAATTAACAGAGTCATATTCAATTTCTGAAGAAGAGAATTGTAAATAACTAATAAATAATAGGGCAATTGAAATAATCAAAAATTTAAAATTGTAGATAACATCATTTTCAGTTTTTTCTGCTTCTGTAAAAAAAACCAAAGTAAAAAAAACCGATAATAAAAAATTTAATAAACCCCAAATTTTTAAGTAAGAAGAAATTCTTTGTTTCATAAGTAACTCGCATTAATTGAAAGGTTTTTAAAGATGATCTCCTTTTTTTCAATTGAATAAGAAAAATCAGCAATTGGAGCAGGGATTTCTTCTTTACAAGAAAAAATAAGAAATGTTATTATGATAAATAACTTATGAAATTTAAGGAAAATAGGCGGAAATTTAGTCATTTCTTAACTTTTGTGTTTGTTTTCTGGTTTTCAAATATAAACATGTTTCATATAACCTCAAAATATTTACAAAATCAATTGATATATTTGCAATTCCACAAAAAAAGCCGAACCCTCACGAGCCCGGCTATTTATAAGATTCTAATTATAAATTAATTATACATTTTATTGTAATATTCATCTGCCATACGGTCTGAGTCAAAAAACTCATTGACGTCGTTCATGCTTTTGAGGACCATCTGGTTCCAGTCAGCAGGAGAATTGTAATACATCGGAAGTATTTTGTTTTCAATCAGATCCAACATGTTTTCCATGTCGGTTTTATCTCTCAGTTGGTCGTCATGTGCAGGTGCCACCGGAGCTAGAAAAGAATTGGTATCGTTGGAAAACTCACACACCCAGCCGTCAAAAGTGGTAAGGTTAATCGAGGCATTCATGGCGGCAGTCATTCCTGATGTACCCGAGGCCTCACGCGTAACCACAGGGTTATTAAGCCACACATCGGAACCGTCTTTGAGCAATTTTGAAAGCTTAAGTTCATAGCCAGTCAAAACTGCCATATTGGGATAGAGATGGCTGGTATAGAATAGTCTATTAAAAATATCAATGGCCGAAAAATCAAATGGATAAGGTTTTCCCGCCCAAATAATCTGAATTTTATTGTTTTTCATCAGGCGATCAAAGCGTTCTAAATCTCTGGTAATCAGGTCGGGGCGTTTATAACCAGCAAACCTTCTTGCCCACACGATGGTCAAAACCTCAGGGTCAAATATTTTCCCTACCTGGTCAGCCACTTCGGCAAAAAGTCGTTTTTTAAGTTCAGTTTTTCTTTCGGCTATTTTCTTTGTATCTGCTTTAAGCCTTGCTTTTTCCAATGATTCATCTACCCAATATTTACGATTTTGAGCATTAGTCACATGGTCTATTTCACAAATTCCCACTTCATGACCCCACATTTGTCGCGAAACTTCACTGTGTAGCTTGGACACACCATTGGCTTTCCGGCAAGTTTTCAATGCTGCCAAAGAATGATTAAAAATATTGTTTCTGACACCCATCGCCTCTGCGACTTCGTGTGGATTAGCCTCACCGAAAAATCCCATGTATTGCAAAAAATGAAAATCATGCTTCTCATTTCCGGCTTCTTCGGGAGTATGGGTTGTAAATATCAGTCGGTCTTTGATTTTCGCCAGGCTTTTTTCCTTGGCCCAAAGATGAAAAATAGCCGAAACCGCATGGGCTTCATTGAAATGGTAAATGTCAGGCTGCAATCCGGAAAGCTCCAGGAATTTCGCACCACCCAAACCCAAAACCATACCCTGGGCTACTTTAAGCTCCATTTCCTTGTCATATAAATGATAAGAAATAGAACGTGCCCACTCACTATTACCATCGGTATCGGTAGTCAGAAAAAACATAGGAGCCGAGCCAAAAGTATTGGCAGGAAGGTGATAAACCGCCACCCATACCGGCTGATTTTTAATTACTAACTGAAATCTGATTTTGGTATCCTGTAAAAAACTATATATATGCTCTCTGAAAAAAACCTGCAGGCTGTTATCGGCTTTTCGCCTTTGCTCATAGTAGCCAAACTTCCACAACATCCCGATTCCTATCAGGTTTTGCTTGAGATCAAAAACACTCCGCATGTGCGAGCCGGCCAGAAAACCAAGTCCGCCGGAATAAGTTTTTAGTGATTGGTCAATGGCAAATTCCATCGAAAAATAGGCCACCGACTTATTGTATTCGGGATTTATTTTATATGGGAAAAGTGTATTTTTGTTTATCATAAGAAGTATTTTTTTAAAAGTTGCGAATTTAATTAAAAAACGTTTTTTTACAGTACAAAAAGTACTATTTAGATGCTTAAATCCAATTCTTTATCTAAAATCAAACAATAATTAAGGTAAAAACTAAAATATTCTCAAAGAAGTACAATTTTGCTTTTTTTGAAAATAAAATGGAATCAGTAAAGCAAAAAAGATTACTTTATTAAACCTGATGTACCTGCCTGTCAACAGTATGCTGGTTCACCGCCTGACAAAGCAAATTATTCTGTAATCCATGTTTTTAATAAATATAAATCCCTGCCAAAAATTTATGACGTAAATTTGCCCCATGAATTATTTATCAGCAGAAAATTTAGGACGAAATCTTGGGGAAAGATGGTTGTTTAAAAATCTAACATTTGGAATCCTTCAAGGCGAAAAAGTGGCATTAATAGGCACAAACGGTTGCGGAAAATCCTCTTTACTCGATGTTATCGCCGGTCTGATTGCCCCTGATGAAGGAGTAATGAGTATCAGAAAAGAACTAAAAGTGGGGTATTTGAACCAAAATCCTCATTTTTTGCCAACAAGTACTGTTCTCGAAACATTGTTTTCATCAAAAAACGAAACCACCGAAGCAATAAAAAACTATGAAAATGCTATAGTTCACAACGACATTGAGGGTATTTCTCTATATACAGAGCGTATCACTGAGCTCGACGGCTGGGATTATGAATCAAAAGTGAAGCAGATTCTGGGCAAACTGGGAGTTCATGATTTTGATAAACTCATGGGCGAGCTTTCAGGCGGACAACAAAAGCGTGTTTCACTTGCAAAAGTCCTGATTGAAGAGCCTGATTTCCTGATCATGGATGAGCCAACCAACCACCTTGATCTCGACACTATCGAATGGCTAGAAAATCACTTGTCCTCGAGTAACACTACATTATTTTTGGTTACCCACGACAGGTATTTTCTTGATAAAGTCTGTAACCGCATCATGGAGCTGGTCGATTCGAAAATGTACCGATATGTGGGTAATTATGCTTATTTTCTGGAGAAAAAAGCCGAAAGAGCTGAAATAGAAGCTGCCACGCTCGACAAAGACAAAAGCCTGCTGAAAAAAGAACTGGAATGGATGAGACGCCAACCCAAAGCCAGAACCCATAAAGCAACCTACAGAGAAAACGCTTTTTATGACTTGAAAGAAAAAACTTCAGGAAAACGCAACGACGACAAACTGGAGCTAAGTGTAAAATCGGAAAGAATTGGCAATAAAATTATTGAAATTCAACATGTTAGTAAATCGTATAACGACAAAGTCATTGTTAAGGAATTTAATTATACTTTCAAAAAAGGCGATAGAATAGGTATTGTTGGTAAAAACGGAATGGGTAAATCCACACTTTTGGGCATGATTAACTCCGAAATAAAACCCGACATGGGTAAAGTGGTAAAGGGCGAAACCATAAAAATCGGGTACTATAAACAAGATGGTCTTGAATTTGAACCAGAGCAAAAAGTAATAGAAAGTGTACGTGAAATAGCAGAATTTATCAAAATGGGTGATGGCCGTGAAATAAGTGCCTCCGCATTTCTGACTCTCTTTTTGTTCCCTCCTGCTGTGCAATATGCCAGTATCGCCAAGCTTTCGGGCGGTGAAAAAAGAAGGTTGCAGTTATTGAAAGTGCTGATCGAAAATCCCAATTTCCTGATTCTTGATGAACCTACCAATGATCTTGATATCGCGACGCTCAATGTTCTGGAGGAGTTTTTGATGGGTTACGGAGGGTGTTTGTTGGTGGTGAGTCACGACCGGTATTTTCTGGATAGAATAGTGGACCATACTTTTGCTTTTGAGGGAGATGGCGTCATCAAAGATTTTCCGGGTAATTACACCGATTACCGTATTTGGCTCGAAGAAACTGCTAAGCAAGCCAAAAAAGATAAAAATCAGGCACAAATTGCCCCCTCCCCAACTGTCGAAGCCGATATTACTCCCAAAAGAAAACTTTCTTTTAAGGAAAAAACAGAATTTGATACACTAGAAAAAGAGATACCAAAACTTGAATCGATTAAAGCCGATTTTACCGAAAAACTTTCATCGGGTACTTTGACATTTGACGAAATAGCAGAAATATCAAAAAAACTGGAAGATACTGTCAATGCCCTGGAAGAAAAAGAATTGCGTTGGCTGGAGTTGAGTGAATGGGTGTAAGCAAAACTCTTCTCAATCGAATATTATAGCCGCCTTGCTCAAATCCTACTCCCCTTGGCTCTCAACATAAAATCAACCAAAACCAATGCCGACATAGCATCAACAATAGGTACTGCTCTAGGTAAAACACATGGATCATGACGGCCTTTGCCAGATACGGTGACTGTTTCGCCTGCTTCGTTTACGCTGTTTTGGTCCACCATGATGGTCGCTACAGGCTTAAAAGCCACTTTGAAATAAATATCCTCCCCATTTGAGATTCCGCCCTGAATTCCTCCTGAGTGATTGGTTTTGGTTCTTACTATTCCATTCTCATCAGTAAAAAACTCATCGTTGTGCTGAGATCCCAAAAGGTTTACCCCTTCAAAACCACTCCCATATTCAAAACCTTTCACGGCATTGATACTCAGCATGGCTTTACCCAACTCGGCGTGGAGTTTATCAAATACCGGCTCACCCCAGCCTGCGGGAACGTTTTTAATGACTCCCGTAATCACTCCTCCAATAGAGTCTCCATTTTTTCTTATCTGGTCGATATAGTCAAACATCGTTTGTGCCATTTCAGCATCAGGACATCTTACTGGGTTTGATTCAATGAGGCTCATATCGAGCTCCTGATAGCCTTTTTCAAGCTTCAATGCTCCAACTTGCGACACATAAGAATAAATCTCAATACCAAAATGAATAAGCACCAACTTTGCCAAAGCACCAGCAGCCACTCTGGCGGCGGTTTCGCGTGCTGAGCTTCGTCCGCCACCACGGTAATCTCTTACTCCGTATTTGGTACTATAGGTAAAATCGGCATGAGAAGGCCTGAATTTATCGGCAATATGACCGTAATCTTTGCTCCTTTGATCTTCATTAAAAATCACGAGTGCTATAGGTGTACCTGTAGTTTTACCTTCAAAAACACCGGAAAGGACTTCAAATCCATCTGCTTCCTGGCGTTGGGTGGTGATTCTCGACTGACCTGGTTTTCTCCTATCCAATTCACTTTGAATAAATCCGGCGTCAAATTCTACCCCGGCAGGGCAACCATCTACAACTACACCAATGGCCTTTCCGTGTGATTCTCCAAATGTCGAAATCTTAAATATCTTTCCGTATGTACTGCTCATTTTCTAATTTTTCTTTTTCAAAATATATAAAAACACCAATACCATAGCCGCCACTAAAAAATTGGCCAGGTATTTGGCTATTTTCTTTAAATTAAACGATTGACTATCAGTACTTAATTTTTCTATTCCCCAATAAATATCATTTTTTATTTCTGAACTGGTAGAAATTGTACTTCCTGAAACAGAGATACTTTTATTTGAAACCAAAGTATCATACTTTTCTTTAAAAACGTCAAAATAAATCAATCTGAACACATTTCCCAAATCATAATCACCTGATGTTTTGGGTAAAATTTTATATGAAAATATCCGGTTTCCGGTTAAGCTTCCGGCAGATTGATTAATTTTTGATTGATTGAGGTAAAAGTCAAAATTCTGATCATTGCTGATGTCACCCGGGCTTACTGTTTTAAAATTTGCCTCTCCGTCAATTCTAAGCTGATATTCAAAGCTTTTACCTGTATTTTGATCTTTTCCTCCTTTTACTTGTTCTGAAAGCCTCAAAATTCCCACAGGTACTTTTTCTTTTAATGGATGCTCTGGTAATGTTTTAACCGAAATCTTCTTTTCATTCGACTTCAAAACCATATTTGACCATTTTCCAGCCGTCTTTTTTTGCATATTCAGAACTTGCCCGCCTATTCTAATGTCCTTAGGATTTAAAGGATAAAAAACCACATCCATCAATCCATAATAAGTGTACATTTTTTCCCGAACCTGCACTTTCTTACCTATGATATTTGAAATCACTACCCTACTTTCCAGACAACCCTCAGGCTTAATTCTTTTGTACAAGGCTTCAACCTGACTTCCAATGTCTGGCGGAAATTGCCATTCTGTAGTTGTATTATCAGATAAATATAAACCCAGACTTACCTTAAACCCCTGCCCAACATATACATCACTTTCAGAACACTCAAGAACAAAGTCCACTTCTTCTATCTCAATGTCTTTCTCGGTTGCCTGGTCTTTGATTGAAATTGCCTCCAGGACTGTCCCCTCAAATTTTTGAGATTTACCATTTATTTCAATATTAAAAGCCGGCACTATTATTTTCCCGGGGCTTTCAGCGATATAAATCTGGCTCACTTGATGTAAGCTAACATTTTTATTATTCTTTCTAACCTGGGAATGTTTAATGGAGCGATTACCTTTTTTCAGTCCTTTTAGGTCGGGAAAATCACCCACATCATACTGTTTATCGTTTGAAATTTCGACTACGAGCTCAAACTCAGCCGGTAATTCGAGGTTTTTATTTTTAAATTCAATTTTGACCTCACTATTATTTTGTGAAAATCCGGGAAGGCAATTCCATATCAATAAAAATAATATTTGGAGAAAACGGCGTTTCATTTTACAAAAATAGCACTCATTTTCTAGTAAACTTATTATTATTGTCAAACAATCACATTTAAGATGTACAAAATTCTTTTCCTTTCTTTATTCTTTTTTCTAAAAAATGCCGTGGCTCAGGTGGAAAATATAAAACTTCCTGATGCACATTCCATTCGTGCTATGGATGTAAGTCCTGACGGAACTTTCTGTATTTCAGGAAGTAAAGGGGCTATCTATAAGTTAGAGGGAAAATCCTGGGTCAATTATTGTCCCTCTGAATTTAAAGATTATGATTTCAGAGGAATAAGCATTTTATCAAAAACCACTCTTATTGCCATGAGTGCAGGAGAAGGTGAAAATGGAAAAGCATTTTTGCTAAAATCAACAGATGCGGGCAAAAATTGGAAAAAAGTATTTCAAGATTCAACCAAAGGGGCATTTTTTGATACAATCAAATTTTTGCATGATAAAGATGGCTGGCTTTTGGGTGATCAAATTAGTGGTAAACCATACCTCAGAAAGACCACTGACGGAGGTGAAACATGGCAAAATGTAGAAACTGACCTTACATTATTTGAAGGAGAAGCCTCATTCGCAGCGAGCAATTCCTGTATAGCTCTCAATAAAAAAAATGTATGGTTTACGACGCAAAACCGGATATTTTTCTCAAAAAATAAAGGCAAATCATGGAAAATCTTAACGACGCCGTTTGTAAAAACTGAGTCAAAAGGAATATTCGGTATATTTTTTAAGGATTCCAAAAATGGAATTGCTGTAGGGGGTGACTATCTAAATGAAAGCGAAAAAACACTTCAGCTTGCAATTTCAACCGACGGCGGCAACTCATGGGATATCAAAAATCAGGAAGTTGACCAGGGAGTAAGTGAAAGCGTTGTATTTGTCAACAACAAATTGGTGGTTATATCAGGCACAAAAGGAATAGTTCTAAAAGATATTTATTCCAAAAAATCTACAAAAATTTCAGATGGAATATTTCATGTGGTTAAATGCCATTCTAACAGTTGTATTGCAGCGGGTGCCGGTGGCAATACCTGTTTTTTCGAAATAAATCCAAATCTTCTTCAACATTGAACCGTTACTTTTCAGAAAATATTGCGTCTTAAATCATACAATTGAATTTTTTTATACATTTGACTCAAATTGAATTCGATAAGTAATTTAGGTTAAACTTTATGCTAGTATTTCAGATAGTTTTCCCTTGATTTTTTTCGTGCCAATTTTTTGAAACTTGTTTTAAGTAAAATTTAATATTTTGAAAAAAAATGCTCTATTTCGAGGTTTAATGAATAAAAATCTCAGAAATATAATATTTTCAGAATATAAATTGCTTAAAATAATATTCGAAATTTCCTGATTATTTTTCAAAAAAAGTAAAAATTAATGTTGGCATTTATTTTGCGGTTTATCCGTTAAATAACAGATTCTATTATATAAAAATGCAGCACCTCCCAAAAGTTTTTATTCCGGCCCAAGACATATCCAAAGTAATGGAAATGAGTAAAGACGTGTTTACAAACGAAGAAGAACTTCATTTTCTGAAGTCATGTCTTTACTATCTTATGGAAGGGGTAAGCGTGGAACACGCCATTGACATGGCCATGATTGACTATCTCATTGACCTCTAAAAAATATTGCCGGTTTTAAGCCGGCAATAAATTTTTCCTTTTAAGTATAGATTCAAAAAGCTTCTGATCGTGATCAGCATTGAAAACATTGAAACCAAAGTGCAAAAACTGTCCACGGCCAATGTGTAAATAATAGCCCGAATCATCTTTTTCGGCCGACTGAATGGTATCCCATTTTACAATCCCTCCTTCTTTTTGATTCATTTTTACCAAAATCTGTCTGGAGTCTATTTCGTAAGAAAACCGTTCAAACATCTGTTTGTTTTGATCTAATGTAGTTGCTGCATAAAACTGAAAATACCAGAATGCTACATAAAGTGCACCTCCGATAATGGCCGTAATCATGATCCACCAGTTTTTATAAACTCCCGTAAAATGTACTCCCATCCCGATCAAAGCAACAGCCAGTGGTATCAAAAGCCATATCCAGGCTTTTTTCATATGAAGAAAAAATGCCTTTTTGATATAAAGTTTTTTATCTAGAGCGAATTTTTTAGTTTTGACAATCATCTAAATCTGTTTTTTATTTTCACACAAAAATAAAAAAAAAGGCCCGGATACTTTCCGAACCTCTCTAAAATATATTATTTTTTTAATTTCAGCTTTTTTTCAATTGAAGTGTATTAACTAAGTATTTGTCCCCCTTTGTTTTTTTAATGAGCATATACACCAGATAATCACTTTTTTTACTGTGATAATTGCCTATACAATATTTCAATTCTGCTGAGTTATTGCCTTGATAAACATAAGAAAATGAAACCGGCGGGTTTTTCTTAAAAAATGAATTCAGAATCAACTGAGCCTTTTGGGCCGGAATATTTTGGTATTCAACTCTGTCGCCGTCAATAATGAGCTCGATCTCTTTGTCGAGGCAGCCCACCAATTGTTCTGAGCTGCCGGTTCGAAATGACTGACCCACAATACTCGAGATATCGTTAACATTGAGTTTTCTTTCTCTGTAACTACTTGTGCCTATCAAAGTCACAATGGCTATTAATCCTACAATATACTTCATGGTTAAAATGTGCTTGTTTTGTTTTATATTTGCTATCCTTATGGTTATAGATGGTAAAACAGAAACTATGCCAGAAAGACACAGTTTAAAAGAAAATTGAATATGGATTCGAGATTGTGGGATATAGAAAAAACCCTTCAGAAAATAAAAAGGATAGCTTTTGAGATTTATGAGCAGAATTTTGAAGAAAAGGAAATCATTTTGGCCGGAATAGCAGGTCAGGGATATAATTTCGCTGTGATAATAGGTCAATATTTATCCGAAATTTCAAATCAGAAAATAACCTTGGCCAAACTCGCTTTAGATAAATCTCAGGCTGTCCAACCTGACATTAAAATTGAGTCAGATGTAGATACTTTTGAAAACAAAACCATAATAATTACCGACGATGTGCTCAACACAGGCCGCACTTTGGCGTTTTGTCTGAGACCATTTTTGAGTATTCCTACAAAAAAAATCCAGGTGGCTGTATTGGTTGACCGGAACCACCCCCAATTTCCAATATCAGCCGATTATGTGGGATATGCATTGTCAACCACTATTTCTGACCACGTAAAAGTCTCACTATCAAACAACTCAGACCAAGGGGTGTTTTTATTTTAATGATTTTTTTTAAAATTTAACTTTTCATTAAAATTGCCTCTTTATATTTACAAAAATTCCTAAACAGTTCTTTGTGGATCAGATCATAGACTTTTTCAATTATATCATGAACTCCGAGGAGATAATCCAGACTGGAGGCTTACTTGCTATTATTCTGATTGTCTATATCGAAAATGGTCTTTTCTTTGGATTTTTCCTTCCGGGCGACTATCTATTATTTCTTTCAGGCGTGTTTGCATCTACGCATTTGCTTGAAGTTACCTTCTTTACTTTATTTTTCGGAATTTTTCTTGCTGCCGTGGCGGGTACCTTTACCGGCTATATTTCAGGGAGGTTTTTTGGAGACCAAATCCAAAACCGCAAAGACTCTCTTTTTTTTAAACAAAAATATATTGAACGTACACGTAAATATTTTGAAAAGTATGGTAGCCGGACACTGATCATTGCAAGGTTTTTACCCATAGTGCGTACTTTTGCTCCAATATTGGCTGGCTTGGTCAAAATGAATTTCCTGAGATTTACCCTTTACAATTTAATTGGAGGGTTTATTTGGGTTCTATCTTTGGTTGGAAGTGGTTATTTTTTGGGGTTAAAATTTCCCTGGCTTATCGAATACGTGCACTACATTATTATTTTCTTTTTAGCAATAACCACTTTTACAGTAATCAAGGGTTATTTCAACGCCAGAAAATCAATTGAAGAAACCGAAGATTGAATCTAAAAAACTTTTAATTCCAGATTTTCTCCATCAAAAACAGCATAAGAGTCAAACCTGATCCAGTCGCCCAGATTAATATACCTTGACTTGGGACTGAGTTGTAGATCTAGTTTATAGTGTCGGTGTCCAAAAATATAAAAATCGCGGTGTTGAAGTTCTTCTTCTTTTTTGGAATATAAATAAAGCAGCTCTTTCTCAGGCGATTCATACACATACACATCGTTCACTTTGTCGTGCTTTTTCCAGGAATTTTGTGCCCATAGATTTCCCAGAAACAATGACCAATCAGGATGCAATAAATTGGCAAATGCCCACCTTAAAATTCTATTCTCAAAAATCCTTTTTAAGAACTTATATGCAGTATCTCCGGGTCCAAGACCATCACCATGGCCTATCAGGAAACGTTTGTCGTTAATTTTGTACTCTAAAGAATTACGGGAAACTTCACAGCCAAATTCCCTGTTAAAATAGTCCCGCATCCACATGTCATGATTGCCACTAAATACTTCGATTTGTACGCCGGCATCTGACAATTCAGCCAGCTTACCCAAAAATCTGATGTGGCCTTTAGGAGCTACCCTTTTATACTCAAACCAAAAATCAAACATATCACCGACCAAAAACAACACTTGCACATCGGTTTTGATGAAATCGAGCCATTTACAGATTTTTTTCTCCCGAATCAGACTTTGTGAATAGTCAGGAGCACCCAAGTGGAAATCAGAAGCGAAGTATATTTTTTTACCAGGAATTAGATTGATTTCCTTCAAAAGCATTTTTTTTCTCAAAATTAAAAATAGAGGTGAATATTTGGACTTTTTTGTCAAAAATTAATGTTTTTTTTTCAAATGACCCTTTATATTTCAGGAGTTATTTGATTAACAATTATATTTACAAAAAAACAATCAAAAGATAATAAATCATGCCATCACCTAATAGAGTACTTATTGCAGAGGACAGTTCGGTAATTCAAAATTTGGTTAAAAAAATCCTCGAATTTCAGAATTTTGAGATTACCGCAGTAAAAAATGGCGAGCAGGTTGTGCAATTACTTGAAAAAGAAAATTTCGACATCGTGCTTCTTGACATTAACATGCCAATCATGGACGGTATGGAATGTGTAAAGGCGATCAGAGCCATGAGCGTACCCGAAAAATCAAAAGTGCCTGTTGTCGCTATCACAGGAAATGCCCGTAACTACTCTGAAGAAGAGTTTAAAGAGGCTGGTTTCAATGATGTACTTATGAAGCCACTGAATTTTGACAAATTGGTGTTAATCGTAAAAGGGTTGACAGAAAAATAAAATTTCTGCAATGAAAATTACATTTTTGGGTACCGGCACCTCTACCGGAGTGCCTGTACTCACCTGTAAATGTGATGTATGCAGATCACTCGACTTTAGAGATAAGAGGCTGAGGGTGTCACTTCTTATACAATTTAAAGGTTCCAATATTGTGATTGACACAGGACCTGACTTCCGGCAACAGGCACTTGCCGCTGACCTAACACACCTTGATGCTGTAATTTTTACGCATGAACATAAAGACCACACCGCGGGCCTCGACGATGTGAGGCCATTTAACTACCTGCAAGGCATAAAAAACTGCCCTATTTATGCTCATCCCAGGGTGATAGAGCAACTCAAACAGGAATATCATTATGCATTTCAGGAAAACCCTTATCCGGGAGTTCCGATAATTGAATGCCATGAAATATCTGACAAACCTTTTATAGTTAAAGGATTAGAGTTCCTACCTATAAATGTTTTACATCATAAATTGCAGGTTTATGGCTTCAGGTTCAATGATTTCACTTATATAACTGATGCAAATTATATTGCTGAAGAAGAAATTGAAAAAATTAAAGGCTCAAAAATCCTGGTCATAAATGCACTTCAAAGGCAGGACCACATTTCGCATTTCACTTTTCAACAAGCTATAGATTTATCAGAAAAAATCGGTGCGGGTCACACCTATTTTACGCATATCAGTCATAAACTTGGCCGCCATTCTGAGGTGGAAAAAGAACTACCGGCACACATCTCACTGGCATACGATGGTCTTTCTGTAAGTATCTGATGGAAAACCCGTTACCACCAAAATATTACCATACCAATTTCGAATATTTACTATCTTTTGTAAAAGACAAATACAAAAGCTTGTTAATTGAGCCCGAATGGCGATTTCTGAGAAAATACTATTCCTTACCCAACGACTCCCAATGCCTGTTTATACGATTTACCAATAGAAAGGGTTTGTTTTTCAAAAAAAAATCACTGAAATATGAAGAGATTGAGAATCTGGATTTTCAGTTAAAGATTTTAATTGAAAAGGGATTTGTTTCAGAACTTAATTTTGAGGATCATAAAAATTATCTCAGCGATATAATTTATGTATTGACAAAAGCAGACTTGTTAAGCTTTTTTGATTTAAAATCTTTCAAAAATCTAAAAAAAGAACAACTTGCCGAGCAGCTAAAAATCAGCTACAGTCCTGAAGAAATTTTTAAAGTTTTGGCTAAGACATCGGAGCTGGTGAAAATGAACTTCGAACTCGAGGTTTCATTTTTGCGGTTTCTGTTTTTCGGAAATAAATACATGGATATGACCGAATTTGTGTTGCGTGATTTGGGTCTAATTCAGTACTATCAACACTCCGACGACCATTTGGTGGCCAGATTTGAAACCCGGAAAGAAGCCGAAGACAAATGGATGATCTCGGAATTCTTCCTGGTATTTGAAGAATTAAAATCCACCCAAAGTCCTGTGGAGATTTTGGACTGGTACCAGAATACCCAGCAGAGTCTTCAGGAACTTAGCACAGTGGCAATGACCACCTGGGAGCGACTTCAACTCAAAATCGGGAAGCACTTTGAGCAACAAAAACACTTTGATGCGGCATTGGAAGTATATAAAAATGTTAGTGCTGTTCCTTCACGAGAGCGGGCTGTCCGTTGCCTGGCAAAAATCGGTTATGTTGAGGAAGCCAAAGCCCTTTGTCACCAAATGACAATTAATCCTCAAAATGCTGACGAGCAGTTTTTTGCGGAGTATTTTGTAAAAAATCTTGAAGGAAAAAAAAATAAAAAGCAAACGACTGAATTTATCAAAAACGCCTCCGAAATTACCGTGGATAATATGTACATTCACCAGGTCGAACTCGGGGCCATTGAGCATTTTCGTGATGCGGGCTTTGAGGCGGCTTTTTCAGAAAATCATACCTGGCGAAGTCTTTTTGGGCTGGCGTTCTGGGAGATAATTTTTGATCCTTCGCTCGTGGCTTTTCATCATCCATTTCAAAGGAGACCTTCGGACTTGCATCTGCCTGATTTTTATCAAAAAAGAGGAGAAAATATAAGGAACCACCTTGAATCTTTTGAAACTAAAGATGATTTTTTGAATTATTTGTGGGAAAATTACCGGCAAAATGAAGGTATTGCAAATGCTTTCGTAATCTGGTTGCCGGAAATCTGGGAGCTGGTAAGGGTGATGGTTACACATATAGAATGGCAAAATTTAAAGGTCATTCTAACAAAAATTGCAGAAAATATTGTTGAAAACTCTCGTGGGCTGCCCGATTTGTTGGTTTGGAATCAAAACGGCCTGGAACTAATAGAAATAAAATCACCCAATGATGCATTAAGCAATCAACAACTGTTTTGGTTGAGGTTTTTCAATGAGATTGGTGTCAAAGCAAGCGTATTGAGAGTCAGATTTGAATAAATAATCTGTAACCGATTAACACTTAAATAACATTTTTTTTAATCAGTATATAGAAAAATATTTTACCTTTACGGTAGTTAACTAAAATGTTTAATTTAAGAATTTTTAAAAATAATGAAAAAATCAGCTTTATCGATTGCATTCGTTCTGTTTGCATTTTTGGCTGCACAAGCCCAAACCAAAATCCCACCTAATATCCAGAAACTTCTTACCAAAAACACTTGCCTGGCTTGTCATAACCCTGACACCAAAATAGTTGGACCAGCGTATAAAGAAGTAATGAAGAAGAAAAAATATACTCCGGAGCAAATAGTAGCTTTGATTTACAAACCAAAACCTTCTAACTGGCCTGGTTATCCTGCAATGACTGCCCTACCTTCAGTTCCAAAAAGTGAGGCACTAGAGATGGCAAAGTGGATTGCTTCTTTGAAATAATTTTTTTAGTTTAAGATTCATAAAAAAAGGGGTTGCTTTCATCAAGCATCCCCCTTTTTTTATGATAGAGAAAAGATTACTCTTCGCTCTCAGCAACCACACTTACATTAAGCTGGTGCTTAACTTCTTTATGAAGGTCAATTGTGGCTTTGTATTCACCCACAAACTTGATGTCTTCAACTGTGATTTTCTTTCTGTCAATTGCAATTCCTTTAAGTGCAAGAGCATCAGAAATCTGAATACTGGTGATACGACCAAAAATACGGCCACTCTCACCCACTTTCATGCTGATAACCACCTGTCCTTCACCGATTTGCTCAGCAATTGAAAGTGCATCAGACTTAAGTTTTTCGGCTTTGTGAGCGGCTTGTTTTAAGTTCTCAGCCAAAATTTTCTTATTTGATCCGGTTGCCAATACAGCAAAACCCTGTGGAATCAAATAATTGCGACCATACCCGGGCTTCACATCAAGGATATCATTTTTGTACCCCAGGCCGGCGATGTCAGTTTTTAATATTATTTCCATTTTGATTCAATTCTACGATTAAAAAATAAAAAAAGGAGGGTTATTATTTCAAACCATCGGCCACATAAGGCAACAAAGCCAAATGACGGGCACGTTTAATGGCAGTTGATACCCTTCTCTGAAATTTAAGGCTGTTGCCAGTCAATCTTCTAGGAAGGATTTTTCCTTGCTCATTTAAAAATTTCAATAAAAAGTTAGGGTCTTTGTAATCTACATACTTAATACCCAGCTTTTTAAATCTGCAATACTTCTTGCGATTTTGTTCTTTTCTTTCTACCGGTTCGTTAACTAATGACATAATCTTAATCTTTTAAAATGTTTTTACTCAGCCGCTGGAGCTGTTTCTTTTGATTTCGAAGCACCACTTTTACGTTTAGCCGAATATGCCGCAGCATGTTTGTCTAATTTAGTGGTAAGAAAACGCAAAATGCGTTCGTCACGTCTGAACTCGGTCTCTAATACTGAAATCAGAGTAGGAGAACTTTTAAATTCAAACAATTGGTAAAAGCCCGTAGTTTTGTGCTGAATGGTGTAAGCAAGCTTACGAAGACCCCAAGCCTCTTCATTAAGGATCTCAGCACCGTGATCAGTCAATACTGATTTAAATTTGTCAACAGTGTCCTTTATCTGGGCTTCAGATAAAACGGGAGTTAAAATGAACACTGTTTCGTACTGGTTTTGAAACATTTGAATAAAAAATAATTGTTTAAAAATAATACTTTTCCGAAAATCGGACTGCAAAATTACTGCTTTGAGATTGAATTTCAAACAATTAATTCAAAATAGTTTGAATATTATTTCACTTTAAACTGATTTTTATGATAATATGATTTATTTTGTAAAATATTGGATATTTAACACTTATTTACCCATATTTTCGATTTTCTTTTCTTATAAAAATTTAAGTGTTTAAGAGATATTTTACCTTTGTGAATATTTAAAACTGGTTACAAAATTTCAAGTAAATCAATGAAAACTGTAGATTCTTTTGATTTTTCAAACAAAAAAGCTCTGATAAGAGTGGACTTCAATGTACCTCTAAATGAGCGTCATGAAATAACCGACGATACTCGAATTAAAGCCACAATTCCTACCATAAAAAAGATTTTGAATGATGGGGGTTCATGTATTTTGATGTCGCATCTGGGAAGACCCAAAGATGGTCCAACCGAAAAATATTCCTTAAAACACCTTGTAGCACCATTGTCGCTGATTTTAGGATTACCTGTAAAATTTGCTGATGATTGTATCGGACAACAAGCCACTGATCTTGCTGCTGGACTTCAGCCAGGTGAAGTTTTGGTTTTGGAAAACCTTCGTTTTTATAAAGAAGAAGAGAAAGGTGATGTGGCATTTGCCGAAAAACTTTCCAAATTAGGTGATGTTTGGGTAAATGATGCCTTCGGTACAGCTCACCGGGCACATGCTTCTACTGCAGTAATCGGTCAGTTTTTCACTGATAAAATTTGTGGAAAAGTAATGCAGGCCGAAATCGATAATGCTCAACATATCCTAGAAAGTGCTGAAAGACCTTTCACAGCAATTATGGGCGGAGCAAAAATTTCAGACAAAATCCTGATTATTGAAAGACTACTCGATAAAGTTGATAATTTGATAATCGGTGGTGGTATGACTTATACATTCACCAAAGCCTTGGGTGGCGAAATCGGAAAATCGCTTTTAGAAGCTGATAAACAAGAATTGGCCCTAAGTATTCTGGAAAAAGCTAAAGCAAAAGGGGTAAATATTATTATGCCTGTTGACAATGTTTGTGCTGACGCCTTCAGCAATGACGCCAATCGCCAGATTGTGGCTACAGGTGCCATACCAGCTGACTGGGAAGGACTTGATATTGGACCGGAATCAGTTAAATTGTTTGTAGAAACCATTAAAAAATCCAAGACTATTCTTTGGAACGGTCCGATGGGAGTATTTGAATTCCCGAATTTTGCAATCGGAACCAACGCTATAGCCGAAGCTGTAGTTGCAGCTACTGAAGAAAATAATGCTTTCTCTCTTATTGGAGGTGGTGACTCGGCATCTGCTATTAACAATGCGGGATATGGAGACAGAGTTTCTTATGTTTCAACCGGTGGAGGAGCCCTTCTTGAGTACATGGAAGGTAAAGTATTACCGGGCGTTGCAGCTTTAGACTGAAAAAAAAATATAACGTATAAGATAGATTAAGCTCGGGAAACCGGGCTTTTTTTGTTTTCCAACGAAATAGGAATTGTCGGCATAAAAGGATTTTAATTTATGATATAACAACAGGAAATCATTTTTAAAATTGAACCAGGAAAGTAATTCCATTTTTTCTAAAAATATTAAAACCAAAACTTCAAAATATAAAAGAGGTCTGCCGGAATTCCGACAGACCTCAGTAGTATATTTTCCTAAAATGTTATTACCTAATTTTTCTAACCGTAATTGGAACACATATCTGTGGTGGACATGCACATACTTCCTGAACTATTATCGGGCAACAAGTACTGCTTGCACAGCCACTTCCATCAACTATGATAGTATAGATACCACCTTGCGATGCGATATATGTTGGAGAAGTAGCACCACTTATCAATGTTCCATTGCGGTACCATTGATAGGTCGAATACCCACTTCCGGCTGTAAGTTCTATTGTCTCACTTTTTTCCGGACAAATAACCAATGGTACTGTTACACAAGCCCTGGTAATGTCGTCTTCGTTAATTACTTTATCACCCGGATTTGAATCAGTATCACCAAAAGTAGATGATACCACCCATGCATCCATACAAGCCAGTCCACCAATATTGGTTAATAGTCTGACCTGAAGCGTAAGTATTGCACTGTCACCCGCCGCTAAGCTAATTCCCGACCATTGTCCGGTGAGTGTATCATAAGTACCTTCCGAAGTTACTGCTGAAATTAAATCAAAGTTTGTACTCAAACTGTCCCCAATCACAACATTATTTAATACTGCTATGGTGTCGGTTCTTGCTACTTTAAATCTGAAAGTGATGGTATCGCCAATGGCTTGCGTACAAGTTCCAAGAACACTCGATGTCAAATTGACATCTACAACTGGTGTTGGAAGGGCAGTCACCGTTGGATTCGAATCTCCCGGTAACATTGGGTCACCATTATCAGAGGTATCACTAACCACAATTGCATTTATGCTGGTTCCTGCTGCAACTGCCGAGTTACTTATCACACCTGCCAAAATATCTGTCATTGTTATAGGATAGGTAAACTGAGCCACGCCCATACCTCCCGGAGACAATGAAACCGGGCTTAACGATATTGGAGAAGCACTAATTCTGGAATCATTAATTGAGATATTAAATACAGGTACATTTCCTGTGTTTACCACTGTAAATGAATACAAGATTGAATCTCCAAGATATCCGTCCCCTATAAGAGTACCATTTTTTATTAATTCTATTTCCGGTTGTATTAAGTTAGTAATAACTACAACGGCAGTATCACTTAGTCCGGTAATATCTTCAGTCAGTCCATATACCAATGGAGTAGGATGGTTGAAGAACCCTGGAATTGGAGTAAAACTTAATACTCCTGTCACATCAGAATAGCTCCACATACCTTCACCAACTACAATCAGATTTGAAGTAATTCCTGGTGCAAAAGGCTCGAGATCCACTGTGGTAGTACCCGTAGTCGCAAGAGAACCATCAGAAAGTCTGTCGTCAGTTAGAATATTTAGGCTAACTACAGTTTGTGGCTGATTATTTAAAGAACTATCTGAATTTGCTATTGGAGGTAGCTCAGTATAAGTTACATGAATAAGAGCAGTATCTACCAAACCTGTTGACACTTCACGAATTATGTAACTGATATTAGTTGGATCAGTTGTAAATCCTGGAGTTGGGTCAAAAGTCACCTGACCGGTCGCAGAATTGTAAGTCCAAATACCTTGACTTCCTACTGTAATAAATGACTGGTCACCAGGTGAAGCCGGATCCATATCTACAACCACCTCTGGAGCAGTGGCAGCATTTCCATCTGATAATAAATCATTAGAAACAATATCCAGCACAGCATTTACGCCAGGAACATTCCCTAAACTTGTATCATTTGCAGCTACCACAGGCAACAAATACGTGTATGTGATTGTGGCTGTATCTTTTAATCCTGTCGCAATTTCATTCAAAACATATTGAATTGGAGTAGGATTGCCAGTAAACCCAGATTGAGGAGTAAAGGAAACAATTCCAGTTAAGGTGTCATAAATAAAAGTACCTTCACTTGGAATGACCAAAGAATTCTCAATAATAGGGGTAGCTAGGTTCAAATCTACATTTGCAGTTGCCGGAGTGGCATTCAGACCTGAACTTAATGTATCGTTGGCCAAAACATTCACGCTTCCAATAACAAAAGGCATGTTATTTAAATCGCTGTCATTAATTGCTATTGGAGGCGATGCCGGACCATAAGCAATAACTACTGTAGCTGTTCTTGATTGCCCTTTAGAAATCTCGGTGATTTCGTAAGTAATCGGAGTAGGGTCTGTTATAAATCCAGGCTCAGGAGTGAAAGTTAATTCACCAGTAATTGGATCATATTCCCATACTCCCTCCCCCGGAACAGTCAAAGTAGTATCTATACCCGGAGTTGCCGGATTAAGGTCTATTGAAACTTCAATTGGAGTGGCAGGATTACCATCAGAAAGTGTATCATTTTCGATAATATTAACAACTACTGGAACACCAGGTGTGTTTCCAACACTTTGATCATTTTCAGGAACTAAAGGAATATAAGTTATTGTAATTGTTGCTGTATCTTTTAGTCCAGTTAAATCTTCAACCAAAACATATTGAATAGGAGTTGGGTTGTCAGTAAATCCTGATTCCGGAGTAAAAGTGACATTTCCTGTTAAACTATTGTAAGTATAAGAACCTTCTCCAATAATATTGATAGTATTTTCAATAATTGGGGTGGCAGGATTCAAATCTACGCTTACTTTCGTAACATTAGCAACTGAACCATCAGATAAACTATCTGTTAATAAAACATTCAAAGTGACTACTGTTGCCGGAGAATTATCAAGACTATTATCATCATAAGCAATAGGCTTTAGTTCATTATAAACCATAGTTACATATGCAGTATCAGAAAGTCCTGCAGTTTTGTCCGTTAACTGATAATAAATCGGCGTAGGATCTTTTGTAAATCCTGTTTCAGGATTAAATGTAAGCAATCCCGAGGTTGAATCATAAGACCAAACTCCTTCGCCTGATACAGTAATCATAGACTGAATACCAGGGTTAATCATATCTAAGTCTATAATTACCTCCAAAGGAGTTGCTGGACTTCCGTCGGAAAGTGTATCATTTGAAACAATATTAACTATAGCATTTATACCTGGTAGTGTACCTGAACTTGCGTCATTAATTGCATCAACCGGTAATAAATATGTAATTGTAATTAAGGATGTATCTTTTAAACCTCCAACATTTTCAATTAAAACATATTGAATTGGTGTAGGGCTTCCAGTAAATCCTGATTGAGGCTCAAAACTTACTACACCTGTTGCACCATTGTAAGAGAAAGTACCCTCACCTGCCACAACTAAAGTATCATCTACAATTAAAGTGGCAGGGGTTAAATCCACAATTGAAGTAAGTGGTGTTGCTCCTAAACCTGTGCTTAATGTGTCGTTACCTAAAACATTAACACTTGCAGTAATGTAAGGCATATTATTTATACTGCTATCTGGTAATGCAACAGGATAAACTGCCGGTGCATAATCAATAGTTACTACCGCACTCCTGATTGTTCCTTTTGAAATTTCAGAAATTTCATAAGTAATAGGACTAGGGTCAGTTACAAAACCAGGCTCAGGTGTAAAAGTTAGGTCACCTGTTACAGGGTCATAAACCCATACTCCTTCTCCTGGAATTGTTAAGGTTGTATCAATTCCCGGAGTTATTGGATCCAGGTCAACAATCACTTCTGCCGGAGTAGCCGGATTTCCATCAGAAATTGTATCATTAGAAATAATATTTAATACAACAGGCATTCCAGGTAAATTAGCAATACTGCTATCGTTTAATGGTATTATTGGAATGTAAGTAATGTTAACTAAAGCAGTATCTTTTAATGTAGTCAAAGTCTCAACTAAAACATACTGAATAGGTGTTGGATTACTATCAAAACCTACCTCAGGAGTAAATGTCAAGTTTCCGTTAGCTGCATTATAATTATATGTACCCTCTCCTACCACAATCAATGAATTATCTATAATTGGAGTAGCTGGAGTCAAATCAATCAAAGTAGTCGAAGTGGTTGCGGGTGAACCATCAGACAAATCATCATTATTTAATATATTCAACACAACTATTGATGCAGGAGAATTATCTAAATCATTGTCGTTAACAGCAAATGGAGATATCTCTGTATATCCTACAGTAATCATTGCCAAACTGCTCAACCCTGTATAATTTTCAGTCAAACTATAGGTTATAGCAGAAGGGTCAGTTGTAAATCCTGGTTCCGGAACAAATGTTACATCTCCATTTACCGGATTTAGAGTCCAAACACCTTCTCCCGAAACTGACAATGTATCTTGTACACCTCCCAAACCCGGATTCAAATCAATTTTGACTCTTGCAGGTGTCGCATTGCTGCCATCTGAAAGATCATCGTTGGTCAATACATTCAATGTCACCACTGTGCCAGGTACATTGCCCAACTCATTGTCATTCACCGCTACAGGTGGAATCTCTGTGTATTCTACATTGATCGCTGCGGTATCCGATAATCCGGTGATTGTCTCTGTCAATATATAGTTTATGTCCGTAGGATCGGTCGTAAAGGCTACTTCCGGGGTGAATGTCACCTCTCCTGTCGCCGGATTGTATACCCACTCGCCCTGTCCGGCTACCGTTAAGGTATCCTGGATGCCAGGTGTCGCAGGGTTCAAATCTACGGTCACCGTTAGTGGTGTCGCATTGCTGCCATCTGAAAGATCATCGTTGGTCAATACATTCAATGTCACCGCTGTGCCAGGTACATTACCCAGATCATTGTCATTCACCGCTACAGGTGGAATCTCTGTGTATTCTACATTGATCGCTGCTGTATCCGATAATCCGGTGATTGTCTCTGTCAATATATAGTTTATATCCGTAGGATCGGTCGTAAAGGCTACTTCAGGGGTGAACGTCACCTCTCCTGTCGATGGATTATATACCCACTCGCCCTGTCCGGCTACCGTTAAGGTATCCTGGATGCCAGGTGTCGCAGGGTTCAAATCTACAGTTACCGTTAGTGGTGTCGCATTGCTGCCATCTGAAAGATCATCGTTGGTCAATACATTCAATGTCACCGCTGTGCCAGGTACATTACCCAGATCATTGTCATTCACCGCTACTGGTGGGATCTCTGTGTATTCTACATTGATCGCTGCGGTATCCGAAAGACCTGTAAGCGTCTCTGTCAATATATAGTTTATGTCCGTAGGATCGGTCGTAAAGGTTACTTCCGGGGTGAATGTCACCTCTCCTGTCGCCGGATTGTATACCCACTCGCCCTGTCCGGCTACCGTCAAGGTATCCTGAATGCCAGGTGTCGCAGGGTTCAAATCTACGGTTACCGTTAGTGGTGTCGCATTGCTGCCGTCTGAAAGATCATCGTTGGTCAATACATTCAATGTCACCACTGTGCCCGGTACATTGCCCAACTCATTGTCATTCACCGCTACAGGTGGGATCTCTGTGTATTCTACATTGATCGCTGCGGTATCAGAAAGACCTGTAAGCGTCTCTGTCAATATATAGTTTATATCCGTAGGATCGGTCGTAAAGGCTACTTCAGGGGTGAATGTCACCTCTCCTGTCGCAGGATTGTATACCCACTCACCCTGTCCGGCTACCGTCAAGGTATCTTGAATGCCAGGTGTCGCCGGGTTCAAATCTACGGTCACCGTTAGTGGTGTCGCATTGCTGCCGTCTGAAAGATCATCGTTGGTCAATACATTCAATGTCACTGCTGTGCCCGGTACATTGCCCAACTCATTGTCATTCACCGCTACAGGTGGGATCTCTGTGTATTCTACATTGATCGCTGCGGTATCAGATAATCCGGTGATTGTCTCTGTCAATATATAGTTTATATCCGTAGGATCGGTCGTAAAGGCTACTTCAGGGGTGAACGTCACCTCTCCTGTCGCAGGATTGTATACCCACTCGCCCTGTCCGGCTACCGTCAAGGTATCCTGGATGCCAGGTGTCGCAGGGTTCAAATCTACAGTTACCGTTAGTGGTGTTGCATTGCTGCCATCTGAAAGATCATCGTTGGTCAATACATTCAATGTCACCACTGTGCCAGGTACATTGCCCAACTCATTGTCATTCACCGCTACAGGTGGAATCTCTGTGTATTCTACATTGATCGCTGCGGTATCCGATAATCCGGTGATTGTCTCTGTCAATATATAGTTTATGTCCGTAGGATCGGTCGTAAAGGCTACTTCCGGGGTGAATGTCACCTCTCCTGTCGCAGGATTGTATACCCACTCGCCCTGTCCGGCTACCGTTAAGGTATCCTGGATGCCAGGTGTCGCAGGGTTCAAATCTACGGTCACCGTTAGTGGTGTCGCATTGCTGCCATCTGAAAGATCATCGTTGGTCAATACATTCAATGTCACTGCTGTGCCCGGTACATTGCCCAACTCATTGTCATTCACCGCTACAGGTGGGATCTCTGTGTATTCTACATTGATCGCTGCGGTATCCGATAATCCGGTGATTGTCTCTGTCAATATATAGTTTATATCCGTAGGATCGGTCGTAAAGGCTACTTCCGGGGTGAAAGTCACCTCTCCTGTCGCCGGATTGTATACCCACTCGCCCTGTCCGGCTACCGTCAAGGTATCCTGGATGCCAGGTGTCGCAGGGTTCAAATCTACGGTCACCGTTAGTGGTGTCGCATTGCTGCCATCTGAAAGATCATCGTTGGTCAATACATTCAATGTCACCGCTGTGCCAGGTACATTGCCCAACTCATTGTCATTCACCGCTACTGGTGGAATCTCTGTGTATTCTACATTGATCGCTGCGGTATCAGAAAGACCTGTTAGCGTCTCTGTCAATATATAGTTTATGTCTGTAGGATCGGTCGTAAAGGCTACTTCCGGAGTGAATGTCACCTCTCCTGTTGCAAGATTGTATACCCACTCACCCTGTCCGGCTACCGTTAAGGTATCCTGGATGCCAGGTGTCGCCGGGTTCAAATCTACAGTCACCGTTAGTGGTGTCGCATTGCTGCCGTCTGAAAGATCATCGTTGGTCAATACATTCAATGTCACCGCTGTACCAGGTACATTGCCCAGATCATTGTCATTCACCGCTACAGGTGGAATCTCTGTGTATTCTACATTGATCGCTGCGGTATCAGAAAGACCTGTTAGCGTCTCTGTCAATATATAGTTTATGTCCGTAGGATCGGTCGTAAAGGCTACTTCAGGGGTGAATGTCACCTCGCCTGTCGCCGGATTATATACCCACTCGCCCTGTCCGGCTACCGTTAAGGTATCCTGAATGCCAGGTGTCGCAGGGTTCAAATCTACGGTCACCGTTAGTGGTGTTGCATTGCTGCCATCTGAAAGATCATCGTTGGTCAATACATTCAATGTCACCGCTGTGCCCGGTACATTGCCCTGATCATTGTCATTCACCGCTACAGGTGGAATCTCTGTGTATTCTACATTGATCGCTGCTGTATCAGAAAGACCTGTAAGCGTCTCTGTCAATATATAGTTTATATCCGTAGGATCGGTCGTAAAGGCTACTTCAGGGGTGAAAGTCACCTCGCCTGTCGCCGGATTATATACCCACTCGCCCTGTCCGGCTACCGTTAAGGTATCCTGGATGCCAGGTGTCGCAGGGTTCAAATCTACAGTTACCGTTGCTGGTGTTGCATTGCTGCCATCTGAAAGATCATCGTTGGTCAATACATTCAATGTCACTGCTGTGCCAGGTACATTACCCAGATCATTGTCATTCACCGCTACAGGTGGAATCTCTGTGTATTCTACATTGATCGCTGCTGTATCCGATAATCCGGTGATTGTCTCTGTCAATATATAGTTTATATCCGTAGGATCGGTCGTAAAGGCTACTTCAGGGGTGAACGTCACCTCTCCTGTCGATGGATTATATACCCACTCGCCCTGTCCGGCTACCGTTAAGGTATCCTGGATGCCAGGTGTCGCCGGGTTCAAATCTACAGTTACCGTTAGTGGTGTCGCATTGCTGCCATCTGAAAGATCATCGTTGGTCAATACATTCAATGTCACCGCTGTGCCCGGTACATTGCCCAACTCATTGTCATTAACCGCTACTGGTGGAATCTCTGTGTATTCTACATTGATCGCTGCGGTATCAGAAAGACCTGTAAGCGTCTCTGTCAATATATAGTTTATGTCCGTAGGATCGGTCGTAAAGGCTACTTCAGGGGTGAACGTCACCTCTCCTGTCGCAGGATTGTATACCCACTCGCCCTGTCCGGCTACCGTTAAGGTATCCTGGATGCCAGGTGTCGCAGGGTTCAAATCTACGGTTACCGTTAGTGGTGTTGCATTGCTGCCGTCTGAAAGATCATCGTTGGTCAATACATTCAATGTCACCGCTGTGCCTGGTACATTACCCAGATCATTGTCATTCACCGCTACAGGTGGGATCTCTGTGTATTCTACATTGATCGCTGCGGTATCAGAAAGACCTGTTAGCGTCTCTGTCAATATATAGTTTATGTCCGTAGGATCGGTCGTAAACGCTACTTCCGGGGTGAAGGTCACCTCTCCTGTCCCTGGATTGTATACCCACTCGCCCTGTCCGGCTACCGTTAAGGTATCCTGGATGCCGGGTGTCGCAGGGTTCAAATCTACAGTTACCGTTAGTGGTGTCGCATTGCTGCCGTCTGAAAGATCATCGTTGGTCAATACATTCAATGTCACCGCCGTGCCCGGTACATTGCCCAGATCATTGTCATTCACCGCTACTGGTGGGATCTCTGTGTATTCTACATTGATCGCTGCGGTATCAGAAAGACCTGTTAGCGTCTCTGTCAATATATAGTTTATATCCGTAGGATCGGTCGTAAAGGCTACTTCAGGGGTGAATGTCACCTCGCCTGTCGCCGGATTGTATACCCACTCGCCCTGTCCGGCTACCGTCAAGGTATCCTGAATGCCAGGTGTCGCCGGGTTCAAATCTACGGTCACCGTTAGTGGTGTCGCATTGCTGCCATCTGAAAGATCATCGTTGGTCAATACATTCAATGTCACCGCTGTGCCAGGTACATTGCCCAGATCATTGTCATTCACCGCTACTGGTGGGATCTCTGTGTATTCTACATTGATCGCTGCGGTATCAGAAAGACCTGTAAGCGTCTCTGTCAATATATAGTTTATATCCGTAGGATCGGTCGTAAAGGCTACTTCCGGGGTGAATGTCACCTCTCCTGTCGCCGGATTGTATACCCACTCGCCCTGTCCGGCTACCGTTAAGGTATCCTGAATGCCAGGTGTCGCAGGGTTCAAATCTACAGTCACCGTTGCTGGGGTGGCATTGCTGCCGTCTGAAAGATCATCGTTGGTCAATACATTCAATGTCACCGCTGTGCCCGGTACATTACCCAGATCATTGTCATTCACCGCTACTGGTGGGATCTCTGTGTATTCTACATTGATCGCTGCTGTATCAGATAATCCGGTGATTGTCTCTGTCAATATATAGTTTATGTCCGTAGGATCGGTCGTAAAGGCTACTTCAGGGGTGAATGTCACCTCGCCTGTCGCCGGATTGTATACCCACTCGCCCTGTCCGGCTACCGTTAAGGTATCCTGGATGCCAGGTGTCGCAGGGTTCAAATCTACAGTCACCGTTAGTGGTGTCGCATTGCTGCCGTCTGAAAGATCATCGTTGGTCAATACATTCAATGTCACCGCTGTGCCAGGTACATTACCCAGAGCATTGTCATTCACCGCTACTGGTGGGATCTCTGTGTATTCTACATTGATCGCTGCGGTATCAGAAAGACCTGTTAGCGTCTCTGTCAATATATAGTTTATATCCGTAGGATCGGTCGTAAAGGCTACTTCAGGGGTGAATGTCACCTCGCCTGTCGCCGGATTATATACCCACTCGCCCTGTCCGGCTACCGTTAAGGTATCCTGAATGCCAGGTGTCGCAGGGTTCAAATCTACGGTTACCGTTAGTGGTGTCGCATTGCTGCCATCTGAAAGATCATCGTTGGTCAATACATTCAATGTCACCGCTGTCCCCGGTACATTGCCCAGATCATTGTCATTCACCGCTACTGGTGGGATCTCTGTGTATTCTACATTGATCGCTGCGGTATCAGAAAGACCTGTTAGCGTCTCTGTCAATATATAATTTATGTCTGTAGGATCGGTCGTAAAGGCTACTTCCGGGGTGAATGTCACCTCTCCTGTCGCCGGATTGTATACCCACTCGCCCTGTCCGGCTACCGTCAAGGTATCCTGAATGCCAGGTGTCGCAGGGTTCAAATCTACGGTTACCGTTAGTGGGGTTGCATTGCTGCCATCTGAAAGATCATCGTTGGTCAATACATTCAATGTCACCGCTGTGCCAGGTACATTGCCCAGATCATTGTCATTCACCGCTACAGGTGGAATCTCTGTGTATTCTACATTGATCGCTGCGGTATCAGAAAGACCTGTTAGCGTCTCTGTCAATATATAGTTTATATCCGTAGGATCGGTCGTAAAGGCTACTTCAGGGGTGAATATCACCTCTCCTGTCGCCGGATTGTATACCCACTCGCCCTGTCCGGCTACCGTTAAGGTATCCTGAATGCCAGGTGTCGCAGGGTTCAAATCTACGGTCACCGTTAGTGGTGTCGCATTGCTGCCATCTGAAAGATCATCGTTGGTCAATACATTCAATGTCACCGCTGTGCCCGGTACATTACCCAGATCATTGTCATTCACCGCTACTGGTGGGATCTCTGTGTATTCTACATTGATCGCTGCTGTATCAGATAATCCGGTGATTGTCTCTGTCAATATATAGTTTATGTCTGTAGGATCGGTCGTAAAGGCTACTTCAGGGGTGAATGTCACCTCGCCTGTCGCCGGATTGTATACCCACTCGCCCTGTCCGGCTACCGTTAAGGTATCCTGGATGCCAGGTGTCGCAGGGTTCAAATCTACAGTTACCGTTAGTGGTGTCGCATTGCTGCCGTCTGAAAGATCATCGTTGGTCAATACATTCAATGTCACCGCTGTGCCAGGTACATTGCCCAGATCATTGTCATTCACTGCTACTGGTGGGATCTCTGTGTATTCTACATTGATCGCTGCTGTATCAGATAATCCGGTGATTGTCTCTGTCAATATATAGTTTATGTCTGTAGGATCGGTCGTAAAGGCTACTTCAGGGGTGAATGTCACCTCGCCTGTCGCCGGATTGTATACCCACTCGCCCTGTCCGGCTACCGTCAAGGTATCCTGGATGCCAGGTGTCGCAGGGTTCAAATCTACGGTCACCGTTAGTGGTGTTGCATTGCTGCCATCTGAAAGATCATCGTTGGTCAATACATTCAATGTCACCGCTGTGCCCGGTACATTACCCAAATCATTGTCATTCACTGCTACTGGTGGGATCTCTGTGTATTCTACATTGATCGCTGCGGTATCAGAAAGACCTGTTAGCGTCTCTGTCAATATATAGTTTATGTCTGTAGGATCGGTCGTAAAGGCTACTTCAGGGGTGAATGTCACCTCTCCTGTCGCCGGATTGTATACCCACTCGCCCTGTCCGGCTACCGTCAAGGTATCCTGGATGCCAGGTGTCGCAGGGTTCAAATCTACGGTTACCGTTAGTGGTGTCGCATTGCTGCCGTCTGAAAGATCATCGTTGGTCAATACATTCAATGTCACCGCTGTGCCCGGTACATTACCCAGATCATTGTCATTCACCGCTACTGGTGGGATCTCTGTGTATTCTACATTGATCGCTGCTGTATCAGATAATCCGGTGATTGTCTCTGTCAATATATAGTTTATATCCGTAGGATCGGTCGTAAAGGCTACTTCAGGGGTGAATGTCACCTCTCCTGTCGCCGGATTGTATACCCACTCGCCCTGTCCGGCTACCGTCAAGGTATCCTGGATGCCAGGTGTCGCAGGGTTCAAATCTACGGTTACCGTTAGTGGTGTCGCATTGCTGCCGTCTGAAAGATCATCGTTGGTCAATACATTCAATGTCACCGCTGTGCCCGGTACATTGCCCAGATCATTGTCATTCACCGCTACTGGTGGAATCTCTGTGTATTCTACATTGATCGCTGCTGTATCCGAAAGACCTGTTAGCGTCTCTGTCAATATATAGTTTATGTCCGTAGGATCGGTCGTAAAGGCTACTTCAGGGGTGAACGTCACCTCTCCTGTCGCCGGATTGTATACCCACTCGCCCTGTCCGGCTACCGTTAAGGTATCCTGGATGCCAGGTGTCGCAGGGTTCAAATCTACAGTTACCGTTAGTGGTGTCGCATTGCTGCCATCTGAAAGATCATCGTTGGTCAATACATTCAATGTCACCACTGTGCCGGTACATTGCCCAGATCATTGTCATTCACCGCTACTGGTGGGATCTCTGTGTATTCTACATTGATCGCTGCTGTATCAGAAAGACCTGTTAGCGTCTCTGTCAATATATAGTTTATATCCGTAGGATCGGTCGTAAAGGCTACTTCAGGGGTGAATGTCACCTCTCCTGTCGCCGGATTGTATACCCACTCGCCCTGTCCGGCTACCGTCAAGGTATCCTGGATGCCAGGTGTCGCAGGGTTCAAATCTACGGTTACCGTTAGTGGTGTTGCATTGCTGCCATCTGAAAGATCATCGTTGGTCAATACATTCAATGTCACCGCTGTGCCAGGTACATTGCCCAGATCATTGTCATTCACCGCTACAGGTGGAATCTCTGTGTATTCTACATTGATCGCTGCGGTATCAGATAATCCGGTGATTGTCTCTGTCAATATATAGTTTATGTCCGTAGGATCGGTCGTAAAGGCTACTTCAGGGGTGAATGTAACCTCGCCTGTCGCCGGATTATATACCCACTCGCCCTGTCCGGCTACCGTTAAGGTATCCTGGATGCCAGGTGTCGCAGGGTTCAAATCTACAGTTACCGTTAGTGGTGTCGCATTGCTGCCATCTGAAAGATCATCGTTGGTCAATACATTCAATGTCACCACTGTGCCCGGTACATTGCCCAGATCATTGTCATTCACCGCTACTGGTGGGATCTCTGTGTATTCTACATTGATCGCTGCTGTATCAGAAAGACCTGTTAGCGTCTCTGTCAATATATAGTTTATATCCGTAGGATCGGTCGTAAAGGCTACTTCAGGGGTGAATGTCACCTCTCCTGTCGCCGGATTGTATACCCACTCGCCCTGTCCGGCTACCGTCAAGGTATCCTGGATGCCAGGTGTCGCAGGGTTCAAATCTACGGTTACCGTTAGTGGTGTTGCATTGCTGCCATCTGAAAGATCATCGTTGGTCAATACATTCAATGTCACCGCTGTGCCAGGTACATTGCCCAGATCATTGTCATTCACCGCTACAGGTGGAATCTCTGTGTATTCTACATTGATCGCTGCGGTATCAGATAATCCGGTGATTGTCTCTGTCAATATATAGTTTATGTCCGTAGGATCGGTCGTAAAGGCTACTTCAGGGGTGAATGTAACCTCGCCTGTCGCCGGATTATATACCCACTCGCCCTGTCCGGCTACCGTTAAGGTATCCTGGATGCCAGGTGTCGCAGGGTTCAAATCTACGGTTACCGTTGCTGGGGTTGCATTGCTGCCGTCACCTAAGGTGTCATTTGTAATAATATTTAAATTTGCTGGAATTCCAGGTACATTATTAATATCTGAATCATTTAAAGATCCTGGATAATAAGTTGGAACTGGTATTTCTGTATCTGAATTATTTAGGGCAATATTATCATATTCCCTACCATCTATTGATGCTGTATTTGAATATGAACCAGTAGTATTAACTAAAGCAGTAATTGTTAAAGTTTCAGAATCTAAATTTGCAAGAGTTCCAATATCCCAAATTCCGGTTCCTGAGTCATAGGTTCCTGTTGAAGCGACATGTGAAACATAAGTATAGCCTGATGGAATCAAATCATTTACCTGAACCAATGAACCGTCAATTGTTCCTAAATTCTCGGCTTGTATCGTAAATGTTACGTTTGTTCCAAATAATGGATGAAGATTGTCTGCTGTTTTTGTTACAGCCAAGTTTGCACAACCTTTTACAATTGAAAATGCAACTGAATCAGATTTGTACCCCCATCCCCATGTGTTAATAGTTCTAACATTTCCAAAATCATCGCATTGAAGGTTTCCAACTTCGTTACTGGATGAATCCGGAGCTGGTATTACTTGGGCATAGTTTCCTGTTCCACTCCATGCATGGGCAGGTGAAAATGAACCAATTATGGAATTATTTATACCTATTCCTGATACGTTATTAGAACCTACAGAACAATCTGCCCCTACATTTGAAAGATTGGAATCATCC